>CAZPMU010000022.1:0-35291 GCA_964587795.1 uncultured Dehalococcoidia bacterium | reverse complement strand
CTTTTTGTTTTGGGAGCGATGCAATTGCGGGTCGCCTTTCCGGTTAGTCCGCGGCGGCCACGGCTACCTCCGCTTTCGTTATCAACAGTCCAGCGTCCCCAGCGGTAACGACCAGGTGGTCGCCGCCCTGGAATTCACCGGAGAGGATGCCCCGGGAGAGGCGGTTCTCCAGGCTGCGCTGAATGGCGCGGCGCAGGGGCCGGGCGCCGTAAACCGGGTCGAAACCCTCTTCCGCCAGCCAGTCGGCTGCGGCCTGGTTCAACTCGAAAGTTATCTCCTGCTCCGCCAGCCGCTCCGCCACGTCCTTGACCATCAGTCCCACCACCTGGACAATCTGCTCCCGGGTCAGGGGGTGGAAGATTATGGTCTCGTCTATGCGGTTCAGGAACTCGGGCCGGAAGGCCTGCTTCAGGGCTTCGTGGACCGACTTCTCCAGCCGCTCCTTCTCGCCTTCCGGGGACTGGTCGGTGGTATGGAACCCCACACCCTGTCGGCTGAGGTAGCCAGTCCCCAGGTTGCTGGTCATTATTATTACCGTGTTGCGGAAATCCACTGTCCGCCCGTGGCCGTCGGTCAACCGTCCATCTTCCAGGATTTGCAGCAGGATGTTGAACACATCCGGGTGAGCCTTTTCGATTTCGTCGAAGAGAATTACCCGGTAGGGGCGGCGGCGCACGGCTTCAGTCAGCTGGCCGCCCTCGTCGTAGCCCACGTAGCCCGGGGGCGCGCCCACCAGACGTGAGACGGCGTGTTTCTCCATGTACTCCGACATGTCCAGCCGCACCATGTTCTCCTCGTCGTCGAACAGGAACTCCGCCAGGGCCCTGGACAGTTCCGTCTTGCCCACGCCGGTGGGGCCCAGGAAGATGAAACTGCCGATGGGACGCCGGGGATTGCTCAGGCCCGACCTGGCCCGGCGGATGGCCTCGGAGACGGCGCTGACGGCCTCTTCCTGACCGATTAGCCGCCGGTGCAAGAGGCCCTCCATCTGGATCAGTCGGTCTGCCTCGCTTTCCAGGAGCCGGCCGGCGGGGATGCCCGTCCAGCTGGAAACCAGGTCGGCGATGTCCCTTTCACCCACGGTCATATCGGTGTTACGGTCCAGGTCCAGCTTTTCCCGTTCCGCCCGGAAGTCTTCCTCCAGGCGCAGCCGTTCCGTCCGAAGCTGGGCGGCCTGCTCGTATTCACCCCGCTGGGATGCTGCCTCTTCCCGGTCGGACAGGAGCCGGATGCTCTCATCAAGCTGGTGGCAGCTGTCCGACATTCCCTCGGCGTCGATACGCACTTTGCTGGCCGCCTCGTCGATGAAGTCAATGGCCTTGTCGGGCAGTTGACGGCCGGTAATGTAGCGGTCGCTGAGCCGGGCGGCGGCATCCAGGGCCGCATCGTCGATCTTGACCTTGTGGTGGGCCTCGTAGCGGGGGCGCAGGGCCTTCAGAATCTCCACCGTGTCTTCCACGGAGGGTTCCTCCAGGTAAACGGGCTGGAAACGCCGTTCCAGGGCCGCATCCTTCTCTATGTGCTTGCGGTATTCGTCGAGGGTAGTGGCGCCAATGCACTGGAGCTCCCCGCGAGACAGGGCCGGCTTCAGCAGGTTGCTGGCGTCCAGTCCGCCCTCGGCGGCTCCGGCTCCGACCATGGTGTGAATTTCGTCCAGGAAGAGAATAATCTCACCCTGGCCTTCCTTCACCTCGTCCATGACCGCCTTCAGCCGCTCCTCGAACTCGCCGCGGAACTTGGAACCGGCGACCATGGCGCCCATGTCCAGGGCCAGGACGCGCTTGCCCTTCAGCGAGTCGGGTACGTCACCGGCGGCTATCCGGGAAGCCAGCCCCTCGGCGATGGCCGTCTTGCCCACGCCGGCCTCGCCGATAATTACGGGGTTGTTCTTCTTGCGACGGGTCAGCGTCTGGGCCACACGCCGGATTTCAGCGTCCCGCCCAATGACTGGGTCGAGCTTGCCGTGGGCGGCCAGACAGGTCAGGTCGATGCTGTACTTTTCCAGAGACCGGTAGCGGCTCTCCGCCCGCCGGTCATCCACCCGGTGGGCGCCGCGAATGGTGGTCAGAGCCTGGTAGACCCGTTCCTGGTCGATTGCGAACTCCTGGGCAATCCTGGCCGAGTCGCCCTGGGGTTCTCGTATGGCGGCGATGAACAGGTGCTCGACACTGATGAATTCGTCCTTGAGCCTTCGGGATTCCTCCTGGGCGGTGTCCAGCAACCGCTGGATGCGCGGCGTGGTGTAAATCTGGCCAGATGGATTGGCCTGCCTGGGTGACGCTTCCAGCAGTTGTATCAGGCGCGCCTTGACGGCCGGGGCGGAAATGCCCAGATGGTCCAGGATGCGCGCCGGAATACCGTCCTCCTGATTCAGCATGGCCAGCAGCACGTGCTCCACGTCCCACTGGCTGTGCCGATAAGTTCGGACCAGTTCCTGGGAGTCCTGGATAACTTGTAATGCCTGTTCGGTGAAGTCTTCTGATCTCATTGTCATAGTTTCATCTCCTGGCTGCGCCCGCCCGGTCTGTTGCCGTCAGCAGGATTACCTGGGCGGGGGAGCGATAGGATATGGAATAGTGCGTAAATAACAGTCCTGGCCCAGGCTTATGCCTTTCTTCGTAATGCGTCCGCCCCAGGTGATCCCGGCTGCTGCCGCAGTTCCTCTATGGTGGCGTTCAGCCTCCTAACATCCCGTTCCAGTTCCTCGATGCGGGCCATGAGCTTCAGGGCCACCTCGGCCCCTGCCAGGTTTACGCCCATGTCTTCGGTGAAGGTCTTGATGCGGCGCAGGCGTTCGATATCCGCCTCCGAGTAGAGCCGCTGCCGCCCGTTGGAGCGGGAAGGCCAGATAAGGCCCACCCGTTCGTAGTAGCGCAGGGTCTGGGCGTGCAGGCCCACCATCCGTGCCGCAATGCTGATGACGAAGCAGGGTTCATCGGAATGGTCTCGTTCGTATGCCATGCTTATACCCTCTGTCCGGTGCGAAGGTCCCGCAGCTTGCGGAACAGGTCCTGTTCCTCCGGTCCCGGGTTGCTGGGCAGGACCGCCTTGACCGTGGCGAACAGGCTGCCCTTGCTGCCGGACCTGTTGAGTTCCGGCATGCCCTGGCCTGCCATGCGAAACCGGCGCCCGTTCTGAGTTCCCGGGGGGATGGTCAAAGCCACCTTGCCCGTCAGGGTGGGGACGGTAACCTCCGCGCCCAGGGCCAGGTCGTCCACCGGCACTTCCACTTCCGAGTAAAGGTCCTTGCCCTTGCGCTCGAACCGTGGATGGTCAATTACGGTAACGGCCAGGTAAAAGTCACCGTCGCCGCCGCCGGCGGGTATATGGACCCGGGAGCCCGTATCGACACCGGCCGGAATCTTGACCTCCAGGCGCCGGCCGTCGGGCAGGCTGACCGTCCTGGTGGCGCCCTCGGCCGCCTCGGCCAGGGTGATGTCCACCTGGTACTCTGCCGGCGCATGGCGTGGCGCCCCCCGGTCGCCGCCAAAGTTGGTGAACAGGCGGTCGAACAGGTCGTCAGAACCCAATCCGCCCAAATCGAACCCGACCCCGTTGTGAGAGCCGAAATCGCCGTCGGTGTAGAAGTGGTACCCGCTGCGGCCCCGGCTGCGAGCCTGGGCTTCGGCCTGCTCAATGTCATCGGCGTGCATCCAGCGGTCGCCGTACTTGTCGTACTTGCGCCGCTTATCCGGGTCCGAAAGTACGCCGTGGGCCTCGTTTATCTGCTTGAACTTGTCCTCTGAGCCGGGGTCGCCCGGGTTGACGTCGGGATGGTACTGGCGGGCCAGTTTGCGGTAGGCCTGCCGGATATCCTTGTCTGTGGCGTCCCGGGCCACACCCAGCAATTCATAATAGTTTGCTGGCATGGTATTCACCTCTCATGGGTGGTTGCCGTCGTATTGATATTGTATTGATACAAGCTGATATTGTCAAGAAAGATATTTTGATAATATTAAAATACTTGACAAGTAACACTCAACTAGTTAGAATTACCAGCGTAGGACTGATATGGAGCATATCAAGCTTACTGTTAACTTATAGTAAACTAAAGCAGAAGGAGGAACAACTATGGCAATGCGAAGATGGGATCCCTTCATCGAACTGCGGCGGATGCAGGAGAACATGGACCACCTGTGGCGTGGCTTCGCCCATCCCAACAGCGGAAACGGCGAGATGGAAGGCTGGGCCATTCCCCTGGACGTGGTTCAGGAGGGGGACAACATTGTGGTTCACGCTTCCCTGCCCGGCGTTGACCCGTCGGACCTGAACGTGACCATTGAGAACGATGTGTTGACCATCCGTGGCCAGACTGCCGGCGAGAGCGAGCGGCAGGAGGGCAACTACCTGATGCGGGAACGGCACACCGGTTCCTTCCACCGCTCCCTGCGCCTGCCCGACACCCTGGACGTGGAAAAGGCCGAGACCACCTACGACCATGGTGTGCTGACCATCGGCTTCCCCAAGGTTGAGGCCAAGCAGGCCCGCCAGTTGCCCATCAATGTGGGCGGCGGCAACCAGTTCATAGAAGGGGAAAAGACGGAAGCCTAAGCTTTGCGGAGAAACAAGGCTGAAGGGAGGGGTCCGAAAGGGCCCCTCCTTTGCTGTTCAGGACATAAGCTGCCGGATGCCGTGACGGGCGCGGCCCCGAACGTACCTGGTGGGTTCGCTGGCGGAGGTGCGCTGCGTTTTGTTCGGATTGCGCTTGTTAGGTCTCCTGGAAGGTGCTACAATTCCTTGGCTGTCCGAGCCCACCTGGCCGGAGCGGCAACCTCATTCCCCAGTAGCTCAGCGGTAGAGCGGGCGGCTGTTAACCGCTAGGTCGCAGGTTCGAATCCTGCCTGGGGAGCCACTTTTTCCCCTCTTCCTGCGTATTGGGACCGCTAACCAGTTTCTGCCTGGGGCACGACTAAAGTCCGTCGTCCTCAAGGGCGAGAAATTCCCGTACCCTTTGCTTGAACGGTTCCTTATCGTAATTGTTGTAGAGGGCCAGGGAGTTGCGCACCGGATTCCCGCCGAACATTCGCTCGTAGAGCACCTGCCGACCACTGAAGGAGCTGCAAGACGCGTCCCAGGCCAGGTGGAAGAGACTGGCCCGGTCCCGGGCATTGGCGGTGTCGGTGGCCATGTACTGGTCAATCTCTGCGGCGATTTCCGTGTCGAAGTCGGCCTCCGCCGGCAGGGCCATCAGGCTGCTTGTTCCCAGCATCTGCACAATCTCCACCATCCGAGGGTAGATGGAGCGGCCGAAAATGGTTCGGCCTGCCCGCAACGGGGCCAGCGCAGGACTCATCACTCCCCACCGGTTGGGGCTGGCATCCGCCTCGGCGGCCCTGAGGCAGGACCATAAGGTGTCCCGCTGGGTGATTAACTCGGCCACCTGCTCCTGGACGTGAGGAATAGTCCCCGATCCCAGGGTATCGACAATAAGGTCTGCCAGTCCCAGCATAAACTCGGCCTTAGCCAGGCAGCGGGTGAGCACCTGGTGGCCGGTATGGGCGTCGGAACTGGTGCCCATGGCATAGCCGTTGCAAAGCTCCACGTTCCCCAGCAGGAACACCCGGTCCCACGGAACAACGACGTTGTCGAAGAAGACCACGGAGTCCATTTCCTCAAAGCGAGAACCCAGGGGATGGTTGAAGTGGGACCGGCCCAAGTCGAAACTCTCCCGGCACAGGAATTTAACGCCGGGGGTATCGCAGGGAATGGAGAAGGAGAATGACTGCCGCCCGTCGTCGTCGGCCAACCGGTGGGAAGCCACCGGGTAGATGGCAATTTCGTCGGAGATGGGCCCGAGGGTCGCCAGGACCCGGCTGCCCTTGACCACAATTCCTGCGTCGGTTTCCTTGACCAGGGTCAAGGCCACTTCCCCGCTCAGGGTGTCGGTGGCGCCGGCCGTGCGCCGCCGTTGCAGGTTTACCAGGGCGTGGGTAAGCGCTACATCGTTCTCCCGGATGAACTCGTGGTAGTCCTCCACGTTCCGCTGGAACTCCGGCCGGTCCTGGGCAAAATACCCCGACGCCCCGGCCCACGACGAGAAGATGATATTCAGGAAGTCCGGCGACCGGCCCATCATTCCGCAGCTGGCCTGGGCCCACCGGGTCATCATCCGGCGGCGGCGCTCCAGGTCTTCCACTGTCTTTGGTACAAGGAATGACAGCCCCACGGCATCGCCGGTGGATGGCGACGCGAAGGTCATCTCCTCCCGCAGGACCGGGTTGTGCTGCATGTCGTAAAGGGCGGCCACCGACTTTACTCCGTTTTTCAGGGCGGGGTGGGTGGTGACGTCCTTTACCCGCTCCCCATCTATCCACACCTCCCGGGGACGGTCCTTGAGACCTGCGATGTACTCGGCTCCCGTACGTACTGGCATCGTGATTCACCTCAACGCGGGGGTAGCATTGGTGGCGGGATTGTTGCCGGGCCGTTTCCCAACCACAGGGCAGGGATTGAATGCTTTCGGTTTCCGACAGTATAGTACGGAACAACTCCATTTGGGCAGTGACAATATAGTTTTTTCGGTTTGCGTTCTTGCAAGACGGCCAATTTGGTCTTTCGGCAAATCCTGTCAGTTGCCGCTGGCTTCTATATTCCGTTAAAGGGGGACCAGGGTACTTCTCCAACGGGAGAAGGTAAATGCCGCCAACTAAGTTAATGGCAAGGCGCCAGTCTCAAGGGAATCGGCTGGGACAAAGGCAGGGAGGCCGCGAATCCCGCGGCCTCCCTGTTCCTTTCCCAGCTTGCTGGAGTTCCGTTACCTGCTGCTTCCTTCGGTCCCCCTATCCATCGGAGTTTTTCCACATGTGGCACCCGGTTATTCCCAGTATGATGGGCAGCATGGTATCCACCACAGCCCAGATTACCCAAGACTGATGGTTGCCGTCGAGGTAATCGTTGCCGTGAGCCAGGAGAGCGAACCAGTTGTGGAGGAACAGGATGGCGACGCCGGCCGTTACGAAAAAGGCCGCGTTCGCCTCGAAATACCCGCGGGTAACTCCGTCAGTTTCCGCTCCGCCGTCCACCGCTTTCTTCCGCCCGTAGTTGTAAGTCAGCCCGATGGCCAGGCCGACCAGCATCAGTACGTCCAGGACCAGCCAGAGCGTCATGACGTCAATCGCGTCCACAAGGAAGTTGTTGATTATGAAGAACCCAGCCACTGCTATGGCCAGCAGTACCAGGTAAGCGCCTGCCAGCTTCTTTAATCCAGCCATAGAACCTCCTGTCTTCTTAACAACCACCGGATGGTTGGCATTATTGGATACCGGTTACCTCCGGGCGCCTGAAACCGGTTGTAGACCTGCCCGTATTCCAGCATAGCATATCGATGTCTTGGCGCCCGTTGAAACCCGAAATCTTCATGCTATATTGGCTATTTGGCGATGGCATCGAGCAAGATCACCGGCAAGGAAAGCCGGTTGCGCCTGGCCTTTCGCCAGACTAAACTGTCCCCAATCCGAAGCCCGAAAATGGGAGCCCCAGCCAACCGGCTTTAGGAGCGATGAATATGACGACTACCGCCAACACTCACACGCCAGGCAGCCAGGGCCCCTATTCCCACCGGCCCATCGTCTGGGGAACCCGGGGGATGGTGGGCGGCGGCACCCAGTTGACCGCCCAGTCGGGAATGCGCATTCTCTGGCAGGGGGGCAATGCCGTGGACGCGGCGGTGGCTTCGGCCCTGGCCGCCGGAGTGATGGAGCCCACTGCCCACTATACCCTGGGCGGCGAGGTGGCTTTCCTTTTCTACGACCGGGCCAGCGGCACGGTTAAATCCGTGGTGGGCCAGGGCTGGGCGCCGGAGAGGGCCACCATTGACCATTACCTGGAAAACTGGGGCGAGATACCCCCGGGCGTGCTCAGCACCACCGTTCCCGGTGTCATTTCCGCCCTGCTGGCCATGCTGTCTCAGTACGGCACGTTGTCCTTCGCCCAGGCGGCGGAAAGCGCGCTGCACTTCGCCAGGAAGGGCTTCCCCGCCTACCAGCTATTCGTCCGCACCGTACGAACTTCCGAGCGCATGGCGAACCTGCGCAATTATCCCGATTCGGCCCGCGTTTTCCTGCCCAACGACCGGCCGCCGGAACTCGGTTCCCTGTTCGTACAGGAAGACCTGGCGCGCACCCTGTCCCTGATGGTCCAGGCCGAAGAACGGGCCCTGGCCGGCGGTGGTTCAAGGGAAGCCGGCATCCAGGCGGCCCGCGACGTTTACTACAAGGGCGATGTGGCCCGCCGCATGGTCAAGGCATTGCAGGATTTGGGTGGCCTGTACGACCTGGCAGACTTTGCCGAGTATGAATCTCCCATGGAAGAGCCCATATCCGTTACCTACCGGGGCTACCAGGTCTTCACCAACCGTTCCTGGACCCAGGGCATCAGCCTGTTGCAGGCATTGGCCATACTGGAAGGCTGTGACTTGGCCGCGCTGGGCCACAACAGTCCCCAGGCCATTCACTTGCAGGTCGAGGCCTTGAAGCTGGCCTTCGCCGACCGGGAACGGTACGTCGGCGACCCCGTTTTCGTGGACGTGCCCTTTGACGGCCTGCTGTCGAAAGAGTACGCCGCCTTGCGCCGGGCTCTAATCGACCCCAACAAGGCCCAAGCGACCTACCCGCCCGGCGACCCGCGAAGGGTGCTGGCGGTGGACCCGACCTGGGCGGCCAGCCCCCAGTCGAGGGAACCGATGGCCGTGGGCGGTGACGGGGACGGCACCACCTACCTGGCTACCGTGGACTCTGCCGGCAACCTGGTGTCAGCCACGCCCAGCAGCTTTGGCTCCCTGGCCCAGGGAATGGTGCTGGGCGACACGGGCATACTGGCCAACTGCCGGGGCTGCTACTTCTGGCTGGACGGGGACAATCCCAATGGTCTGGCCCCCCGCAAGCGGCCCCGCACCACCCCCTGCACCTTCATCATCCTGAAGGACGGCGAACCCTTCATGACCCTGGGCACCCCTGGCGGCGACAGCCAGCCCCAGAGCAACCTGCAGACCCTGTGCAACATCATCGACTTCGGCATGAATGTGCAGGAGGCGGTGGAAGCCCCCCGCTTCTGTGGCTACAGCTTCCCTCAGTCCCCCTGGCCCCACGAGGAGTACCCCAACCTGCTGGAAATTGAGGGTCGGGTCTCCCCTGACGTGGTGGACTCACTGAACGACAAGGGCCACCAGGTAAAGGTTATCGGGCCTTGGGGCGTGCCCAACGGGTTCACCCCCATCCTGGTCAACCCGTCTGACGGCGTATACCACGGTGGCGCCGACCCCCGGAAGGAATCGGTAATGCTTGGCTGGTAATAGACCTGCCTCCCGAGCCGAACAGTTCCGTTACTGCCTGTAGGGACGGGTTTGTAACCCGCCTGTGGTGGGTGGAGTTCCCCACAATACTGACTACACTCCCAGATGAGCAATCCAGCCCATTCCTGGTTTTGAGAAGGAGATAACCCATGGCAACCCTGGTAACCGGCGGCACCGGCTTCGTCGGGTCAAATATTGTCAAGGAACTGGCGTCACGAGGCCACGAGGTGGTCAGCCTTGATGTGTCTCCCGCTGACGACCTGAACCTGGGTTACCTGGGCGACCTGCAGTCCCGAGTTACCTTCGTTACGGGGAGCATTCTAAGTCCCGCAGACCTGGAGTCTTTGCGCCAGTCATACGAAATAAAAAAGATAGTCCACGCCGCCGTGTTTACGGTTAACCGGGTTGACCTGGAAACCGCTCGCAGCCGGGACATTGTTGACATAAACGTTACCGGCACCGCCAACATGCTGGAGATGGCCCGGGCAGTGGGGCCGGAGCGCTTTATCTACATAAGCTCGGGCTCCATGTACGGGATGGCCCGGGGGTCTGACCAGTACTTCAACGAGGACGACCCGTCCCGGGCCGATACCCTGTACGGCATTACCAAGGCCGCCAGCGAGGCCATCACCCAGCGGTACGGCGAACTGCACGGCTTTGCCACCGCCAGCCTGCGCCTCAGCACCCCCTATGGTCCCATGGAGCGGGTTACCGGCCACCGCGACAATATGTCCATCCCCCACCAATGGACTGGCCGCTTGGTCCGGAGAGAACCAATTGCCACGGATGATTCGGACGTGGGCCGGGACTTTACATACGTGCTGGACATTGCTTCCGGCATTGCCACCGTGGTGGATGCCCCGGACCTGCCCCACGACCGTTACAACATCACCAACGGCGTGTGGGTAACCGGTCAGCAGATTCAGGACACTTTGAAAGAACTCTACCCTGATGCCGTCCTACTGGAAGAGGGGGCGGAACCGGCCTCCAACGTCAGCACGTCTCCAGCCCGCGGCCCCCTGTCGGGCTACCGGCTGTGGCGTGACTTTGGGTGGACGCCCAGCTACGACCTGGCTGCTGGCCTTTCCCACTACGTCCAGTGGCGCCGGGAATCGGGGTTTACGGACTAGCCCAAGACTGTCGTTCCGGTGGAAGCCGGAATCCAGTACGCAGCACCGCCAGGCCGCTTCAATGAAACAAGACAGCACTTATAGGCATCAATACTGAAGATGACCAAACTCGCGAACAACAGAGGAAATTAACATGGCCCTGCCACCAGACCGCATAGACTACCTGCCCATAATCGACCGTCCCGTCATCAAATGGCCCAACGACGCCCGGGTGGCCCTGTGGATATCCCCCAACGTGGAGCACTACGAGTACCTGCCCACCAACGAAGGCGTCCGCAATCCCTGGCCCCGCACGCCGTACCCCGACGTGCAGCAGTTTTCCTACCGGGACTACGGTAACCGCATCGGCTTCTGGCGGATGCTGGAACCCCTGGATAAGCACGGCATCCGCTGCTGCATCTCCCTGAACCTGGCCGTTTTGGAGCATTTCCCCGAAATCGCCGAAGCCATGATGGAGCGGAGCTACGACTACATGAGCCACGGCATCTACAACACCCGCTATCTTTACACCTGCACAGAGGATGAGGAGCGGGAATTCTACCGGGACTGCATCGACACCCTGAAAAGGCACACCGGCAAGCCCCTGAAGGGAATGCTGGGCCCCGCCATTTCCGGCAGCGTCCACACGCCGGACCTGATGGCGGAGGCCGGGCTCATCTACCACACCGACTGGTTCCACGATGACCAGCCAACGCCCATCAAGGTTAACTCGGGCAAGCTGATTTCCGTCCCCTACTCCATCGAGCTGAACGACTCGTCGGTCCTGCGGGACAACCACTACAGCGCCCAGTATTTTGCGGACATCTGCAAGGCCCAGTTCGACCGCCTGTACGAGGAGGGCGCGGAGAGCGGACGGGTGATGTGTATCGCCCTGCACCCCTTCATCATTGGCCAGCCCCACCGCATCAAGTACCTGGATGACATCCTGGGCTACATAATGTCCCATGACGGCGTGTGGCAGACCACCGCCGACGACATAGCCGACTACTACATCGCCAACTACTACGACGATGCCATAGCCCACGCCCGGCGCCTTCCCTGATTTTCATTACAAATTGATGTGGGAAGGTGACAATGGTATGGGCGGGTTTGTAACCCGCCCGTCACGCTGGGGCCTTCACGCTGACCCTTTCCCGCCAGGATAGAGAGAAAATAAAAAGGTCATCACTTAACGGGAGAAAGAACCTATGCCCGCCCAACGAACCTTTGGTATGGACCATCCCCACCACGAGTGGTCCCCCGTAATCAACCGGCCAACCTTGCGCTGGCCCAATGATGCCGCTGTTGCCCTGTGCGTGGTTATTCCCCTGGAACACATGGAGTGGGAGGCGCCACCGGGCAGTTTCCAGGTAGCCCGCCTGTCCGGCGGTTCCGCGCCCCGGGAGTTCCCCGACTACGCCCGCCTGTCGCACCGGGAATACGGCCACAGGGTGGGTATCTTCCGCCTGCTGGACGTGCTGGAGAAGCACGGGGTCCGGGCCACCATAGCCATGGACGCCCTGACCGCCGAACACTATCCTTACCTGGTGCGCCACTGCCTGGACCGGGGCTGCGAGATCATAGGTCATGGCATTTCCGTCAGCCGGATGATTACCAGCAATATGTCCGAGGCCGAGGAGCGGGACTACATTCGTACTTCCATCCAGGCCCTGGAAAAGGCCACCGGCGCGACGCCCCGGGGCTGGTTCGGCCCCGAGTACGGCGAGTCAGAACGAACTCCCCAACTACTGGCCGAGGCCGGCCTGACCTACGTCTGCGACTGGGCCAACGACGAGCAGCCCTACCCCATGACCACGGGCAACAGTCCCTTGTACGCCCTGCCCCTGATGTACGAACTGGACGACGTGGTGTCCATTGCCCACAAGCTGATGCCCGTCTTCGAATACGAGCGGATGCTGGTCGAAAGTTTCAACGTGCTGAAGGAGGATGGCGCCAATACCGGCCGGCTCATGGCAGTAAATTGGCATCCCTGGCTGGTGGGCCAGCCCTTCCGCATCGGCAGCATCGACCGGGCCCTGTCCCACATCATGGGTCAGGGAGGTGTCTGGGCCGCCACCGGGTCCGAGATCATCGACTGGCACTGCCAGCAAACCGGCTGAGAGAGGTGTTCCATGGCGTCTTCACTGATTCGCGGCAGGTACCTGCTCACCCCTGCATCGGGCGGGGAGACCACAACCCTGACCGATGCGGCGGTGTACCAGGAAGACGGCGTAATCCGGGAGGTTGGCCCGTGGGAGGACCTGCAGGCGCGTCTTCAACCTGACGAGGAACTGGGCGGCCCCGGGTACGCCATCATTCCCGGCCTGGTGAACTCCCACCACCATGGGCGGGGCGTCACCACCCTGCAGATGGGGACCTGCGACGACAGCCTGGAGCTTTGGATTCTCGACGGCTGGGGCCGCCGTCCCTACGATCACTACCTGATGACGCTGTACACCGCCCTGAACATGCTGGAGTCGGGCACCACCACCGTCATGTACAACCACCCCCAGACCGCCACGGCTACGCTGCGTGAGGACGTGGACGCGGTGCTGCGGGGTTTTCTGGACGCCGGAATGCGGGTGGCCTTTTCCAGCTACTTCCGCAATCAGAATCGGGTGGTTTACTCCGCCGACCAGGATTTCCTGTCCGGCCTGCCCGCCGACCTGGCCGAGTCAGTCAACCGCCACCTGGCTGCCACCGACATGACCGACGACGAGTACTTCGCATTTTTCGCCGAGTCATACGACCGGTACAACGGTGACCCTTCCGGCAAGTTGCGGGTCCTGCTCAGCCCCAGCAACGTGCAATGGAACAGCGACGAGTTCCTGCAGCGCACCCGGGAGACGGCGGTGCGCTACCGGACGCCCATCCACATGCACCTGGTGGAAAGCAACTATCAAAAGGCGTTCGGCCTGCGCACCTGGGGCAAGACCCCCGTGGAGCACCTGGCCGACCTGGAGTTCCTGGGGCCGGAACTGTCCTGCGCCCATGCGGTGTGGCTGACGGAACGGGACATAGACCTGCTGGCCGGGGCCGGGGCCACCGTTTGCCACAACGCCAGTTCCAACCTGCGGCTCAAGAACGGCATTGCCCCGGTCAATCCGATGCTGGCACGGGGCCTCAACGTGGCCATGGGCACCGACAGCACGGCTATCAACGACGACGATGACTTGCTGCAGGAGATGCGGCTGGTCAGCAGGCTGCACCGCCAACCCGGCATTGGCGCCCCGGCCATCACGTCGGAACAGGTATTGGCCATGGCCACCGCCAACGCTGCCGCCCCGACGGGCTTTGGCGGCGAAATCGGTATCCTGGAGCTGGGGCGAAGGGCCGATATGCTGTTAATCAGCCTGTCGGACCTGGAAGACCCGTACCTGGAGCCAGACCTGCCGCCGCTGGAGGCGGTCCTGGGTCGGGCCAAGTCCCGCGACATCGCCGCCGTCATAGTGGACGGGGCAGTCCTGACCCGGGACGGGGAACATCAACGGGTAAACAAGGAAGAAATCCGGCGAGAACTGCGGGAGCAGCTTTCCCGGCCGCCGGAGCCGCAGACTCTGGAGACTCGGCGCATGGCCGCCCGCCTGCGACCCTACGCCGAGGAGTTTTACCGGGCATGGGCCGACGAGTCCGGCGGCCCGACCACCGGGGCGCCCCACTACGTTTACAACAGCCGGACGTAATACCGGCAGGTACGAGGGTCGAGAGATTTGGGGACGGAAGCAACTTCCGCCCCTTCTCTTACGCCGGATACTCGGCGTTGTCGTCAGTTCCAGCCTTTACGGTAGCGTAGCAATCAGGATAATGTCCGCTACATGGTTGCATAGGGGCAGCTCTTGTGGCTGCCCAGGATGCCAGCCAGGAATTGACTTAAAGGGAACAATAGTGGTCCCTACTCCCACGTAGCAAAGCCCATGGCGCAGCCCGTGCCGGCCGGCGACCGGTAGCAGGGGACGTAGTCCACCACTTCCATGTCCAGGTGCTCCGTGGCCCCGGTAAGCACAATCCAGTTGCGGATTTCGGAACTGCCGGAATTGATCTTCTCCCGGGGCAGGGCCATCAACTGCTCCACGCTCTTGGCCTGCATCCCCGCCAGCGCCGCCTGGTCCAGGTCTTCATCCACTACAAAGTGGCTCAGCCCGCCCGAAGCCAGGATGCCCACCCGCATGTCCCTGGGCCATGATTCTATGGCGTCCTTCAGCGCCTGGCCCAGGTTGTAGCAGCGCTTGGGCGTGGGCTGGTTGGGAGGATAGTAGGTGTTGAGCATTACGGGGACCGTGGGAATGGTCCCTTCGGTCATCAGGCGGTTATAGACGTAGCCGAAGGCGTGGCCGATGCCGCCCCGGGCCCGGCCGCCACGCTTGGGGTCCAGGACGCTGGACCGGCCCACGTCAAACTCCGATTCAATCAGATGTTCGATGATATGACGGCCCAACGCGGAGTCCGTGGGGACCTGCTGGTCCTCGGTGTTGTAGCCAATCAGGCGCTGGCCGCCGGTGGAGGGGCCCGCTTCGTGGCCGGCCACTTTCACCTGGTTGCCCCAGTACACGCAGAAGGCAGGCATATTGTCGTCCAGCAAATATTCCTGCTGGTCGTCGCCCACCATCACCAGCACGTCCAGGTTGGCGTCGTACAGCTTCTTCGACAGGTGGGCGATGGCCTTCTGGTTCTGCTGGTGGCGCTGTTCGAACTTTTCCGGCGTAATCTCCTTCGCAATGCGCGCGGTGTCGCAGCGGGCCAAAAGTTCCTCGAAGTTGGAGGTGATGCCGTCGGTCCCGATCAGTTCAATGTGGCCCTTGTCCCGCTCGCCCCGGGCGGCCCAGCCCTCGGCGGGAGTGCTCAACTGGGGACTATGGGATGAGGCTAGTCCAAGTACCAGGTTAGCCATTTTTCTACTCCTTTTCGCTACTCGACCGGCTGATAGCGTTCCACCTTGATTTCGGCGGCCCGCTCTCTCATCTGGACGGCATCGTACCAGGCATGGATAGGCAACAAGAGGTCCATCTTAAGGTCAAAAGACTTTTCAAGGCGCAGGGCCAAGTCCGGTGACAAGCGGCTCTGCCCCTTCACGAAATCATAGACCTCGGCTTCGGGCACTTCCAGGATTTCGGCTATCTCCGGAATCTCCAAGCCCAAGTCTTCAATAACCTCGGTCTGGATGAACGAACCTGGATGGGCCGGCTTCAAGTCCATCCTGGTGACTTTATGCTCCATCAGTGGTAATTCTCCAGGTTATGGCGATAGATGCGGTTCTCTGATACTTCAAAGGTTAATCGCCAATTTCCGGATACTGAGACGGTCCATTCGGTTCTTAGGTCTCGGGTGAGTCGATGTGCATGCCAACCCTGTGGCGCGTTTTCGGTGAATTCGGCGATGTTTCTAGCCCGTGACAGTCCGATCAATACGTTCAGGACACGCGTGCGCAAACCCGGATCAATTGACTTGAGACTGCCATTCTCGATTAACCGGCCAAGCCCCCGGTGCCTTACGGATTCGATAATCTTCTCCCCAGTTTACGAATTTACATCTTGCTTTTGCAATAGCTGCCTGTCCTTACAACTATCCGCTCATCTTGCTATTATTTCCTGAAGCAAAGCTTTGGAGGCATTATGCGCGCCCTAAGCATCCGCCAGCCTTGGGCCTGGCTGGTGGTGAACGGCTACAAGGACATCGAGAACCGTACCTGGAGAACCAACTTCCGGGGCCGGATATACGTCCATGCCGGCCGGCGGGTGGTGTCCGACGATTACCCCGAGCAGCGCGAATTTATCGCCCGGGCAGGCATCGTCATTCCCGCCAAGCTGGCCCGCGGTGCTATTGTCGGCGAAGTTACTATTACCGGTTGCTTCTCCGCCAGCGACAGCCTCTGGTTCTGTGGCCCATACGGGTTTACTCTGGAGGACCCGGTGGCATACAAGGCGCCCATACCGTGCCGGGGCCAACTGGGCTTCTTCCAGGTGGATGAAGCATCGTTTAACGGGTAGAATACCCACTACAGTCATCAACGAGGAGTCCCGTATGCACTCAGGCGCCACACCCCAGGCAAGACCGATGATGACCATCCAGGAATCGGTCAAGACCTGCATTCGCAAGTATGCGGATTTCAGCGGGCGGGCAACCCGGGCCGAATACTGGTGGTGGGTGCTGGCGACCGTCCTGGTCGGTATTGCGGTGGGAACTATCGACAGTTTTATATCCTTGCTGGCCGGTTCCTACGGTTACAGTCCTCTATCCACCATTTTCGCGCTGGTGGTGCTGCTGCCAGACTTGGCCGTTACCTGCCGCCGGCTCCATGACATTGGAAAAAGTGGTTGGTGGCAGCTGGTTTGGGTAGTTCTGGCTGTTTTGGCAGTCGTCCCTATAGTGGTGGGTGTGGTAATAGCACTGTCCGGGCTTTTTGCAGGAGAGGGGAGCTGGGGAGAATGGTGGTCAGCCATTTCCTGGGCGCCCATCGTGGTGGGAGTTGTCATTGCTTTCCTGCTCTGGATCGTGTTGTTAGTCTGGTGGCTGGTCTGGATGGTCAAGCAGGGCCAGGCCGGCCCCAACCATTATGGCCCCGACCCTCGCGCCTGGGACGGTGAGGGCGCAGTCCAGTAACCACTCCATTAATCATTAAACTGGAGACAAGTGATGCCTAAAGTAATCCCGGTTCCCGACGAACTCAGCCAGCCCTTCTGGGATGGGGTCAACCAGCGGCGCCTCGTCCTCCAGAACTGTACCATCTGCGACAAGCTCCAGTACCCGCCCCAGGCGACCTGCCAGGTCTGCGGCTCCGCGGACGGGCTGGAGTGGAAAGAGGTGCAGGGCAGGGGGCACATCGCCACCTACATCGTCATCGAGGACGGACGCCTCAACCGCCGCATGCCCGACCAGCCCTACAACCTGGCCCTGGTCACCCTGGACGAGGACCCCACCGTCAATTTCTACTCCAACCTGCCCGGCGTCCCCGCCTACCAGGCTCCCGTGGGCGCCGCAGTCGAACTCACCTTCGAGGAAGTAGCCACCGACCAGCTAATCCACGAATGGCGGCTGGTCGAATAATCCTGACGCTCTGTCTATTAACTCCGTCGAGGCGACCCTTGTGGTCTCCGTGGTAACCGACCAAATTCTTCAACCTTCAAAAGGACCGAATATGACCAGCACCAACAACTTCCAATGGCGCAGGGACCGGGACGGCCTGGGGGTGTGGGAACACCGGGGCAAGGTGGCCATCGCCGGATACGGCCATTCGCCCGTGGACCGCCGGTGGGACGGTGTGAACCTGGACACTTCCCTGGGAGCTTACACCATAATGGCCTGCGAGAAGGCCATGGAACAGGCCGGAGTCACGAAAGACCAGGTGGACGGCATAGTCTGCTGCGACAGTCACATCGCCGGCGGCAGCGGGGGGTCCGCGTCCCAGTGGGCGCCGCGGCCCTACTTTGACCCGCCCTACGATTCGGAGTACGGCCTGACCCTGATTAACGCCCAGTGGCTCGTGGGCGCCATGGGCTTCAAGAACGTCAAATTCGCCCCCACGGGCGTCCCCACCATTGGCGAGATGGTTGGGATGGCCTCCCAGGCCGTGGGCGACGGTGTCTGCAATACCTGCCTGGTTATATACCCCACAGGAAACCTGGAGGGCCGCTATCGCCGGGGCGGCGAAAACGCCGACGACTACGCCCGGGGAGCCCGCCAGTGGACGGTGCCCTGGGGCAATCACGGCGGCAACGACTTCATCAACATCTTTCCCCACAACCAGTACTGCTTGAAATACGGCGGCGAGCACGACGACCTGGCTCCCTTCGTCATAAACCAGCACAAGAACGGCATGCTCACGCCCTGGGGGTTCAACTACAACCACGGCATCGACCCCATTTCCGTGGAGGACTACAAGACCTCCCGGTACATCTTGAACCCCCTGCGCATCTGGGACTGCGACCGTCCTGTCAATGCCTCGGCGGCCTACCTGTTCACCACTGCCGAGCGCGCGCGGGACATGAAGTCCCAGCCTGTGTACGTGCTCAACCACTCCCAGCATAATTTCCGGTTCCGCACCACCCAGCCCGACCTGGACGAGGTGGAGATGTGGACCGACCGCCAGGCCGCCCGCATGTACGAGGGCGCCGGTCTTGGGCCCGCGGACGTGGACATCTTCAACCCCTACGACGGTTACGCCATAATGACCCAGTTCTTCCTGGAAGGTTTCCAGTGGCACGGGGTGAAGCGGGGCGACGCTTTCGCATTCTACGCTGGCGACATCAGCGTCAAGGGGCCCCATCCCTTCTTCTCCAGCGGCGGCAATCTGGGCAATGGCCGTACCCGCACCGCCATGTACACCGACAGCATCGAACAGCTCAGGGGCACCGCCGGGGACCGCCAGGTAAACGTAAAGGCGGAAACGGCCCTGTGCGCCTTCACTACCCCCAGCAGCGGCGGCTGGCTGATGCTGGGCAAATACCCTTCCTGATATTTCCACGAAGGGCACGAAGAGTCGCGACGAGAAGCCAAGAGAACATCAAAAGGGGCTACCTATTGACCACACTAATCAGCTTTGACATAGACGGCACCCTGGAGGTGGGCGACCCGCCCGGGTGCATCACCCTGGACATGGTGCGGGCGGCCAAGGCCAGCGGCTGCATCATCGGCAGTTGCTCCGACCGCACCGTCAGCAATCAGCAGCGCATCTGGGAGACCGCAGGCATTGAGATGGAATTCACGGTGCTCAAGCACCAGCTTGACGCGGTGAAGGAGCAGTTTCCGGCCGAGGACTATTACCACATCGGTGACACCGACCTGGACCGCCAGTACGCCGAGCGGAACGGCTTCCACTTTCTGCTGCCCGACGTGGACGTCGTCCAACTCTGGGAGAACGGCAATTAGCAGTTGAGGATAAATTGAAGGCATCAATCTCCAGGCCTTTTCTCCGTCGTTCTTGCGCAGGCGGGAATCTCGTTAGGCAAAAGTCAAGATTCCCTTATTCGCGGTAAAAACTGTGAAATTGACGACACTCCCTGGCAGCGCCCCCGGCAGTCAGCCCCTGATTGACCGGTTCCGACGCGCCCGCAGCGATGAAACCCAGGTGGTGCTGGAAGGCTTTCACACCCTGAAGCACGCCCTCCGATTCGGCGCGACTATCCTGGAGACCGTAACCCGAGACCCCGAGGGACTGGGCAGCCTGACGCGGTCATTGGCCCCCGACCTGGCCGGCAGTCTTGATAGCGGGCCAACCCCAGTTCCCGACACCGTCTTCCGCCAATTGTCCCCTGTCCCGCCCGCCACCGGCGTAATCGCTCTGGCCCAGCGGCCTTCCTTTACGCCCGAATCTTTTGGCTCATGCGCCCCGCTGGTGCTACTGGAAAACCCCCGCAGCCACGGCAACATCGGCGCTGTGGCACGGGTTGCGGCCGCCGTCGGCGCTGCCGGCGCGGTAACCACCGGCGAACACGATCCCTGGCACCCATCAGCTCTCGTAGGTTCCGCCGGCCTCCACTTTGCTCTGCCGGTGGCCTGGCTACCCCAAATGGGCGCTGGGAATTTTCCGGCCTATCTCGCCGAACGGAGGCTGGTGGCGGTGGACCCGGAGGGAGAACCATTGAACAGAGAGAAAATACCGGACAGGTCAGTCCTGGCCTTTGGCACGGAGCGGGAGGGACTAAGCCCTGAACTTCTGGCCGCCGCCCACAGCCGCATTTCCATCCCCATGCAACCGGGCGTCTCCAGCCTCAACCTGGCAACGGCGGTGGCCGTAGTCTTGTACGCCTGGCGATTGGGTTAGGGGAGACGAAATGCGATCTTTCATACGTCAAGCGGGGAGGCTGGGGCCAGCGTGAATCGTAGGGGCGGTCCTTGTGGCCGCCCAATGTTGCCAGGTCTATCCCACTTTTTACGGGGGAAGGTTGGGAGGAAGAAGAGATGGCCCCTTGTCCCCCTACGCTATCCGCACCTGCTCCAGAGCCGCCCAGTCGAACAGTACGCCGTGGCCCGGGGCGCCGGTGGGGGTGAACTTCCCGTCATTCGGCAGCACCGGGTTGAGAATGTAGCCGGTGTTGTTCAGGTTCAGGGTGGGTAGGTGTTCCACCAGGTAGCCGTTGGAGGCGCCGCAGCAAAGGTGCATGGAAATCTCCTCCACCAGATGGGGAGCCATGGGCAGGTGGTAGGCGTCGGCCACCCGGGCGATGCGCATCCAGGGCGTTACGCCGCCCACTCGGCAGACGTCGGCCTGGACGAACTGGACGGCGCCCCGCTGGAACAGGTCGAGAAAGCCTTCGGGCATCCACTCGCCTTCGCCGGTGGCCAGGGCCACGTTGACGGTGCTGCTAAGCCTTTCGTAGCCGGCATGGTCCTCGGCCAGGATGGGTTCCTCCAGCCAGAACAGGTTGAACTCCTCCATGGCCCGGGCGCGGGTGATGGCCTCGCCCACCGACCAGCGCTGGTTGGCGTCCACCATCAGGGGTGTGTAAGTACCGATGGCCTGGCGCACGGCCCGCAAACGGTCGATGTCCTCTCCCAGGTTGGTCCGCCCAATCTTGATTTTGACGCCCCAGTAGTCCTGGTCCACGAAGTTGGTAACCTGGTCCAGCAGGTCTTCGGTGGTGTAGGCCAGGTCCAGGCCGCTGCCGTAGGCGGGGACGCTGTCCCGGTAGCCGCCCAGCAACTGGAAGAGAGGCTTGCCGTCGGCCTTGCCTGCCAGGTCCCACAGGGCAATGTCCAGCGGCGCCAGAGCCACGGTGGTCAGGCCGGACATGGTGATGTTCGGGAAAACGCTCTTCCACATGCGATCGTAAAGTCTCTCGACGAACGCCGGGTCCTCGCCGATGATGCAGGGCGCCAGCAGCGTGTCTATGGCTTCCTTCATTCCCCTGCCGCTGGTGCCGTGGCTGTAGGTCCAGCCCACCCCTTCCAGCCCTTCATTGGTGTGGACGTGGGCCGTCAGCAGGCTGGTGGCCTCAATCTGCTGGGTGGAATTGGACAAACCCGGCTGGCGCTGGATGCGGTAAAGGGCGGTTTCTACTTTGTCGATTCGCATGGGCTTCCTCACTGGGTTCCTTCGGCTTTGGGAGTAGGGGCGGGTTGCAAACCCGCCCCTACCGGTCGCAAACTCGTACCAGCAGCGAAAGCTCTAGGCCGGTGCTCCGGTCAGGGCCAGGCAGCGGGCGATGAAGGCCTTGATCAAGCCGATAGCCCGGTCAGACTCCGGTCCGGGAATGTTGCCAAATCCATGTACCTGGTCCTGGAAGTACTCGACCTGGATGTCCCCGCCGGCAGCCCGGAAGGCCGTATCGAACCGCTGGGGGATGGACAGAGGCACGTTGTCGTCCCGGGTGCCCTGTACAATCAGGGTGGGGGGCAGCAGAACGTTCTCGCCCCGCTCCAGGATGTGCTGGGGGTTGCCCTCCTTCATGGTTTCCTGGTCCAGGAAGTAGGCCTCGCTGGAAGCGGCCAGCCGCTCGTTGGACTCCTGGGCATAAAGGTAGCGGGCGTAGGGGTCCAGCACCGGCCAGCAGCAGACGGTGTAGGCTACGGAGGCGTCGTGACCGGAGGCTTCGGGGAGGTCCAGCGCCGAGTACCGGGGGTCGCCGGGGCGCATGGCGTTGAGCATCAGGGTGTGGCCGCCGCTGGAGCAGCCGATTCCGCCAATGGTGGCCGGGTCGGCGTTGAACTCGGCGGCGTGGGCCTTCAGCCATCGGACGGCGAAGTTGACGTCCTGTACCTGTGCCGGATAGGGATGCGCCGGAGCCAGCCGGAAGTCTATCGCCGCCACAACGATGCCGCTGGCGGCCAGGGCCTGGTTCATCACCTCATCGGCGCTGCGGTCGCCCCGGTTCCAGGCGCCGCCGTGAACGTCCAGTAGGGCGGGGAAAGGTCCGTCCCCCTGGGGCTGAAAAATGGTAACCATCCACGACTCATTGCCGTCATTGCGGTACTCAAGCTCGTGGACCTGCACTGCGAAGTGCTGGGCGGGATTGTATGTAGCCATTCTATTCTCCTGTATTGGCGCCCCAGTCTTAGAAATCTCTTAACAAGTCCCTTCACCCTTGATGGGGGAAGGACAGGATGGGTGTAAAGTTTCCCCTCAGATCAGCTCCGCCGGGGTGAATATGCCTTCCATGTCCTCTTCGGTAGCGCGATTTTCCGGGGCGACGTTCAGGCTGGTTTCCATAAACCAGTAAACCTGCTTCAGGTGGTGGGTGCTGTGGCTGAGGATGATGTTGAGCAGTTCCACCACGGTGACTTCGCCGCCGTAGTGGGCCGGCACCACCCGGTCGAAAGCCTCGGTGTTGCCGCTGTTCAGGAAGTCAACAATATTCTTGATGACGCCCTCGGCGTATTCGGCAATTTCCTCGGCGGAATTGACGCCGGCCAGGCGCTCCCGGCAGGCCTGCATGTCGTCAGTGGTCATGCTCCCGGTCTGGTGGCTGGTGTAGGCCAGTTCCGGGAAAGACATGATGTGGACGATGGTGTCCCGCAGGGTCTCCGGCCGCCAGGCCACCGGCTGTTTGAGGTGCTCCGGGCTGAGCTGCAAGGTGGCGCGGATGGCGGCGTGAAGGATCCGGTCGTACTTGTCCGCCAGCCAGCCGGTCCTGCCCGACAGGTCCACCTGGGCGTCCAGATTGAGGGAGGAGATCAGCTTGCGGGGGAAGTACCCGATGATGATTTCGTCGTCGTCGATCACGGTAACCGGCGCCGACTTCACGCCACGGCTTTCCAGGTATTGCTGGGCCGCCGGGTCACTGGCAATGTCGTGGTGCTCATACTGAACACCGTTGGACGAAAGAAACTCTTCCAACGTCCGGCAGCTGAATCAACCAGGGTTGGTGTAAACGTGTACGCTGGGCATAATGTATCTCCGTTCTTATCTGAATTTATGCCAGAATAGCGGAAAGCCGGCGCTGCCGCAAGCAAGGGGGGGTGCGCCCCAGGGCCAACGCATTCTAACTATGGGAACGTCCGTTGTTCCCACGCAGGCGGGAACCTCGAACGGGGCGAGTGATCTGGCAGCTCTCATTTAATCATCGGGAGTCCCGCCAAGTGGGAGAATGCGTTTGCCCTGGGATGCGCCCAAAGAGGGAAACCGGGACTCGGCGCCTTTGCGGTGTAGTATAATTGCCCGATACAGGTTCCGGCGTTGGGCCGGACCTGAACAGCTCTTTCGCTGGAGTGAGCCGTACCCAATAGAGTTGTCAGGAGATAACAGGCATGGCGAGCGAACTCTTGGTACTTGACGAGAAACCCGCGGCCCGTTACCTGATCGCTGGTTGGCGTCGCCAGTGGTCCGACGGCGGCAGCATATCCAGCGGGTTGCCCCAGTACCTGATAGACCAGTTCGGGGCCAGAAAAATCGGCCAGATGAGCCGGGAAATCGAGAGGATGTGCTACCCTTTCCAGGTAGCCGGAACTCATGATTCATACCGGCCAGCCTGCGCTTTCGAGGAAGGCCTGCCCAGCGTGGCAATGCACTGGGCCAACGACTTCTATGACGCCGGGGCCGGCCTGGTAATATTCATGGGCGAAGAGCCTTGGTTCGAGATTGAGCTGTACGGCCGGGCCTTCTTCGAAGCGGTCCGGGAACTGGGCGTGGAACAAACGGTAACCGTGGAAGGGTACAACGGTCCTGCGCCACCGGACCTGGAGCGTCGGGTAGGCTGCACCTTCAGCCGGGCCGACATGAAGGAGGAGCTGGAGAAGTATGGCATCCAGTTTTCCAGCTACGGCAGCGGTGGGCGACAGGGGCCAACGGTGGGAATGGCGATGGTCAACCTGGCCCACTATTATTATCCGGACCTGCGGGTTTTCCGCCTGGGGGCCATGGCGCCCATGTATCCCTTTACCACCCAGAGCAATCAACAGGTAGGCATAATTACCGACTACCGTTCCTTCTATGATATTATGCGCCGGATAAAGGCCATGTTCGGGTTGGACATAGACCTGACGGACCTGGAGACCCGGGGCAACGTGGAGTCGCAGCGTCTGAAAGAGACGCTGGAACGTATTGCCAATACCAATTCCAATGCCAAAGACATAATCGAGCGGGTGCGGGCAGACTATAGCTACGAGCCCTTCCGCAACCCGGTGGACATTGACCCCGGTCTGGGGCGTGCCCTGGACGATATTCTGCAAAATGCTCCGGAGTCGCCTGAAGAAGCATAAGGGCTGTCCTCAAATGGGCCGTGTCCTTCGTGCGCGGACTGTAATGTTGACCCAGCTTTTGGGGGAATCCGCCGGCGCGGGAACGACAACACAGGAAGCTTGGAATCTCCAAGCTTTAATCTGACGACAGGCCTCAGGGAGTTGCTGGGCTTCAGCCCATCAATCGTACTCACCACCCGAATCGACGGAGGAATGAATTGCGCCTGGAAGGCAAGACCGCATTGATAACCGGCGCCAGCCGGAATATTGGCCGGGAAATGGCCATCACCTTCGCCCGGGAGGGTGCCGATCTGGCCCTTTCTTCCCTGCAGAGTCCTCAGGAACTGGAGGAGGTGGCCGCCGAATGCAGGGAACTGGGAGCCAGGACCTACACCGCCACCGCGGACATAGCCGATGGCGACCAGTGCCGGAGGCTGGTGGCTGATTCCGAGGAAGCGCTGGGGAAGATTGACGTGCTGGTGAGCAACGCCGCCATTCGCCCCCACCATCCGTTGCTTACCGTCTCCGATGAAGACTGGCACCGGGTATTTGGCATAAATCTGCATTCAACCTTCTACCTGGCCAAGGCGGCGCTGCCCGGGATGATGGAACGGCAGAGCGGGAGTATTATCGGCATCGGAGGCATGGCCGCCATCACCGGACGGCCCGACACTTCCACCGTAACCGCCGCCAAGACAGGGCTGTGGGGACTTATTCGGGCCATTGCCGCGGAGTTTGCTCCTCACAACATCCGGGCTAACATGGTTAACCCGGGCACCATAGATACCAGCCGTCGGAACCCGGAATGGTTTGCGCGGGAGTCGCGCCGTCCCACCGGAACCGACGACCAGTTGCGGCGCATTCCGCTGGGCCGCCAGGGCACCATTTACGACATCGCCAATGCCTGCCTTTTCCTGGCGTCGGATGAGTCGTCCTACATAACCGGGGACCAGCTTAACGTGGTGGGCGGCCGGTACATGGTGGCTGCGCCCACTGACTAGATTATTCAAAGGGCCCTTTGCCCAGAGCGAGGCAGGATTGTGGCAGGAACAGAACGACAGGTAGTAAACACTGACAAGGCTCCCCAGCCCCTGGGGGCCTATTCCCAGGCCATCCGGGTGAAGGCCGGAGAACTGGTTTACATTGCGGGCCAGGTGGGTGTAGACAAGGACGGCAACCTGCCGGGGGATGGAAGCCTGGCTGCGCAGACCAGGCAGGTCTACGAGAATCTGGGCGGCATCCTTGAATCCGTGGGCGCCACCTTCAGCGACGTGGTGGAGTTCACCACATACGTGGTCGGCCGTGCGTCGGTTCAGCCCTTCATGGCGGCCAGGGCCGAGATCTTTCCGGACCTGTACCCCGATGGAGACTATCCTCCCAATACCCTGCTGGTAATCGAAGGCCTGGTGCGGGAGGAATTTCTGGTGGAAATAAAGGCCGTGGCGGCCCTGCCCTGATCGCCGCTTGATGCGAAATCACCCAACAAGGAAATGCACTTGGGGTAAATGACGAAATCCAGCAAACCGGTATTCCCGCAGGGGCAACCCTGGAGGAAATTCAGGGCCTGTTCCAGGAAGCCGTGTCCGACGACTCATCTCTTTCCCTGCTCAGGGGGTTCAAGTTGGACTTTTCCGGCAACCCGGACTTTCACAAGGTGTACCTGGCGGTAAAATGCCAGTGCGGCACGGCCGGCCTCCTGAGCGTTGAAGTGGCAATGGACAAGACCCTGGAGGAAGTCAACGTCGCCATGCCCAGCCTGCTGGAAAACCTCCAGACCAAGGTGAGGATGTTCAGGAGTATGTCGTGCGAGATGCACGGCAAAATGCGCCAGGGTAGGCTATAATGTATTTAGACTGAATCGCAGTTAGCTGTTTTTCTTGGCGCAGATCTTTCGGCAGAAGATGGGACAACCACGGGGAGGGACCAGTTGCAGCGGAAGTTGACATTTGACCAGGCGTTCCAGGGTACGAAGACGTTCTCTGAGAAGTACGTGGAGCGGGGACCCTACGAGTTTTTTCCTGAGCAGGAAGTAGTAGAGGTGGTGCAGCAAGGGCTGGCCGAAAACCAGGTAAAGTACGGTTACCGGTACTGTCCTTGAATGCCTTTAAGTGGCGACCCCGTTGAGGATCGAAAGAAGATTTGCCCGTGTGACCGGCACCACGAAGACATCAAGCGCGACGGGTTTTGCATTTGAATGTTCTTCGTGAGCGAGGAGTTCCTTCGCAAGTATGAACAGGGCGAGGACTTTGTCCAGACCATCGACGAGGCGGTAAAGCCAGGCGAGGGTCTGTTTGACCAGGACTACCAGTCCAAGGCCGATTTCAAGAGCGCCCAGGGCAGCGAGTAGCCGCGGAAGGCGTCCCTGCCAATCCAGTAAAGGAGCGTTTGCTATGGACATTACCGTCTACACGTCTGCGGGTTGAGGCCCCTGCCACATGGTGAAAGTGTATCTTTCACGCAAGGGGCTGGACTTTACCGAAAAGAATGTTTCAGAGGATGATACCGCCAGGGACGAACTGCTGGCCATGGGTCTTCGCAGTACCCCGGTAACCGTCATAGGCAGCGAAAACGTGGTGGGCTATAGTCCGCCCAAGCTGGAGGCCGCCCTGCGCGCCGCCGGAGCCTGATCCTCCGCCCGCCCATTCCGTCCGTGCGAGGCACAAAGGGCCAGGAAGACAGCGACGATAATGTCCCTGCCGCCGTTACGGTGGCAGGGACATCGCGTTCGGGGCCTGGGCAAGTTGGTGGGCGCCTTGCCAGGCAACAGCGGGGATTGGGCAGATTGCCGGATCAGTAGAAGTCCTGCTTCTCAAAGTGGTCAACCACCGGTTGCATAATCTGGTTATAAAGCCTCTGGCGGTCTTTCCACCGGAAGAAAAGCCACCGTATCAGAAAGGGCGCGCCCTTTGACTTGGGTTCCCAGACGATGGTCCATGCCGTGCCGTCGGCCGACGGGAGGAAGGTATCGGTGCGGTCGGCCCAGTCTGAGTCCAGGTGCTGCATGTAACGCCGGTGGGGCGGCTCAAAGGTGTAGAGCAGGCGGGTGTCGGTATTGGGCCTGGTGCTGTCGCTAAAAGTGAAAGAACTACCGTCCTGGGCCTCCAGGCGGCCGTACTTGTTCTCCAGCATCCGGAGATCCGGGTCCCCGTGGGTTGGAAAGGCGGTTACGTGGGCGAAAACGGCAGACGGGTCGCCCGGAACCCAGGAAGAAATGGTAATTTCGGGCATGGTTCCCCCGGGGATGGCCGGAGAATGGCCTGCCCCGCTTGTTCTCACAATATCTCGAAACTGCTATCCCCTGAAATAGGGAATAACCTCTTTGGCCATCATCTCCATCTGGCGGTACAGCCCCGCCGGGTCCGGCGACAGGAAGCCGAAGATAAAGTCCCTGACCCCGGCCTCAACCCGTTCCTCAATGCCCTTGATGCAGTCCTGCGGCGTTCCCGTGAGGCACAGGGCCTGGGCTATGTCTTCGGCGCTGCGCTCCGGGGTAACGTACCGCTGTCCCACGTGGGCGACGGCAGTGGCCAGGGCCTCCTTCTTGTCTGCGGCCAGGGCGGTAGGCTGGTTCAAACCCCAGTGAAACCCAGCCAGGTCCCGCCCCGCATCTTCTGCCATCTGTCGTACCGTGTCGTTGGTGGCCTTGAGCCGGCGGACGGTGAACAGATAGGGGTACCACCCGTCTCCCAGCAGGGCCGCCCGTCGCATGGCAGCGTCGCTGCGGCCTGCCACCCAGATGGGCGGGTGGGGCTGCTGGTACGGTTTAGGCAGGAGGGTTACGTCCTCAAAGTCGAAAAAGCGGCCTTGGTGGGTGACGTGTTCTTCAGTCCAAAGCCGCTTCATTACTTCCAGCATTTCATCGGTGCGGCGGCCCCGGGTATTCACCGGGATTCCCAGGGTGTCAAACTCGATGCGGGTGCCCCGCTGCCCGCTGATGCCTATGCCGAAGTCCAGCCTGCCCCGGGATACCACGTCCACGGAAGTGATCAGCTTGGCCAGCATCACCGGGTGGTAGAGGGGCGCGATTACTATGCCGGTCATAACCTTCAAACTTGTGGTGGCGCCGGCCGCCGCTGCCATCATGGGAATGTTCATCAGGGTAGGACGGGGCGGGTTGCCGTCCATCACGTGCTCCCCGGTGGTGATGCGGTCAAACCCCAGTTGCTCGGCTTTTTGGGCAAACTCGACCACGTCCCAGTAGTCTTCTACGGTAAAGTTGCAGCCAAAGGTTAATTGCGGCGCAGCCATTTTCACTCCTCGCTGGTTTGTCGGTTAGTATTGTAATGTGGCGAGGTTGGGGTGGCAATCAACGCGGAATTTCTTCACTAAGAGGGCGGAGACGCAGAGATTGTATCAAATACCTCCGTCGAACCTGTGCGTCTCCGCTTCTATTTGTGAAAGAACCTCAGGAGGCTTCTCGCACAACCGTGGTGTCGGGGCGGAAGGCTGCCCAGGCGAACCAGAAGTGGTTAGCGTGTTCCACTGGAGTCAGGCGCTGGCCGGCCAGGGCGCCGGACAGGCCCTGCCCGAATATGTTCCAGCGGGTGCCCGTTTTCCGGTCCACGAAATTGTCACCGGCTGCCTCGAAGGTAAGGGCCTGCCCATCCAGTTCCCGAAGGAAGATACCCGTTGAACCCACCTCCCGGGAGTCAGCGATGGAGCGCTGGTCCAGGGCCGAGCGGGCGCCCGGCTTGAAGAATACTACCAGGTCCTCACCCCCCAGGGAGCGGTGCACCACTCGTTCAGTCTCCAGGAAGGAAAAGGGGAACGCTGCGGATTCCTCCCCCACAGTTACGGCGGCCACCCGTTCGGTGGGCAGCAGCCGGTCGTCCCCCTCACCGAAGAAGAGGAAGGGCGACCGGCCTACTTCATCGTAGCCGGCGTAGGGGTTGGACCCGTAGCTGCGACGGTGGCCCGTGTCCCGGGACAGCACCTGGGCTCCAGGGTAGGTGACCCTGAAGTCGCCCCAGGCCGCCAGGGTAGAGGGCAAGATGTCCAGCTGCGCCCCGGTCAACTGGCCGACAATTGCCTCGCCGGTCAACTGCTGCCACCAGGACTGGGTCTGCCGGTCCCACATAATCAGGTCGCTGTTGCGCAGGTTGCCCGACACCCCGAAGTCATAAACCACACCGTCCAAACGACGGTCGAACACGATGGCCGAGTTGCAGAGGGGGCAGAAGGTAACTGACACCGGCACCCCGGCCAGGGTATCGTTGGCAATCTCGTGCCAGGTAAGGATCTGCAGCGGGTAGGCCTTCGCTTCCCCATCAATCTCCAGGACGATGACTGGTTCCTTCTCTTCCAGCCATTTATCGGCTTCTTCAACAGTCACAAACCTGGGGTCGTCGATGGGCGGAATGCCATCTCGCGGCACTCCGCCGGAGAACATTTCATTGTACGGGACGCTGCGCTTGCTGAAATTGGTTTCCCAGATGCCGATGTTAAGACCTGCCTGGCGAAGTTCCCTGGCCCAGTCGGGTTCGGCGCCCACTTCTGACTTTGTGGGGTCCGGCGCGGCCGCGGGAATGGCGGTCGGCGCGGGGTCTTTGGCAGCAGCGGCAGCCGTTGGCGGGGCTTCCGTGGCCCGCTCATCGTCCCTTGCAACTGTTGCCGGAGGAGTCGTGGAAATCGGATCTGACTTGGTTAATTCAAGGGTGGGAACGGACGTGGCTTCCTGAGTCACGGCCTGCGCGGGAGCGTCGGTGGGAACAGCCTCCGCGGCTTCCGGCGCAGCGGTGGGTGAGGCCGCCGTTCCGCAGGCTATGGCCAGGGACAGGATCAATCCTGCAGCCGCAAGGCCCCAAAGGGTGTTGTTGAATGGACGTGGCATTTGGAGCCTCCAGGTAAGTTTGATGCGGCCGGGCCGAAAGAAGTCTCTCACATAGAATTACGGGAGGAGTGCGGCAGTGGATTGTCCTCGGCTGTCGAGGACACGCCGGCAAGCCTACGCTGGCGGCCATATCCCGTCAAGGGAACCGCCGGCTATCAGGAAACCGGGATTCGGGTTAGAATGTGCCAGCACATTTACCCGCCATCGAGCATAGGCCTGACCGCCATGCTGGAGCGGACTCGTTGATGGAGATTTAGATGGCAACTGAAAGTCGGCAAACGGCTCAAATTGACCAGGCAGCGATTGACCGGACGGTGGCAGGACTGAGGGACCGGAATGTTGACGCGGTGGTGGCGGAAAATGGGGACGAGGCTCGCCGGATACTCATTGACATGATTCCCGACGGCGCCGAGGTGTTCAAGAGCACTTCTGAAACCCTAGACACCATCGGTTATTCGGACTATATACGGGAGACCGACCGCTACCGGAACCTTTACCTGGAGATTGCGGAGGAATCAGACCGGGAACGTCAGCGGGAGTTGCGCCGGCTGGCCAGCGTCGCTGAGTACTACGTGGGCAGCGTCCACGCCATCGCAGAGACGGGCGAGGTGATTGTGGCCAGTGGGTCGGGCAGCCAGTTGGGAGCCTACGTTTACGGCGCCAGGACCGTAATCTGGGTGGCGGGAGTGCAGAAGATCTGCCCCAGCCTGGACGATGCCCTGGAGCGGGTGAAGGGGTTTTCCGTGGAGCGGCACCACGAATGGGCCATTTCCCAGGGTCGGGCCGCCGCGCCCCTGGGCAAGCTGATGATCTTTGAGAACGAGCAGAACCCGGACCGGATCAAGATGGTGCTGATCAAGGAGTCGCTGGGGTGGTAGGCCCCGGTTAGGGCTCGGCAACAGGTGGGGAACCCGAACCGGAACCTGCCAGCAGAGGAACGGAGGGCGGCGAGCAGGCCTTATCCATGTGACTCTCCGCGGGCACTACAGCACTGCGGACAGGGGAAGTTGCAAAATGAGATTACCCTGATTTCCGCCCCTGTTTGACCAGCCTTAACCCTTGAATTACCATTAGGGCAACAGGCGTCGGCACACACCCACCGCTCAATTAAAGGAGTATGTAGATGGCTGCCATCCAGGAAAAAGTATATGACGTTGGCGGGGTGACCATGCCCCGTCCCTTCAAGATTCGCAGGCTGGGCCACTTCGGCTTCAACGTGTACGACATGGAGGCCGGGCTGAGGTTCTACAAGGACCTGCTGGGCTTCAAGGTATCCGATCATCTCAATTTCAAGGGCAACCCCCAACGGGCGGAGATGCTGAAGGACTTGCGTGACGAGGACTGCCAGGGCGCTTTCATGCACCATGGCGGCGACCACCACTCCTTCGTGTTGTTTCCCAAGAAGGCCCTGGACGTAATGGGCCGGGGCAGCGGTCACGAAGGGGACGGCGACGTTACCATCAACCAGATTACCTGGCAGACCGGCTCCCTGGCCGAGGTGGTAAACGGCCAGGAATACTTCAACGAGACCGGTATTCCCATCCGCCGCACCGGTCGGGATATGCCAGGGAGCAACTGGCACACCTACGTGTGGGACCCGGATGAGAACATCAACGAACTGTATTACGGAATCGAGCAGATCGGCTGGCTGGGGCGCAGCAAGCCCCGCCCCATGCACTACCGGGGTTTCCAGGAAGCTCCCACCCTGCCCCAGATGTCTGAAGAGGCCGAAGTAGACGAGGCCGTCGAGAAGGGCATCGAGATTTTCTCCGGCACCCGGGACACGGAGACCATGCCGTCCGTCTATGACGTTGAGGGCATTCTGCTTCCCAGGCCCTTCAAGATCACCAAGATAGGGCCAGTGAACCTTTTTGTCCGTGACCTGGACGCCGCCATGGTCTTCTACGCGGAACGGTTGGGGTTCGTTCTAACCGAAGAGGTGAACTTCAACGGACATCGCTGCATCTTCATGCGGAACGGTAACGAACACCACAGCCTGGGCCTGTTCCCCAAGGCCCTGCGGGCGGAACTGGGCTGCAGTTCCCACACATCCTGTATGTCATTCGGCGTGGAGGTGGGCACGTACCGCCAGTTGAAGAACGCCGTAGCCTTCCTGAAGGAGCATGGCGTCAACTTCAAGGAACTGCCGGCGGAGCTGCATCCGGGCGTTGACTATGCCGCTTATGCCCAGGACCCGGACGGCCACCTGATTATGCTGTATTACTACATGGAGCAATTGGGTTGGGAAGGCCAACCCCGGCCCAAGGAAATGCGCCGGAACGTGGGCCCCACGGACCAGTGGCCGGAAACCCTGGAAGCGTTGTCCGATACCTACGTTGACCAGGTGTTCCAGGGGCCACTGGGGTAATTAGCAGTACTTATACTACATCTGAATTAGTCTCCTCGCCCCTGGTGGGAGAGGGTTACGGTGAGGGAGAATCTCCCGGCGGCAAGCTATCACCCTCATCCTAACCTTCCCCCGTCGAGGGGAAGGTACTTATTCAGAGCTTCCTTAAACCTTGATGGAGGCACAAAATGCGTCAGCTAACCAGCAATGTTTACGTGGAAACCGAGGTGCGGGGCTGCAATCACGGCTTTGTCACCACCTCCGACGGCGTGGTGATGATAGACAGCCCGCACAAACCCACCGACGCCCTGAAGTTGAAGGCGGAGATCGCGAAGCACGGTCAGCTTCGCTACATCATCAACACTGAACCGCACGGCGACCACTGGACCGGCAACGCCTTCTTTGATGCTCCCGTCGTCGCCCACGAGGGAGTCCGCACCCGCATACTGGAAACCGACCTGGAGGAGCATATCGAGCGGGTGGCCAACTTCGGGCCGGAAGAAGGCCCCTTGATGGTCGGCTACCAGCCCAATGTCCCCATCATCACCTTCAAGAATGGAATGACCCTGCGGGTGGGCGACCATACCTTCCGCATGATTCACATGCCCGGGCACACCCTGTACCAGGCCGCCATCGTCATTGAGGAAGAGGGCGTGGTCTTCACCAGCGACAACATCTTCCACAAGGTCCAGACCTGGCTGCACGAGGCCAACCCGGACCTGTGGTTAACGGCCCTGGAGTCCCTGCGCGGGCTCAATGAGGACATCTTCGTCCCCGGCCACGGCGACCTGTGCGACAAGAGCTACCTGGATGAACAGGGCTCTTTCATTATGGAATGGCGGGACTACGTAAAGGAAGCCATAGACATGGGCATGACCCGCGACGAAGCGGCCCTGAACCTGAACAAGTTTGTGGACCGCTACCCCATGGACGTGGGGCAGGCGCACATGGCGCCAATGGTAATGCGCATCAGCGCCGCCAACCTGTACGACTACCTGACCGGGGCCTGGGACCCTCCCAAGCCGGCCGGCATGGCACTGCGTCCCCGGGGGTTGTAACACTGTCCCCATCGGCGTTTTACAGTTCGGACAACACTGTAGGGGCGGGTTTCAAACCCGCCCCGTTCTTCGTCTGGAGAAAGCGACCTGGTTGCCGAGCCCTTACGCCGTCGCCACCTCTACCTTATCAACGTAGTGTGGCATGACCTCTGTGGCGAAGAGTTCGATGGACCGCATGGCTTGCTCGTGAGTCAGGTCGCCCCACTGGAAGGAGCAGACAAAGTAGTTGGCGCCAGTGGCTACGTACTCGTCCATGTACTGGCGAATGGTGTCGGGTGAACCGGCGATGGCTCCGAATCCGGCGCCGGCCCCGCTGTGGCCATCGCCCAGGCCGCCCCGCAGGCCGGACCGGCGCTGCTGGCGTTCCAGGTCTTCCAGCGAGTTGTCCAGGTCCCGGCGCTCCTCCCTGGGCAGGTCGCGGGGTGGCGCCGATGCGGGACGGGGGTTCATGTTGGAGCCATAGAACTGGGTAAGTCCGCGCCGTTCCGCTTCCAGGCGGCGGGGAGTGCCCAGGTTCCAGCGGTAGGATTCCCAAGCCGGCTGGGCCTCACGCTGGGCCTGCTCGTCGGTTTCGGCCAGCAGCATGTGATTCACCAGGCCAATCTTGGGTTCGGTGCCCTGAATGGTCAGCGCGCCCTTGCCCTGGTGCCTTTCCCACTCCTCCTTGTAACGCCGGACGTTGGCCTCAAAGCCGTCAAGGGAGCCGACAATGATGGTGTTCATACCGTCGACGGCGGCGGTCTCCACGTTCCGCATGTACCAGAATGGAGGGAAGGGGTTTTGCTGGGGGCGGAGGCGCATGGGAAGTTCATCGAAGTTGTAGAACTCGCCCTGGAAATTAAGCGCTTCGTTGCTCAACCCTTCCTGGATGCACTTCAGGGTCTCGTAATATCGTGCTGCGTTGATCTCCACGTCCGAGTCCTGGCCCCAGAAGAAGGCCTCGAACACGCCGCCGCGACCCACGCCCAGTTCAAGGCGCCCGCCGCTGAGGTGGTCCAGCATGCTGATTTCTTCAATCAGGCGGATGGGGTGGTGCAGGGGCAGCACATAGACACAGGGGCCGAACCGCAGGGTCTTGGTGCGCTGCGAAACGGCGGCCAGGAATACGTTCTGGGAAGGGGCCAGGCTGTGCACCGCCGGAGTATGGTGCTCTGCCAGGTGGTAAGAATAGAACCCGGCTTCTTCCAGGCGTTCAAGCTGAATGAGGCGCAGGTCGTAAATTTGCTGCAGGGTCAGGCCCGGACAGGGCTCGATATGGTCAAATACTCCAAACTCTAATGCCATGGGCGCTCCTTTGACGAATTGTCGCCAGTTACTTGCTGAATCTGGGCATATTCTACTACCCTGTCCCTGCTATCACAACCGGAGGGAAAGGCAAGGCAGGGTAGCCAGGGCGAATCTGATCCGGACATATTCCCTCGCGCCTTCATGTTGACCAAGGGTGGAGCGCAGCTTTCATTGGTTGTCTTCTTGCTTTATTTATCCACGAATGGGCACTAATGTTCACTAATGGGAATTTTTTTATTATCGTTCCATTTGGTTCCATTTT
>CAZPMU010000021.1:31111-35391 GCA_964587795.1 uncultured Dehalococcoidia bacterium | reverse complement strand
GCGTGGATGCCGTAGTCCACGGGCTTGTCGTAGGTGACGTTGGCGTCGGTGGTGATCATCATCAAGCGGCAGCGGGAGCCGACGTGGGGGGTCAGCAGGTAGCCGCAAGCGCCCAACTGGCCAAGACCGGCGGACACAAACATGGGGATGTAAGGGCCGGTGTTGTCATTGGGGCTGTGAACCTGGGCGCGATAGCCAAGGCTGCGGATGTAGTTGCCGAGTTCCAGGCCAGCGGCGCCTTCCGTCCGATAGGTGCTGGAGTGCACGATCTCGGCGTCAACGCTGGGGATAGTCTGGGTGGGCTCGAAGTCCTGTTCATAAGCCAGGCAGATGACGTGGGGGAACTTTACCCAGTCCTTCTTGCTCTGGTAGGTGTAGTGGGTGTCGTAGGCGGTGATACCGGCTTCAACATAACCCAGTTCGCGAGCCTTGGCCTTGATCAGTTCGCTGACGTCTTCGCCGGTGGGCTCAACGGTAGGCTCCAAGTCGCCGGTGAGGCGAGCGCCCATGATCAGAGAGCGGTTGAGCTTGTCGTGCTCCTTGCGGATTTCGCGCATCTCAACGTGCTGGTCGCGAATGGCATTGGCCCAGTCGCGGGAAGCGCGCTCGGTGATGTTCATGGTCTCTACGGGATATTCCCGCGCGTACCAGTCAACTTCGCGCTGAACCTTGGGGATACCAGGAACGGTCTCCAATTCTTCGGGAACGGGAATGGTTACCGGAGAATCGCCGACGTTCTTGCCGGGACGAACAACCTCATGTCCGATTTTGAGCATAGCTTCTCCTCCCTTTGATTATCTTGAACCTATGGCCAAGTCTTGGGGGTAACGATAATGGTTGAGTTTTTATTTGTCAATACTATGCGTTAGCCGATTTTATATTCCTTTTCGCGATAATGAAAAACAATCCCAAATATGGAAAGTAATTGTGAATTTCGTACTGCAGAGAAGGGTGTTGCATTCCCAAGCGTCGCCGGAAGCAGCAAGAAGCCAGGCTTACGGGTACGGCAGATACTACGGAACGCTGGCCCGGAGGAGTTGATACGCGGGAGCAGGAGCCAGATCCACTTACGCCGCCGGGTAGCAGATTTTGAAGAGATGAACCCGCCCGGTCGGGATGCTCAATCGGGCCAGTTTGGCGGCAGGATTCGGCGTAAATGACGCGGCCGGTGTTCAGAAGCCCCAAGGAGGGCCGTGGGTTCCTGCCTACTATAATCACAGGCCATACCGTACTTTTGGGGAAGGTCGGAGAAGTCCAGGGCAATCGCGTCTTAAGTTCGCCGGCTACTCAATCAGGAAGTCAATGCAGGGCTGAACTTGCCCAAGGGCCTGGAGTCCTTCGCCCAAGGCACAGTTGCGGGTCCGAAAATTGGCTTGCGGGCAGGATTTTAGACTCTTCACTCCGTTCAGAATGACAGGCTCGGCGCTTCAGGATAGCGATCTTTTAAGACGCGATTGCCCTGCTGAAAGGTTCCCTCTCCCGTGGTGGGAGAGGGTTAGAGTGATGGGGATTCTCCCGGCAGCAATCCATCATCCCCATCCTAACCTTCACCCAGCAAGGGGCAAGGGATTTAACCAGGGGTTTCCTGGACATACTTTACCTGGGAGCGCCGGGCAGACCTGGGAGAGCCGGGCGGGTTCGAGCGCTGTCAGGACCAGCGGAAGGCTGCCTGGGCAGCTTTGCCAAAGGCCCAATCGCGCTCATCCTGATTCTTGAAGCAGGGGTACTCTTTCAGCGCTTCGAGGGAGTTGCGGTAGCCTTCCCGCCCACCCACCGGGGGAAAGTCGCTGCCCCACATCATTCGCCGGGGGCCAAAGGCATCGTAAGCCATATCTACCAGGGGCGGAACCTCCTCGAACATGAAGTGCGGAGCCAGGGGCCGGGGCCGAACGCAGAATTCGCCGAGGCCGCCGAACTTGATAAAGGTATTGGGGAAGCGGGACAGGGTCAGCGCTTCCTTATAGTCTTCGTAGGGCGGCGTTACGGATTCCGGGCTTTGCGGACGGTAAGCCCCGGCCAAGTGCTCGAGGATTATGGTCAAGTCGGGAAACTGTTCCACGATAGCCTGGAATCCCGGTTCTGCTGCCTGGGCGGCGCTGCGAGCGTAACAACTCACCGGAAGCCGGAGTTCGGCGGCCTTGCGCCAGATGGCCAGGGGATCGGGTTCGGGGGAACGCTCGTAGGGGTGCAGTCGCACGGCGATCACTTCTTCGTGGCCAGCCAGTTGTTCCAGGGTGGCCGGAGCGTTGGGGTCGGCCACGTCCACCCAGACGACGGCGCCGAAGCGGCCGGGGAAGCGCTTGACGCACTCCAGAAGGTAATCGTTGTGGTAGTTGCCCGCATGCTGGATCAGCGCGGTTTTCTGGACCCCGTTGACGTTCATCTGGTGAAGGATTGTCTCCACCGGCTCGAACCAGTTAACTCCGGCGTGGCTGTGGGTGTCGATTATCATCATGGGGAATGGCCTCCTCAATTTACTACCACAAGATTTGCTACCCCAAGACAAGGCTGGAGCAATAAACTAATGCCCCTGGCAAGGGGGGAACAGTGATGCCGTTAAACACGTCACTCCCATCCAGACCCTCCCCCACCAAAAGGAAGGGGCACTTGACCCGAGCTTGCGATCTTCCCGCTATTAGACCGTCCTGCCATTCAGGGGTAAGGCGCTTTCAGGCAGTTACCCGGAAGCAACGTCAGGCTGCTTTCAGGAACAGGCGGCGGGCGTTGCCGCAGCAGATAAGGTCTACCTGGTCGGAAGTAAATCCCGCATCCTCAATGTTGGCGGCTATGGGCGAACGGGACCCGGCGAAGACGTAATCGGACCCCAGCAGCAGGTGGTCGGTTCCGGCAATGTCGTGCATCATGCGCACGGCAGGGGCCGACACGTTGACGTTGTCATAGTAAAGGAAGGGAAGGTAATCGGAAGGCCTGTCGCGCTGCAACTCCACGGGCCGACCGTTGCCGCCCAGATAACCGCTGTCGATGCGGGCCGCCTGGTAGGGGAGGTAACCGCCGCCGTGGACCAGCAACATTTTCAAGCTGGGGTGTCGGTCCAGCAGACCGCCAAGGATGAGCTTTGCGGTGGTGATGGTGGTATCCAGGGTGCGGCCCAGGGAAAATGCCAGGTAGGAGGGGCGGATGCTGGCGCCGAAACCGTGGGTGGGCGGGTGCATAACAATGGGGACGTCCAGGGCTTCGGCAGCGTCCCAGAAGGGTTCGAAACTGTCCTTGGCCAAGTCCTGGTCCACCGGGTCGGTGGCCAACATCACCCCCAGCATGCCAAGTTCGTTGACGGCATACTCCAGTTCGCGGGCGGCCAGGGATCCATCCTGCACGGGAACGGTGGCCAGGGCGGCAAAGCTGTCCGGATGGGCCCTGACAACTTCGGCCAGGTGTTCGTTGAAGAGCCTGGCCCAGGTGGCGGCATTTTCGGCGGAAAGAGTGTAGCCCTGGATGTCCAGCCAGGATCCGAGAATCTGAAGGGAAAGACCCTGTTGTTCCATCCATTCCAGGCGCGGTTCCAGGCGGGCCAGGCCGCCGACGGGACGCAGGTGGACCAGGCCCTCGAACTGCAGAGCAGGCCCACGTTCCGTGTCCTCGACGGAGACACCCAGGGATGCGCCGTACTTACGGGCTTCGTCAATCAGGTCCGGTGGAACGATGTGGGCATGGGAGTCGATGCGGGTGGGCCTGGTTGTAGTCATAAGCGCCCTCCGGTTAGTACCATCTGGTTTTGGTGGGGATAATATACCAAAACCCCTCGGCCCTTGAAGGCCGGGGGTAAACATCGACCAATGGGGCAGCCGGGTATATTTATGGGCTAGAGAATCTTGTCAAGGGCGACCAATGTTCCAATGGCGGCTATACCCAGGCCCAGGATGGTGTAGAAGAGGCGGTCGATTCGACTATTGAGGGCATCGAACCGGGCGTTATTGGAATGTTCCATGGCATCCAGGCGGGTGATGATCTGTCGCTGACCTTCCTGGACGGCAACCAATTGAGTTTCAACGATGGCGATCCGGGTTTCTACTGCCGGATTCTCTTCGGGGGTGGTGGTCATGTGCGGATTCCTTAGTCTGGCCCCCTAATGTTCCGGCCAACTACAGGACTTTGTCCAAGGCAATCATGGTGCCAATGGCAGCTATGCCCAGGCCCAGGATGGTGTAGAAAAGGCGGTCGATTCGACTGTTTAGGGCGTCGAATCGAGCGTTGTTGGACCGCTCCATGGCGTCCAGGCGAGCATTATGGTCCCGGTGCATGGCATCCAGGCGGTCGTTGCT
>CAZPMU010000021.1:0-31011 GCA_964587795.1 uncultured Dehalococcoidia bacterium | reverse complement strand
TGGCGTCCAGGCGAGCATTATGGTCCCGGTGCATGGCATCCAGGCGGTCGTTGCTTACCTGCTGCATGGCATCCAGGCGGTCGTTGCTCGCCTGCTGCATGGCATCCAGGCGGGCATTGTTATCTCGTTGCGCAGAGTCCATACGGGAGTCACTGGCCTGCTGCATGGCATCCAGGCGGGCGATGATCTGTCGCTGACCTTCCTGGACGGCAACCAATTGGGATTCAACCACGGCGAGCCGGGTTTCTACTGCCCGATTCTCTTCGGGGGTGGTGGTCATGCAGTCCTCGATTACTTGCTGGACAAAGGGTAGGTTGAAAAATCCGGCAGGTCAATAACTCGGAATGCTATGTAATTAGTAACACGACCAAGGAAATTTAGACGGGAGACCGGAAGCGTCCACGTCGTCATGGATGGAAAGGTGGAACGCCGGCTAGAGATCTGCCCCTTCATAACGAAGGATTTCGACGAAGCCGTTCTCCTCGTTGGACCAGGCGAAGAGCGCCGCCTCCACGACCCTTTGCTGGTCAATGCCGACCACCAATTGCTGGACAGGGTATGCCGGGCCGTCGCCCCAAGGGCTGGCGGCGACCTGGCGGTCGGTTGGAGAAAAGTAGGCCTGGCCGTTGGGGTGGGAGTGGTAGATGACCAGCGGTGGGTGGTCGCCGTCCAGGGTACGATTGAGTTCCAGCAGGTCGGCAGAGCTGAAGACGTATGCCCTTTCAGCGGTCCGGTCGGCAACAGTGGGATGGTTGCCGGCATCCTGGTCATTCACGCAGGGGTGGATGGTGATGGCCGCATTGCCGCCGCTGGGACCGGACAACCAGCCACAGCATTCGTTGGGAAAGCCGGCCCGGGCCTGACGATAGATGGCTTCCAGCAGGGGGCGGTCGATAGCAACCGGCTGGATACCGGCAGATTCTGAAGATTCCTGGGACATAGTACCTCCGATACTGTTGCTGTGGGATTGATTGCTCGAGCCAAGGGCAATTGCGGGGAAGGAAGGGTCACGTCTCGGACGGCCTTGCCCAGTGCATGTCCGGGGCGCGACGCAGTTTGGACCCGGAACCGGCCCCTTTCTTCTGACAGCCAACCGCCGGGCGCCAGTTCTTCATCGTCACCGGCCTGAGGCGGATGCAGGCCGGCTGACAGGGGCCAACCGCACGGGATTGGACCGAGACTGGGTTTGCCTGGAGCGGATGACGGCTGAACCGCGATCCATCATTTCAATTGCAATGCCCCACCGGGGCGAGAATAGAAGATTGTGAAAATTCATTTATAAACCATAGCAAACCAATGTTGGCATATATATAATTAAGAATCATAACCGTCTCGTAACGCCAAATAAGCTGCCTGAATGAATCTTGAAAAGGAATTTGGACGTAACAATCGACGGTGAGAATCTCTTAAACCCTAATTGGGGAAGGACAGATGCGGTTATGAAAAACAATGCCAGGTTTTACTTCAAGTCTTGCGCAAAGTGCGGGGGTGACATGGTCCAGGACCGGGACTTTGACGGGTACTTCCGCAAGTGTTTGCAGTGCGGCCGCATCGTTGACCTGGGCGCCACCCCGGAGCCATTGGCGGAAACCGGTGAAAGGAAACTGGCGGCCTGATGGTCTCCCCGGGTTCGTACATGCCCTGTCGGGCGCAGGACGCCTGCCGCGCGGGCAGGCTGAGATATAAGGATTGGCCGGCTACCCAGGTAGCCGGTCAGTCTTTAGGCGGGCCTGACCCGGGCGCCGCCGGTGTTTTTCCGGTGTTCAGCATAGTCGAAGACCGACCGTTCCTGGTCGGGAGTCTGGATGGAGCCGGGGCGGACCTCGCGAATAAGGTCGATGGCAGGCTGGGGTTCGTAGCCCATGTAGACCATATAGGCGGCCAGGACGGTGCCGGTGCGGCCGATGCCGGCGTGACAGGTAACCACCACGGGCCGCTCCCAGTTTTCGATCTGGTCCTCAATCCAGCGGCACATCCGGTCAATTTGTTCAAGAGTAGGAGCGGAGAAATCCGGTACGGGTTCGAACATGTCGTAGAGGTTCCAGAGTTCCGCGGAAATGGTGCTTTCTTCCATCCTGAGAACGGCGCCAATATCCTGACGCTGGAAGAAAATCAGGTCGCGGCGACTGGTGGGGCCCATGGCGCCCGCCAGATAGCCCTCCAGGACCCAGCTGAAGTTCAAGTGTGCCAAGCGAAGACTCCATCCTTTGCGAAGGGAATATACGGGTCAATTATACTGCCTGACTATTGGCAAGCCAACAACAAGGGGAGAGAGGTTACTGCTCGGATTTCGGGGGAACAGGTGGTCCCCCAAGGGTCGTCTTTCCGGAGAAAGGCGGAACACGGGAAGGCAAATGCACCTGCGACGTGCTTAATGGCAGCGTCTCTGGATACCGGCTTCCGGCGGTATGACGGTATCAGAATGGGAAGCCCCCTCGAAGGTGAACAGTTTTCGAGCGAGGTGACAGCGTTCCCATTCAGGTAGTTCTGTCATGGGATCAGGGCAGACACACAGGTCTGCCCCTACAATTTTTGCGTTCAGACCACTTAAGGGGAAAGCTATCGGGAAGCAGGACACCATTTCGGTTAAGGTGGATTCCGGTAATTCGCACGGGGAGCCGCAGGGGCTTTCCGACCAAGCAGGTGGGAGAGGTCCGCAGGGGAGTGACCAAGGCAGGAAGAGAGGTTCAATGGGGTTCCATCCCCGGGGTTACATCCTGCGCCCGAGACAGTGCAGCGGGAGGGTAACGCGACACAACCGAGGTTCTGTCCAGCCAACGAACAACAAACGTAACTGTGGCACGCAGAGAGCAATGGCATGGGGCCGGGATTAATCCCGGCCCTGTTTCGTTAATTGGATGAGCAGTTCGGTTAGTACCGACGAGTTTAGCCCAGCGATCTCAAGCAGTTTGTTGCGGGATGCAGCGCCGCGGACTATTTTAACCCGGCTTCGGGAAATGCCCAGGGAGTCGGCGACCAGTTGGGTGACGGCGACATTGGCGCGGCCCGCCTCGGGTGGCGCGGTAACACGGAGGCGCAATGTCCCGTCCTCATAAGCATCGACCCGATTTCGGGATGCGCCGGGCTGGACCCGGACCCGAAGGGCGGCCACGAGCTACCGCCTTATTCCAACGCCCATCAACTGCTGCAGCCGCTGCAACCTATTCTTCGGGCGGTGGCCACTGGGTACCGCCCTCGGAGGGACGCTGGCCCGGGGCCATTTGCAGGCCTTCCGCCACCACCTGCTGAAACTCGTGCAGGATAACGTCTCCCCAGTCCTTGGCCTTGCCGACACGGAAGGCGGTGCGCTTGCCGCGGGTAGCGGCGCGAACCTCGTCTCCGGTGGCGCCCTCGGATGCTACCTCCTGGGCTATGGCATCGTCCATGGCGTCAATCTGGGGCACCAGGGAGCGGGCTGTTTCGATGAACCGAGAAATCTCCCCCATTTCGGCGTCGAAGGTAACGAAGACGGGGACCGTGCCCGCCCGGTTCTCGGGCAGGAAGCTGTTGGTGGTCTCCAGCTCGTCGTCGCGGCTGAAAACCTGGAGGTTCAGCTTGTCGGTAGCGTCAGCCAGTTTCAGGATAGCAGGGGTGGTACTCATGGCATCGCCGCACCAGTCGGAGGTGAAGACGGCCAGATTAAGGGGTTCCGCCAGACCGTCGAAAAAGGCCTGGGTGTCTTCGGGAACTTCGACACCATTATATATGTCTATAAAGGGCTGCTTGTTAACCTTGATGTACTCGATGTATTCCTGGGTGGACATACCTTGCTCGAATTTTTCCCTGGAGAGAGACATCCTGGTACCTCCTGTGTGAGACTCTGTTGGAGCTGAAAGATTCAAGGCCTTTCAAATTCGGGGTCCCGTTATCAGCTTCAGCACGGGAGCGGCGGAGATTGCCTGCCGTCCCCAACCTGCCATTCTCCCTTCACGGGGAAGGGAAACCCGGAATTGTTCCTATGGCGTGTCCTCAAATGCGCCGTGCCCTTGCCGTTTCGGCATCCGCCTGGAGCGGATTGACCCAGCCTGTAGAGGCTACCACCTTCCCGCCGGAGGCGGACCTACCGGAGGGGGAAAGACGATACAGGACGCTGGGAGACTCCGGCCTGGATTTGACGACGGCCCCTAATAGCCCGGGGTGCGCCACTCGAAGGCCAGGGTGGCGTAGCGGACGAAGACCGCTCCGCCCGGGGCGCCAAGGGGGCCATTCACTGCCAGGAGGGCGATGGTGTGCTGGTCGCCGGGTTTGGGCTCGGCGTCAACCACCACACGCTGGGGAACGTTGAAGCCCTGGACCGCGCCCCGGTCGCGGTTGCAGTCGCCGTCAATCCAAAGTTCGCCATAGTCGTCGATACAGGTTTCGAAGATGCAGCGGGCGCCGGCAATGTCGCGGCCTTCGACCTGCTCGGGCAGGGTTACCTTGATACGGTACCAGGCGAAGGTGACGCCGCGGGAGCGCCATTCGGCCAGGTCTTCGCAGACCTCCCAGCCCGAGTCATCGTAGTCGACCAGGCGGGCAGGACTGCCCTCCAACTGGGAAACCAGGCCTTCGTTGGGTTCGCCGGGAACCAGGCCCGGGGCCCAGCGCCACACGCCGTTGACTGCCTGCAAATCGTCGGGGTTCTGGAGATTGAGTGTTCCTCTGGGCATTGAGTGTTCCTCCGTTGTGAATTCTGGCGTTCATTTCTGTTCGGGCAACGTTGCCGGGAGTGAAGCGTTGGAGCGTTCATCATCCCCATCCTGACCTTCCCCCACCAGGGACAAAGGCGAGACTTGGGGCGTTGCTAGACGCCAACGATCCTGATTCCCGAGTGGACCTTGTAGATGCGGTTTATGTTAACCAGCAGGGGGGTTATCTGCTCCACGTACTTGGCATTGAGCAGGCCGCCTCCGTCCACGGGCCGCAGGTGGGGAATCTTCTGAGTCAGGGCTGTTACCAGGGACTTGGCTTCAGCGTTGTCGGCGCAGATTACCACGTCACCTTCCATGCTTGATTGGGGGTCCTGGAGTTCCTCGGCGCTGACGTTCTGGAAGGCGGCAACGACGTGGGAGTCGGGCAGCAGGGACTGGGCTTCCTGGGCGGCGGAACCGGCTTCCACCGGGACGGCGATGGCGCCCTTGCCGCGCTCGAACCGCATGGGAGCAATGACGTTTACCACCACCTTGCCAGCCAGGGGAGCGGCAAGCTGCTCGAGCATGGGCCGCTGGGCCTCGTAGGGTACCGTCAGGAAGGCGGCGTCGGCGCGCTGGGCGGCATCGGCGTTGTCGGCGCCCTCGATGGAACCCCGGCCCGTTGACTGCCCGGCAATGGCAACCAACTCTCCGGCGGCAGTCACGGCCCGCTCGGAGTCGCGGGAACCGATTACGACGTCTTCTCCGGCCATTGCCAGGCGCAGGGCCAGGCCCTTGCCCTCGGGTCCGGTTCCTCCAAGGAAAGCCAGCATGGTTGTTGTTCCTCCCAATGTCTTCGCCCCTAATATAACACAAGGATGCAGAGTTTCAGGGACGCCTGCCCTGGCTCTGGTGGGGTGAATGGCTTACGGGCACTAAATTGACGATGGGTCAGGGGCGGGCCTAGAATTGCCCAATCCCGCCAGGCCCAATTTGTTCAGCGCCGGCGGGAAGCGCCAGATAATGGCGGTAGGGAAATGGATGGTATGCCGCTTCGGGTGATGTTTCTCAGCCCTTATTTCCGGCCCTACCTGGGCGGAATAGAGCGTGCCATTGAGCGACTCTCCTTTCAACTGCTGGAGTCGCCGGAAGTCGAGGCGGTGGGGGTTTTGACTACCAAGTACTCCTTTCCACCGACTCCGCATCCGGACTGGCCGGACCGGGAAAGGACGCCGGAAGGAGTCTCCATCTTCCGGGTCAGCGGATATCCCCGCAGGTCGCTTCCCATTTATTCGGTGCCGCTGGTGTGGTTTTCACCGGGGCAGATTCGCCGGTACCTGGAAGAGTTCAATCCTAATGTCATCCATTTCGTGGGGGATGGCTGGTTCTGGGGCCATTTCTGGGCCCGAAAGTGGCGCAAGGGAAGAGCCAGGTTTGTCTTTACGCCCTCGTACCACACGCTGCCGCCCTCCCGTGCGTGGCTGAAACCGGTGAACCGGCTGCTGTGCCGGGGAGTGGACCGGGTTGTCGCACTGACCAGGCAGGAAGCGGAGCAGGTGGGCCGGGATTATGGTGTCCCGGACGAAAAGCTGGCCGTTGTGGGGTGGGGAGCGTCGGCCATGGGAGAAACTGCCGCCGGGGCCACGACGGTGGAAGGGGATACCGGCGACCGGGTTACCATTCTTTGCGTGGGAAGGCTGAGCCGGCACAAGGGTCAGGCGTGGCTGCTGGATGTTTACCGGCGGGCACGGCCGAATTTCCTGAAACCCACCCGGCTGGTATTGGTCGGTCGGGATGAGGATGCGGAGGCCGGACTGCGGGCGCGGGTAAGGGCGGCGGGGCTGGAGAACGACGTGATATTCACGGGGGAACTGGGGGACGCGGACCTGGGCAGATGGTACGGCGAATCTGACATTTTCGTCCTGTTTTCCCAGTACGAGGCGTTTGGGCTGGTGTACTTTGAAGCGATGCTGTGCGGGCTGCCGGTGCTGACGCATGAAGTGGGAGCCAACCGGGAGCTTTTGACCCACGGAGCCGCAGTGGTGCCCAGGTTTGACATGGATGCGGCCACGGCAGAGTTGGCAAGATTGGTGAACGCGCCCGAATACAGGCTAAGGCTGGGAGCGGAGGGGCGGGAGTACGCGTTCGGGGAGTTTACCTGGGGAGCGGTGGCGGAAAAATACCTGGCCCTGTACCGGGGCTGAGGACGCTGGGGAAAGAGCATGGAAAGGGTGGAGCTGGAAGCACAGGCAAGGCAGATACTGCTGGGCAATCTGCGCCAGGGGGTGGCCGACTGGAACGGGAAAGAGTTCAGCTTCGTGGTGCCTTCGCTGACGGGCTATCCCTTCCAGTGGTTCTGGGACTCGTGCTTTCACGCCATCGCCCTGACCCACCTGGACAAGGACCAGGCGAGGGCGGAGTTGACCACGCTGCTGAGCGGAGCGCAACCGGACGGGTTCATTCCCCACATTATATTCTGGGAGATGGAGAAGCAGCCGGAGTTCCTGAGTCGCAACATCGTGGGGATGACTTCGCCTTATTTCAGCGCAACCATCCAGCCGCCCATTGTGGCATACGCGGTGGAGCGGGTTTACCGGGCCACGGGGGACGCCGATTTCTTGAATGCGGCGCTGCCCGCGCTTACCGCCTATTACCGGTGGCTGCGCACCCACCGGGACCCGGATGGAGACGGACTGATTGCGGTGATTCAACCGGAAGAAGCGGGAACCGATTGCTCACCGAAATACGACGAGGCGCTGGGGCTGGAAGAATTGAGCAACCAGGGTTTTATTGCCGCTCTCAGGAAAGTGTACGCTGCCTATGAACCCATGCGCGGGGATGACCGGCGCATTCTGGAGGCGGACATTTTCCATTTTGAGGACGTGCTGGTCAATTCCATCTACGCCTTTGGGATGCGTTCGCTGGCGCGGATGCTGGGGGAAAGCGTAGAGGCGGAGGAGTTCCGGCGGGAGGCTGACAAGACCCGCGACGCCCTGCTGACGAAGTGTTGGAATGAAGAGGCGGGAGCATTTCTTGACCTGGCAGGCGCAGCGGAAAAGCAAGTGGAGGTGGTGACGATCAGTTCGCTGATGCCGCTGGTACTGGACGACCTGCCGCGCAGGATAGTGGAACGGCTGGTCAATGACTGGGTGTCGAACCCCGAGCATTTCTGGCTGCCGTACCCGCTGCCGTCGGTGCCGGCATCGAACCCCAGGTTTATGCCGGGCAACCCGCGGGGATTCATCTGGCGTGGTCCCACCTGGGTGAACACCAACTGGTTTCTTTCACATTCTTTGCGGGGACATGGTTACCGGGAACTGGCGGATACCATTGTTGCAAAGACTCACGAGGCTATCGAGCTTTCGGGGTTCAGGGAATACTACAACCCCTATACGGCGGAGGGCCTGGGGGCGCGGAATTTCGGGTGGACGACGCTGGCGCTGGACCTCTAGGCCTATGGCCGCATCATTCCACTAACGGCCACGACTCGCTAACGGCCACGACGGCGCACTAACAGCCGCCAATCGCCGCGAATACCCACGGGGGGTAGGTGGGAATGGATAACGGGGCCAAGGAGATTCGACTTCGGGAAGGTAGCCTGTCAATGTGAAAGCAACAGGGGGACCCGCAACAAGTCCCGCAAATGGAATGAACAAGGGGGCGGGAAAGTTTCCCGCCCCCAATAACCTCGAGCGACAGTAACCGGTGTGTCAGTCCACGGCGGCCGGGGCCGGTTCGGCATCAGGTACCGAGTCTTCCGCCTCGGCGACCGCCTCCGGTCCCGGTTCTTCAGGGGGTGTGTCCTGATTCACTTCCGACACCTGGCGCTGGCGACCACGGCGGCGAGATGGGCGCGCCGCTGGGGCAGGAGCGTCTTCCCCGGTTGGGGATTCCGGTGTGTCGGCCCCGGCGGCAGCCTGGTCCTCCGTCGAAGAGGTCTCTTCGGCGGCCTGGCGCTGTCGGCCTTGGCGGAGCGAAGGTCGCGCCGGAGTGGCTCCCTCGGTCTGGTCTTCTATTGCGCCGGGTTCCGAGCCAGCCTGGTCCGCGGTTGAAGAGGTTTCCTCCGCAACAGGGCGCTGCCGACCGCGTCGCCTGGGGGTCCTGGCGGGAGTCGCTTCAGTGGCCTCCTCGGCCACGACATCGCCAGTCTCGGCTGCTTCCGCGACGGACTCTTCCGCGACGGACTCTTCCGCGACGGACTCTTCCGCGACGGACTCTTCCGCAACGGATTCTCCCCCTGAGGATTCTTCCGCGACGGTTTGAGACACGGCCTCGTCCGCTGACTGGGCGGCTGCTTCGGCAGGTTGGGCCTGGCGACCGCGGCGCCTGGAGGGCCTCCTGGCCGGCACGGGAGCGGGCTCGCCTTCCTCCGCCGCCACCCCGGGGGTTGCTCCGTTGGCGATTACTTCCCGCTCGTCAACCATTTCCACTTCCGGCAGGGCTTCCGGAGTATCCCCGGGGGCCGCCGCGGGCTCGTGGTCCACGACATCGTGACCCACGACGTCGGTGTCGGGACCCCAGTGGCTGACCAGGGCTTCCCTGACCAGGGGATGGGTCCGGTTAAGGTTGAAAGTACGGAAGCGGCTGGTGCGGCCGGTTTCCTCGTTGCGCTCCTGGTGCCAGTCCCGCAGGAATATTTCCTTGTCGCCCAGTTCCCGAAGCAGGCGGGTAACGTAGGTGCGGGAGTAGGTACGCCCGCCCCAGCGACCGGTAATTTCGGGATGCTCGGCATCGAGGCCCTGCTGCAGGGCGCCGCAAACTTCGGCCAGCAGGAAGTTGAAGGCCACGTGGGTAATGCCTTCCTGGTGTTCCAGCATATCGGCCATGATCACCAGGTCGGTGATACGCTGACCGTCCTGCCCATCGCCCGGGCCCCTGGGAAGTTCCAGTTGGGCCAGGGTTTCGTCCAGAACCCTTACCAGACCTGGGGACAGAGCGGGGGCCGATGCCCCTTCCGCGCCGTCCGATTCCAGGGTATCCGATTCCGGGGCATCGCTTGAGGCTTCCGCATTTGTCGGGAATTCTCCTGATACGGAATCGGATTCAGTCGAGGTTTCGGCTGCTGCAACAAGGGCTCCTGGGGGCGTCTCGATCTCCACGCCTTCAGCGGGTTCACCGGGTTGGACTTCACCATCGGCATCCGAGTTTCCGGTTGCCGCGGTCGCCTCAATGCCGGCTGGGGAATCAGCAGGGGCCCTGTCTTCGAGAATGACCTCTTCGTCGGCGGCGACCGTCTCCACCGAACTCCTTTCGGAGCGGCTGTCGGGGACGGCTTCCACCGGGTCGGGCTCGTCGGCCATGATAACCCAGTCCACCAAGCCCACAGTTGCGAGCTTGATGGTACCCTCTTCCGCGGTGCGGAGCATCAACTTTTTAAACCCGGAGAAACCCAGCTTCTTCTCGTCGAACCCGGGCACGCGGCGCATAATGCGCTGCTTGAGGGAGGTCAACAGCGGGGTGCGACCGGCGTTGCGCTCGGAGCGGACAATTTCCTCAATCTGGCGCATTACGTCGGAAAGCTGCTGCCGGTTGCCGCCGTTGGCCCTGGAGGACCGATCGGGAACCGCGGGGACGGTCTCGGGTCCGGGCTGGTGTTCAGGGTCAACGTCAATATCGTAGAGTATCAACCCGTCCACCTGGTCGGCCAGGCGGCGAGAGGTGCTATAGGATACTCCGATGATGATGACCCGCTTGCCAATGGCACGCAGGGAATTGATGACGTGGATGAAATCCGAGTCGCCGGATACCAGCACATAAGTGCCGATGTTGGGGTAGGTATGGGCGCACTCAATGCAGTCCGCCGTCATCTTCACGTCCACGCTGTTCTTGACCCGCGTGGTCCTGGTATTCATGGCGGATGGGGTACCCAACGGAAGGCGGGTAGGGACGTACACCGGCTCGATGCCGGCGGCGTATAGCGCAGGGGGGTCGATAATGAATTGACTGGCCCCTCTCAGCTCGGGAGACCTGGTAACCCAGTCAGCGTAGGCCTTGGCAACAACCACCCTTCCGTGATTGGAGACCTCTTCCTTGAGAGCGCTGACGTTGGGGTTCCTGCTGCCTGCAGCGAGGCTGATCTTGAAGTTCTCCCAGTCTATGAAAAGGGCTACGTCATCCCCTGAATTGGGGTAACCATTTGCGTTAATGATATGTTCACATCTCCTGTGAAGCCTGAGGGATGCCCTGAACAGAAGTTTAGTCTCCGGCGGCAATCGCGTCAACAACAGGCCATCGCGGGTATTGTAAAGTTTCGGTGTAAGCGCTGCCGGGCGGAAAAGATCGCAACCTCCGGGCAATCGCGTTCTTTTTGGTATGTCCCGCCATCATGCTCTTCGCCATCATACTCTTATGGAAGCGCGCCACAAACCGCAGGGCCGCAGGGCGAGCACGGCTACTCTGCCCGTCACTGAAGTCAATGGAATCGAAAGTCCTGCATGGAGGCTCTGGTTACTGGACTCCCCTTGCCTTTTGTGTTAAAACGGCCCCACATCTGGGGGGGGTTACCGCAGTGATTAGATTAGCGAAAGGCCTCCTCATTGCAACAATACTATACAACGTCGCCGAAGGTGTTATCGCCGTATGGTCGGGCATTGTCGCCGGCAGCATTGCCCTGGTGGCCTTCGGGGCGGACAGCTACCTGGAGGTGGCGGCGGCATCGCTGGTCCTGTGGCGGGTGGGCATTCGCGACGAGGAGTATGCGGAACGGATCGAGAACCGGGTCGTAAAGTTCATTGGATGGACATTCATCATCCTGACGGCCGCCATTGTGTTCCAGTCCTCGTGGGCGCTGATTGAAGGCGCCGGAGCCAGTGAATCGCCGGTGGGAATAGTCCTGGCGCTTCTTTCAGTTACGATTATGCCCCTGATCGCTTTCTGGAAACTGCAGGTCGCAGCAAAGGGGAACCTCCAGTCCATCGCCATGGAAGCCAAGGAAACGATTGCCTGTTCGGCGCTTTCGGTTACGTTGCTGGTGGGGCTGGTGGCCAACGCGCTTCTGGGCTGGTGGTGGCTGGACGCAGTAACGGCGCTGCTGCTGGTGCCCTGGCTGGTGCGGGAAGGGCTGGAGGGTATTCGCGGAGAAACGTGCAACGAATGGGTGCAACTGTGTTCGTGCCGCCCCTGCCTATATGGACTGAGGACTTGCCGGGCGTTGTGCTGCTCGACATGATTTGGGCCTTATGCCGGAAAAGTTCGCCGCTAATCGACCCTTTCAGTAATCCACGCCAGCGGTACACTCACCGTGAGAGAGAAGGCGGTCCTTCAACCCGGGAGGGCAGTCTCCACGTACTGTCCACGAAACGGTGCAGTCACGGTGTGGTTTTCGCCGTAGACTTAATCCCGAAGTCCCGCAGCGCTGAGCCCGCCAAAGGGCCTGAAATCGCTCCCCTCAGACCGGTTACGGCTCCGAAGAACGGCCTGACGAGCGTACCTTAGACGACTGGGCTTCGCTCGGCATGGCAACTCCTTCAGGAGGCGATTGCCCCGAGCGGCGAAAGGTAGCGGGTGCGGGTGGTTCTAACAGGTGCTATAATCCTTTGCCGTACGCCCAGCGTTGAACCGGCATCTTGTGTGTAAATCGACACAGCGATAACGAAATCGGCCAGCAGACTGGCTGGCCCTGTTTGAGATACCAGGAGGCATTGTGAGGATCCAACCCCATAATCTGCGAACCCCAGGGCCTACGCCCATTCCCGAGGAAATATACGAAGCCATGTCGGACCCCATGATCAACCACCGGGGGCCCGAATTTTTCGAGTTGATAACCGAATGCACCGACATGCTGAAGCAGGTGTTCATGACGGAGAATGACCTGTTCATTCTCACGTCGTCAGGCACGGGCGGGCTGGAAGCAGCGGTGGTGAATACCCTTTCTCCGGGCGACCGGGTTCTGGCGGCCAGCGCAGGTTCGTTCGGCGACCGGTTTGCCGATATGCTGGACGCCTACGGGGCCGATACCCGGCGCATTACATTCGAGTGGGGTGACCCCATTGACCCGGATGCTATTCGACAAGCCCTGCGGGACGACCCGGAAATCTCGGCCGTCATAGTTACCCACAACGAGACTTCCACGGGCGTGACCCATGACCTGCAGAGCATTTCCAGCGTGGTAAAGGGTGAGTTCGGCAAGCTGCTGATCGTGGATGCGGTGAGCAGCCTGGGATGCGTGCCCCTTCCGGTTGACGGCTGGGACTGCGACGTGGTGGCCACCGGTTCCCAGAAGGGGTTCATGGTGCCCCCCGGGCTGGCCTTCATAAGCTTCAGCGACAATGCCTGGGAGGCGCAGAAGTCGTCCACCATGCCCCGGTTCTACTTCGACCTGGAAGAGGCGAAGAAGTACCTGGAGCGGCAGCAGACGCCTTGGACTCCCAACCTTTCCGCCATGTACGGGCTGCGGGTAGCGCTGGAGAACATTATGGAAGAGGGGCTGGAGGGTGTTTTCGGGCGCCACGCCAGCATCGGGCAGTTTACCCGGGACGGGGTAAGGTCCCTGGGCCTGGAACTGCTTTGCACCGACGAGGCCCGCGCTTCCAATACGGTAACCGCCATCAAGATGCCGACCCACATTGACGGCGATCAGATGATAGAAATGATGCGGACGGAGGAAAACGTGGTGCTGGCAGGGGGACAAGGCAAACTTACCGGCCACATTTTCCGCATCGGCCACCTGGGTTACGTTACCGAGGACCACATCCAGGAAGTGCTGGACGCCCTGGGGCGGGTGCTGCCCCGGGTTGGGTTTTAACAGAGAGAGCCGGAGACGCAGAGATAGTTAGCGGGTCTTTGTCAGACTCCGTTTCTCTGCTTCTCCCTGTGACGAAGGGGTCTAGTCCTATGTCCATGTCCCAGTTGCAGCAAACTATGGCCACGCTCCGGATGACCCTGGCAGAGCTGCAGAACAAGGAACAGCAACTGGATGCTCTGATCAGCCAGTTCCGTACCCAGTTGCAACGGTTGCCGAGGCAGGTTATCTATGGCCGGACGCCGCTGGACGTTTCCCTGTCGTCCATGGGCGAAATCGAGGAACGGCTGGCGGACACGGAGGCCACCAAGCGGCGACTGCTGGCCATCAAAAAGACCGCCATGGAGGAACTGGCTGCCCTGGAATCGGTAAAGCAGGTGGACGAAGCCAAGCGGTCGCTGGCCAACTTGAAGCGCAGTATGAGGCTGGAAGGTGAAACGCTGGAGGGACTGGCGGAAGTCCGGAGGCTGGAATACTTCATTGCCGAACACAGCCGGCTGGCGGAGCAGGTTATTACCTCCCGATACCAGGAGCGGCACGGGGGTTAGCCGGCTTTTCGGCTAAATCACGGTGGATGGGCTGCCACCCTTGCGTTAGTGAATTCTTCGGTTATCCCATACTGGGCGGATTCCTGTGCAAAGGCCTTCCTTCCCCCAATTAGGGGGAAGGATTTTTTTGCGGTCCCCAGGGGTGTCGTCTAATGGCCGACATCATTACTAAGCACGCGCCTGCGGGAGTCGGATTAACTCAGCCTGTCGAGGTTCCCTCCTGTCCGCCGGAGGCGGACGTGCCGGCGATGGAACGACGATATGGGACGCTGGGAGACTTTCGCCCCCAATTTGACCACAGCCCCTAGATTGTCCCGTCCAGGCGGTTGATTACCAGGCCGGTGGGGAGCTTGGGATAGAAGAAGGTGGACTTGGATGGCAGCCGCTGGCCGCCGCCGACAATGCTCTCGAAGGCGTCCATGGGGAAGGGCTTCAAGAGGAAGGCCAGTTGCTGCGCGCCATCGGTGACCATGCCGGCAGTGCGGGCAGCGTCGTGGCTGTAGTCCACGTGGCGCGACAGGGCATCATCGCCTAACGTAGGCTTAATGACCTGTTCGTCCAGCAGCCAGGCCTCGGAAACGGCCAGTTCGCCCCATTGCCGCCAGTCTATGCCATCGCGCAGGGTCAGCAGCCTGGCCTGGTCCGGCTCAGGACCGACCAGACCCACGACGTGGCGGCCCCGTCCCTCTTCGATAACCATCCGGCCCAGGCCCTCGCCGCCGCCGCATTGGGCCAGGTCAACGGTCCGGGCTTGAAAAAGCCCCAGGAGGCTTTCTTCCAGTTTTGCCAGTTGATCCGGCGACAGGCCGCCGATGACCTTGTGATAGGGCAGCAACTGGAGACCGGCATCGTCAAATTCGGTCAGGGACATCATCACGTAGCTGGAGGCGGCGTCAACGGATGATTGGGTCTGGGACCTGCGGTACCGGAGGGCGGCCTCGTAGCGGTGGTGGCCGTCGGCCAGGAATACGGGGCGTCCATCGAAGAAGCCGGTGATGCCGCGCTGGAGGTCCGGGTTGGCTATTCGCCATAGGGAGACCACGCCAATGTCGCATTGCGGGTTGCCCGATGACTGGAAGTCGGGGGCGCCGGAGGCGACCTGTTCCAGCAGCGGAGCCAGTTCATTTTCGGCGTCGCGGTACAGGGTCATGAGTGGACTGAACTGGGTCATGGCGGCTTCCAGGAGGGCCACCCGGTCCATAACCGCGGGTTCGCGGGTGAACTCGTGGGGCAGCACCGAGCCCAGGCCATACTCTTCCACCAGAATGTCGCCGAATATTCCCGTTTGCTGCCTGGTTTCGCCCTGGTCCTGGTAGGTGTGACGCATAAGGTAGAAGCAGGGGATGTCTTCCTGCCGCAAAGCCCCGATTTCCAGCCACTCCCGGAACAGGGAGGCTGCCCGCTGGTAGCCGGCCTGGGGATTTACCGGGTCGGGCTGCTCCCCGCCTTCCAGGTGGACAGCATTGTAGGGGCTGAGAGCCTGGAGAGTCTCCTTCAGGGCAGGGCCAATCATATCGTAGGGGGGACAGAGCAGGTCATCCAGACTGCCGGCAACCTGGGGAACATAGCGGCAGCCCCGGAAAGGGCGGAAAACGGCCATGGTTGTAACTCCTGGGGAAGGTGGGAGAATTATAGGGTAGGGGAAGCGGGATAGTCCATAATGGGGCGGGGCATCAATTGACAGAGGACAAAATACGAGATTCCAACCCAAATTGGTTACAGTGCTATCGCACTTCAATTATATCGTCCGGTTCAGGTATTTTTTCCTACGCATTTTTCAACACAGAGACACAAAGACCGCGGAGTTGCATGGACAATCTCTGCGCTCCTCTGCGTACTCCGCGCACTTGTAGTTGAGGGAAGTCTCCAAATTCGATAGCCCAGACCATGATCTCCTGATTTCTTGACATAGCCATACGCCGATACCATAATGCCCTGAAATGCTATCTGTGGGTGGGCGCCTCGCGCCGTATAAACTCTCCCCTTAAAGGAGGTTTTCCGTGGCCACCGTGAAGTATTCGCTGGATGAATTTATTAGTGACATGGAGGGGCTGCTGAATGAGCAGCCTGACCAGCACCGGATTTTTGACAAGGGATCTTCTTACCTGGAGAAACTGATCGCCAATCCCGCCGCCATACCCGATGAGTACCTGGTTCCGGTGGGGCAGGGCGCCCGGGGCAACCACGGTTCTTATGCCCTTTACCAGGGAGACAGCGGCCTGCTGATAACTTCCGTGGTGTGGGGGCCCGGAGACCACGCTTCGCCGCACGACCACTGCACCTGGGGGATGATCGGCGTGATGGGGAACCACCTGACCGAAACACGGTTCCGGCGGGTGGACGACCGGTCCGTTGATGGGTACGCCAGGCTGGAGAAGGACCGCAGCGTGGAGTTCACTTCAGGCGAAATTACCCTGCTCATCCCCGAAGTGGACGAGATTCACCAGATGGACAACTTCACGGACCGCCCCACCGTGGAAATCCACGTTTACGGCGATAATCTCAGGGGGCTGAACCGCTCCCGCTACGACCTGGAGACCGGCAAAATTACCCCTTTTGCCACCCAGAAATACGATAACTGCTAGGCGCGTATGGCGTCGCGGCCTTGCCCTGAGCAAGAGTGAGGTCAGTAACCTGGAAGAAATCCCCCTGAATCCCCAACGGGGGTGAACGGGGGATTAAACATTAAAAGTCAACTCGAGGTGATCAGGATATGTCGCAGCAAATTTCGGCCGAGGCCCTTTCTGAGCTAATGGAGGGCAACGAGTCGTTTGCCCTGATTGACGTGCGGGAGGCGGGGGAGTACAACAGCACCCACATACCAGGTTCCAGCCTGATACCCCGGCGGGAGCTGGAATTCCGTATTGCCGCGTCGGCGCCCCATCGCGGGGCCCACGTGGTTCTTTGTGATGATGACGGACGGCGGGCAGCGCTGGCTGCGGGTACCCTGGAAAGCCTGGGTTACACGAACGTATCGGTCCTGGACCGGGGTATTAACCGGTGGGCCAGCCTGGACCTGCCCACCGAGTGGGGCGTAAACGTGCCCAGCAAGGATTTTGGCGAGAAGATGGAAGTTGTCCACCACGTTCCGGAGATCGACGCCGCCGAACTGCACGACCGCATCGAGCGGGGCGACAAGCTGGTGATCCTGGACACCCGCACGCCGGAGGAGTACCGCAGATTCTGCATCCCCGGCGGACGCAGCGTCCCCGGTGGAGAGCTGGCCCTGCGCATCACAGATATTACCGCCGATCTGGACCCGGACACGACTGTGATAGTGAACTGCGCCGGGCGCACCCGCAGCATCATAGGCACCCGAGTCCTGCAACGGATGGGCCGCGAGAATGTCTTTGGCCTGAAGAACGGCACTTCGGGCTGGGTGCTGGCCGGGTACGAACTGGAGTCGGGCGCGGACAGGGTTGACCTGCCCCAGCCTTCCGCCGAGGGATTGGCTGAGGCCGAGGCCTACGCGGAGCGGCTGGCTGAAGAGGACGGTGTGCGCTACCTGGACATACCGGGTCTGCAGGAAATGATGGAACGGAGCAAGTCGGAGACGGTCTACTTAGTGGATGTACGCACTACCGCCGAGTACACAGAGGGTCATATCCCCGGCTTCCGGTGGTTCCCCGGCGGCCAGGCGGTGCAGCGTTCCGACGAGGTGGCGGTGGTCAGAAATACGCCGATAATCTTTGCCTGCGACGACAAGGTGCGAGCCACCCTGACCGCTTCCTGGTACCGGCAGTTGGGCCACGAAGAGGTGTACGCGGTAGCCGGAGGCGTGGGCGCCTGGGCGGCGGCCGGTTTGGATGTGGAAACAGGGGCGCCGTCGGAGCCGGTACTGGGAATGGACGAGGCCAAGGGCCAAGCCCGGGAGGTTTCAGCGCAGGAGTTGGAACAGGCGCGGGCATCCAGCGCCAACTCCGCGGTCATCTTCGTGGATACCAGTGCAGATTTTGCAATGGGCCATGTGCCTGGCGCTCGCTGGGTGTCCCGGGGCTGGCTGGAATTGCAGATTGGCGGGCTGGTACCAGACAAGTCAACCCCGGTGACGGTAACCTGCCGCGACGGGCAAAACTCGGTCTATGCAGCGGCTACACTCAAGTCGCTGGGATACGGCGACGTCACCGTGCTGTCCGGCGGGATGAACGCCTGGCGCGGCGCGGGCCTTGGAGTGGAAACGGGGCTGACCGGCGTGATGAGCGCTCCCACCGACATGGTGCCCAGCGGTCCCGACCGGAACTACGCGGATATGATGAACTACCTGCGCTGGGAGACGGCGCTGGGGGAGAAGTACGCGGGATAAGGTTTTTGCGTAGTAGAATCAAGCGTGGTTCTTTGCTGAGCGCCGGGGAAAAAAACGATGACAACGGATGTAGCTCAACGATATGCCGACCAAAGCCGGCGCTTCATGTTGCATGCCCATTATGAGTTGGAAAAGAAGGGGGACCGGTACCAGGCATCGGACGCTGTCGCCCAGGCGGTGAAGGCCGTCGCCGCCGACAGGGGCTGGCGACATGGTTCACACCAATTGCGGCGCGAGATTATTGATTTGCTATCGGTAGAGTTCGGACGTCCCGAGTTGCATGCCCTGCAGTCCACTGCCGACCGGCTGCACAGCAATCATTACGAAGGCTCCATGCACGACTGGCAAATAGCAGAACTGCTTTCCTTTGTGACAGAAGGGTTGGAGTCCCTGATGGAAGTCCGAGCCCTGGGCAGTAATCCGGCATTCGTACCAAACGAAGCTCAACAGCGTGCGATAGAGCGCCTGCGTCTGTCCGAAGCTGAGGCCGCCGCCATACCAATGATTGACTGGCCGCCGCCAATGCCACCGTTTGATCCGGGTGCGTAGCAGGTAAAAGCGGCAAGGCTTTGAAAGAGTTAACGGAGCAAGAGTAAACCAAGGGCCAGGACAATAGAGGACAAATATGCCTATCATCGAACACAGTACAGTCAGAATGCCGGCGCCGGTGGACTACCACGCGGAGCGAACCTTCGTATCGGCAGAGCAGGGTGCGGTGTCCCTGACGGTGAAAGAGGTAGAACTGCACCCGGGGTGGGAAGGAAGGCTCCACACCCACTCCACCGACGAGGCCATAATGGTATTGGCCGGGGCGGTACAGCTTATTATCGGGGACGAATTGCAAACGGTGCGGGCCGGCTGCACCCTGTTCGCGCCCCCGGGGGTTCCGCACAAGCTGGTCAACAAGCTGTGGATACCCGTCCGCCTGCTGGTGATAACTCCAACCACGGACCAGGAAACCGACTACCTGGAGTAGGCCAGCGAACAATGCAAGGTCTGTGGTAAATTAGGCTTCAAATGGTGGAGACACTTGTCTCTGCAAGTACACCGCAATCCCAAGCTAATCCCGTCAGGAGGCCGAGAATGGCAACCCGAAGCGTACGCACCGAAACCAAGCCCCAGTTGATTCCCACCAACGCCGGTTTCCGCACCTGGGCTGCGCCGCCGGAGGCGCTGCAGAAGGATGTGGTGCCCAACGACCTGTTCTATATCCGAAATCACTGGACCGAATGTCCCGAGATTGACATCAACACCTACCGGCTGGTGGTGGACGGTGAAGTGGAGAATCCGCTGAGCCTTTCCTTCGATGAAGTGCTGGGGATGGCCCAGCAGCGGTTCCAGGTTACCTTTGAGTGTTGCGGCAACAGTCCGGTGCCCGACTACTGGGCCAAGGCCACCCGCACGGGGTCTGTAATGGAGATGATCAAGGGCCACGGCATTATGGGCAACGCGGAATGGGCCGGTATTTCCCTGAAAGACCTTCTCGCTCGCGCCGGCGTGAAGGACTCGGCGGTGGATGTAATGTTTGAAGGTGCGGACCACGGTCCCGACGAAACGGTGGGTGACCCCCCGGAAGTCACCTATGAGCGCAGTCTGCCCATCGCCAAGGCCTTGCATCCCGATACTATGCTGGCCTACGAGATGAACGGCGAGCGCCTGCCCCTGAACCACGGCTACCCTCTGCGGCTGCTGGTGCCGGGCTGGTACGGGATGAACTCGGTCAAGTGGCTGGTGGGCATCCACGTCCTGGACCATAAGTTCGAAGGGTTCTACCAGACGGAACGGTATATGACCCAGAACGGGCCGGACAGTCCCGAGTATTACACCTACTACACCAAGATGAAGGTGAAGTCCATCATCACCAATCCGGCGCCCGGCGAAGCAATCCCCGCCGGCGGGTACACCCTGGCGGGGGCCGCATGGTCGGGCGAGGAAGAGGTGGTGAAGGTGGAAATCAGTACTGACGGGGGCGAGACCTGGGACCTGGCCACCCTGGCTCCCCGGGCCAGTTCCTACGCCTGGTTCCGGTGGCAGTACCAGTGGCAGCCCAAGGGGCCGGGCCGCTACACCCTGATGTCCCGCGCCACCAACAACCTGGGGGAGACCCAGCCGATGGAGTTCCCCAACCAGTGGGACGGCCGGGGCTACGGCAACAATATGGTCTTCCCGGTGGAAGTGCAGGTACGATAGCAACCAGGGCGCCCTGTTGAAGTTCAACAGGGCGCCTTCTTTACCAAACTGGGCAGCCTGGGGAGGTCGTTATGCTGAAGTCCCAGCGCGACAGCGTTGTGAGCAGGCTGAGCGGCGATGACCGCCAGAATATGCGCCGGATTATCGCCGCCATCAAGGAGGCCAGGGGCGGCAGCCCTGACCTGGCGGCGGCCGAGGGACGGACAACTGCCAGGGAAATTCTGGAGGGCTGGCAGGAGGAACTGCCAGGGGAAGTCCGCTCGGCGCTGGAAGCCACCCTCGTCAGAGATGAGACGGGCCCCAAAGTGGGCGAAATCCCCACGGACTTCAACCTGAAGCGGCTGGGATCGGAGGAGCGGGTGCGGCTGTCGGACTTTCGGGGGAACCGGCCGTTAGCGCTGGCCTTTGGCAGCTACACTTGACCCCCTTTCCGCGCCCAGTCTGAGCGCATGACCGAAATTTACCAGCAATACCGGGACCGGGTGGAGTTCTTCGTGGTATATGTCCAGGAAGCCCACCCCACCGACGGTTGGCAGACTGACAGCAACATCCAGGAGGGTGTGCTCTACCGCCAGCACCGGAGCTACGAGGAACGGGAGGAAGTGGCCCAGAGTTGCAGCATCGACCTGCACATCGGACTGCCCATCCTGATCGAAGAAATGGACAACGCCATCGATGAGGCCTACGGGGCGGCTCCGGAGCGGCTGTACCTGATCGGCGCCGACGGCCGGGTCGCCTATCACGGCGGGGCCGGGCCGCACTTCTTCGACCTGGACGAGTGGGAGGCGGCGATTGAGAGTTGCGTCAGGGTCACGTCCTAACCTTGGGTGTTCACGCACCTGGCCAAAAAAGAGAGTTTGACTTGACCAAGCTGGCTGACCTTACCCTGACCCTGGGCAGCGACCGGGTTGCGCCGGTGCCGTGGCTGATAGGCGTCCGCACGGAAACGCTGCGCACCCACCGGTCGCGCACTCGGTCGAACACGAAGCTCCTGTAAACCGTCTGTCGCTACCCATGTCTACTGCCAACTCCCCAACCCCCATCCTGGTGGCCACAAACAATCCGGCCAAGCAAGACGCCCTGCGCGACCTGTTGGAAGGGTTGCCCCTGCATCCGGTTACCCCCGCTGAACTGGGCATTTCCTCCGACCCCGAGGAGGCTGCCGAGACTCACGAAGCCATTGCCGTGGAAAAGGCGGTGGAGTGGTCGAGGCTGTCCGGGATGCTGGCTATAGCATCAGACGGCGGGCTGGTGGCGCCGTCCCTGGGGGCCAACTGGGAAAGCCGCTACACCCACCGATTCGCCGGCCCGGCGGCCAATGACGATGAGCGCAGGCGGAGGCTGCTGGACCTACTGGAAAATGCCGAAGGAGCCGAAAGGGAAGCATCCTGGGTGGAAGCCCTGGCTGTCGCCCATTCGGGCAAACCGCTGAAGTCGTGGGAACTGACCGGGGGCAGAGGCATAATCGCCAGGGAGGCCGAGCCCGGACCCCACGCGCCGGGGTTCTGGGTTTTTCCCCTGTGGTACTTTCCGGATCTGGGCAAGTATTACAACCAGCTTTCCGACGCGGAAAAGGAATCGCTGGGAGACCACTGGGCCAGACTTAAAGGACTGGTGCGGGGGTATTTTGAGGGGGAGTTCCTTGCTGACTAGGCTAGAATGAACTATCGGGTCCTACTCACACAGAGGGCTGTCGAATCGCTGAACGCAGTCGCCGACCGCCGAATAAGGAACCAGATACTGCAACGGGCGGCGCGGTAATCAGATGAGCCGGAAAAGCAGGGCAGACCGCTGTCTGGGGAGTTATTCGGGTATCGTTCAGTCCGTGCCGTGGGGCAGCGTTATCGAAGCATTTTCAGAATAGAACGCGATCGAGTCAGAGTAGGTATAATAGCAGTTGGATTGCGGCGAGAAGGAAGTCGTCAAGACATTTACTCGTTGGCGAGGATGTTAGCCACCCTGGGGTTGACTGAACCTCCACCGGAAGAAGGTGAAGGGATATGATGACAGACGAGTGGGCCACTGGGGTAAGTCAGATGCCCCTGGCCGAGGCGCAAGAAGTTCTCGCACAATTACCGGAGCGATTGGCGCAAGGGAAACAACCGCTGGCGTTGACCCGCAGCGGTAATCCGGTTTTGGCAGTTCTGCCTTGGGCTCTGTTTGAGTCTCTGGTCGAAACCCTGGAGATTATTAGCGACTCATCATTGATGGAGGCCATTCAGGATGACCTGCAGGCCGCTGATGACCAGTCACTTGTGCCGCTGGAGCAGTTGATGCCTGACCCTAACGATGAAGCGGCACAAGGTAGTGAATAATAGAGGCTAACGTCAGCCCGGCAACGTCCCGCAAATTGCGCTTGAGGCCGGCATCGAATGATGATCCCGGCAATTGGAGAACACCTTGACCACCACTGACTCCGTGCCCGCGTCCATAGACCAGGTCCAGAACCTGCTGCGGGACCAACAATATGTAACCGACCGCGGACTGGCCGTGGCCATCTACCTGGCGCTGACGTTGCAGCGGCCCCTGTTCCTGGAAGGCGAGGCTGGCGTGGGCAAGACCGAAATCGCTCGTTCGCTGGCCAGGGGGCTGGACACGGAGTTGATCCGGCTGCAGTGCTACGAGGGTCTGGATATCAACCACGCCGTCTATGAGTGGAACCACACCCGCCAAATGCTGGAAATCCGGCTGCTGGAGGCGGCCGGAGACGTGGACCGGGAAGCGGCAACAGACGATCTGTTCAGCGAGCGGTTCCTGGTCAAGCGGCCCCTGTTGCAGGCCATTGATGAGAGCCGGGAGAAGTCGCCGGTGCTGCTGATTGATGAACTGGACCGGGCGGACGAGGAGTTCGAGGGGTTCCTGCTGGAGATGCTGGCCGACTTCCAGATAACCATACCGGAACTGGGTACCTACCGGGCAATCCACCCGCCTATCGTCATCATAACGTCGAACCGGACCCGGGAAATTCACGACGCCCTGAAGCGGCGGTGCCTGTATTACTGGATCGACTATCCGGACTACCAGAAGGAGTTGCAAATCGTCAGCTCCAAATTGCCCAACGCGCCGCGCCGGCTGGCCCAGCAGGTTACCGGATTCATCCAGGAACTGCGGGAGACGGAACTGTACAAGATTCCGGGAGTTTCCGAGACCATTGACTGGACATCGGCGCTGCTGGCGCTGAACCAGACGGAGCTTGATGCCGAAGTGATCGACGATACGCTGGGTATAATGCTGAAGTACCAGGACGACATTGAAGTGGTGCGGGGCGAACCGGTGCGGAACATCCTGGAACGGTCGCTGAATCGCGGCCCGCGCCGGGGCGGGCGGCGCGGCTAGGTGTTATTCAAACATGGATAGACAGGATTTAATGGGGTTCCCCAACCCAGGTCATGTGCTCCAGGCCAAATCCCGTGTTACTCCCAGCGATAATGATATGCCATGAATGATAATCAGGAAACTGACGGCCACATTCTGCATAACCTGATGCTGTTCGGGGAGACGCTGCGACGGCTGGGGCTGGATTTTGGTTCGGGCAATATGCTGGACCTGGTCCGGGCCACTGAGACTATTCCCATCGGGCGGAGGCAGGATTTTCGGGCTGCGGCCAGGTGCCTGCTGGTACACCGGAAGCAGGACTTTCCGCTGTTCGACGATGCTTTTCAGATTTTCTGGCGGCGTCCCGCCCACGGCATCAGCACCCGGGACCTGCGCAGCATGGGCGAGGAACGGCGCTACCGCAATCCCCAGGTCGGGCCGCCCATTTCCGCCGACGAGGAGGGAGCAGACCTGGCTGGCGAAGCGGCCGAGGGAATGCCTGGCATAGACATGAGCCAGACCTACAGCGCGAGGGAGGTGCTTCGGCAGAAGGATTTTGCCGACTATACGCCCGGCGAGATTGCCCAGGCGCGCACGCTGATGGCGGAACTGTCCTGGGACCTGGGCCGGCGCAGGACGCGGCGCACCCGGGTGGGTGACGGCGATTCACTGGACTGGCGGCGCACCTTCCGGGACAACCTGAAATACGGCGGCGAACTGTTGGAGTTGTCCCATCGCCAGGCGAGGGAGAAGACACGCCCGCTGGCGCTGATCTGCGATGTAAGCGGCTCAATGGAACGCTACACCCGCCTGCTGCTGCACTTTATCCACACCATCGCCGGGGACCTGGGCAGGGTGGAAGCGTTCCTGTTCGCCACCCGCCTTACGCGGATAACCCGCCATCTGTACTATCGGGGCGTCGACGAGGCGGTGAACGAAGTGGCCCGGGCCGTGCCCGACTGGGCCGGAGGCACCCGCATCGGCGAGGCTGTCAAGACCTTCAACTACACGTGGGCGCGAAGAACACTGGGCAGCGGAGCAGTGGCGCTGGTCATCTCGGATGGCTGGGACCGGGGCGAGCCGGAATTGCTTTCCAGGGAAATGTCTCGGCTCCAGCGCAGTTGCCACCGGCTGATCTGGTTGAATCCATTGTTGGGATCGCCCAACTACCAGCCGCTGACACAGGGGATGCAGGCGGCGCTGCCCTACGTGGACGACTTTCTGCCGGTGCATAACCTGAACAGCCTGGAAGCCCTGGCCCGACACCTGAACAGCCTGCCCCAAAGAAAGCAGCCCGCAGCAGCCTACCGGCGATTACGGGCGGTGGCGCAGGCAGAGGAACAGGCAGAGCCGGAGCCCACTCGCCGCCGGGAAGACATGAACCCGGCCCTGGCGCCCACCTTCCGCCATCCCCTTTGGGGTCAGATACCGCCGGCCTGAGCGGAGTTTACGACCAGGTTAATTTCCACCAGTTTACCTCGGATAACTACTGTCAGCAGGGGGTAGCAGAAAGGAATGCCGCCGGGCCTACAATCTTGCCAGGTTCATTCAGGCGGTGCTATGGTGCAAGAGGGCAGGCAAACACAAGCTCGGGAAAGGCAGTCCATTTGGAGCGTTCCAGGTCATCTGTGGCCCTGGTACATTGTCATATTCGTCCATCAGTATTTTCTTTTCCTGGGACTAACAGTCTGGCATGAAGTTGCCGTCCGCGGCGGAAGCGGTGCCTTAGAGATTACATTAAACGTGCAGAAAGGCATGACCGCCAGCATTCTTAACATGGCGGCGAGCACGTACATTATCCTGGAGGGGGTTATGCTGGCGCAGTGGCTGAAGGAAAGGGACAGGAGGAAGCAGGAGGAGAGCTTCGAAAAAGGAAGGAGGGCAGGACAAGACCAATGGAGGGATTGGTTCGAGCGGATGCAGACGGCCCAGCGGGAAGGACGGCCCTTTGATGAACCTCCTCCGGGGCAGAGGAAACCAGGGTCGGGAGAATAACCGGTGCGGGATGCGCTAGTCACGCCCTTGGCGCGATATGGGCAACTTGTCGAGCGAAATACGGATGTGTCCGTCCTTCTCCAAAGGACCGTAAGATAGCAGTCGAAGTCGGCCTAAGGCTCAAAAGAAGCCTGAATTTCGGGCTTCCTGTTCCTATTCCTGAAAGTCTCCACCAGCTTAATTGCGACTATAACCACCCCAATCAACGCCACCCCAACCATCGCATCCATTAGGAAATGGTTGCCGGTCACTACAATGGCTGCCAGCGTTAGCAGCGGATAGCCCGCGGCCAGGCAGCGGTACCACCTCTTGCATTCTCGCAGGAAGAGCCAGGCCAGGACGCAGGTCCAGCTGAAGTGCAGGCTGGGCATGGCGGCGTTGGTGTTGTAGAACACCGCCATTGCTTCGCTGCCGTAGAAAGCAGGGCCGTAGAGTTGAATGGTGTCCAGCAACAGGACGCTCTTGAAGGGTGGAGCCAGGGGGAAGGCGATGAACAGCAGGAGGGCCAGGCCCAGGTGGACCGAGAGCAGCGTCCGGTATTTCACATACAGAGAACGGTGGGTCAAGTAGAGGTAGAGGGCAAGGCCCAGTATAACCGGCCAGTAAGTGGCGATGTAAACCCAGTTCAGGAACAGGACGATGGGCTGGGCGTGGGCCAGGGACCATTGCTGCAAGGCCGGTTCGACGAAAATGCCAATGCTGCTCTCCAGGAAGATTATGCGCTCCGCGTTGGCCAAGGCCTGTCGGTCGCCCTGGAACACGAGACCCCGGGACAACAGGTAAGCCAGGTACAGTCCGACATACAGGGCCAACTCAGCAGCACAGGCCCGCCAGCGCGATTCAGGCGACGCGGACAACACCTTCTGAAAGCGAAATACAATCGAAACCATGGGCGCCCATCCATGAGACTGCACGAATATGCCCGGATGATCAAACTCGACTGTTACGGTTTCGACCCGGCTTGAAAAGGAATCGAGGACGCCTCCGAAAAGGCGTCCTCGACTACAGGATTCCCGTTGAATTTAGTCCTGGAAGTTGGGCATCACCTCGGTGGCGAAGAGTTCCAGGGAGTCCTTCACCTTCTGGCTCTCTATACCGCCGTAGTTGGTGAAGAAGATGATGCTCTTAACGCCGGACTTCTTCATTCGCTCCACCCGCTCGGCCACATCGTCGGGATTGCCGAACAGGATAACCTTCTCAGACATGTCCTCAAAGTCGAAGGTAGTCTCGGAGGCGAAGCGTCGGCGGTAGGCCTGGTAGTTTTCGGGAAGGAGTTCTCCCCTGCGTTCCGGGGGCGCGCCCACCTCGTCGCCGGTGGTCTTGAACCACATGAAGGGTTCCTCGGCGTCCTCGCGGGCCTGAGCCCTGGTAGGGGCGGTGTACATGGCCCGGGCCACCTTGACGCGGTAGGGATCAAAGTCCTCACCGGACTCGCCCACGGCGCTTCCAAAATAGGCCACCTGCTCGCCCACCTGGTCGAAGGTAAGTCCCTGGCCAACCAGCAGGTTCCACCCATTCTGGGCGATGCGGTCCATGCTGCCGGGGCTGGCGGCGGCAACCCACAGGGGAGGGTGCGGGTCCTGCACTGGCTTGGGTAGCACCGTCATGTCGTTGAAGGTCCAGAAATCTCCCCGGTGATCGAAGGGCTCATCGGAAGTCCAGGCCCGGGTCATAACGTCCATAGATTCCTGGAAGCGGCGGTCGGCCTCGTCCATGGGAATGTTCAGCTTGTGGAACTCGCCCCACTGGTAGCCACGGCCCACGCCCAGGTCCAGGCGGCCGTTGCTGAGCAGGTCAACGGTGGCGGCCTCTTCAGCGATCTGGATGGGGTTATGGAAGGGCAGGACGGTTACGGCGGTGGCCAGGCGGATGGAACTGGTCAGGCCGGCCAGGTAGCCCAGCACGGTGAGTGAAGCCGAGACTATACCGTGGCGGGAGAAGTGGTGCTCGGTCATCCAGACCGAATCGTAGCCCAGTTGCTCGGCCCAGAGCACCTGCTCCAGGGCGTCGCGGTAGTACTGGTTCTGTTTTCCGGGGTCCGGCAACTGGACCGAGTGGAAGAGGCCGAATTTCATTAAAGTTCACCTTTGGCTGTTTAATTTACATGGATAGACAGGATATTCAAGATAAAGCCAATCCTGTAAACGGCAGCACATCCTGTTCATCCATGTTTGTGTCGGGTTAAAGCGCCTGCCAGTAGCGGCGGCCGTCGGCCCGGACAACCTTGCCGAAGCCTGGGTAGGGAAAGTGGCCTATTATGCCGAGGATGTTCTCGGTCTCAAGCTGGTCCATCAGCTTGCGGCGGGTGATGCGGGTCTGATCCGGGTCCATATCGGCCCGGGATTCCCAGTCCGGCTCATTCACCTGGGCCTGGTTGTGGATGGCGTCGCCCAGGATAATGGCGCGTTCGCCCTGGGAGCTGACCATAATGCTCATGTGGCCGGGGGTATGGCCCGGCGTGGGGAAGGCGGTCAACTCAGACGTAAGGACATGCTCGCCGTCCATGAACTCGATAAGGCCCAGGTCCTGCAGGGGCCAGACGGTGGTGGGGGCATTGGGGAAGCGGGAAGGCATGACATCGGGATCGTGGCAGGCTTCCCAGTCCTTCGTGCTGAACCAGTAGCGGGCGTTGCGGAAGGTGGGGACGTACTGTCCTCCCTCCCGGGCCGGGGGCGCCAGGTTCCAGCCCACGTGGTCGCGGTGCAGGTGGGTCATCACCACCATGTCAATCTCGTCGGTGCGAACGCCATGGGACTGGAAGTCGTTCATCAGTTCGCCCCAGGGAGTGTCGGGAGCGTCGGCGGGGCGGGCGCCCATGCCGGTGTCCACCAGGATGGTGCGGCCGTCGGAGCGGATGAGATAGGAAGCCAGGTTGAAGCGCACCTTGTGGCCGTCCACCAGATGCTGGCGGTAGCCCTGCCATTCGTCGTCGGACTTGTGGTTGGGGAAGAAGTTGCAAAGGTCGAACTCGAGAATACCGTCAGACAGGGAGGTAATCTCGACATTACCCACCGTTACCCGATTACCGGCCATAGCACGCCTCCCGTTGGGTTGAATGGGGAAAGTTGGGGGGTATTTTAGCATATTGGGGGGATGACAGTTGTGGATTGAAAATAGGTAAGTCCGGCATTACCATTTGAGAAAGAGCCTTAAATTGAGGTCAACCCACACTGTGAATCAAGCCAAGCTCATAGCGGTTAAGGAAGCATTAGATTCTGCGATTTTAAAGGTCGCTGAGAAGCAATTGGTGAAATTGGTCGAACGCAAAACCAAGGAAGAAATCGCTGACGCAATAGTGCGTACCCTTAGGTCATGTCAACAACTGCAATCTGGAATAATGCCAGAATATAACGGATGGGATGCCCTTTATTATGCCCTTTGGTATCAACCAAGTCATATCAACATGGCGTATTCGCTGATTGAGCAAATCCCTCCTGAAGTAAATCCTCTCACCGGCGGGAAGGGCGAACTTTACGTGAGAGACCTCGGAGCTGGGCAGTGGGCGATGCAACTAGCCTTGTTGCTTTGGGCAGCCGAAGTAATAGACACTCGTGGCAATACTCCTATAGTACATGTTGATTCAAGGGACCCCACAAAGTCGATTTGGTATTCTGGCCTTGATATATGGCGAGCTTTCACTTCAGAAGCATCAAGCCCTGAGCACCCTGAACTTGTAGGTGTTAGGGAAGCGCTTAAGAGTTTTCACTCTCGACAGTTTAGTATTACCGTTGCAAGAAAAAGGGACGAAGCCATCCTTTGGTTAACTTTGCTTCACGTAGCCTATGAGCAAGCTGCGGATTCCATTGGAGATCAGGTCCGTGGGGTCCTATCAGAAGGCAAACCTGACCTTATTCTCGTCACTTGCCACCGGGGAGCCCTCAGCAATGCTCTTGCACCGCCTGGCGAATCATACACTAAGGCATGTGAGCTAACCTTTCCAGGCCAATGCGCATCTCTGTTAAACGGTGAATTCGACAGGCTATCTGCATTCAGGGAGATGTTGTACACTGACTATGTCGCAAAGAATGTTCCAGAGAATGTCGAAAGCTTTGCTAGACGTTATCTGACATCGCACCCTTCCGCTTTTGTCACGCACCAATTTGAGGCCGCTTGTTCAATATTTACAAAAAGAAACCCTTAGAGCAAAGGAGCCGATGTCCTGCCTTGTTGATAAATTCCTGAAGGCTTTAGGTTCATGTCCCTATGGGGGTGATTTAGCAATATGGCTACCAAAAACCCTCAGCTAAGTCTTTTTACTAACGGCGTAAATCAGCCAACTTCGACCCCAAAGCCAACCAAGATTGGCCACGCTGAGGTCATCTACAACCACGCTCGAGAAATTCTCACGAAGGCCACCGGGTTCATGAATGCTTATGACTACACATTGAACCCTTACTCGGGCTGCTTCTTCGGTTGTGCCTATTGTTACGCTGCCTTCTTTAGTCACGATGCGGAAAAAATGAACAACTGGGGCTACTGGGTAAACGTCAAGGAAAACGCTGTTGAGTTGCTTCAAAAGCGGCTGAAGCGCAAGCCCGATGCCCTGGACGATAAGCGCATTTACATGAGCAGCGTGACTGACCCTTACCAGCCAGTTGAGCGGGAGCTAGTGCTAACTCGCCGTATCTTGGAAGTGATGGCTGATGGTCACCGGCCGAAGCTGGTGGTGCAGACGCGGAGTCCCGATGTGGTGAGGGATTGCGACCTGTTCCTTCGAATTGAAGGGAACGGCGGGCGGGTGCAGGTCAATATGACCGTTACCACCGACGATGAAGATATTCGGCGCACTTTTGAACCCTTCTGTCCAGCAAATTCAGTCCGGTTGAAAGCAATAGAACAGGTGCAGGCGGAGGGCATTGATGCCTGCATCACAATGACTCCGCTGCTGATAGTCAACAGTCCTTACGCCTTTGCGGACCATTTGGTTGAAACAGGGGTCAAGAAGTTTATTGCCCAGCCTTTCCATTTCAATCGGGGGAAGTTTGTTGCCAACACGCGGCAAAAGGCTTTTGACCTGGTGGCGGAAAAGCTGGAGTGCGAACCGGATAACTTCCGCGATGAGTACCTGGCTCACTACAAAGAGAACTTTGATGTGATTAGGGACGTACTTACCGAGAACAGGTTGGAGCTGGGGGAAGGGAAGGACGGGTTCAAACCACCGTTCTAGGAGTCATTAACCGCCTTGACCCGATGACAAGCAAGGATACGATCACGCAGGTTGGTTCCGCAGCCGCAACACCAAGGGTCTGAACGGGGAACTAAAGGGGCAGGTGGTTATGGGTGGAAGAAGGCAGTTGTTGATTTTCACCG
>CAZPMU010000020.1:0-35783 GCA_964587795.1 uncultured Dehalococcoidia bacterium | reverse complement strand
CGACATTGCTTTCCGCCTTAAGTAAGCAGCGAAGATTAAAACGCGATTGCCCTGAATCCAACTGGCGGCCCAGCCATTACCGGCGCGGATTTCAGGAATCTAGGCGAACTCTTCCAACACGGGTTTGATGGCCTCCACCAGCGGCGGCAGGAACTCCTGCCAATCGCCAACGATGCCCACGTCCGCCGCCTTGAAGATTGGGTGGCGGCGGTTGCTGTTGACTGCGACGATGACCCCTGCCTTCTGGATGCCCACCGTATGGTCGAAGACACCGCGGATTCCCACGGCCAGGTACACCTGGGGCGCGATGGTGCGGCCGCTGATACCCACCTGCACCTGGTGGGGCAGCCACCCGGCGTGCACCACATTGCGCGTGGTTGCCACGGTGGCGCCAATTTGCGCGGCAAGCGACTGTACCTGCGGGAGATTCTCCGGGCCGCCGATACCCATGCCAGCCCCCAGGACAACCTCAGCCTGGGCCAGGGCGATGCCGCCGGGATCCTCCTCGTAGTGGGTTTCCACCACGACTATGTCCGTTCCTCCAAATGCCGGCGCTTTCAGGGCCTCAACGCTGGCGGAGGCGTTCTCTTCCGGCTCAATGGGGGCCAGAAGCCCCGGGCGCAGGGTTACCAGGTTCGGCAGTGTCTTGGACAGGATGGGTGCGATGACGTTGCCGCCCAGCGCCGGTTTCAACTGCACCAGCCGACCCTCCGCGTCAATCTCCAGGTCAATGGCGTCGCCGGTCAGGCCCAGGCCCAGGCGGGCGGCGATGCGGGACGCCAGGTCCCGCCCGTCGGCGGTGGCTGCGAACAAGACGGCATAGGGCTGCTCCGAGGCAATGGCGTCTGACAGGGCATTGGCAACCGCCCGACCGCAAATCGGACCCAGGTTCTCGTTGTCCAGGGTCAATACCCGGTCCGCCCCGTAGGCTGACAGCGTCGCCGTCGCCCCTTCCCCTGCATCGCCTGCCAGGACCGCCACCACCTGGCTCTGAGTAACGCCGGTCAACTGCCGTGCCTTGCCCAGCAGTTCCAGCGTTACCCGGCGTAAACCAGCCTGAGAGGTTTCAGCCACCACCCAGATGGCCTGGCGCTTTTCATCGGGATAGCGTGCCCCGTCTGCCGCGGCCGCGTTGACGCCTGCGTCGCCGTCCAGGGCGGCAAGACTCTCTCGCAGCAACTGGGCCACCTGGCTCGCGGCGGCTTCCGGTGTCTCGTCCTCAATCATCAGCCCCTGGCGGGTGGGTTCAACCAGGCGGATATCTTCCACCCAGGTCGGGGAACCCTCCAGCCCAAACTGGGAGAGATCGTCGGTCAACTGGGCGCAGGTTACCTCTTCCACCGGCTTTTCCTGGGCTTCGGCCATCTGCTGTCGGTTGGCGAAGGTCTCTGCGGCCACACCTTCAGTGACGCAGACCACCGCCGGCAAGGGACATTCCACCACCTGGTACCCTTCGTCAGTAATGCGTTCCGCCACAACAGTGTTTGAATTTGGGCGCAGGTCCAGCTTGCGGACCTGGCTGATGTGCGGCAAACCCAGCAGTTCGGCCAGTTCCGGACCTACCTGTCCCGTCTCCGCGTCGGCGCTGTTGCGACCGCAGACTATCAAATCCGGCTGCTCCCGCTCCAACACCATGCCAAGGGCGCGGGCGGTAGCCAGGGTGTCCGAGCCTGCCAGCGCGCGGTCGCTCAACAGGATGCTGCGGTCGGCCCCCAGCGCCATGCAGGTTACCAGCCCCTCCCGGGCCTGGGGCGGCCCCATGGAGAGCGCTACCACTTCGTCCTCGGGTCCCTTTTTCAACTCTACGGCGCGCACCAGCCCCAGGACGTCGAAGGGATTGACCTCCGATGGAACCCCGTCTCGGACGATGGTCTTCGCCTCGTAATCGAAGGTAATTCGCGAAACGACGGGTACGTATTTGACACAGACGGCCGTCTTCATTTTGACGCTCCCTGGGCAAGTGGCCCGCATTGTGGTGGGTAACCGGGTTCTATAGACCCGGATGATCCAGGTTTTCCAGGATTTGCCCCTGCACCTGCCCCGTAAGACGGGTAAGCGCGGGACTGAAGGTAACGGGATAATGGGGCGGGTTGTATAGCTGTTTGAAATCGTCGTCAAGACGGGAGAAGTCCTGTTCAAACCTCTCGTGCATTTCAGCAAGGGTGGGGTGGGGACGGGATTTGCGTCCCCCTTCCATTATCGTCTGCAACAGTGGTTCGCCACCGGGCAGGTCCTCGTCCTGCAGGGCAACCACGTCCCGGTCAAACCCTCCCTGCCCGTCCCGCAGGCGAAATACCTGCTTGGCGCCCGGGGGCGAAACCTTATCCGGGCTCAGCTTCATAACGGGACGTCCATCGTAGCAGGTCAATTTATAGGACATATCGCAATACGGGGCGTCGGCAGAGGTTGTAACCTTTGTGCCAACGCCAAAAATGTCGATGGGCGCCCCCTCCCTTACAAGTCGGTGGATCTCATACTCGTCGATGCCGCCGCTGGCAACTATGCGGACGTAGTCCAGTCCCGCGTCATTCAGTATGCGGCGCACCTGGCGGCTAAGCTCCAGGTAGTCCCCTGAATCCAGCCTTACGCCCACCAGCCCTTGTCCCCTGGCTTCCATTTCCCTGGCCACCTGGACGGCGTTGTGGGCGCCCGCGATGGTGTCATAAGTATCCAGGAGGAGGATGGTACGCTCGGGAAAGGCCGCAGCGTAGGCGCGAAAGGCATCCAGTTCCGTGGGAAAGGCGGTAATCATGGAGTGCGCCATGGTTCCCGCGGGTGGAATGTTGTAACGGCGCGCTGCCAACACATTGCTGGTTGACTGGAACCCGGCGATGAACCCCGAGCGGGCCATGGTCAGGGCGCAGTCCACGCCCGGAGCGCGCCGCGCTCCGAAGTCGGAAATGGTACGTCCCTGCGCTGCCCACGCGCAACGGGCGGCCTTGGTGGCCTGGAGGGACTGAAAGTTAAACCGGTTAATGATAAGGGTCTCGACCAACTGCGCTTCAATTATGGGCGCGGTAACTTCCAGCACCGGTTCGTTGGCAAAGAATATGCCGCCCTCCGGCAGCGCACTCACGCTGCCGGTAAACTGCAAGCTTCCCAGGTACTCCAGGAAGTCCTCGTTGAACATACCGGTTTCACGCAGATACTCCCGGCCACTGTCGCCGAAACACACGCCCTCGAGAAAGTCCAGTACATCCTCAAGTCCGGCGCAGACCATGTAACCCCGGTTGGGTGGATAGCTGCGAAAAAACAGGTCAAAAGTGGCGGGGGCCAGTATTCCCCGCTCAAAATAAGTTTGGGCCATGGTCAGTTCGTACAAGTCGGTAAAAAGGCCCAGGTCAGCGCGGGTTATGTGGTAAGCCTTCTGGCTCATTCTGAACTTCCGCAAATCACATCGGGACCATATCGGCCCCGTATCTGGCGCTATTATGTTGAAGCCTTCCCGACTATGTCAAACGAACACGGGAAGGGCCCCAGGGCAGACGAACCCGCTGTTGAGATGGCGGGCAGGTAGCCATTATTCCTTTTCTTCAATGGGCCAGCCGGTTAACCACCGATTTTGAAGGTGTATCTACGTAATTCGTTACACTTTCGATGAATCGTACCTGACAACTTGCGCCCAAAGATTTGACATCCCTTGCTGCCTTGATTATTATAGCCCGGCGCTAATGGGTTAAAAACTAAATACTATATCTGGGACCCTTATCCAGATCGGCAGAGGGAACGGCCCGATGAAGCCAGGCAACCTGCCCCGGCGACCTGTTCGACGGTGAGCGAGGTGCTAAATCCGGCCTCTCCCCGGTTTTTGTGGGGAGAGGAAAGATGAGGGAGCAGCGAAAAGAACTTTGTGCTTCTCTCAACGAGAAGCATTTTTTATGCCCGGAATTTCGACCCGGAGAATCCAGCGTTGAACGAGATACGCCCCATACTGTGGGACAACGGTACCCTGAAACTTCTTGACCAGACCCGCCTCCCGGCGGAAGAGGTCATCGTGGAGTTGAATGACTACCGTGGCGCCGTTGCCGCCATCCGGGATATGCAGGTGCGGGGCGCGCCTGCCATCGGCGTTACCGCCGCCTATGCCGTCGTAATGGCCGCTTCGGAACTGCCCACCGACGACCGGGCCGGTTTCCTGTCCGGGTTGCGGGCCGCCGGGGATGTGATCAACGCCGCCAGGCCCACTGCCGTAAACCTTCACTGGGCCGTCCGCCGGATGCTGGAAGTCGCCGAGTCGCAACCGGACATGAACCGGGTCAACGAACGCCTGCTGGCCGAAGCGAAGACCATCCAGGCCGAGGACGAGGAAATCAACCGTCGCATGGGCGACTTTGGCAAGGAGTTAATGCCCGAGGGCGGAGCGGTGTTGACTCATTGCAACACCGGCGCCCTGGCAACTTCCGCCTTTGGCACTGCCCTGGGAGTTATCCGAGCCGGCTGGGAGTCGGGGCGCAGGTTCCAGGTCTTCAACACTGAGACGCGGCCCTTCCTGCAGGGTGCGCGGCTGACGTCCTGGGAGTTCCAGCAGTTGGGCATTCCCGCCACCTTGATGGTGGATTCCGCCGCCGGAATCATGATGCAGCGGGGTGAGATCAGCTGCGTAATTACCGGGGCGGACCGGATTGCCGCCAACGGCGATACTGCCAACAAGATAGGCACCTATTCCCTGGCGGTGCTGGCAAAGGAGAACGGCATTCCCTTTTATGTAGCGGCCCCCACCAGCACCGTTGACCTGAGCCTGGCGTCCGGCAGCGAGATTGAGATAGAGCAACGGGCCGGCGAGGAAGTAACGCACTTCCAGGGCCGGGCTACTGCGCCCGTCGGGGTGGAGGCCATCAATCCTGCCTTCGACGTTACGCCCCACCGTTACATAACCGCCATCGTCACCGAAAGCGGCATCGCCCGTCCACCCTACTTGGAAAGCCTGAAATTGGCCGTTACCGGCAGCTGAGACCTCGGTATCCAAAACGCTGAGACGCGAAAAGGGAAGAGATATGCCGACACCAGACCAGCAAACTCGCCGCCGCATGGCCCGCACCGGACTCACCGCCTGTGATCCCGAGCGCGCTTGTCCCGGGTATTTGCTCTACGCCCCTATGAGCGGCAACGGCGCAGTTTATTTGGTGGATGTTCAGGGCAACGAAGTCCACAGCTGGCAGTTGCCCCATCCGCCAGGCCTGTATGGGTACCTGCTGCCCAACGGCAACCTCTTCTATGGCGGAAAAACCTACGACGACATGTGGGACCGGTTCCCGTCGTGGAAGCGCTTCAAGGGCGGCGTGATGCTGGAGGCAGACTGGCAGGGCAACGTGGTCTGGGAGCATCACGACAAGGAACACCACCACGATGCCCGCCGCACCCCCGAGGGGGGCGCGCTGTATATGACCGTAGAGTTAATGGACCCAGCCCAGGCCGCAACCATCAAGGGTGGCGTGCCCGGCACCGACGCCGAGGGAATGTGGGCTGACGTGCTGGTAGAGGTGGACAGTGCCGGAAACCGGATTTGGGAGTGGCGCGCCGCCGAGCGCCTGGACCCCGAGCGTCATGTCATCACCTTCAACGACCTGCGGGATGAGTGGAGCCACGGCAACACGGTGGTCCCCCTGGACGGCGACCGGGTAATGTTCAGCTTCCGTAACATCTCCACCGTAGGCATTATCGACAAGCGTTCTGGTGAGATTACCTGGGAACTGGGAGATTCGGTCCTGGCCCAGCAGCACGACCCCAACCTGCTGGAAAATGGAAACGTCCTGATTTACGACAACGGCTCCCACCGCAAGAATACCGGGCAGCCCTTCTCCCGGGTGGTTGAAGTGAACCCTGCAACCAACGAAATTGTCTGGTCCTACCAGGATAATCCTGCCTATAACTTTTTCAGCGCCTACATTTCCGGCGCCCGCCGCCTGCCCAACGGCAACACCCTGATTACCGAGGGAATGTTCGGGCGCATGTTTCAGGTTACGCCGGAAGGCGAGGTGGTCTGGGAGTTTATCAATCCCTACTTCGCGCCGGACGCGGAAGGCCAGGTGGTCAATCGGGTGTTCCGCAGCACCTATTACCTGCCCGAGCAGGTACCGAATCTCTAGGAGCGTCAAATGCCGGACCACGAGGCAACCATCGGCGTCATCGGGGGCAGCGGCCTGTATGATATGGAGGGTATGACCGACGTCCACTATATTGACGTCGATACGCCCTTTGGCCGGCCCAGCGACAGCGTCGTTGTGGGCAACCTGGAAGGCACCAAAGTGGCCTTCCTGCCCCGGCACGGGCGCGGCCACCGTATCAACCCCACCGGCATTCCCGCCCGAGCCAATATCTACGCCATGAAGGTGCTGGGCGTGCAGCGTCTCATATCCGTCAGCGCCGTTGGCAGCCTGAAGGAAGAGTTCGCTCCCCTGGACCTGGTGGTCCCCGACCAGATAATCGACCGGACCAGGCACCGGGTCCACACTTTTTTTGATGAGGGCATCGTGGCCCACGTGGGCTTTGCCGAACCCTTCTGCCCGGAAGCCAGCGATGTCATCGCCCGCGCCGGCCGGGAGGTTGGCGTCACCACCCACGAGGGCGGGACCATGATAGTCATGGAGGGTCCCGCCTTCTCCACCCGCGCCGAGTCTTTCATGTACCGGTCCTGGGGCGCGGGCATCATCGGTATGACCGCCCTCCCCGAGGCCAAGCTGGCTCGCGAGGCGGAAATGTGCTACGCCACCATGGCCTGGATCACCGACTACGACTGCTGGCACGAGTCGGAGGAGTCGGTAACCGTGGAAATGGTGGTGCAGAACCTGCTGCACAATGTGGCCCACTCCAAGGAAATGCTCCGTCTGGTAATTCCCCGGCTGGGGCCGGCCGAGACCTGCGCGTGCAATTCCGCCCTGAAAGACGCCATTATCACCGATCCCCGCGGCATTTCGGAAGAAATCAAGCACAAGCTGGCCCCCATTGTGGGCCGCTACGTCAGCTAGTTAGCGGCGAATCTGCAAACGGATGGATGGATTTTCCATCAGCTAAGGAGGTACAGACTATGCCCAGGCAGGAGCCCGGCGAACCCTATTTCCGGGTTGATTCCGACGAAGCCAGCGCCATACTCAACGACGAGCCGGATAACACCGTGGTGGTGGATGTCCGCCGCGATGACGAATGGGTTACCGGCCACATTTCCGGCGCTGTCCACATTCCCATAGACGACCTGCCCGACCGGATCGACGAGGTGCCCAGGGACAAGAAGGTTCTTTTCATCTGCGCCATGGGCGTTCGCAGTGGGCTGGCATGCGAGGTCGCCTTTTCCATGGGCTACGACACGCTGAACCTGTTCAACATAGACGATGGTACTCCGGCCTGGATTGCCGGAGGGCATCCGACAACCTACCCGGGCCGCTAGAAGATACGTTCGGGTGGAAAACCAATCAACATAAGGAGTTAACTTTTGGCTTTACAAAATACCAAGGGAGATGTCAGGGACCTGTCCCTGGCTAAAGACGGAGTAAATCGAATTCAGTGGGCCGAGCGCGAGATGGGCGTACTGCGCATCATCCGTGAACGCTTCGCCCAGGAAAAGCCCCTGCAGGGCCTGCGCATGGCGGCCTGCCTGCACGTTACTACGGAAACGGCCAACCTTGCCATTACCCTGAAGGAGGGCGGGGCCGACGTGGTCCTGTGCGCCAGCAACCCTCTCAGCACCCAGGACGACGTGGCAGCCGCCCTGGTGAGCCAGTACGGCATCCCCACCTTCTCCATCAAGGGCGAGGACAACGATACCTACTACAGTCACCTTAGCGCTGTGCTGGACCACAAGCCCCAGTACACCATGGACGACGGGGCCGACCTGGTCAGCATGCTCCACAAGGAGCGTTCCGACCTGCTGCCCGAAGTGGCCGCCGGCACCGAAGAGACCACCACCGGCGTGGTCCGCCTGACCGCCATGGCCAACGACGATGCCCTGAAGTACCCCATCATCGCCGTAAACGAGGCGGAGACCAAGCACTTCTTCGACAACCGCTACGGCACCGGCCAGAGCACCCTGGACGGCATCACCCGCGCCACCAACATACTTTGGGCCGGTCGCCGCGTTGTGGTAGGCGGTTACGGCTGGTGCGGCCGGGGCGTGGCTTCCCGTGCCCGCGGCCTGGGCGCCCACGTCATCGTTACCGAGGTAAATGCCGTGCGTGCCCTGGAAGCGGTCATGGATGGGTTCACCGTCATGACCGGCCTGGAAGCGGCAAAGGTGGGCGAGGTATTCATCACCGTCACCGGCGGTCGCCACACCATTAGCGGCGAACACATGGCCGCAATGCCCGACGGCGCCATTATCGCCAACAGCGGCCACTTCAACGTGGAAATCGATATTCCGGCCCTGGAGGCCATGTCCGTAAGCCACCGGGAGGTGCGCTCCTTCGTTGAGGAATACACCACCACCGACGGTCGCCACATCTACCTGCTGGGCGAAGGCCGGCTGATAAACCTGGCCGCCGCCGAGGGCCATCCGTCCGCCGTGATGGACATGAGCTTTGCCAACCAGGCCCTGAGCGTGGAATACCTGGTAAAGAACCACAAGGAAATGAAGCCCGGCGTGTACGTGGTCCCGCCGGAAACCGACCAGGAAGTAGGAAGGCTCAAGCTGGAGGCCATGGGCATCCGGATTGACCGCCTGACCGCGGATCAACAGCGCTACCAGGAAAGCTGGGAAGAGGGCACCTAGGCGTCATACGCCTGGCCCGCTCCCACCTATGGCAAGGGCAGTCGCCGCTGCATCCCATCCGACCACCATGCACATAAACGTTACTTGCGCGCCTGCCCAACTAATGGAGGATTAAACAAATGCCTATACAGTTCATGACTTCCCCCAAGTACCTGCTGACTTCCGAGTCGGTAACCGAAGGCCACCCGGATAAGCTGTGCGACCAGATATCCGATGCGGTATTGGATACCGCCCTGGCCGGCGACAACATGAGCCGCGTCGCCTGCGAAACCGTCGCCACCAAGAACCTGATCATGGTGACCGGCGAAATTACCACCGGGACTCACCTGGACTTCAATGAAATCGCCCGGCAGGTAATGCTCGACATCGGCTACACCGATGTCAAGTACGGCATCGACGGCAACTCCTGCGGCGTGGTGGCCCACGTCAGCCAGCAGTCCCCCGACATCAGCAGCGGCGTTACCACCTCCCTGGAGCACCGGGGTGAATCCGAAGCCGACGCCCGCCGCGCCACCGGCGCCGGCGACCAGGGCATGATGGTTGGCTTCGCCTGCAACGAGACCGAAGGTCTTATGCCCCTGACCGTTGACCTGTCCCACCGCCTGGTAGAGCAGCTTTCCAAGGTCCGCAAGGACGGACTGCTTCCCTACCTGGGCCCCGACGGTAAGTCCCAGGTTACTGTTGAGTATCGCGAGGGTCGTCCCCACCGGGTTGACGCCGTGGTCATCAGCACCCAGCACGAGGACCACGCCGACCGCGAGTCCTTTTCCAAGCAGCTACGGAAGGACATCCAGAATCACGTCATCAATCCCATCGCCGGCGAACTGATGGACGACGACACCAACATCTACGTCAACCCCAGTGGCTGGTTCGTGGTGGGCGGGCCCCAGGGCGATACCGGCCTGACCGGCCGCAAGATACTGGTGGACACCTATGGCGGCATCGCCCGGCACGGCGGCGGCGCCTTCTCCGGCAAGGACCCCACGAAGGTTGACCGCTCCGGCGCCTATGCCGCCCGCTACGTGGCCAAGAACCTGGTAGCCGCCGGCCTGGCCGACCGGGTGGAAGTCATCGTCTCCTATGCCATCGGCGTGGCGGAACCCATTTCCGTCTCCGTGGAGACCTTCGACACCAACCACCTGGACAACGAAAAGATCGAGCAACTGGTGCGGGACAATTTCGACCTGCGCCCCGGCGCCATCATTGAAGACCTGGACCTGCGCCGTCCCATCTTCCGCCAGACGGCCGCCTACGGCCACTTCGGTCGGACGGACATTGACCTGCCCTGGGAGCGCACCGACAAGGCTGACCTCCTGCGCCAGAAGGCCGGCATCTAGGCTCGACTGCCAGGCGCCCAAGTCCCGAATCTTCAGGAAACAGGCCCCCGCCCGCCCGCTGAACTGTCCAGGGCTGTGGCGGGGGCTTTAATTTAGGGAGTCAAGAAATGGCTTCAGAAATCAGGTTTGGCACCGATGGGTGGAGGGCGATAATCGCCCGGGAATTCACCTTCGCGAATGTGGCCCGGTGCACCCAGGGCCTGGTGGACTACCTGAAGGAAACGGGCATCGCCCACCGGGGATTGGTGGTGGGGTACGACACCCGTTTCCTTTCCCGCGAGTTCGCTGAAACCGTGGCTGGCGTTTGCGCCGGCAACGGTGTCCCGGCCTGGCTGACCCACGAAGCCGCTCCAACCCCGGTAGTCAGCTTCAGTGTCCTGGATAAGCAGGCGGCCGGCGCGGGCATCATCACCGCCAGCCATAACCCGGGCATCTGGAACGGCTTCAAGTTCAAGCCCGACTACGCCGGCAGTGCTACCGATGAGATTACCGGGCGGCTGGAGGAGAAGATTGACCTGGTTGTCGAGCCCACAACTGTCTCCCTGGCCGAGGGCAGGGAAAGAGGCCTGATCGTTGATTTCGACCCCAGGCCGCCCTACCTGGAACGCATACAGGCGCTGGTCGACCTGCCAGCGATAAGGGACGCCGGGCTCTCGGTCCTGGTTGATTCCATGTTCGGCGCCGGCGCGGGCTATATCGCTGGTCTCGTCTCCGGTGGCAATACCACGGTTACCGAAATGAACGGTTACCGCAATCCCGCCTTCCCCGGTATGGACCAGCCCGAACCCATAGGTCACAACCTGGCCGGTCTCTTGCAGAGAGTTCCGGCGGAAGGCGCCTCTGTAGGTATCGCCCTGGACGGCGACGCCGACCGGGTGGGCATTGTAGACGAAAGGGGTGCCTTTATCAGCACCCTGGAGGTCTTCTCCCTGCTGGCCCTTTACCTGCTCGAGCATAAGGGGATGCGGGGCCCCATCGTCAAGGGCATCACATCGTCCATTATGCTGAACAAGCTGGCCCAACGCTATGGAGTCGCTGTTCACGACATGCCCGTAGGCTTTAAGAACATCGGACCCAGATTCAGCGAGGTGGACGGGATCATGGGCGGCGAGGAAAGCGGGGGCTTTGCCTTTCGTGGCCACATCCCCGAGCGTGACGGTATCCTTAGTGGCTTGTATGTTCTGGAATTTATGGCCCGCACCGGCAAGACTCCGTCCCAGTTGATTGCCGACCTGTTCTCCCTGGTGGGGCCGCACTATTACCGCCGGCGAGACGTGGCCTTCGATGCGGGAATCCGTGCGGAGATACATGCCCGAATCCAGTCCGATGAATTGACGGAACTCGGTGGTCTGCCATTGAGGAATTCCGATGAAATAGATGGGAAGCGCCTGTTCTTCGACAGTGCCTGGCTGGCTTCCCGTTTTTCCGGAACCGAGCCCCTGCTCCGGATATACTGCGAGGCCGAGAGTCCGGAAATGGTGGACAAGCTGCTGGATGCCGCCGCCGAGTACCTCGGCGTTTAGCACACTTCCCGGCAATAGTGCCTGAATCCGGGGCGGTCCGACAGGCCGCCCTTTCTTCTTGTCCGGTTCCCGCGGCATTCGGAGCGCATCGAGTCCTGGGGATAAATCAACCACAGAATTGGGGTTGCCTCGGCGGCAGCCTGCCGCTACCGGAATTCCTGGGGCCACGGATATAATGGAAGTAAGAAACTGTGCAAGGAAGGAATGACCTTGACCACCGAAACGGCAGGGAACAAGTACCGGGGTTACATAATTGCGGGCCTGGTGGCCATCGGGGCCATCCTGTTGGCAGTTGTAGGCTCCCAGACCATTGGCGGCGGCGGCGGGATTGACGTAATCAACCTTTTCGTTGAACGTCTTTCGGGCCGGTCCGGCACCTTCCTGGGTGGCCTGGTGACAGCCACGTCGCTCTTTGCCTTCGCTGCCGGCCTGGCATCTGCGGTAAACCCCTGCGGTTTTGCCATGCTGCCGGCCTACCTGGGATTGTACCTGGGTTCGGGCGTGGCGGGAAACGGAGCGGGTCCGGCGCGGCAGCTAACCCAGGCTATTCTTGTGGGCGCGGCCGTTACGGCGGGGTTTATCGTGCTTTTCGGCCTGGCCGGAACCGTGATCGGGTTTGGTGCATCTTTCGTGGTCAGTTACATCCCCTGGATCGGGCTGTTAATCGGTGTGATGTTGACGCTGACCGGCGCCTGGCTGGTCGGTGGCGGAAAGCTCTACACCGGGATTGCGGCGCAGGCAGCCTCCCGCATCGGCAACCCGGGACAAGTCAGTGTCAAGGGTTACTTCCTGTTTGGCATAAGCTATGGAGTGGCCTCGTTGAGCTGCACCCTGCCCATCTTCCTGGCTGTGCTGGGTCTCTCGGCGGCAGACACCAGCTTCCTCAGCACCGTGCTTAACTTCCTGCTCTTCGCCCTGGGTATGGGCCTGGTCATTATGGCGCTAACCCTGGGCATCGCCTTTTTCCGCAGCGCCATGGTGGGCGGACTGCGAAGGGCCCTGCCCTACATCCAGCCCATCGGTTATTGGCTGATGGTACTGGCCGGCGCCTACATAATCTTCTATTGGCTGACTATTGGGGGCCTCCTGCAATAGGGACACCTGGGGAATTACTGCCAGCGCGTCAAAAAGAGGGACGGTCCAATCGGACCGTCCCTTGCACATACCTGGGAAAAGAGAGCTTAACGCTTGGTGTACTGAGGCGCCCGGCGGGCCCGCTTGAGGCCGTATTTCTTGCTTTCCTTAATTCGGGAGTCCCTGGTTACGAGGCCGTGCCGCCGCAGGGTTGCCTTTAGCCCCGCGTCGTAAACGATAAGGGCCCGGGCAATGCCGTGACGAATGGCCTCCGCCTGCGCATTGACGCCCCCGCCCGTCACCTTGGCCACCAGCTGGAACTGGTTCCTGGTATTGGTCACCTTGAAGGGCTCGTCAATCACAACCTGCCAGGGAAGCCAGTTGAAATACTCTTCCACCAGCTTGCCGTTAACCAGCATGGGGCCGCTCTCCGAAGCAGGATAGAGCCGTACCCGGGCTATGGCCGTCTTGCGCTTTCCGGTCCCATAAAAATACTGCTGCTGTGTTTCCGCCTGCACCAAAGCTTGTAACCGTCCTTTTTAACCTTGTGTTTGTTCCGAAAGCTGCCCTAACTGGGCCTGATGGGGGTGGGTGTCTCCGGCATATACCTTGAGACGCTTCAGCATCTCCCTGCCCATCTTGTTGCGGGGCAGCATTCCCCTGACAGCCAGCTGGAGAACGCGTTCCGGGTGGTCATCCAGCATATCGCGGAGAATGAAGGACTTCAGGTTGCCAACGTATCCGCTGTGTCGGTAGTAAGTCTTCTGAAGAAGCTTGTCGCCGGTAATCCTGACCTTGTCCATGTTTACTACAACTACATGGTCCCCGGTCAACACATGAGGGGTGTAGGTTGGCTTGTCTTTGCCTTGAAGGGCCACCGCCACGTCCCTCGCCAGCCTGCCCAGGGACTTGCCCGTAGCGTCCATGAGACGCCAGTTCTGGGGCACCTGCCCGGTCTTGGGGAAATATGTGCTTGTTCGTTTCATTTGTCTCGACCTGTTACCAGGGATTTCTATACTTTACCTTCATCAGGCAGAGTCCCTTCGCGGGAAGTGTCGGTATGGTACCTATAGAAATCGCGGTTGATTTGCCTTCTTTTCCTTCCAGTATCTCTGCAATTGCCCCGACGGGGAGTGTCCCTTTTCCAATAGCCACGAGCACCGCGTTGGTCCGGCGAATCTGGTGCTGCATGAAACCACTTGCTTCACAGGTAATGGTTACAATGTCCCGGTCATCCCGTCCCGATTCAGCGCCCCACCGGTCAACTCTCCTGACCGTGCTGCGGTCCTCAGGATGCCCAGGTGAGAAGGGCCGAAAATCATGGACTCCCATCAGGTTCTGTGCCGCCCGGTTCATGTATTCAACATTTAATGGCGCCGGTTCCCAGTGACTGTGCCGCCGCCGGATGGCTGACTGGCTTGGACGGTTCAATATTCGGTACCGGTATGTTCTGCTGATGGCATCCCGGCGCGAATTGAACTCCTTGTCCACCTGTGCCGCACGTAAAACCCTGATGTCAGCGGGAAGATAGTAATTCAGGGCCCTTACGAAGGTCTCAGGCTCATAATTGCTTCCCGTTTCGAAATCCACCACCTGGCCCAGGGCGTGAGCGCCCGAGTCTGTCCGGCTGGCCCCGCGAATCCTGGTGTTTTCTCTCGTCAACCGGTTAATCGCCCTTTCCAGTTCCCCTTGTATCGTCGGTTCATTCGCCTGCAGTTGAAAGCCTGCGTAGGCGATACCCTCGTATTCAACAATCATGGCCAGGCGCCGCGTTCGGGTCTGTGATTCTAGGCTCCCTTGACCTGCGGCCGAATCGTCTCTCGACAATCGAACCCTGCCCGGTAGTCCCTAGACCAATTCTATGACGGCCATCTGGGCGCCATCTCCCTGGCGGGGCCCCAGCTTAACAATCCTGGTATATCCCCCTGGGCGGGTCTGGTAGCGGGGAGCCAGGTCATCAAACACCTTTTTGACCACCAGTTTGTTGGGTATCTGGGCCAGCGCCAGGCGCCGGTGGTGCAAAGATCCCTTCTTCCCGTGGGTAATCAGTTTCTCCGCCACGATGCGGGTTTCCTTGGCCTTGGCCAGGGTCGTGGTTATTCGTTCGTGCCGAATCAGCTCACAGGTCAGCCCTCGCAGCAGGGCCTTGCGCTGGTCCTTGTATCGGCTTAGGTTGCGGCCGGCTACTCGGTGGGATGCCATCGCCTAGCAGTCCTCCTCTTCATCCTCAAAGTCATAGTCCAGGTCATCTTCAAATTCGCCGTCATCGTCGTCAACCTGGCTAATTGCGCCGATCAAATTCTCCAATCCCTGGGAAGAAGGTATTAGTGAAATGCCTTCCATCTCGCTATCGGCATCCCCAGCAGTCCCCTGTACCATTTCCAGGCCAATAGCCGTAACGTCACTGTAACCCTCGCCAACGCCTTGTTCCGCCAGCCGGCCCCGTAACTCGCTGAGAGATTTCTCTCCGAAATTGCGAATCTTCAGGAGATCTTCGTCAGACATCTCCAGCACTTCGCCGACCCTGGTGATGTGGGCCCGTTTCAGGCAGTTCAGGGTTCGGTGGGAAAGTTCAAGCCTTTCTATAGGGGTCTGGTAAAGCTCCGGCGACATATTCAGGCTCGGCCTGCTGGTTAAGGTGGCGCCACCGCCAGCCAGGTTCTTGAAGAGGAAGAAGTCTTCCACCAGAGAATCGGCGGCTTCACTCAGGGCATCCAGCGGTGAAATGGTGCCGTCCGTCCAAAGTTCCAGCACCAGCCTTTCATAGTCAGTGCGCTGCCCAACCCTGGTAGGCTCCCTGGTATAGTTCACCTTGCGGACCGGGTTGAAAATCGCATCCACCGGCAACACTCCCACCTGCAGGCCGGAGCTGCCGTCTGCCTGGGTCGCCGGGCGATATCCCAGGCCGGACTCCACGTTAAATTCAATGGACAGCGTTGACTCCGGATCATCCAGTGTGGCCAGGTGCAACTCTGGGTTGACAATTTCAAATTCGCTGGATGTCGCAATATCCCCGGCGCAAACCCGACCTTCACCTTGCACATCCAGGCGCATCTTGCCGGTGCGGTCGCTCTGGGCGTGAATACGGATTCGCTTGATGTTAAGGAGCAGGTCCATGACCTCTTCCTTGACACCCTGGATCGCCGTGTATTCATGCACCACGTTCTCGATCTTTACCCAAGTGATGGCGCTGCCCTTTATCGAACTGAGCAGGAACCGGCGAATGGGGTTGCCGATGGTGTGCGCAAACCCGGGCACCAGCGGTTCCAGCGCGACCATGGCGTATTCGTCAGTCGAATCCAGCACGGCAATGCCAGGCTTGATAGTCTCGGTAGCCCCTTCCGGTGGGACCGATGGGAGGATATAAGTATCCAGCATGAGACTTACTACCTCGAATAAAACTCTACAATCAACCTGGAATTAATGGACTGAGACAAGTCCTCATCAGCAGGCAAAGCGACCACTTCTCCCACCATCTCATTTATGTCCAGGGCCAGCCAGGAGGGCACGGGCCGCTTGGGTATGCCATCGGTCCGTTCCTTGAAGAAATCCGAATTCTTGGAAGACTCTTTCCAGGCCACGGTGTCACCCATCCTTACCAGGAAAGACGGTATGTTGGTCTTCACACCCCGGACCGTAAAGTGACCGTGGCGGACCATTTGCCGCGCCTGTTTCCGGGAGTCGGCAAAGCCCAGCAGGTAGACCACGTTGTCCAGGCGGCGCTCCAGGGTACGCAGAAGATTCACACCGCTAATACCGGGAGCATCGAACGCCTCCGACATGTACCGGCGGAACTGGCCTTCCATGATTCCATAGATCTGGCGGGCCTTCTGCTTTTCGCGAAGGTGTACGCCATATTCCGAAGGACGCCGGCGGCGGTTGTTCTGGTTGCCAGGGGGCGAGTGGCGGCGTTCCACTGCGCACCGGGGCGTAAAGCACCGGTCTCCCTTAAGAAATAGCTTCTCGCCTGCCCTGCGGCATAGCCGGCAGGATGGACCTGTGTATCTTCCCATAATCCTCTTCTTCTATACCCTTCGTCGCTTCGGCGGCCTGCAGCCGTTGTGCGGAATTGGAGTTACGTCCCGTATGCTTGTTACCATCAGGCCAGCTCCTTGCAGAGACCTGATGGCCGCTTCCCGGCCTGCACCGGGACCCTTGATATATACGTCAATCATGCGGAGGCCCATGTCCATCCCGCGCCTGGCAGCCTGCTCGGCAGCCCGCTGGGCAGCGAAAGCCGTGCCCTTGCGGGAACCCTTGAATCCAACTGTTCCGGCGCTGGCTGACGCGATAACATTGCCGTCGGAGTCGGTAATGCTGACCAGAGTATTATTAAAGGTGGAGTAAATGTAGGCCCGCCCCTGGGGCACCGTTCGACGTTCCCGCCGGCGTGTTCGTGGTCTGGGCATAAACTTCCCTCGATTAACTTCGGTTTACTTCTTGCCACCGGTGCGGCGACCGCGACCGGCTACGGTCCGTCGGGGACCCTTGCGGGACCTGGCGTTGGTTCGAGTGCGCTGTCCATTCACCGGCAGTCCCCGGCGATGGCGGAGTCCACGATAGGAACCAATCTCTATCAGGCGTCGAATGTTCTGGTTCACGTCCCGGCGCAGGTCGCCTTCCGTCAGATATTCCCGGTCAACTATCTCGCGGATCCGGTCTACCTGGCCTTCGTCCAATTCGTACATCCTGGGCGACATATCGGAATCAATGCCCGCTTTCTCCAGGATTTCCGCGGCAATAACCGGGCCTACCCCATAGATGCTGCGCAGGGCGATGTGGGCCCGCTTGCGGTCGGGCACGTCTACTCCGGCGATACGAACCATCTCGTCATCCTCCTGAAAATGCTTTCAACTAGCCCTGACGTTGGGCATGGCGGGCGTTCGTGCAAATAACCCTGACGACGCCCTTGCGCTTGATAACCCGGCACTTGTCACACCTGGGCTTTACCGATGCGGTTACTTTCATAATGTTCTCCCGGCAACCGAAGGAAGGTCGCCAAGGTCGGTTTTACTTGAAGCGATAAGTTATTCTGCCCCGGCTCAGGTCATAAGGAGACAGTTCCACCAGCACCCGGTCGCCGGGCAGCACCCGAATGAAGTGCATTCGGATCTTTCCCGACACGTGAGCCAGGACCTGGTGGTCATTGGGCAGCTCCACCCTGAACATGCCGTTGGGCAAGGCTTCGGTTACCTTGGCTTCAACTTCTATAGCTTCCTTCTTCGGCATAACCCTCCTAGAGATTGCGCTCCGCGACTTTGCCAGCCTTCAGACTGGTAGTTACGTTATAGGAATGCTTGGAGAGAATTTCCGGACCGTCTTCCGTAATGGCAATGGTGTGCTCGAAATGAGAAGAGAGCAGTCCGTCGGCCGTTACAACCGTCCAGTTGTCATCCAGAATCCTCGTTTTCCAGTCGCCCATATTCAGCATGGGCTCTATGGCGATGCACATGCCAGGCCGCAGCAACTGACCCCTGCCTGGCTGACCGTAGTTGGGAACCTGCGGGTCTTCGTGCAGGAAGCGCCCAATGCCGTGGCCTACAAATTCCCGGACTATGCTGTAGCCCCTGGCCTCGCCAAAAGCCTGCACCGCCGCGCCAATATCACCAATCCGGTTTCCGGGCTGGGCAGCCTGTATGCCTTCCATCAGGCTGAGTTGAGTGGCCTCCATCAGATCGATGGCCTCATCGCTTACTTCGCCGACCGCCACGGAAATCGCCGCGTCCCCGTTAAAGCCCTCTATGATGGCGCCCACGTCCATCTTGATAATATCCCCTTCCTTTAGGACGCGCTTGCCGGGTATTCCGTGGACTATCTCCTCATTGACGGAGGCGCAAATGGTGCCCGGGAAGCCATGATACCCCTTGAATCCCGGCTTGGCGCCGTGGCTCAAGATGTTCTTGTATGCTATGTCGTCCAGTTCCCTGGTGGTAATGCCCGGTTCAACCGAACGCTGCAACAGGCCCAGGGTGTCGCCCACGATGGCATTCGCCTGGCGCATGGCGTCCAGTTCCTGTGCCGACTTGATCGTGATCCCGCCAGTGTATGTTGACGGTGAATTCGATGCAGTTTGTACTTTCGATTTGCGATTCATGCTTACCGCCCCACTTTCAATCTTGCCAATTGCAAAACTGAATTGTAACCTGCCTGCCCTTACGTGTCCAGTTCAAGGGCTTCCAGAGCTCGGGTGTTGATTTCTTCCACTACGCCCACTCCGGATATTTCTTTCAACAGCCCGCTTTCGCGGTAAAAGTCCAGCACCGGCGCCGTCTGCTCCCGATATACTCCAATTCTGACCTGCACCGCCTCCGCCCGATCATCTTCGCGCTGGTACAGCTCTCCCCCGCACCGGTTACATGATGGCGGCTCGTCAAACTGGTCGGGCCCAAGATTGAATGGAGCCTGGCAGGAGCGGCACAGGAATCGGCCTCCCAGCCTGTTGACCAACTCCGCCTCCGGAACGTCCACCAGCAGGGCTGCATCCAGAGAAATGGCTCTTTCGTGCAGAGCCTTCTCCAGGGCCACCGCCTGGTCCCGCGTCCGGGGAAACCCGTCCAGTATGAATCCGGTATCCGGGCCCACTTCCTCAACCTTGTCCAGTACCATTTCAATAACCAGGTCATCCGGCACCAGCAAGCCCTGGTTCATAAATTCCGCTGCCCTGGTTCCCAGTGGAGTGCCTTGCTGCAAGTTAGCCCGGAACAGGTCGCCGGAACTGATGTGGGCCAGACCAAGGCGGTCCTTTAGCAATTGTGCCTGGGTGCCCTTGCCAGCCCCGGGCGGCCCGAACAATGCCAGTCGAATCTTTGCCGTCACCCCTACCTCAGGAATCCTTCGTAGTTTCTCATCAAGAGTTGGGCTTCCAATTGCCGCAGTGTGTCCAGGCCCACGCCTACCATGATTAACAGGCTGGTGCTGCTCAATTGGATGGCCTGCACATTGGTAACCAGCGAAGCCAGATATGGCACGATCGCCACGAACCCCAGGAACAGGGCGCCGCCGGTTGTTATGCGTACAATTACGTGGTTCAGGTACTCCTGGGTTGGGCGCCCAGGGCGAATGCCCAGGACGAATCCACCGTTGCGCTGCAGGTTCTCCGCCAGGTTCTGCTGCTGGAAAACCACCAGCGTATAGAAAAAGGTGAAAATCACCACCAGCACGAAGACGAACACCCAGTATATGGCAGAAGTGGGGTTGAAGAGGTCGGCAAAAAACCTGGCCACATCCCCCACGAGGCCCGTACTGGTAGCGAAATAGGTCGCCACCGTTCCGGGTAGAATCACAATGGAGAAGGCGAAAATCAACGGTATCATGCCCGCGGAATTGATCCGCAGGGGGATATAGGTAGCGCCGCTTTGGCGGTACATTCGACCGCCCCGGAAAATACTGCGGCCGTACTGCACCGGTATCCGCCGGTGGGCCTCGTTGAACAACACTATCAGGGCTATGATCAAGACCCCGATTATCACGAAGAAACCTATTCCCAGCACGTCCTGCCGGTCAAGAAAGCCCTGGGTAATCAACCCGGGGAATCCGGCCACGATGCCAGCGAAAATTATCAGGGAGATTCCGTTGCCTATTCCCCGTTCGGTGATCATCTCGCCCAGCCACACCAGGAACATGGTGCCGGCCGTCATGGAGATGATGGCAGCCACAGTGGGAAGCAATGCCGGTCCCGTGAAACCCACGTTGGTCAGAACGTTGCTCTGCTGCAACAGGATCAACTGACCAAAACCCTGGGCTATTGCGATGGGCACCGTCAGCCAATGCACTATCCGGTTTATCTTGACCCGCCCGGCCTCGCCTTCCCGGGAAAGCTGCTGCAGCGTCGGGATCACCGGCGTCAGCAACTGCATCACAATGGAGGCGGTAATGTAGGGGAATACGCCCAGGGCAACAATACTCATGCGGCTCAAGGCTCCGCCGCTGAACAGGTCCAGGAATCCCAGCAGTTGGTTGTTCTCGAACAGGTCCTGCAACTGCGCGGTGTTGATTCCCGGAATAGGAATGTGAGATACAAACCGGTAAAGGGCCAGTATCGCCAGGGTAAAGAGGATCTTTGCCCTCAGGTCAGGCAGGCTGAATGCGTCGATGGCGGCCTGTATTAATCGGGGCCAGCGTCCCCCGCCTTGTGTTTCCGCCGATATCATTGAGCTAGACTTCCTCCACAGCGCCGCCCGCGGCCTCGATCTTTGACCGGGCCGTACCCGTGAATTTGCTCGCCACCACTGTCAGGGATTTGCTCAATTCCCCATTTCCCAGCACCTTGATGGGAGAATTAAGGTTGGGTACCAATCCCTGGTGGTACATCTCTTCCGGGGTTACCCGCGCACCGGTCTCAAAGGCTTCCAGGTCTTCCAGTTTGACAAGGTAATAATGGGTCTTGAACTTGTTATTGAAGCCCCGCTTCATGGGTAAACCCTTGATCAACGGCAACTGACCGCCTTCAAAACCCGGCCTGATCCGATACCCCGATCGTGACTTCTGACCCTTCATGCCGCGGCCGCCGTAGCTGCCCTGTCCGGCTGCATCGCCCCGACCCACCCGCTTGCGGTTCTTCCGAGCGCCCGGGGACGGGATAATCTGGTGCTCCATCATGGCGCATTTGCTCCTGGATAATTCACCCCGGAGTTCAGGCCTACCAGGTAGCAGGCCGCATCCGGGGTACAGCTTGTTGTTCTCGAATCCATCTACCGGGGACCAGCCCCCCGGCCGGCTCGATTAGCCTTCGGGGATCTCCTCCACCTTCAATAGATGGGAGACCTTGTTCACCATGCCTCGGATAGTCGGCGTATCTCCCAGGGTCACCGTGTGATGCAGGCGACGCAAACCCAGGGCACGCACAACCCGGCGCTGGTTCTGGGGCTTTCCGATATAGCTTTTGGTCCACGTAATTCTTAGTTGGGCCATTCTTGCACCTGTCAATCGCCGCCTAGTCGGCCGCTTGAGTACCCAGCCGGCGGGCAGTTTCAGCCTGGGGGTCGCGCAACCGGCGCAGCGCCTCCAGGGTCGCCTGGACCGTATTAATGGGGTTCCGGGAGCCCAGGGACTTGCCTACCACGTCCCGTACACCCCCCAGTTCCAGGATAGCGCGCATGGCCCCGGCTGCAATAATTCCGGTGCCTTCCGGGGCCGGCTTGATGACAACAATGGAAGCGCCAACCTTGACCGATATTTCGTGGGGAATGGTGCTTCGCTTGATGGGAATCTTGACCATGTTCCTGCGGGCTATGGCATTGCCCTTTCTCACGGCATCGGGTATTACCAGCGCCTTGCCCATGCCGGCTCCCACGTTGCCGTCACCGTCACCCACGACCACCAGGGCGTTGAAACGAAGCCGGCGGCCACCCTTCACCACCTTGGCGATACGGCGGGTATACACCACCCGCTCGGTGAAACCCGAAGGGTCTTCTTCCCGTTCCCGCGGCGGACGATTGGGTCTCGGTCTGTTTCCTGTACTGACCATTAGAACTGAAGACCTCCCTCTCGTGCTGCTTCGGCCAGCGCCTTAACGCGGCCATGGTACTTGTAACCACCCCGGTCGAACACCACCCGGGTTATGCCACGTTCCAAGGCTCGCTGGGCCAGCATCTGGCCCACCGCCGTGGAAACTGCGGTCTTGGGCTGAACAACGTCTCCGGCATCCCGGTTAGCTTCCTGGCTGGATGCGGCTACCAGGGTCCTGCCCTCCGTGTCGTCAATAATCTGCGCGTATATGGCTTTCAGACTTCGAAATACGCACAGCCTCGGCTGCTGGGGGTTGCCCGACACCTTCTTGCGGACCCGCCGGTGGCGGACATTTCTCAACTTTCGGGAATCTTTGTCTCTCGGCATGTTGTGAAAATTGCTCCGACTCGCGAACGAGCCAACTTTAGTCTAAGCCTTGCGGGCTGCCGCCTTGCCGGGCTTGAAGTGCAACACTTCGCCCTGGTAGCGGATGCCCTTCTCCTTGTAGGCGTTGGGCGGACGTACCTTGCGGATTTGCGCGGCCAACTCGCCCACCTTCTGCTTGTCGATCCCGCGGACATGGACCCGGTTGTTACCCTCTACTTCCAGGGTAACGCCCTCCCGGGGTTGGATTTCAACCGGGTGGCTGTAACCTACGTTTAGGATTATGCCATCGCCCGCCTGTTGGACGCGGTAGCCCACGCCCATCAGCTCAAGGGTCTTGGTGTAGCCGTCGGTTACCCCGACAACGGCATTGGCTATGAGGCTGCGGGTAAGACCGTGAAGGGAATGGTGGAACTTTCGTTCCGACATCCGCTCTACTATAACTTCCCCGTCCTCCATCTTGACGATTACCTCGGGATGGTAGTTCTGGGTGAGCGTTCCCCTGGGCCCCTTCACGGTTACGCCGCCGTATTGAATCTCGACCTCGACGCCGTCGGGTACGGGAATCGGCTTGCGACCAATTCGGGAAAGGGTACGTCCCTCTGCCTTCTCTCGTTCCAGCGTGTTACCAGACATAACAGAGCAGTTCTCCTCCAATGCCAAGTCGCCAGGCTTGCCTGCCGGTCATGACACCCTGTGATGTGGAAATTATGGCAACGCCCAGCCCACCGTACACCCGTGGTATCTCGCCTTTCCCAACGTAGACTCGAAGTCCGGGCTTGCTCACCCGTTTCAACCCCGTAATCACCGGTTCCCTGCCGGTGCGGTAGGCTAAGTGAATTCGCATGGTGGGGAACTGGTGGCCCCGGGGCATGTCGAAGTCCCTTATGTAGCCCTGCTCCTTCAGGATAGTGGCGACCGATACTTTCAGTTTTGAGTGAGGTACCAGCACGGACTCGTGGCGGGAGTGAATCCCGTTACGTATCCGGGTAAGCATGTCAGCGACTGGGTCGGTAACCGGCATAGTCCGTCAAACTCCTGCATTGATGCAATAACGTAAGGTACAGGTCCGGCGGCCCCTACCAGCTCGCCTTCCGGATGCCCGGCAATTCGCCGGTCAGGGCCATCTGCCGGAAACAAATGCGGCAGACGCCAAAATACCTGATGTAAGCCCTGGGCCGCCCGCACCGGTGGCACCGATTGTATTTGCGCACTGGATGCTTCGGCTCCCGCATCCACTTTTGGACCATCGACTTCTTTGCCAAGGTGACTCCTCGGATAACAGTTTAGCGTCGGCGGTTAGGTTTCCCGCACAAAGGGCATTCCAAACATTTCCAGCAATCGGATGGACTCGGCGTCATTTTCGGCCGAAGTGATGATGGTCACCTGCAGCCCCCGGAAACGGTCGATCTGGTTGTAGTCAATCTCCGGGAAAATGATCTGCTCCCGAAGGCCGATGGAAAAGTTGCCCCGCCCATCAAAGCCTCTCCTGGAAATACCCCGGAAATCTCGTATACGGGGCAGCGCGGTGTTAATCAACCGGTCAAGAAAATGGTACATGCGCGCGCCACGAAGGGTTACGCAGGTCCCGATCGGGTTTCCCGCCCGCAGCTTGAATCCAGCAATGGACTTTCGGGCCCGGGTAATAATCGGCTTCTGCCCCGTTATGATAGTCAGATCCCGGGTCGCCGCTTCCATGGCCCGACCATTGGTCAGGGCCTCTCCCAGGCCGATGTTAACCACAATCTTCTGGATGCGGGGCACCCTCATGGTGTTGGCGAACCCAAACTCCGACATCATTGCCGGCACGATTTCGTTGCGGTAGGTATCCCGCAACCGAGGATATGGCGCTCCGGCTTCCGCCGGCTCAGCTTCGGCCGTGGCCGTGCCTCCCCCTCGCCGACCCCGTGACTGGCGTTGGCGGCGGGAAGCTCCCTGGGTTTCCTCAGTGGCGTTTTCTTCCTGCGTTTGTTCCTGTTCGTTATCGAGCGTCATCTAACACTTCCTTGCACTTGGGGCAGCCACGGACCCGCTGACCGGTTTCCAGGGTTACGCAGACAGGCCTGATGGCCTCCCCGCACTTGTTGCAAATCAACATGACATTGGAAACGTGGATGGGCGCTTCCACCTGGATGCGGCCTGCCTGCCTCAGGCCGGGGCGCGGCTTAATGTGACGCGTAATTATATTGACCCCGTCTACTACTACCCGTTTTTGAGAAATAAGGCTCCGCTCCACCCGGCCCGTCTTGCCTTTTTCCTTTCCGGCTATTACGCGGACCTCGTCACCGGTTCTAATCTTCATTAGACCACCTCCGGTGCCAGGGACACTATTCGCATGAACCCCTTGTCCCGCAGTTCTCTGGCCACCGGACCAAAAATCCGGGTCCCACGGGGCAACTGGTTGTCATTAATAATCACCGCGGCATTGTCATCAAACTTGATATATGTGCCATCGGGACGCAGCAGACCCTGGGCCTGGCGGACTATTACGGCCTTGACCACCGTACCTTTCCGCACGGGCGAGTTGGGGACTGCCTCCCGGACGGTGCAGACGATCACATCGCCTACCCTCGCATACTTCCGCTTGCTTGCCCCGGGAATATTTATCAGCCTGATCAATTTTGCGCCGCTGTTGTCGGCCACGTTAAGGCGGGTATATGTCTGAATCATTCTTCAGAGTCCTCTTCTTCCCCAGTATCTGCGTCTGCTTCGGCCACCGGGGTGTCATCCCCTGCCTCGCCGGCAATTTCCACATCCAGGTCGGTCTCCAGCTCAATGGGCTGGACCTCTGCCACCTGTCGCCGCTGCAGTATCTCCAGCAGGCGCCAGTGCTTCGTCTTGGAAATGGGTCGGGTCTCCTGGATCCGGACCGTATCACCAACCCGGCACTCGCTCAGGGGATCGTGAACGTAGAACCGGGTCACCCGTCTCATCTGTTTCCGGTAGACGCGGTGGCGCTGTTTCCAGACAAATTCCACCACGGCGGTGCGGTCCATGCTGGTGCGGACCACCTGTCCCGTGCGGACCTTTCGCATTTCCTTTGACATAACTAATTCACCGTAATGTTGCGCTCTCGCATGACCGTAAGCAGGCGGGCGATATCCTTCTTCGTTCTCCGGGGTTGGTTCGTGTCAACCAACTGATTGGTGGCCGCCCTGAATCGCAGGTTCATCAACTCCCGGTAAGTCTTGCTCAACTCCTCGGTCAGCTGATCATTGGTCAGGGAACGTATTTCGTTAATTTCCATGGTATCGGCAGCCCCCTGAAATTAGCTGCTGCCCAGGCTGGCAGCCACCTGGTCGCGCTGGACCGTCTTGGTCGGTATGGGCAACTTGTGGGAAGCAAGCCGCAGCGCTTCCACCGCCTGGTCCCCGGATACGCCGCCAACCTCGAAAAGTATACGACCGGGCTTTACCACGGCAACCCAGTGGTCGTTGGCGGCCTTTCCGCCACCCATTCGGACTTCCGCCGGCTTTTTGCTGACGGGCTTGTCCGGGAAGACCCGTATCCAAACCTGGCCGCCCCTCTGCAGGTAGCGAGTAATGGCCACGCGGGCGGACTCTATCTGGCGGGCGGTTATCCACTCCGCCTCCATGGCCTTGAGCCCGTATTCGCCAAAATGAACACTGTTTCCGGTGGTGGCCATGCCCTTGCGGCGGCCCCGGCCCATCTTCCTGTACTTGGTCCTCTTAGGTTGCAACATCAAAAGCCCCCCTGGTGGCCACGCCGTCAATCACGTCGTCGGCTATGGCTTCGGTCATGTCTTCATCGTCGGGTCCCGATTCGACCCTGACTTCTATGGTGTCCAGTTCCTCAACTATCTCCGGAGCCGGCGGCAAAATTTCACCTTTGTAAATCCACACCTTGATGCCTATTCGGCCCATGGCGGTGGCCGCCTCGGCCAGCGAGTAGTCGATATCCGCCCGCAGCGTGTGCAGGGGTACCTGACCCATCATCAGCTTTTCGGTACGTGCTATCTCCGCCCCGGATATACGGCCCTTGGCTATTATTTTGATGCCCTGGGCTCCGGCCTGCATGGCCCGCTGCGCTGCCTGGCGCATGGCTCTGCGATAGGCCACCCTCCGCTGCAACTGGTCCGCTATGTTGCGTCCCACCAGGTAGGGGTCCAGTTCCGGCTGCTCAATTTCCACGATGTTCAACTGGACCCGCCGGCGGGTTATGGCCTCCAGCTTGCTCCGTAGGCCCTTCACCCGTTCGCCGTCCCTGCCTATCAGAATCCCGGGCCGCGCCGAGTGAATATTGATGACCGTGTCCTGGGCGCCCCGGTCGATTTCCACCTTGGAAATGCCGGCATCGGAAAAGCCCCGGTATTCGCCGTGAACGGTGTTCCGCAGTTTCAGGTCTTCCAGCACCAGGTTGCGATAGCTGGATGCGTTATTGGCGTACCAGTGGGTCTTCCAGTCCTTGATGATACCCAGCCGAAAACCGTAGGGATGTGTCTTATGGCCCATAGACTAGGCCTCCTGCTCAATTTCATCTACCACGACAGTTATGTGACTGGAACGCTTGGTTATCCGGCCAATGCGCCCCCGCGCCCTGGGCCGGAACCGTTTGATGGAACGGGCGGGATCTGCCGTTATATGCACAATCCTAAGGTTGTCCCTTACCATGAACATATTGTTCTCCGCGTTGGCGGCGGCCGATGCGACCACCTTGTACACGGTCCTGGCCCAAGGGGATGGCAACAAGCTCAGGGTATTAAGCGCATCCTCAACTTCCCGTCCCCGAACCAGGTCCAGGATGGGCTTCAATCGCTTCTGGGAAGCCCCGATTTGCTTTGCGACTGCTTTAACTGGCGGCATGGCTTCACCTCACCCGGCTGGTGCGCTCCGACCGGGAGACGTGACCCCGGTAGGTGCGGGTGGGTGCGAATTCGCCCAACCGGTGGCCCACCATGTTTTCGGTAACAAACACTGGAATATGGCGCCGTCCGTCGTGTACGCCCATGGTCAGGCCCACCATTTCAGGCATGATCATCGACGCCCTGGACCAGGTGCGGATCACCGTGGCCGCGCCCGAGCGCTGTACCGCGTTAACTTTTTTCATCAATTTGGGGTGAACGTATGGCCCCTTTTTAACAGATCTGGACATAGATTACCGTCGCCTGCCGCGTATTACGAATTTTCCGCTGGTCTTCTTCTTCCGCCGGGTCTTGTAACCCAGGGTAGGCTTGCCCCAGGGCGTCTTGGGCCCTGGCATTCCAATGGGGGAACGACCTTCGCCACCGCCGTGGGGATGGTCCACCGGGTTCTTGGCCACACCCCTGACCTTGGGCCTGCGCCCCAGGTGACGCTTGGCTCCCGCCTTTCCCAGGCTCTCGTTCTTGTGATCGGGATTGGAAAGCTGCCCCACGGTAGCCCGGCAGTTAAGCAGCACCCGCCGCATTTCGCCGGATGGCAACCGGATTAGCACGTATTCACCCTCCCGGGACAAGACCTGGGCGCCAACTCCGGCGCTGCGCACCAGTTGCCCGCCCCGACCCGGGGTCATCTCCAGGTTGTGGACCACTGTGCCCGTGGGAATGTTCCGCAAAGGAAGACAGTTGCCCGGGTTAATCTCGGAGTTGGGACCTGACTCTACCCAGTTATCCACCTCGAGTCCAATGGGAGCCAGGATATAACTCTTCTCCCCGTCGGCATAATAGATCAGGGCAATGCGGGTGGTCCGATTCGGGTCGTACTCGATGGATACCACCCGGCCGGGAACTCCGTCCTTCCGTCGCTTGAAGTCTATTACCCGGTACATACGCCGGCTGCCGCCGCCCCTGGCCCGCGTGGTAATGCGGCCCCGGTTGTTGCGGCCGGCGTGCTTGGCCAGCGGTGTCAACAGCGATTTCTCAGGCTTCTTCCGGGTTATCTCCTCGAAAGAGGGCCTTACCGCATTGCGTGTCCCTGGAGTTATCGGCTTTAGATTCTTCAATGGCATGGCTATTACCTTCGCCGTTGGGTTGCTGTTTCCTACAGCCCTTCTATCAGGTTGATTCGATCACCCGGCTTAAGGGTGACCACGGCCTTCTTCGTATCGGGCGTCTTCTTGAACCTGGGCCCGTATCGCTTGCGTTTGCCGCGGAGCATGGTGATGTTAACATCGGTAACCGTGACGTTGAAGTTCCTTTCAACGGCTTCCTTTACCAGCCCCTTATTGGCATCCAGCGCAACTTCAAAGGTGTAGCGTCCGGACTCCTGCAGCAAAGTGCTCTTTTCGGTGATGGTGGGCTTCAACAGCACCTGGTAGATGTTCATTTAAGCTCCCTCCTCACCGTTTGCGGCCCGCACCGCCGCGGGGCGCCGGTCGGGGTTGGCCGACCAAATGGTCTCACCCTTCTTCAGCGCGTCGCGGGTAATCACTATGGTGCCGCGCCGCAAAAGCTCGTGGGCGTTCAACTGGTTTACCGGCAGCGTCCAAACCTGCTTCAGGTTGTGCCCGGCCCTCACCACGTTGGTGTCCGACTCCTCCGTAACCACCAGTACCGAACCGGATATGCCCAAAGCCGCCACCAGCGACACCATTGACCTGGTCTTGCCGTCCAGGGTATCCAGGCTGTCCACGCAAAGCACGCTGCCCTGCCTGAGCTTCTCCGAAATGGCGCACTTGAGCGCCAATCGCCGCATCCGTTTGGGCATGTCCTGCCGGTAGTCCCGCGGATGGGGACCGAATACCGTACCGCCATGCCTCCACTGGGGAGACCGGATGCTGCCCTGCCGGGCCCGACCCGTGTGCTTTTGAATCCAGGGCTTTCGACCGCCGCCGGACACTTCGCCTCGGGTCTTCGTGTCATGGGTGCCCTGCCGCTTGTTGGCCTGGTAGGATACCACCAGCTGGTGTACCAGGGCGTGGTTCATCGGAACATCGAAGATCGAGTCATCCAACTCAACGGTTCCGGCAGCCTGTCCTCTTTGATTGACAACGGGGATTTCCATTTTCGATTCCTTAGCTCTTCTTGCCCTGGATATTACTGTCCGTAGCCCGAGGCCCGCTTGCCGGTCCTGCGGATCATCAGCAGACCGTTCGGCGCGCCCGGCACTCCGCCCTTCAGATAAAGCAGGTTCCGTTCCGGGTCCACCTGCACCACCTCCAGGTTCTTCACCGTCACGCGACTGTTGCCCATGTGGCCGGCCATCTTCAATCCCTTGAACACCCGGCCAGGCGTCGTCCCGCCACCGATGGAACCGGGGGCACGGGCCCGGTCCGACTGACCGTGGGTCCTGGGGCCGCCACCGAATCCATGCCGCTTCATCACGCCGGCAAACCCGCGGCCCTTGGACTTCCCGATCACGTCCACCAGTTCACCAGGCTCAAAAATGTCCACGCTAATCTGCTGTCCCAGTTCAAACTCGCCTACGTCATCGGCTTTGACTTCCCTGAGATGCCGTACCGGACTCCCACCCTTCAGGTGGCCCGTTCGAGGCTTGTTGAGTTTCTTCGCCGGATCAAAACCCAACTGGACCGCTTCGTAGCCGTCCGTATCGCTGGTCTTGATCTGGGTGACGGAACAGGGTCCTGCCTGAATCATGGTCACCGGCACCACCCGTCCATCTTCCCTGAAGATGCGGCTCATTCCTACTTTTTTGCCTAAGTACCCGCGGAGCATTGCCAACTCCTGTATCGCTTCCTGGTCATGGAACGTTCCACGACTACAGCTTGATTGAGATGTCCACGCCCGCAGGCAAATTCAGCCTGGTGAGCGAGTCAATAGTCTTCGAGGTGGGCTCAAGAATATCTATGAGCCGTTTGTGAGTCCGGATTTCAAAGTGCTCCCTGGAGTCCTTGTCCACGTGCGGGCCCCGGATAACGCAGAACCGGCGGATGTGCGTGGGCAAAGGCACCGGGCCGGCCACTCTCGCTCCCGTCCTCTCCGCAGTTTCCACTATCTGCTCCGTAGAACTGTCCAGGACTTTATGCTCGAAGGACTTCAGGATGATTCTTACTTTCTGTCTGGTTACCATGCGCTGTTAAATCCTAACCTTAAAATCCGGCTTGCCACTCTGCTATTTCCCCACAAGCGTTCTTACCAGGTGTTCCGGCACCTGTTCGTAATACTTGAACTCCATGGTGAAGGACGCCCTGCCTCGGGTGATGGACCTCAGGGCCGTCGTGTAAGCGAAGGTCTCCCCCAGGGGAATCATCGCCCTAACGGTCTGGAGGTCTTCCTCGCCTTCAATGTGGCGGATCTGGGCCCTTCTGATGCCCAGGTCGCCAAGCACTTCGCTCAGAAACTCGCTTGGGGTAACCACTTCCAACTCCACCATGGGCTCCAGCAGTACCGGGCCGCCCTTGGGCGTTCCCTCCCTGACGGACAACATACCCGCGCTGCGGAAGGCCATCTCCGACGAGTCCACCGTGTGATAGCTGCCGTCAAAAAGCGTAACCTTCAGGTCCACCAGCGGAAAACCGCCCAGGGGACCATTGTCCAAGGCCTGCTTGACGCCGGATTCCACCGCGGATATGTACTCCCTGGGAATTACGCCCCCGGTGATTCCGTTGACGAAGGAATTGCCTGTTCCCGGTTCCTGGGGCTCAATATCCACCCAAACATGACCAAATTGTCCGTGCCCGCCCGACTGTCGCACAAACCGACCCTCGCTGCGTACGGACCTGGTAAGCGTTTCCCGGTAGGAAACCCGGGGACTCCCCACATTGGCCTCCACGGAAAACTCCCGGCGCATCCGGTCCACCAGCACTTCCAGGTGCAACTCGCCCATACCCGAAATTATGGTCTGGGCAGTTTCATCGTTGTACTTCACAACGAACGTCGGGTCCTCATCGGAAAGCTTGCGGAGGGCGTCGGAGAGACGGTCCTGGTCGGCGCGGCTGGAAGGTTCAATGGCTACGGAGACGACGGGTTCGGGGAATTTGGGGGGTTCAAGAATCAGGGGACTGTCTTCAAGGCATATCGTGTCGCCGGTAAATGTGTTCCTCAGGCCCACAGCGGCGCAGATATTGCCCGCCTGTATGGATTCCAGCTCTTCACGGTGGTTGGCATGCATTTGCAGCAGGCGTCCCATCCGTTCTCGCTGTCCCTTGCTCACGTTCAAAACCGACGCCCCAGCCTTCACTGTACCCGAATAAATCCTAAGGTACACCAGGCGGCCCACATAGGGGTCGGTAACCACCTTGAACGCAAGGGCTGAAACGGGACTGTCCGCTTCCGGATATCTCCATTCCGTCTCCTCGGTCTTGGGGTCGATCCCCTCTACCGGCGGAACATCAGCGGGGGATGGCAGATAGTCCACTATTCCGTCAATCAGGGAATGGACTCCCTTGCCTGAAATGGCGCTGCCGCACAAAACGGGAACCAGTTGCCGCTGAATGGTTGCTTCACGAAGGGCCGACCTCAGGTCTTCTTCCTGCAAGTCCTCGCCCTCTAGGTATTGAATCAACAGGCTTTCGTCGGTCTCCACGATTTTCTCAATCATGGCCTGCCGGTATTCTTCGTAAGTCTGCTGGTATTCTTCAGGGACGGGAATCTGTTCGGGAGGGGTCACGCCCCCACTGTTATCGCGCCCCTTCGGGTAAATGGACGCCTGGCCGCCCAGGAGGTCAATAACTCCGATGAACTCGTCCTCCTCACCAATGGGGACCTGCACCGGCACCGGATTGGCCTTCAGTCGGCGCTTGATGGATTCAATGGTTCGGGGGAAGCTGGCGCCCACCCGGTCCATCTTGTTGACGAAGCAAATGCGCGGAACCATGTAGGTATCCGCCTGCCGCCATACCGTTTCCGACTGGGACTGCACGCCGGCCACGGCGTCAAGTACAACGATGCCGCCGTCCAGTACCCGCAAACTGCGCTCTACCTCGGCCGTAAAGTCCACGTGCCCCGGAGTGTCAATAATATTGATCCGGTGCCCGTTCCACTCGGCGGTCGTGGCCGCTGATGTAATGGTTATGCCCCTTTCCCGTTCCTGGGGCATGAAGTCCATGGCGGTGGTACCTTCGTCCACGCCACCTACCTTATGGATTCGACCGGTCAGGTAAAGAACTCGTTCGGTGACGGTAGTCTTGCCCGCGTCGATGTGGGCTATGAACCCAATATTTCTAATTTTCTGGATCGGATAAGCAGAAACCATTTAATGGGCACCTCTGTCGCCCAACAACATTTGCCGGTCTGAATTATCTTCGGTAGTGAACAAAGGCCCTGTTGGCTTCCGCCATCCGGTGCAGCTCTTCCCTGCGCCTCACTGCCGAGCCTTCTCCCCGTGCCGCGTCCATTAGTTCATTGGCCAGGCCCCGGCGCATGGGCATTCCGGTCCTCGACCGCGCTCCCCGTATCAGCCACCGCATCGCCAGCGCTTCACTGCGGTTGGCCCGCAATTCGGTGGGCACCTGATAAGTTGCCCCGCCTATACGGCGGGGTTTTACTTCCACAAGGGGAGTTGCATTCTTCAACGCCTGCTCAAAGATCTCCATAGGGTCCCGCCGAGACTCGTCCCGTACCAGTTCCAGCGCCCCGTAAACTACACGCTGCGCGGTGGTCTTTTTGCCGCAAGTCATCACCCGGTTTATGAACCGGGCCAGTGGTACGCTGTTGTATCGGGAATCCTCGGGTATTATCCGGGGTACTGCTCTTCTTCTTCTCGACATTACCGTTGAACCCTCGATCCTTGATTCAGTTTATTCGCGCCATACAAAACAAAATTTCACTTTTGGACAGGAAACCATTATCCCCCTGTCCAAAAAGTGAACTTAGAGGGCCTACCGTCTAACGGATACGGTTGCTGAAGGGCCGCGACGGGCTCCTCAGCGGGAGCCGGAAGCTTAGGGCTTGGACGCCCCGTATTTGCTTCGACCCCGGCGGCGGTTCTGCACGCCTTCCGTGTCCAGGGCGCTGCGCACCACGTGGTATCTCACGCCAGGCAGGTCTTTAACCCTGCCGCCGCGCACCAGTACCACCGAGTGCTCCTGCAGGTTATGCCCTTCTCCGCCGATATATGCCGTGACTTCAACACCGTTGGTCAATCGCACCCTGGCAATCTTGCGAAGGGCCGAATTAGGTTTCTTCGGAGTCATGGTGCGGACCTGAATACAGACTCCACGCCGCTGGGGGCATCCCTCTCCCCACTTGATGCGGTTGCGGAGCGAGTTCTGTACCCAGTGCAGGGCCGGCGCCTTGGTCCCCTTCCTGACCGGTTTCCTACCTTTCCTGACCAGTTGGTTGACAGTGGGCATTCGTTGGCCTTCCTCTATTCCGTAAAACGGGGGTACCTTTCAACGTAATTCGATACTCTATCAACACCTTTCCCCAATGTCAATGCCCGTAGTAGGGCAATCAAGGCAATCGCGTCTTAAGTGATTGCTGGCCTGAAGCGCCGACCCTCTCATTCTGAACGGATTGAACAATCTGAATCCTGCCTGCAAGCCAACTTTCGGACCCGCAACCGTGCTCTGGGGGAAGAACTCCAGGCCCTTCGGAAAGTTCAGCCTGCCATTGACTCTTTGATTGAGTGACCAGCGAAATTAAGACACGATTGCCCTGGCAAGGCAATCAAGACAATTGCAAAGTCCAGCACAAGTCCTTTCCCCCTCGAAGGGGGAAGGTTAGGATGTGGGTGACGCTCCCGCTGTTTGAGGCTATCCCCCCCACCTTGACGAACTGCCGTGAGGGACGAGGGAACTTGGCAACCGCCCTGCCAGGCAATCGCGTCTCAATTGCGTCGGCCACTGAACCTGGAAATCAATGCCGTATTTGGGGCAGGAAGTCCTTCCCCTAAGCTCGGTAATAAGTCCCTTTGTTGGATTGTGGTAGAAGGGTTAAGTTCTTCATTCGCCTCTCGCCGGTCCGGATTCACCGCCCTTCAGTCGGCAATCCACCCCAGTTAACCTGGACTGCGGCCGGAAACCGCAAGGTCGACCCCATTTGACCACACCGCCTGAAGCGCGATTGCCCTGGCTCCGTCGGTGTAACAGCATTGGACGGAACTTTCGCGGTGATATACTTAAGCCCCACAATCAACATAATACTTTTTCAAATGCACAACTGCGAGGAGCGAATGCCACTTTATTTCTTGATGGGTAATATTACCGAAAACGGTCAAAGGCGTCTTCGCGACAACCCGAATTTGGTGGTTGAGTCAGTCCGCGATTGCGATGTCGAAGGCGCCGAAATCCTTACCCAGTATGCCGTCCTGGGGCGGTTCGACTTTGTGATGCTGGCCGAAGCCGATGACAACGATGCGGTAGCCCGACTCTCCCTGGAAATGAGCCACCGGGTGGGCATGCACATCGAAACTCTTCCCGCCATTGCCTTGGGGCAGTTGAGCGATCCTGGCGACGGAGAGGATGATAGGGAAACTGTGTACGCGGAGCAGAACGATACGGAGTGGCGCCTGCCCGAACAGGATAACTCGGAATAAGTGCTCCGGATTGCTCCCGCCGATACCTTGACCGGGGGAAGCTCAGCACAAGTAGCTCAACACAACAGGGGATCGCTGGGGGCAATCCAGGGCCGCCAGGAGAAAATCAGCGGAGGTTCGGCAGGTCCAGATGACTACAGACCGAAAAGCGCCCATTGCAATGACTATCGCAGGCTCCGACTCGGGCGGAGGAGCCGGAATCCAGGCCGATCTCAAGACCTTCTCTGCCCTGGGAGTGTACGGCGCTTCTACCTTGACGGCCATTACTGCCCAGAACACCGTCGCCGTCACCGCCGTTCACGAACTGCCCACGGATATTATCGCCGCCCAGATTGACGCGGTGGTTACCGACATTGGCGTGGATGCCGTAAAGACGGGCATGCTTTCCAGTTCGGCAATTGTTGAGACCGTGGCGCGGGAACTCCGCCGGCACCACATCGAGAACCTTGTAGTGGACCCGGTGATGGTAGCCAAGAGCGGTGATCCCCTGCTGAGACAGGAAGCCGTTGAAGCCTTGAAGACCCGTCTGGTGCCCCTGGCCGCCCTGGTTACTCCCAACATCCCCGAAGCCGAGACTCTTACCGGGCTGCAAATAACCACCGGCGAGGAAGTGCGGGAAGCCGCCAGGCATATTATTGCCCTTGGCGCCAGGGCTGTGGTCGTGAAGGGAGGACATCTCAGCGGTCCTGCCACCGACCTTCTTTATGATGGGACGGATTTCACCGAGTTTACTTCCGAAAGGTTCGATACCGTCAACACTCACGGCACCGGCTGCACTTTCGCCTCTGCCGCCGCCGCCGGCCTGGCCCAGGGCAAGTCTGTGCTGGACGCGGTCGCCCAGGCCAAGAGGTACGTCACCGAGGCCATTCGAAATTCCTATCCCCTGGGCCAGGGCCATGGCCCAGTACACCACTTCTACCAGTTCTGGGCGAAGTGACGGCGTCAG
>CAZPMU010000019.1:12533-42509 GCA_964587795.1 uncultured Dehalococcoidia bacterium | reverse complement strand
GGAACCATTATCAAAAAATTCCCATTAGTGAACATTCGTGCCCATTCGTGGATAAAAATCAACTCAGGTCGGCCAGGCGGGGCATAACGTCTTTGGCCAGGGTGGTTACCGAGTTGACCCAGCCGTCCTCCGGGTCCCACTCGTGGCCCATGGCCAGCAGCACGCCGAACCCGCCCACGTCCTTGTACATCTGCCGTATCTTTTCTGTAACGTCGTCGGGACTGCCCACTATCCACACGTTGTCCACCAGGTACTCCGGCGTTATTGCCTCGTCGGGAATATCGGAATCGGTCTTGAACAGGCTCAGCGCCTCCATGTAGTTCATCAGGGGGATGAAATACTGGCGGAAGTCGCGGCCAATGGTGCCGTTCAGCACTTCCTCCCGGGCCTGCTCGGTGGTCTCGGCGACGTAGATCTCCCGGGCGATGCGCCATTCCGCGCGGTCGGGCGTGCGGCCCGTTACCGCCGCGCCGGCCTCCACCGCCTCCCAGTGGCTCTTCAGGGTTACCGGCGGCACCAGGTTGATGCTCAGGGGCAGCCAGCCCTTCTCTCCCGCCAGCAGCAGGGTGTCGGACTTGGCCGACACGCCGGCCACGCCGATGGGTGGGTGGGGCTTCTGGTAGGGGGTAACGTGGAACTGCAGGCCGATTTCCGGTACCGGTTCCGGTATGGCGAACTTCCAGTAGGGATGCTGATAATCCCCGGGCCGGGGGTTCTCCCACATGTCCAGGATCAGCTCGATCATCTGGCGGGACATGCCCCGGTGCGCCCCCTGGGAAGCGTCCATGCCGAAGACTTCAAAGTCGCCGGGGAAGCCGCCGGAACCCACCCCCCAGTAGAACCGGCCCCGGGCCAGGTTGTCCAGCTGGGCCACCCGGTGGGCGATCATAAAAGGGTCGTGGTTGGGCATACAGGTAACGCCCGTGCCGAAAACAATGTTCTTCGTGCGGGGCAAGGCAGCGGCGATGAACTGGTCGGGGGCGGGAATGTTCTCCCACACGGTGGTGAAGTGCTCGCCAATCCACGCCTCGCAGTAACCCAGACGGTCCAGGGTTTCCATCTGGACCAGGTCCGACTCCAGCGTGGCGGACAGGTCGGAGCCGGGGGGATGAAGGGGCATCGTAAAGTAACCCAGTCGCATAACCGCCTCCTTCAGGAGCATGGAGATTTTGCGTAAGTATAGTGGATTGACAGGGGCTAATGAAAGGCAGGGAAAGCGCGTTCTGATTGGGGCGTCTCGCCACCCGGTTTCTCTGCCACAGTTTCTTCACCGCGGAAACTCGGAGGGCGCAATGATGCACATAGTATCTCTGCGAACCCCCGCGTTTTCCGCGCCTCTGTGGTTAAAGGATTCCTTCAAATGCGATTACCCGGAACAACTGGCTGAACTCTTGAAAATTGACCCAAAATACGCTCAAAAAACCCATTGACACTATCAGAACGGCCGTTCTATACTCAACCTGCAATTAGAACAAACGTTTGTGCAAGCAGGTGAGAGAAATGACAATGACGGCAGTTTTGAAAGGTAAGAACGAAGCCACAGACACCATTCCGGAGTTTTACAACTACGAGGATACGGGCTGCGAGGTGTCTGCTGCCTGCCTCGAATGCCCGCTGCCCAGGTGCAAGTTCGACGACCCCGCCTGGTACCAGCGTAACCGGCGCCTGGCCCGGGACTTCCGGGTGATGTGCACCATCCAGCAGGAATGCCTTTCCATGGAAGAGGCGGCGGAGCGGTTCTCGGTCACCGTGCGGACTATCTTCCGCATCCTGCAGCGTTGCCGCAACGCCCTGGCAACGGTGGACAACCAGAACATGGGAGCCTTCGCGGCTTAAACCCTTTAGCCCCCCGATACAAAAACAGGGGCGGGTGTTTTGCCCGCCCCTGCCGGGGTCATCTGGTTGACTTGGATGCTAACCCCGCGGCAGCCCCAAGCCACGGCTGGCGATGATGTTCCGCTGCACTTCCGAAGTGCCGGCAGCGATTTTATGGGAGAAACTGGTCATCCAGTGCTCCTGGATGCGGCCCCGCAGTGGCGCCCATTTCTCGTTGCGGTCCAGGGCCCCGTAAAGCCCCAGCACTTCCATGCCGGCAATGGTAACCCGCTGCAGGGTCTCGCTGCCGAACACCTTGCTCATGGAGGCTTCCTTGTTGGGTACCAGGCCCTGTCCCTGCATCCACGCCACGTTGTAGGCCATCAGCCGGGCCACCTCGCACTCTATGTACCGGTCAGCCAGCAGGTTGCGCACCCAGGGAGTCTGCAGCATCGGCTGCCCGTTCTGGTTCGTTTCGGCGGCATAGCTCTTCACCTCGTCCAGCAGGCGGCGCCCCATGGCCGAATAGTCAATGCCGGACCGCTCGAAGTCCAGCAGGGTCACTGCCACGTACCAGCCCCGGTTCTCCTCGCCCACCACGTTGCCCACCGGCACCCGCACGTTGTCGAAGATGATCTGGTTGAACTCGTGCCCGCCGGCCATGTTGATGATTGGCCGCACCTGGATGCCCGGCGTCTTCATGTCCACCAGGATGAAAGAGATGCCCCTGTGCTTGGGCGCGTCGGGGTCCGTGCGGGCCAGCAGCATTATCCAGTCTGCCCGGTGCCCCAGGGTGGTCCAGATCTTGGCGCCGTTGATGACGTACTCGTCACCGTCCCGCACGGCGCGGGTGCTCAGGGAGGCCAGGTCGGAGCCCGATTCCGGTTCGCTGTAGCCCTGGCACCACTGCACCTCGCCGCGGGCCACGGGTTGCAGGTGGGCCTGCTTCTGCTCCTCGTTCCCGTGAATCATCAGGGTGGGGCCCAGCATCCGCACTCCGAATATGTCCCGGCCCGGGGCGCGCATATAGGCCAGTTCCTCGTTGTAAATGGCCGAACGAACGGGCGAGGCGTCCTGGCCCCCGTACTCGCTGGGCCAGTGCATGGTCAGCCATCCGTTCTGGGCCATCTTGCGGCGCATGTCCCGGGTCAGCTCCCAGTTCCATTCCTCGGGCCAGCGACCGCCACCCTCCCAGTCCGGGGGCAGTTCCCGCTGCACGAAGTCGCGCAACTCCTGCCTGAAGGCGTCGTCTTCGGGAGTAAATCTAAAGTCCACGGTAACCTCCCCGATTATTGGAGGATACTGGCCGCTGCGGCCAGGCCGGTTCTGAGGCTAAAACGGCCGATTCTTCGGCGGTCCTTACCGATTAAAGGTCAACTACTGGATAGGAGGTAGCTCGGACTATGCCGTTGATTGTGTGGACTTTCTCCGTTACCAGTAAGCCTACTTGGGTAAAGTCCTCCACGTTGATAACCGCAATAACGTCGAAGGGACCGGTTACTACGTCAGCCGAATCGATTCCGTCAACCGCACGCAGAGACGTCACTACGTCGCGGGTGGTTCCTATTGCAGTCTCTACCAGCAGATAAGCCTTGATTGCCATTAGCTACCTCTTACAAGCGTCTATTTGGTCGTCCGGCTAATTCTAAGGCGGCCCCCAGGTAGTGTCAATTGAGGCTCAACGCATCGGCCGTTCGTCACATTGATGCAAATTGACTCCGATTCGTGGATAATTGAGCAAACACACGTGGAGTGACGGTCATGGTTTCCAAGCCCAGACTGGTAACCGCCGAAGAACTGCTGGATATGCCAGACGACGGGTTCCGCTATGAACTGGTGCGAGGTGAATTGAGGAAGATGGCCCCAGCAGGAGCAAGACACGGCAGGTCGGCCGGCAAGGTCGCCAGGCCGCTTATGAATCACGTTGCCACGCACAACTTGGGGGAGGTCTATATAGCTGAAGCAGGCTTCCTGCTGGCCACTAACCCTGATGTTGTTCGCGTGCCGGACACCGCCTTTGTAAGCCGCGACCGATTCGACACCATAGGGGACATAGAGGGCTTCTTCCCCGGCCCGCCCGATCTGGCCGTTGAGATTATCTCTCCCCATGACCGCTACACCGAGGTTGCGGAGAAGGTCGAGGACTGGCTGGCTGCCGGAACGCGGATGGTCATTGTGGTCGATTCCCGCCGCCGGGTGGTCGGTGTGCATCTCCCCGGCCAGGCTCCGCTTATCTTGCACGAACAGGACACCCTCGATGGCGGCGATGTTGTCCCCGGCTGGAGTATGCCCGTGGCCGAAATCTTCGCCTGAAGCCATGTCATCCGTGAACATTAGTGGAAATTAGTGGATAACCAACTAACGAATTCCATGTCGTTGCTGGCTCAAGGAGTCCCGGAACTGGGCCTCTCCCTGGACGCCGCCCAACTGGCCCGGTTCGAGACCTATTACCGCGAACTGGCCGACTGGAACTCCCGCATGAACCTCACCTCGGTCATCGCCTGTGAAGAGGTGCAGGTCAAGCACTTCCTGGACTCGCTGACCGTGCTGCCGGCCCTGGGCAGCCCACTGCCGGCCAACGCCCGGGTAATAGACGTGGGCGCCGGAGCGGGCTTCCCCGGCCTGCCTCTGAAGCTGGCCTGTCCCGGCATCCACCTGGCCCTGGTGGAGTCCACCGGCAAGAAGGCCAACTTTCTGCGCCACGTGGCAGGTATCCTCGATACAGCCGGCGTTGACGTCTACACCGGTCGCGCCGAGGAACTGGCCCATCGGCCGGAGTTGCGGGATGGCTACGACCTGGCCCTGGCGCGCGGCCTGGCCCGTCTGCCCGCCTTGCTGGAGTACACCCTGCCCTTCACCCACCGGGGCGGCCTGGTGGCGGCCTGGAAGCACGGCGGCGAGAATCTGAGGGCCGAGCTGGATTCGGCGCGCAATGCCCTGCAAGTGTTGGGCGGCCGCGTCAAGTCCATCTACCCTGTCAAGGCGACGGGGCTTGAGGACAACCGGGTGGTTGTGATTGTCGAAAAAGTAAAGCAAACACCGGAGGAATACCCGAGAAGACCGGGTGTGCCCCGAAAACAGCCCCTGTAAAATTCGTGATTATTCGTGCCAATTCGTGGATAAGTGAACCGGAGGAACTGCAATGACAGTAATGGTTACCGGGGGCAATGGCCTGATAGGCTCCCGCATCATTCGCAAGCTTCAGGAACGGGGCGAAGACGTCATGTCCTTTGACCTGGCCCTGCCCCGGGCCACCCTTCCCCTGCACCGCCATCTGGCCGACGTTCCCTTCTATCGGGGCGACATCTCCCAGATTCCCCACCTGCTGGAGGCGGTGAACCTGCATGGTGTCAACCGCATTATCCACATGGCGGCCCTGCTCCCTCCCGACACCGAGGACCGGCCCCACTTCGGAATGCAGGTGAATATCGTCGGCACCAACAATGTTTTTGAGGTGGCCCGCTGGACCGGGGTGGAACGGGTGGTCTACGCCAGTTCCATAGCGGTATATGGGGTCCAGGAGACTTTCGGCGACCGCCCCCTGGTGGAGGACGACCTGACCGCGCCCATCAACGTTTACGGCATGACCAAGGCGGCCAACGACTTTTCGGCCTGGAAGTACCGCGACCGTTACGGGCTGGACCTGCGCGGCATTCGCATCGGAACGGTCTTCGGCCACGGCCGTACCACGGGAATGACGGGCATGATCGGCGGCCTGATGGTATCCCTGCCCGCCCTGGGCCAGCCCGTGGCCATGCCCTTCGACCCTGCCGAGGCGTCGCCCATGATCCATGCCGAAGACGCCGCCGAGATTTTCGTGCAGGTGGCCCTGTCCGACTCTTTGAACCACCATGTTTACCTGACCGGCGGCCACCTGGCGACCATTGGCGACATGGCCGACGTGGTGCGCCGCTTCATCCCCGACGCCCGCATAACCACCGGCCAGCAGGCCGTCCCCCACGTCTACCTGGTGGACAACAGCCGTATGCTGGCCGACGTGGGCTACGAAATGGCCCCGTTGGAGGTGCGGGTCCTGGAACACATCAACGACGCGCGCGAAGAGGCCGGGCTGGAGGCGATTGGGGGGTAGTTGAACTAGTTACTGTTCAGAATTTGGGGGAACAGGTGGCCCCCCCAAGGGCCGTCGTTCCGGCGAAGGCCGGAATCCAGGAAGGCAAATGCACCAGAGACGTGCTTAATGGCAATATTCTTGCATACCAGCGAAAGCCGGTATGACGGCATCAGAATGGGAAGCCCCCCGAACGAGAACAGTTTCCTGAATTTAACGTAGATATACAGGATGAAGCAATAATCTTATCCTGTTTATCCTGTGCATCCATGTTTATTGTTCTCAATCCTCCGCCCGCGCCTGCCCGTCCATCTGCCGAATCTTCCGGTTAAACACGCCTGTTGCCAGGGCGAACAGCACCACCGCCGCTCCGCCGATGGACACTGCGAAGGGCGCGCCAATCCACGAAACGCTGGCCAGCGCGCCGGCCTGCAGCCCGCCCAGGGGCATAATGCTGTAGGTCATCCCGTAGAACCCCATCACCCGCCCCCTTACGTTGTCCGGCACCAGCACCTGCAAGGAACTCTGGATGGAGATCATGTAAATGGAGTTGCTGCAGCCCAGCACCCCCATCAGCGCCAGCGCCAGGGCGTAATTGCCCAGGAATTGAGAGGTAAGGCCAAAGGCGATAATGCCCAGCCCGAAGACTATGGCTCCGCCCAGTATGGCTATGCCCCGGTGGTCCAGGCCGCCCCGGGCGCCCAGCCATATTGTAGTTGCCAGCGACCCAACTCCGCCCACCCCCAGCAAAACGCCCAGCCCCCGGCCCCCAACATCCAGTACATCTACCGCGAAGACGGGCATCAGCAGCACGTAGGCCATACCGAAGAAGCTGTTGAAGAAAGTCATTCCAATAAGAAAGGCGAATATGCTGTTCTTCCCAATGAATGCCAGCCCCTCCCAAAGGGCGCGGGCGGGATTGCGGGGCGCCCCCGCCGGTATGGCTGGGATGTGAAGAAGGAGCATCACCACTGCCATGATGAAGAACCCACCGGAGGAGACGACCAGGGCTGTGCCCGTGTTGACCAGGTCAATGATGAAACCGGCAATGGCCGGCGCCACAATTCGGGTCCCCTGCCAGATGCTGGAGTTGAGGGCCACCGCGCTGGTCATGGCGGAACGCTCGATCAGGTGGGGATAAAGGGCCTGGCGGGCCGGCGTGTCGAAGGCCTCCGCAGCGCCGGCCAGGAAGGCAATCACCAGGATGTGCCACACCTCTGCCACGCCCAAAAGGGTCAATACGCCCATTATCAGGATGAACAGGCCGGTGCTGCCCTGCGTACTGAAAACCAGGATGCGTTTGTTAAGGCGGTCCGCGAAAACGCCCCCAACCAGGTTGAAAACAATTCCGGGGATGGCGTTGGCGGCCAGGGCATAGCCCAGGTACAGGGGAGAACCGGTCAGCTCGTACACCAGCCAACTCTGGGCCACCCGGAACATCTGGAATCCCGTGACGGCGCAGAGCATACCGGTCCAGTAAGCTCGGAAGGCGGGGTAACGAAAGGCGGGAGGAACCCGGCTGCCAGGACTGCCGGGCCTGCGGCTGAATGTTGGCGTTTGCTGCATTAGTCAAACATGGATATACAGGGCCTATTGACGTCTGAAATGAGCAAGGTCTCTACAAGATTTCACATTCCCATCCTGTATATCCTGTTCACCCATGTTTGTATCAACTGTTCCACCGTATCTTCCTTCCTTAAACAAAAATATCAGAAACCGGCATCCGCCACCCGGGCACTACATCACCTCCGTCCAGCGTGTCTCCCTCACCCAGGATAACCGGGTTCATGCCGGCGACCCGAACGGTAGCGGTGCGGTTTCGGGGGTTGACGACCACCACCATGCCGACCCCTGCCTCCAGCCACTCGTCCACCTTCTCGTAAACCTCGGTGTAGCGGTCGTTGGGTGAAATGACTTCAACGGCCAGGTCGGGTGGACCGGGGAAGTAGCCGTCAACGATGCCGACCGCTTCCACCCGTTCCCTCCGGACGAAGGCAGCATCCGGGGCGCGCACGGTGTCCGGGTCCCTTGCCAACAGGAAACCGGTTTCAGCAGCAGTAACCTGGCCCAGGCCATTAACTCTGACGTGATTGTGCAGCGAGCCGAAAATATTCCCTGATACAGTTCCGTGAGTAAATCCGGCCGGCGCCATCTTTCGCAACTCCCCTCGCGCCAATTCATACTTGAACCCGTCATCGGGCATATCCAGCAGTTCTTCAGCAGTTACCAGTTGAGTCTTGGCAACCATGATGTTCGCTCCCGGTCGTATTTCTCTTCTTCCACGAGGGGACACAAGGCTATACAAAGGAATTGCCAGACTTCCCTTCGTGATTCTTCGTGTGCCTTCGTGGATGATTATTGATGAAACCGCGGCAGGATTTCCTCGCCCATAATGTTCAACTGTTCCACCGACTCATCGCCGGCGCACAGGGGCCGTACCACGAACTTGGAAGCCCCGGCGTCCACGTATTTCTGGATTACCTCGCTGACCTCGTCCACGTTGCCCAGGGCGCTGTACTCTGTGAAGTTCACGTCGGGTCGGTGGCGGGTCACGTACTGGTGGGTCTGGGCCACGGCCTTGTCCCGGTCGGGGCAAATGTAGTAGCCCAGCAGCATCCCAATGTGGTCTTCCTCAATTTCCCGCTCGTACTTTTCCGCCGTCTCGAACACGACGTCCCGGCCGTGGCTTATCTCCCCGGTGGTCGCGCCGGATACCAGCCAGCCGTCGCCTACCCGGCCCACCCGGCGGGCGGCAGCGGGACTGCGGCCGCCGATCCATACCGGCGGCGAGGGCTTGAAGCAGGTCTTGGGGGTGATGCTGACATTGTGGCAGGTGAAGAACTGTCCCTCGTGGGTGACATTGTCCTCTTCCCACAGGCGGCGCATCAGGATGATGGCCTCGTCTGTGCGGCGGCTGCGGTCCTCTTTGGGGACACCGCAGGCCTCGTATTCCTCGATTTCCTCGCCACCCAGGCCCACGGCAGGGAAGCAGCGGCCCTGAGACAGGAAATCCAGGGTGGCTATCTGCTTGGCCAGCACCACCGGGTTGCGCAGGGGCAGGGCCAGGACGCTGGTGCCGAATTTCATCCGGTCCGACCAGGCCGCCACCATGGAAAGGGCCACCATGGGCTCCAGGCTGAACCGGTCGCTGACGATGCGGTCGCTCAGCCAGATGGAGTCGTAACCGTACCTGTCGCCCAGTTCCACCAGGCGGCGCAGAAAGTCGGGGTCGTCGCCCCCCTGTCCGTAGGCGCCCGGCACATATCCAATGGCAACGCTCATAATCCCTCCCCCCAGTCATTCTCCGGGGTAAGCCGAATTGGGGTAATTCTAGCACAGTGCCTGATCTTATCCACGAATAGCCACAGGAATTCACGATTAGAGACTGAATGAGCGAAATTCATCCGTGTATATGAGTGCCAACTGGCAAATTGGGACAACCTTTGTGCATCTTCGAGTTACCCCGTGGATAATCAGACGTCGGGTTACACCGGGTGCCGCCTGTGCCACTCGGTCCGCGCCTGGTACTCTCGCGCAATGGCCAGGCACACATTCTCGTCGTAGGCGCGTCCCATGAACTGGATGCCTGTGGGCAGTCCGTCACCGTCGAAGCCACTGGGGACGGAAATGGCGGGAAGGCCGCACCCGTTGCCTATGGAACCCATCAAGTCGCCGGCCCCCGCGGAGGTCATGGAGCGGCTGCGGAACTCCTGGTCAATGGGGGTGGCCGTGTTCATTGCCGTAGGCGCGGCAATGGCGTCGTATTGGGCCATCACATCGTCCACCTGTTGGGCCATAACTCCCCTGAGCCGGAGGGCCTTGATGTAGTCGGTGGCCAGGACCGCTGGCCGGGCGTAGGGACTGCGCCCATGCCACCCCGGGGCCGACAGTTCCCTCGGGCCCCCCTCGGCCAGGAAATCCTCGAAGGCGCTGGCCGACTCTACCATCAGGATGACCGACGTTATCTCCACGTAGGGAAACTCAGGAAACTCCATCTCATCCACGTCCGCCACCTCTCTAAGCACATTTAAGGCGTCCTCAAAGTTCTCCTTCACTGCTTCGGAAGCCTCGTCCATAGCTCCCCTGTGTACCCCGATGCGGTAGCGGCGGCCGGGGTTGTAATTCGGGTCGTAACTAAAGGGATCGGCGTGGGTGGAACCGTCCAGCGGGTCGGGTCCGGCAATGGCTTCCAGGACAATGCCGCAGTCGTCTGCGGTCAGGCACAGGGGCCCCAGCTTGTCCAGGGTCCAGCACAGGGCCATGGCTCCGTGGCGACTCACCCGGCCGTAGGTGGGCCGCAATCCTGCCAGACCGCAGTTGTTGGCGGGTATGAGGATGGATCCCCAGGTCTCCGACCCAATGGCAAAGGGTACCAGCCCTGCCGCCACCGCCGCGCCCGACCCGCTGGAGGAACCGCCCGTCCAGCGGCCCGTGTCCCAGGGGTTTCTGGGCGGCCCGGTCAGTGAAGCGTCGGGGTGGATGTAGCCCATTCCCCCGGCCAGTTCAATCATGGCCAGCTTGCCCGCCAGCGGCGCGCCTGCCGCTTCCAGCCTGGCAACTACCGTGGCGTCGAAATCAAACTTCTGGTCCCTGAAGGGTGCCGCTCCCCAGGTGGTGGGAATGCCGCCAGAGGTAGCCAACAGGTCCTTGGCGCCCCAGGGGATGCCGTGCAGCAGCCCCCGGATTCGTCCGGCAGCCATGTCCGCTTCGGCCTGGCGGGCCGTGGCCAGCGCACGGTCGGCGGTCAGGGTTACCAGCGCGTTGTAGTGCGGGCCGTATTGTTCCAGGCGGTCCAGGAACTCCTGGGTCAACCCGACGGGAGAGACTTCCCTGTCGGCCATTAGGCCGGCCAGTTCCCGGATGGGCTTGAAGCTGAACGAGTCGGCCATGCTATTCCCCCCGAAAAGGCCTGAAGTTAGAGAATGGTTCTACTTCGTTGGTTAGTTTGTATTCGCGAATGGGGCGGAACACCTCCCGCTGGCCGATGATGGCCGTGCGCACGCTGTCCAGTTGTTCGTCGGTCAGCAGGTGCCCGTACCTTTCTTTGATTATGGCGAAGAGAAGCTCCTGTTCCAGGGAGTTGCCGGCGTTGCTGGTCATGGTTGCCTCCGGAGGTTGGGGGTGTTCAATACAGAGCGATGCTTGTTTCTACCCTGCGCGCTGGCTTCGGCTGCGGGCGGTGAGGCGCACGCCCCACATCAAAAAGACGGATGCGGTAGTGAGGCTGGCGGAAACCAGAAAAGCCCAGAAATAGTCCCCATGCAGGTCAAACATCAGGCCCGCCAGGATGGGCCCCAGCCCAATGCCTATGCCTCGTCCCACTTCCATCATGCCCATTACCGTACCCAGCATTCGAGCCGGATACAGATCGGCGGCCTTGGCTCCAATCAGCAGGCCGCTGATGCCGTCGCTTAACCCGTTCAGGGCCACGAAAGTAACCAGCACCCACCAGGCGCCGCCGTCGCTCAGAAACAGGACCAGGATGACGGCCCCTACCGACATGGTCATTCCAATGGTGTAGACAATCTCGCGGCCGATGATGTCGGACAGCAGGCCCGTTGCGGGACGGCCGCCTATACCCAGCAGGCCGGCAATGCCGATGGCCAGGGCCGCCTGTATTTCGCCGTATCCCGCCAGGAAGAGGAAGGCCAGTATGTGGACCATGGTCATGTGATTGCCCACGGAGTTAACCGCCCGGGCGCCCAGCAGGAGCCATACCGCCGGCTCGCGGAGAACCTCGCCTACCGGAGTTTTGGCTGGCGTTTCCAGCCCCGTAGGCGCGGCGTCCGGAACAACGGGTGAAGAATCGGGTTCCGGGTCTTCCCCTTTCGCCTCGTCCGGTGCCCCCCAGCGTTCCGGAGGCCTCTTCTGGAAGAGCAGGTTTGGAACAACCACCAGTATGAAGAATATTACCCCGAAAATCCTGAAGGCCCACTGCCATCCCATGGTCGAAACTATAAGCTGGGCCAGGGGCACCACAACTGCCTGGCCGGCCGGGTTTCCCGCGTCGGCCATCCCCAGCGCGACGCCCCTGCTGCGGGGAAACCAGGGGGCCAGGGTTGCGGTGGCGGAAAAGGAGGAAATGCCCACCTGCCCCACCGTGGCAATCACGCTGTAGAAGATGAACAACTGCCATATTTCGCTGACCATGCTGCTGGCCAGCCAGCCCACCAGGATGAAACACCCGGCGATGGGGAACAGTACCCTGGGTCCGAACCGGTCCAAAACGACTCCCAGCAGGGGAGCGATAAAGGCTCCGAACAGGCCCGATGCGGAAAAGACGGCTGCCGTCAGGGCAACGCTGGTCTGAAAATAGTCCCGCAGGGCGACCAGGAACACGCTCTGGACGTTCTTGGACCCGCCTTCCACCGTAAGGTTCGAAAAGGACAGGAGGAAGATTACCCAACCGTAATGCAACCTGCGCTTGACGGCGGTCAGCAAGAGACCCCGGATTTCGGAAGTTCGCGGTGACAGGGCATGGTATTGACCCGGAAATGGATTACCCTGCAATTCAGGCAAGGCAGTTGCATTATAGCTTCATAACGTCCTGACCGCAGGACAATCTTTCCCCCAGTCAGGGAAATCGCATTTAATTAGTGTGTCCGGCGCCCTGTTCTCCTTCCATCTCCTCACTCACCGCATATACGGAGAGGTACGGGTTCTATCTCTGTGAACCTCCGCGTCCGCTTCGTCTCTGTGTCAAAAATCGCCTTGCATTCCATACCCGCTCCGTTGCGGCGCCCCCGTCCTTCAGTTAGACTACCCTTCGGCCCAAAAGAGGCCCCACTTCGATCAGCTATAACTGAGGTTCTTGACTGCAAACGAGCTTACGGAGGCAAATGCCATGTCCAGCGCCAACAGCATAACCCCCGAACTTATCCACTACCTTTCCAGCGCCCTTGACGCCGAACTTCCCCCCAACGTATTGGAAAAGGCCAAACACCATATCCTGGACACCCTGGCGGCCATGGTTTCCGGTTCCGTGCTCAAGCCCGGGGTTTTGGCTCGACAGTACGTTGAGCAGCAGGGAGGACCCGACGAGGCCCAGGTCGTGGGAAGTTCCATGGTGGTGTCGGCGGTGAATGCCGCCATCGCCAACGGTATGATGGCCCACGCCGATGAGACCGACGACTCCAACGGTTCCGCCGGCATCCACCCCGGTTGCGCCATCCTGCCTGCCGCCATGGCCATGGCCGAGCGGGAAAACGCCAACGGGTCGGACTTCATCAAGTCCGTGGTATTGGGATACGACATTGGCAGCCGCACCACCAAGGCCCTGGGACGGGAGGAGATGCGGGCCCGCAATCACCTGCCCTTCAGCATCGGGGGCACCATGGGCGCCACCGCCGCGGCCGGATGCCTGGCCGGCCTGCGGGAAGAGCAGTACCGCGACCTGCTGTCCTACGGCGCCCAGCAAGCTTCGGGCATTATGACCTACCCCAGGGACGTGGAGCACATCGAAAAGGCCTACATATTCGGTGGTATGAATGCCCGCAACGGGGTGATGGCCGCCGAGATGGTGCAGATGGGATTTACCGGGGTGTACGACACCTTCGCCGGCGACGGTAATTTCCTGGTGGCCTATGCCGATAACCCCGACGGACAACAACTGGTGGCCGACCTGGGCAGCCGCTACGAGGTGATGCTGACCAACATCAAGAAGTTCTGCGTCGGCTTCCCCATCCAGTCCCCCGCCGAGGGCCTGCTTTTGATCATGGACAAGCACGGCATTGGCGCCGCCGACGTCGAGAAGATCGTCGCCCGCCTGCCCGAAGGCGGCGCCCACACCGTCAACGACCGGGAAATGCCGGACATCAACCTGCAGTACATCTTCGCCATCGCCCTGCTGGACGGCCGGGTTTCCTTCGAGGCCGCCCACTCCTTTGAGCGGATGACTGCTCCCGACGTTATGGACCTGCGTTCCCGGGTTACCCTCATCGGCGACCCGGAGCTCAGCGGCGCCCAGCCCGACTACCAGGCCATTGTCCAGCTGACTACAAAGGACGGTACGGTCCACGAAGAACGGGTTACCAGCTTCAGGGGAAGGGCGGAAAACCCCTTGTCCCGCGAAGAGGTGGGCGAAAAGGCGCTGGACTTGATGGAACCCGTGCTGGGTCAAGCCCAGTCAAGGGAGTTGATTGACGCCGTAAACCGGCTCGAAACCCTGCCCAGCATAAGGGAGCTGCGTCCGCTGCTGTCCGTGTAGGCAGGGTTCTAGGCTGTAAACCCTGAGGTCCCTGGGGGGAACGCTGCCCGGCGCCACTTCAACCGGCATATTCGGTCTCACAAGATCCTTCGGCGTAGAAATCAAAACGCAATATGACAGGCAGGAACAATGTTCCAGCGCAGGGCTCCTGTCAAAGAGCCGCAGGAGGGTATTGCCACGTTGATATCCCCTCGGCTCGGCTATTGTTCCATGGCCGGATACCTACTTACCCGTCAGGTATCCCGGGCGGTGTTGCCGGACCGGCAGCGATCCCGGCGGGTTTCTCACGGCTGTATCGCTCTACCAGGCGGCCAGGTCCAGGTACCATGTTTGGGCGTATAGCATAGGCCCTGCCTCTCCGCTGCACGCCGGTACTTTCGGGCCTAAAGGGTCCCGCGCAGGGACTATAGCTGTCGGGCTTCCCCCGAAGCTGGTTGCTGGCATCGCCCAGGCGCGCCGCCAACCCTTCAACATGAGCATCACATTTGCATCCCCCACCTGATCTTTAGACTAACTCCTGGAATCCAACCCTCTGCTGACAATGCCCCCTTGCCAGCCGGCATAACACACCTTCACCATAAAACAATCAACCGGTCTTCGTGCCCTTCGTGTATGTCCTCCCCAAATAGGCCCAAATGGGCCAAAATGGAACCAAATGGAACGATTTTTGAAAAATCCATTAGTGAACATTCGTGTCGATTCCTTGATGTAAACCCACGGGACCAAAGCCGGGGCCCGGAACCATCAATCATGGTAAAGGTCAGCAACTCCGAATAGTTGCTGAGTTTCTGCCGGGGTTGCCCGATCCCGCTCAATTGAATAGGATATAGGGTGGTCTATTGCAACAGAATCGGGACCAGGAGTTGGCGTTGCTGAATCCTGCGGAATACCAGCGTCCAACGGAATACCGGATAACCATCGGTGACCTCCGGGTCCGGTACCTGGACTGGGGCGGCGTCGGCGAACCCGTCATGCTCATGCACGGACTCGCGTCTTCGGCCCACTGGTATGAACTCGTTGCCAGCCACCTGCGCCACAAATACCGGCTCTTCGCCGCCGATGCCAGGGGCCACGGCCAGACCACCCAGGCCACCGGCGGGTATGACTGGCAAACTCTGGCAGGGGACGCTGTGGGACTGATGGACCATCTCGGCGTGTCCCGCGCCGCCGTATTCGGACACTCCTGGGGAGCGACCGCAGCCCTCAACGTCGCGGCCCGCTTCCCTGACCGCATTATCGGGCTGGGACTGATCGACGGCGGTGTGGGCAGGCGCAGCGGTCCCCGGGAACCCTGGGAGGTCGTCAGCGCTCGTGCCAGGCCCAGGGACGTTTCAGGGACCAGGGAGCAATTCCTGGACCGCCTGCGCCGCCAGTTGTCTCCATGCTGGAACGACCAGGTCGAACGCATCGTTCAGACCATGGTGTATGAGGACCAGCAAGGGCAGATTCAGGATATTTTTCGACCCGAAAACCACCTGCAGGTAATGCGCGCCATGTGGGAGGAACCGGCCTCCGACTGCTATTCCAGGATTACCTGCCCTGCCATAATTATCCCGGCCGGTCCCACACCGGAACGTGCTGACAGCGAGCGGGCCAGGCAGAAGCGGGTTGGCGTCGCTGCCGCCTCAAAGGCCATCTCCGACTGCCGGGTGTGCTGGATACCGGAGACCATTCACGACATCGGCTACCATAAGCCCGAGGAATTGGCCCGGGCTATGGACGAGTTTCTTTCGGGCCTTGGCAGGCCATCAGCGTAATTGTGGCCCCCGCCTGACCCTCCTGGGCGAGCATCGGGGTCCCTATCTTTCTCAGAGGAGTAGTGATAATCATGGCAGACACCAGGCAGACACTCTCAAATCGGCTTACCAGACTCCAAGGGCGAATGGAAGAGGCCCAATTGGACGCGTACCTTGTCCTCTCATCCGATGCCCACCTGAACGAGTATGTCCCCGAATATACCCGCCGCCGGACGGCCATCACCGGGTTCCGGGGCTCCGCCGGCGACGCCCTGATCTGCTCCGACGGGAGCCACCTGTTTGTGGACTCCCGTTATCACCTTCAGGCGGACGACGAGGTGGACCACGACAACTTCCGGGTCCACAAGCTTGGGCTGGCCGAGGAGAAAACTCTCAGCCAGTGGCTGACCGAAATGGAAAAGGAGCGGGGCAGCATACGCGTGGGATTCGACCCTTTCGTCGTCTCCATGCAGGCCCACTCCGTGTACAAGGGCGCATTGAAATCTCTCGATTCCGCCCTGGTGCCGGTCAGCGGCAACCTGGTGGACGCCGTATGGGACGACCAACCGCCTCCGCCGGCAAGCCCCATATACCGGCTGCCGGACGACCTCACCGGTTGCAGTGTTGCGGAGAAGCTGTCTGACATCCGCAGGGAAATGGAGGAAGCGGGAGCCACTTTGCTGGTGCTGACCAAGCTGGACGAGATCGCCTGGGTGACGAACCTGCGGGGCGCCGATATCGCCTACAATCCCGTGTTCGAGGGCTACCTGGTCATTGAACTTGAACGCGCCACCTGTTTCACCCGAGTTCCACCTTCCGCTGAGGTGACTGATTCCCTGGCATCGTTAATCGCCTTTGAATCTTACGACGCCTACGCTGCCGCGATGAAGCGTTCCGGCGCGGAAGCCTCGGGGATGGTCTGGCTGGACCCCAGCGGGACCACCATGGGCACCAGGTTGATGCTCCACGAAGACCAGAAGCTGCTCGAAAAGCCCAATCCAACAGTGGCCCTGAAGGCAATCAAGAACGAAAAGGAGATCGACGCCGCCCGAAACTCCCACCGCCACGCCGCCGCCGCTAAAATCCGCAGCTTCAAGCGTCTGCAGGACTCGATCAATGCGGGTGAGACGGTTAGCGAGGCAGGTTATAGCCAGTTGTTGTACGACGAGTACTCCAGCGAGGAGGGTTTCTGCGACCTGAGCTTCACCACCATTGCCGCCGCGGGCCCCAACGGGGCCATCGTCCACTACTCCGACGCCAGCCCTGACGTTCCCCTTCGCGACGGGGAGTTGTTCCTGGTTGACTCCGGCGTACAGTTGATGGGCGGTACCACCGACGACACCCGTACGGTGATCGTCGGTGAGCCGTCCCAGCGCCAGAAAGAAGTCTATACCCTGGTCTTGAAAGGCCACATCAAGCTGGCTATGCAGAAATTCCCCGAGGGAACTGGAGGGGTTGCGCTGGACGCCCTGGCGCGCACCTTCCTCTGGAACGCCGGGCTAGACTTCGGCCACGGCACGGGTCACGGCGTTGGCGCCTTTCTTAACGTTCACGAGGGGCCGCAGCGAATCAGCCCAAGGGGTGCCGACGAGCCGTTCAAGGTCGGGATGATCGTCTCCAATGAACCCGGTTACTACGAAGCGGGCTGGGGCGGAGTCCGCCTGGAAAACCTGTACGTCGTGGTCCCTGAAGAGGATATGCCCGGGCATCCCGACGGCCGCAAGTGGCTGGGGATGGAATCATTGACCCTGATTCCCTTCGAAAAGAAACTCATTGACTGGGACCAGCTTTCCAGCGACGAACTCCGGTGGCTGGAAGGATACCACCGGCAGGTATGGGATACCATCGCTCCCATGCTGGATGGTGAGGACCGGGAGTGGTTGAGGGAGGCTTGCCAGACCCCCTGAGGGGGGCGCCTCCCACCTTGTGCCCGTATAGGCCAGGCTTCCCCGCCCACCGTGGCCCCGAATTCCGGCGAAGGGCGGGGCGAGCTCAAGCCATGCCCTTGGGCAAGTCTGTATAAATAGACTGCGAAGCCCGCGCTCAGTCTAGATGAACCAGCCCATGCCTTCCCAGTGACCGCGCAGGAAGGCTATCTGGCCGCCGTGGACGATGTTGTCATAGACCAGGACGCCCATTAGGGTCTCTTTCGGCTCGGGGTCCATACCGGGCCTCATGCTCATGGCGACGCTTAGCTCCTCGTCGGTCACGGAGGACATATAGTCCCGGCAGCAGGTCTTCATTGCCTCATAGTACCCTGCCAGAACGTCTCTGGGGGGAAGCGGCCACGCGGCCACCCGCGCCGCGTCCCACCCTTGGCCGGTGGTCTCCGGGTCGTCGCTCAGGCCGAATTTCTCGCACCAGCCGTCTTCCATCCATATCTGGGGCTTGCCCTGGAATCTGGTATTTATGAATACGTCCACCACCCGGCTCATGTGGAACAGGAGCCAGCCAATGGAATTGTCGCCGTCGGATATCCTGCGCGCCAGTGTCTCATCACTCAGCCCGTCTATGGCCCGGTCGATCATACCCCAGTTGCGCTCCAGCGCATTTGATACTCCGGTGGAAACAGCCATGATTACTCTCCAGGAACTTCGTCAGTTTGGGATTGCGGGGCTAATTGTAACAGCCCCAAAACCGAAATGGTAAAGTAGCGCCGACGCTCAAATGGTGGGCCCACACCGGCCTGCGACTTCAGTACCAGGTTTGGACTCCGAATCCGGTCAGGACCTGGTACGGGCGAGACTTCCGTCAACGCCCCGGCTTACAAGTGTGTATAATGGCGGCATCATTCACCAGCAGGAGGACGCATGGCTATAAAGAACTGGGACACCACAACATCCCGAGTCGTATACCACCGCCTGCCAGCGGGGTCATCTCTTATTGGCAGTATCGAAGCTTTGGCCCACGAAGAGGGCATTCGCGAAGCCTCCGTAATGTCCTGTATCGGAAGTCTGACCCAACTCAAACGCCGCAATCTTTGCAGCCTTGAAAGGGACCATGAGCGGGAAACAATCGACGAAATTATGGAGCTGGTCACCGCTGATGGTTACATTCAGCCCCTGGAGGACGGTGGAGTCTACGTTCATCTACACGTAGCCGCCGCAAAACCATCAGGCGAAATTGTCGGTGGACACTGCGAAGACGCTACCTGCTTTACCGGCGCATTCGTCTATCTCCAGGTCATAGAAGATACCCGGAGCTAAACCGTTTCTCGCCTGGAGTTTACGCGCCTTGAAGGGCGTGCCCAAACGCCGGATGAAGGCGCTGCATACCGGCCTTCCATGGAATAGAGCTGCCTGGGAGTTTCGCGGTCCCAATTTGCTTCCGGTTTGACAGCGTTCCCGGCGTATCTGTTGGCTGGGGGCGGGCGCATTCAGACCCCGCCCCTGGCAAGGCGGGACGTTGGCATGAGTGTTCGGGGGTAATCGCCCCACGGAGGGGGCTGCGGATTCCCGGGGCATCACCCCCAGGCTGGCCTTCTCTCGTCAGGTACGAAGGGGCACAGGAAATCCCTAAACCACCGCCGGCTCCACCTTGTGGCAGGCGGTCAGGTGGTCGGACAGTATCTCCCGCCAGTCCGGTTCAACTTCTCGGCACATGCTGGTCTCCTGGTATATGGGGCAGCGGGTATGGAACCGGCAGCCGCTGGGCGGGTTGATGGGGCTGGCAACTTCCCCGCCGATGGTTGTGCCCATGGGTATGTCCGGATCGGGGTTAGGCACCGAAGCCAGCAGGGCGTTGCTGTATGGGTGCAGCGTGTTCCCGTAGAACTCGTCCCGGGTGGCAAGTTCCACCATCTTGCCCACGTACATCACGCCCACCCGGTGGCTCATGTGCTCCACAATTGCCAGGTCGTGGGAGATGAGCAGGTAACTCAGGCCCAGGTCCCGTTGCAGGTCCACCAGCAGGTTGAGAATCTGCGCCCGGATGGAAACGTCCAGGCCCGATACCGGTTCGTCCAGGACGATTAGCCGGGGCCGCAGAGCCAGGGCGCGCGCGATGGCAATGCGCTGGCGCTGTCCGCCGCTGAACTGGTGGGGAAAGAAGGATGCGGTTATCGGGTTCAGCCCCACGTTTTCCAGCAGTTCGCCCACCCGCATGCGCAGGTCCCGCCCCCGCAGTCCCTGGTGGACGCGCAGGGGTTCCCCGATGATGTCCAGCACCTGCATCCTGGGGTTTAGCGAGCTGTATGGGTCCTGGAACACCGCCTGCACCAGGCGCTTGTATTCTCGCAGATTGCCGCCACGTAAACCGCTGACGTCTTCTCCCTGGAAGGAGATCTTTCCCCGGGTGGGGCGTTCCAGGAGTAGTATCATCTTGGCCACGGTGGTCTTGCCGCAGCCGCTCTCGCCCACCAGGGCGAAGGTCTCCCCCTCTTCCACGTGGAAGCTTACCCCGTCCACCGCTCGGATGGCGTCTCCCCCGCTGGTCAGCCAGTTGCCGCCGCCCCGAAAGTGCTTCGCCAGGCCATCTACTTCCAGCAAACGGTTGGCCACGCTATCTTCCCTCCTCGGTCAACCAGCAATGAACAAAGTCCTGTCCGCCCAGTGAGGTTCGGGGCGGGTACTCTTCCTTGCACTTATCCATGGCCTCCGGGCAGCGGGGCCAGAAAGGACAGCCCTGGGGAATACTGCGCAGGTCCGGCGGCTGCCCGTCAATCTGGTACAGCTTATCCCGCCGCGCGCCCATCAGCGGTACCGAGTCCAGCAGGGCCCTGGTGTAGGGGTGCTGGGGCTCCTTGTAAATCTGCCGCACTCGGCCGCTTTCCACAATGCGGCCGGCGTACATCACGTTCACCCGGTCGCACATCTGGGCAACGATGCCCAGGTCGTGGGTCACCCAGATTACACTGGTGCCGCTATCCTGCTGCAACTCCCGGATCAACCGCAGAAACTGGGCCTGGATGGTAACGTCCAGCGACGTGGTGGGCTCATCGGCTATCAGCAGTTCCGGCTGGGTGGTCAGGCCCATGGCGGCCACCACCCGCTGCCTCATGCCGCCGCTGAACTGGTGGGGATACTGGACCAGCCGTTGCTCGGGCCGCGGAATTCGTACCGCCCGCAAGGCGTCCAGCACCCGCGTCATTGCTTGCTGGCCTCGCTCCTTCAGGTGTAGGCGCACCGGTTCTGCGACCTGCTCGCCAATGGTATATACCGGGTTAAGGGACGTCTGGGGGTCTTGCATGATAATCGCCATGCGGTGCCCCCGGTATGCCCTCATCTCGTTCTCGGTAATGTCGAGGAGATTCTCGTCCTTGAACCAGATTTCCCCATCTACTATGCGGGCGCCGGGCTGGGGCACCAGCCGCATCAGGGAAAGGCAGGTCATGGTCTTGCCGCTGCCCGACTCGCCCACCAGGCCCACGGCCTCCCCATGGGCAACGGTAAAGCTCACCCCGTCCACCGCCTTCAGCACCGCGTTGCGCTGGAAGAAGTAGGTCTTCAGCCCTTCCACCCTCAGGAGGATGTCATCTTCTATGTTCCGGTTAACCATCTATCACAAACCCGGGTTGTCTTCTACAGTTGCCGTCGTCTGGGGTCCAGGGTGTCCCGCAGCCAGTCTCCAAACAAGTTCAGGGACAGCACCGCCGCAAGGATGCAAAGACCGGGGAACAGGGTAATCCAGTAAGCCGATGTCAGGAACTCACGCCCGTCGGCAACCATCAGGCCCCAGGCGGGCTGGGGCGGTGGCACACCCACTCCCAGGAAGCTCAGGGACGATTCCAGCAGAATCAGGTGCCCCACTTCCAGGGTAGCCAGGACAATAATCGTGTTGAAAACGTTGGGCAGGATGTGGCGCAGCAGGATAACCCAGGCGGGGGTGCCGATTACCTTGGCGATGGCCACAAAGTCCCGCTCCCGTACGCTCAGGGTTTCCCCGCGCACAATGCGGGCAAACCGGGCCGCCAGGAAGGGTGACAGGATGAGAATGACGCTCTCAAAGCTCCTCCCCACCGCAAATACAAACACCAGTGCCACCAGGATTGTTGGCATGGCGAGAATAACCTCGATGCCCCGCTGCATTACGGCATCGACTTTCCCGCCGGCGTAACCCGACACCAGCCCCAGGGCCACGCCCACGCCGCCGCCCAGCGCGATTACGAACAATGACAGGGACAGCGACACCCGGGCGCCCCGGATCAAACGGCTCAGAATATCCCGACCCAGCTTGTCGGTGCCCAGCAGGTTATTGGCTGTCCCCTCTTCGTGCCATACGGGCGGAGCGAATGAGTTGGCCATGTCCACGGCCACCGGGCTGTGAGGCGCGATCCACTGGCCAAAGATGGCGAAGATCATGAGCACCAGCAGCACTGCCGTCGGAATCTTGGGAACGCGCCGCGCCCAGTTCAGGCTTGAACGGAACCTTGCAGACCAGGCGGAAGCCGGTTCCCCAATCTGCATTGTTGTGTTGGCCATAGGCTACCTGCTACGGGGTGTACTTTATGCGGGGATCAATTACCGCATAAAGAATGTCCACAAAAAGATTGATCAGTATGAAGAAACTGCCGAAAACTATCACTACGCCCTGAATTACGGGGAAGTCCCTCCGGACAACGCTTTGCACTGCCGAGGTGCCGATGCCGGGCCAGGCGAACACCTGCTCCACCACCACCGAGCCGTTCATGAACGCGCCCAGCACCAGGCTGCTGTAGGTAAGCACCGGCAGCAGGGCGTTGCGCAGGGCGTGTTTCCCGATAACCACCGCTTCGGGCAGGCCCTTGGCCCGGGCCATGGCCACGTAGTCGCTGTCCAGCACGTCCATCATGCTGGAACGCACCAGGCGCACCATCCCCGCCATCACACCCCAGCCCAGGGTAAAGCCGGGCAGAATGTACGACGTCCAGCCCCCCTTGCCGGCCGGCGGCAGCATCTCCCAGACCACGGCAAAGAGGATTATCAGCATAATCCCCGACCAGAAGGGCGGCATCGACTGCCCCAGGAAGGCCAACACCTTGGCTATCCAGTCTATGGCGGAATCCCGGTACACCGCGCCCAGCACCCCCAGCGGCAGCGAGAAGGCCAGGGCAAAGATCAGCGCCACCAGGCCAAGGGTAAAGGTGGCTGGCATCCTTTCTACCAGTATCTGGGTCACCGGAATGCCGTTGCTGACCGAATCTCCCAGGTCCAGCCTTACCAGCTGCCCCAGGAACTTCAGGTACTGTTCGTGGACCGGCCGGTCCAGGCCCAGCTTGGCGGCCATAATTTCGCGGGCATCCACCCCGGAATTGCGGGCGGTGAATACCTCTGCCGGGTCGCCGATGGAACGGGACAGAATGAACACCAGGGTTGCAATGAACCACAAGCCCAGCAGGGCCTGAAAAATGCGAAACCCGATGTACTTGAGCATGGATTAGTCCTTAAACTCGCGGGTCTGCCGGTAAATTCACCTTCACCGGCAGACCCGCGCCGCGTCGGCCTTTATAGCATTGAGTCTGCGCCAGCGGACGGGGCCGCTTACGGCCTTATCGTCCAGTGGTTATGGGGATAGGGCTTTCCGGTAATGGGAGTCCAGGAGCCGACCTTTTCGCTGGCACCGAACACGGCCCCGGCTTCCAGCAGGGGGCCGGCCCAGAAGTCCCGGTTAAGCAGCCGGTGGAACTCGGCCATGGCCTCGTGCTGGTCCCGCAGGTCAAAGGAGGAACCGGCCTTGTCCAGCAAGGGATCAAGAATGTCCGGCAGGCGCATCATTTGCCGCCGTCCCTCGGAGTGGTAGTAGATATGCGCCCCGCGGTAGGAGTGCAGCCGGGTGTCGCTGCCGCGAACGGCTATCTGGTAGGGAGGCTGGTCCTTGATGATAGCTTCGATCTCGTCGGGCGTCTTGATGGCGTTGTCAAAAGTTTCCCGCAGCACCGGGCCGTCCACCACCGACACAAAGGTGTTCAGTCCGATGGCTTCCAGGTAACCGGCAATGGCTTCTGACAGGCCGGGCTGGTCAACAAAGTCGGCATCTCCCGAGAAGGTCAGAATCTCGATCTCCGCGCCCTCAAAACCGGCTTCCTGGATGAGCTGCATAGCCCGGCTTGGATCGTAGGGGTGGGGGTCTATGTCGCCCGGGTAACCGATATTTCCTTCCACAACCCAGTAGCAGCAGGCCGGCGTAGTCTGGCCCGCGTACAGGCCCTGGCCAATGGCCTCCCGGTCGACAGCGATGGATATGGCCTCCCTTATGCGCTTGTCGTTGAAGGGATGGCCCGGTACCCACGCATAGTTGTACCAGATCCAGGAAATGTTGGCGGCCGGCGACTGCAGGACCTGGAGGTCTGCGCTCTCCAGTTCCTCAACGCTGCGAACCGAGGCGGTAATCAGGTCGGCGTTCCCGCTCTTGAGCATGGCCATGCGGGTGTTCAACTCGGCCACGTCCCAGATCTGCAGGATCTTGTAGCCCGGGTTCTTCTCGTAGTGCTCCTCGAAGGCCTCCATCTGTATGTACTGGCCGGGAACCCGGTCAGCCCACTTGTAGGGACCGGAGCCTACGGGCGCTTCGCGGAAGTTATCTATTCCGCCCACACTCTCGAAGTGGGCCTGGGGGAATACCACGGAGCGCGGCGGGGATGCCGACGCGAAGAACAGCGGCAGCGTGGACTGGGGTTCCAGCGTGGAAACGCTTACCGTGTTGCCCGCAACCTGGAAGTCGGAACTCAGCAGCGGCCCTACTTCCAGGGCGAAGCCGCCCAGTGAGTCCTCTCCCACGGCCCTGTTCCACGTCCACGCCACGTCCTCCGGCGTAATGGCGTCGCCGTTGTGGAACTTCATCCCCTCGCGGATGGTGAAGGTCCAGGTCAGTTGGTCCGGAGAGACTTCCCATGCCGTGGCAAAGCCGGGCGTAAGGGTCCCATCGGGATTCTGGCCGATGGCGTAGTCGAACACCTCGTCGTAGTACACCTTGGTGGCGCTGTCCTGGGAGATGTTCGTGTCAACCCCCTGGAAGCCCAGGTAGGAACTTACCGATATTATGGAGCCGACGGGGTCCACCCTGCCGGGAAGCCTTCCCGACTCAGGAATCGAGACAGGAGTCGGGGTGGCCACTACTACTTTCTCGACTTCTTTCTCGACTTCGCGAATAGTCTCAACTTCTACTGCAACTTCCTTTTCCACTTCGCGAATGAGTTCAACTTCTATAGGAACTTCCTTCTCCACTTCCACTTCGCGGACGGTCTCCACCTCTACCACCCGCTCCACTTCCACAACCTCCGGCTGGGCCGTTCCGCACGCCACCAGCAGCATCAGGCAGAAGAGACTTCCAAAAATAACCAACGACCTTCTCATACTACTCACCTTTCCGTTGTTGATTAACATGGGCTGTTTAACATTGCCCGGAAACGATTTCTGTTTATTCAATTAAAGATATGGAATGTGTCCACGCCTGCAATTGCGATTTTAGTAAAAGCTTGTCGGTATTCCGCTATCGTATTCGCACTGAAACTGAAATATAGCGCGGTTAAACGCTCAAAAAGGTGGCGGGATTATAACCACGCCAATTGCTGGTGTCAATTTGTTCCAGGAACTGTCAGGGCAATCTCATTCTGAGACATTCCGTAGCCACAGGGCCGTGCTGTGCGCCTTCCTGACGGGGTATCTCCGGGAAACTCTGGTTGCTCTCCGCTTTCCAATAAACGGCCACCCCATAGCGAAAAATCGCAACGGGACCTGGAAATCAGAGTACAATCGTGCCGTAATTGCTTTAGACGTTGTTGGAGGAAAAGGCCGGCTGGGTGACCCACACCTCAAGTGGGCTCGGTAACTCCCGCTCCTTACCGGTTGACACGGACGGCGATGCGGGGTGGAATAGGGGTGCAAGCCAGGCGGAGCGCCGTTCTCTTCCGGTTCGCGCCAAGACCAGTAAGCTGAGTATGTTCATCACGCAATTATTAAGGAGGCCAAAATGGCATTTTACCGCTTTTATTCGGACGATGACGGCGAGAGCCACGTTGAAGACGTAAACCTGGAGGAACGCCCCGACCTGGCCGCGATGCTCAATGTTTCCGAGGTTACCGTGCGGGACTTCGACGGGTCGCGCCACATGGACTTTCATCCCCTGCCCGAACGGCGGCTCATCATCCACCTGTCCGGCGAGGTCCAGATCGGAGCCAGCGACGGTTCCCAGCGGGTGCTGCGGGCCGGGGATATCCGGCTCATGGAGGACGTGAGTGGCAAGGGCCACAAACACGACGACCTGTCTCCGTCCTCGGCGGTCTATGTGGTGCTGGAGGATTAAGAGAACACCTCCAGGGTCCCTTCCCCCTGATGGGCTGAGAAGGGTATGCATTAAGCACAAGAATTACCCCGCCAAACCTGTCATTCTGAACGGAGTGAAGAATCTGAAGTTCTTGTCAGCAGGAAGCTTTATTACACGCGAGAAACTTGGATCCTTCGCTTCACTCAGGATGACAGTTCAGTGGTCGGGCACTCTGAACTGAAGCCCGGCAGCCCGGGCCAGGAATGCACGTTCCCCCCTGGCTTCGGTTTAGCATGGGTGTGGCAAGCGCCGGACTGCCCTGGAAAATTCCTTATGCAATCGCCCTGCTAACGTAACATCCGGGAGGTAGGCAATGAAGTACAACTACATCGTTATCGGCGCTGGCTCGGCCGGCGCCATCCTGGCCACCAGGCTTTCCGAAGACCCGGGCGTCTCGGTGCTGCTGCTGGAAGCGGGCCAGGACTTTCAGGACATTGACAGCCTCCCCGAAGAGGTCAAGTACGGGTACAAGTCCACCAGGAGCGTGTGGGACAGCGACCATAACTGGCAGTACCGGGCCCGCGCCACCGACCAGGCGGATATAGAGATACCCCGGGGCAAGGTGACCGGCGGCTCCAGCGCCATCAACGGCCAGATATTCATCCGGGGCATTCCCGAGGACTACGACAACTGGGCGGAATGGGGCAACGACGAATGGAACTTCGGAAGGCTGGTGCCCTACTTCAACATGGTGGAGACGGACACTACCTACCAGGACGACCCGGGGGACTTCCACGGCAACAGCGGCCCCATCATCTGCCACCGGTTCCCCGAGGACCAGTGGCGGCAGGGCAACCGGGCCTGGTTCCAGGCCTGGCGGGACAACGGCCATCCCTACTGCGAAGACCACAACCTGCCGGGCACCACCGGAGTGGGGCCCATAACGCTTAACAATCCTGAGGGCATCCGCTGGTCCACGGCCATCGGCTACCTGGGCCTCTCTCGCCACCGCCTGAACCTGACCATCAGACCCGGCGTAACGGTCAAGCGGATCATCTTCGACACCACCGGCCAGCGGCCCAGGGCCACGGGCGTGGAAGCGGTGTCCGGCGAGGAGACGTTCATTGTCGAAGCCGACGAGGTCATCCTCAGCGCCGGGGCCATTGGGTCACCTCAAATCCTGATGCTGTCCGGCGTGGGCCCTGCCGACCACCTGAGGGAGAACGGCATTGAAACTCTCGTCGACTCCCCGGGTGTAGGTCAGAACCTGGCCGACCATCCCCTGATCAACATGCTGTGGGCCACCAAACCCGAGGTGGACCTGACCCCCTTCCTGCCCAGCGCCCAGCTGTTGGTAAGGTACACAGCCGAGGGCTCTTCCCTGGAAAACGACATGATCGTGTACCTGAACGCCGCCGCCGGAATGTCGCGCAACCGGGGCGGAATGCGCAGCGGAACGGAAGGCATGAGCGCGGTAGTGGGCCTGGGCGCCAGCCTGGGTCTGAACCTGGCCTTCTCCAAGGGAGAGATAAGGCTCCGGTCCGGAGACTACCGGGACTATCCCTACCTTAACTACAACCTGCTCGACCACGAGGAGGACCTGCGCCGGTACCGGGACGGCATCCGCATGATAGTGGACCTGGAAGACCACCCTGCCATGGCTGAAATCATCGAAAAGCGGGTGTACCCCGAGGACTCCGACCTGGAGACCGATGAGGCCCTCAACCTGTGGATGAAGCGGTGGGTCGGCACCGGCCACCACGTCTCCTGCACCGCAAAGATGGGCCCCTCCTCCGACCCCATGGCCGTAGTGGACCAATACGGCAAAGTTCACGGGGCGGACGGGCTGCGGATAGCGGACGCTTCCATAATGCCCGAATGTGTCCGCGCCAACATCAACGTCACCGTCCTGATGATTGGGGAGCGAATTGCCGACTTTATCAGGCAGGGCAGGTGAGCAGGCGGCCCCTGGCGAAATACAACGGAGTATAATGCCCGTGGTCGTTGGCCCACAGGTTTGCCAATAAGTAATCCGGCTACCCGGGCCCGGCCCAGCCGGGCTCTTGCCAACACTAAGGAGGCGCCCCCACGGCTTCAACCGAACCACGCGGCGCCGGTGCCACCACGGACCCTGGACAACCACCCGGGCCGGAACGCCGGCGAGGCCGGCTGCATCCCGCCCGTTTCAACACCTTCGTATCCCTGCGCCACCGAGACTTCCTTCTCCTGTGGTTGAGTAACCTGTGCAACGCTTCGGCGGTGTGGTTCCAGCAGATAACCATACCCTGGGTGGTGTGGGAAATCTCCGGCTCTCCCTTCCTGGTGGGACTCGCGGCAGGTATGCGATCCATACCCTTCCTGGTCATCGGGCCCATGGCCGGTGTGTTTGCCGACCGGGTGGACCGACGCAAGATGGTCCTCGTAACCCAGTCGGTGATGGCCATGGTGGTACTCGCCTTTGCCGGCGCGGTACAGCTTGGCGTGGTGGTAGGAACTTTTGGGGTAATCTATGCCCTCGCCTTCTCCTTCATTACCGGCACCCTCCATTCTCTAATCCAGCCCGTGCGCCAGGCCATGGTGGCCAACACCGTCCCCCGGGAAGACCTGTGGAACGCGGTCGCGCTGAACTCCATTGCCGGCAACGTGGCCCGGGTGGTGGGCCCCGGGCTGGGGGGTCTACTCATCGCGTGGCTGGGGCCCGCCCTCAACTTCTTCCTGGAAGGAGTCCTGTACATCCTGATGGTGCTGGTGATGATTCCCATAGCCCTGCCCTACCGGGAAGCGATCACCGCGCGGCGGGCCTCAATGCTGGCCAACCTGAAACAGGGGTTCGCCTACGTCCTGAGCGAGCAGATGGTGCTGCGACTGCTGCTGGTAGCCTGCATTTCCGACATATTGCTGGCCCCCGTCATTCACCTTATGCCGGTAATCGCTTCCAGGGTGCTGGGCCAGGGTCCCGAGGTATACGGATTCCTGGTGCTGGCCACGGGCGTGGGCGGAATTATCTCGACCATCTCCTTTGCGTCGCTGGGGGGCGTGTTCCGAAGGGGATCCGTGGGCCTGCTGGCTCTGATGTGCCTGTCGGTGTCCGCCATACTGCTGGGCTTTTCTACCTGGGTATGGGTATCCCTGCTGGCCATGTTCGGCTTTGGTTTCTTCCGCCTGGCCTTCAAGATCAACAACAACACCCTGGTACAGACCACCATACCCGACGCGCTGCGGGGCCGCGTAATGTCCATCTACCACCTGGATCACGGACTCACGCCCCTGGCCAGCATGACCCTTGGCCTGATGGCCGAGTTCTGGCCCGCCAGCTTCGTGGTAGTGCTGGTGGGCGTAATCAGCCTGGCCCTGACCATCTACGCCTTCATAGCCTTCGCGGACATACGAAGGATGAGCTGAAGGGCCGCGTTGGCGGCTGTCCTCTCCCTATTTGCAGGCTAACGGTCAGACAGGGTGAAAGCCTGGGCGCCGCCGCCTTCGGCTCGTTGGCGCTCTTCGTCGGCGATGGTTACGCCAACGACCACGGGTTTTGTGTCGGCGCCGCTGAGCCACCGCAGGGCTTCGGCCCTTTCCAGGGCCCTTTCTACATCGTGGCGTTCCACAGTGATTGAGATTTCGCAGACCACGTATGCTGGGCCCTGTCCCTCAATTATCAGATCGGAATTATGAATTTCACTCAGCGTTAGTGCGGCCTTTTGGACCTGGGCAGTGTCTTGCGCTTCAGATATTCGGTCCATAGACCTTTGAAGCATCGAAGTAAACCGGGGGTACACGTTTACCTTTCGGCTGAGGACAGTACGGGGCGAGCGCATACCGAGGTCGAGCATCGCCCTTGCAATTAGTTTGGGTTCCACCAGTTCTTCGTAGCTGTCCCCTGCCAGGTTGCCCAGGTGCCCTTCCGCTTCATCTATCCTGTCAGTGAGGCGGTCAAGGGCTGGAGACAGCCTCCCGATGGTGGCGCTCAACTC
>CAZPMU010000019.1:0-12433 GCA_964587795.1 uncultured Dehalococcoidia bacterium | reverse complement strand
TGTCAGTGAGGCGGTCAAGGGCTGGAGACAGCCTCCCGATGGTGGCGCTCAACTCGCTAGAGTGCGTCGACGCTGGCTGGAAGTTCCGAGATGTCCTTCCCGATCAGAGCCAGTTTCAACTGTACAGCCAGTTCCGGTTGCGTCTCCAACAGGCGCATCAAGTCGTCAAAGTCGTTGATGTCGTAGTTCTGCATGCCGGTATCCTATTCCTTCTCCGCGTTCAAGGAAACCTGGGCAATCGGGAATCCCTTGTTGCGCCTGCCTCGGGTTTACCTTTCGAAGCCTCTACCCCCCTATCTCCCCACGCCCAGATAGTCCTGCGCTCCATCCAGGTTCAACGTGCCGTTGGACATTACCGCGGCGCGGGTGGCCCATGCCAGGCCCAGGTCCACGTTGTGGGTGGTCATAACCACCGACCGGCCCGACGCCGTCCACTCCTGCAGCAGGTCGGCCAGGGCCGCCACCGACTCCCGGTCCAGACCCGACTCCGGTTCATCCAGCAGCAGCAGCGAAGGCCGGTGAAGAATGGCCCGGGCGATGGCCAGCCGCTTCTGCATTCCGTGGGACAGGCTGCGCACCCGCCGGTCGGCGCGATGGGACAGCCCCACCCGCTCCAGCACGCCGGATACCCGGTCAGCCAGGCCTTCCACCTCGTAAAGGCGGCCGTAAAAGGCCAGGTTCTCGCGGCAGGTCAGGTCGTCGTACAGGTAGCCGCTATGGGCCACCACTCCCACCTGCCGCCGCGCCGCCGCCGGCCGCCGCCGCAGGTCGTAGCCGGCAATCCGCACGCTGCCATCATCGGGCCTGGCCTGGCCTGCCAGGGTGCGCAGCAACGTAGTCTTACCGGAGCCATTGGCCCCGAACAGGGCCAGGAACTCGCCCCAGCCAAGGGACAGGTCCAGGTCCCACAGTACGGGCAGGTCGCCGTAACCCTTGCGCAGGCCGTTCACTTCTATGGCATTGGCTGCGCCGGGTAAACGACCAGCGTCCACGTCCACGATTGGGTTCCTCCAACAATCATCCGCAACGGCTTCCGGCCAACGCCGGGCGCCTGGATTTTTTAATTTTCGTTCCATTATGGCCCATTTCGGCCCATTTTTGGCGTTTCCCCATTGCCGGACCTGGAACCGCCCTTTCGGCGTTCGGGAAGCCAGTGCCCGTGGCAACCAGAAGGTTGGAACCCGACAGTTTTATGGTAAGAACAGGCTGCCCAAGCTGGCAAGAGAGAAAGTGCCGCCGGATTTCCCAGCCAGGTAGCGCCGGACGGCACAAACTGCCTTACAAAACGATGTATTTGTGCGTTTTTGTTCAGGATGAAATATAATCTCGTAGATCACCGACCGGATTCCGTTCCAGTGTTGGGAGAGGTGGCGGAGCCGGGGCGGGAATCCGGCGGTGGGCTGTACGAAACTCTTACCAGGACATTATCGTTTGTCCACACCCCGCAAGATAGCCATCGTTGGCCTGCTCGCCCTGGGTTTCCTGCTGGCAGCCGCTTTCCTTCTGGTCTATTTTGGACAGAATGATTCGGATGGGATGGAACTGACTGCCACGACTCCTGAAATCAGCGGGACGCCCGGTTCAGGCGCCCCCCTTGTTTCTGCGGACGGGACTACTTTTCCTGAAGCCGCCGCCCCGGTTGAGGCGCCGGAACTGCGGGTGTACGTGGCCGGGGCCGTACGTCGCCCCGGCGTCTACCCGCTCCTGACAGGAGACCGCCTGGTTGATGGAGTGGAGGCCGCCGGGGGCGCCACTGACGATGCCGACCTGGAGGCCGTCAACCTGGCAATGCGCGTGGAGGATGAGGGCTTTTACTACATTCCCGCCAGGGTGGCCCTTTCCGCCGCCAATGCAAATTCGGAGACGATAGAGGACGTATCTCCCATTCCCCTGTTCCCCGTAGCGGCAACCAATCGTCCCGCCACTGAATCTCCTGAAGAGACCAGGGAACCTGTAACCGATGGCGCCGAGCCCGCTGGCCCGGTGAACCTGAACACTGCCTCCCAGGCCGAACTGGAGACCCTGCCCAGCATCGGCCCTGCCCGGGCCCGGGCGATTATTGCCTACCGTCAGGAAAACGGCCCCTTCGCTGCCGTCGAGGAAATCACCGCCGTTTCGGGCATAGGCCAGGGCATCCTGGACAATCTCCTTGGTCTCATTACCGTGGAAAATTCGCCGTAGATGGTCGTCGTCCCGGGCCGGAGCCTCTCATTCAATCCCGCCAGATACTGATTCCAGGCCTGCCGCTATGAAACTCACTACCCTGGCGGCGGCCTGGCTGGCAGGAATGGCCGTGGCCTACGGGTGGTACGACGCCGACCCGCTTCCCCTGCTGTTCCTGTCCGGTATTGCGGCGACTGCCGCCCTGGCCTTCCGACTGCTGGGGATAGCCGCCTGGCCGGCGCTGCTGATGGTGGCGTGCCTTCTGGCCCTGTGGCGGTACGAGGTGTGGCAGGCCGTGCCGCCGTCCTTGTTGACAGACCACGGCGGGACAACCCGGGTCAGAGGCAGCATTGTCAGCGACCCGGAAACCACCGCAACCCGCGTCAAGTTCACCCTGCAGCTTACCGACCTGGCCCAAACCGGCTCAGTCGGAACTCCCGACTGGCAACCCCGCGATGCCCGGTTGCTGGTCTACGCCCATCCCCCGCCGGAACTGGTGTCGGCAAGGGTATTGCCATATTTCCGCTTCGGGGACGGCGTGGAACTGTCGGGCACCCTGCAACAACCAGAACCCATAGAGAAGTTTGACTACCCTGCCTACCTGGAAAGCCAGGGCATCTACGGTGTTTTCTGGTCCCAGGAAGCAACGGTAATTGCCCAAGTCGATTCCGGCGCAGGTGTAGTTACTGGAATCAGGGAAAGGGTGTTCGACCTGCGCCGGGCGCTGGCCCGTGGCCTGGAGCAATCCCTTCCGCCCACCGAAGGTGCGCTGGCCCAGGCCCTGCTGCTGGGCCTGCGGGGGCAGTTGCCCGCCCCGGCGGTGGAGAACTTCCGGCAGTCGGGTACGTCCCACCTGCTGGCCATTTCGGGCCTGCACCTGGGCATCCTGCTGCTGATGACGGTGGGACTGCTGCACTGGGCCCTGGGACGACACACCCCCATTCCCATATTTCTTGCGCTGGCAGCGGTGTGGTTGTACGTGCTGGTCAGCGGCGCGCCCGTTTCGGTGGTGCGGGCCGCCATAATGGGCAGCGTGTACTTGGCCGCCCTGGGCCTGGGACGTCCCCGGGAATCACTGCTGCCTGCCCTGGCCCTGAGCGTGGTGGCGATGACCGCCCTGGACCCCGGGGCGGCGTCCCGCATATCCTTCCAGCTAAGCTTTGCGGCAATGGCCGGTATCGCGCTGGCATTGCCCTGGCAGGACACCCTTTCCCGCAGCCTTGCGGGGCGCATTGAGCAGACGGGATGGCGGTGGTCGCCAATGGCTGGAATCTTCCTGGGTTGGCTGGCGTCGGGCATTCTGATTTCGGCGGCGGCAACTCTGGCAACCTTTCCCCTGGTGGCGCTGAACTTCGGGCGCCTGCCCCTGCTGGGCATACCGGCCACCATCCTGGCCACCCCCCTGCTTCCCTTTGCCCTGGCCGGCGGGCTGATTGCGGCGCTGGCGGGAACGGTCCATCCCCTGGCCGGTCAACTGGTGGGGCTGCCGGCGTCAATGCCCCTGGCCGCCCTGCTGGCCCTGGTGGAAGCCGTTCCCAAGTGGACGGTGGAACTGGACACGGAGGGAACTGGCTGGTTGTGGGGTTGGTACGGCATCCTGCTGGGAACGCTGGTCCTGGCGGACACGCGGTGGTACCGGGCGGGCCTGCTGGCAAGGTTGGACCGGCGGCTGGCGGCGACCGGCGCGGCGGGACATTCCGTTTCCGGTTCAGGCGCAGCCGGGGCCTTCCTGGCCCTAGGCGGAGTGGGCCTGGTGCTGGCGGCGACCTTACTCTATCTGTTGGTGGGAGTGTGGGGCCAGGCCGATGGCAGGCTGCACGTTTTCTTCCTGGACGTGGGCCAGGGCGACGCCATCTACATTGAAACGCCCGGGGGAAAGCAGGTCCTGGTGGATGGCGGCCCCGAATTTGGCGGCGTGGCCCTTGCCCTGTCCCAACGCCTGCCGCCCTGGGACCGCACCCTGGACCTGGTGGCGTCAACCCACCTGGACGTGGACCACAGCCGGGGCCTTCTGCGGGTGCTGGAAAGCTACAAGACCGGGACGGTTATCGCCGGACTGCCGGATACGGACAGCCACCTTTATCTCCAGTGGGAAAAGGCGGTGGCGCACGGCAGCCACAATCTGGTCCACCTGTCTGCCGGACAGGAACTGATGCTGGAGGAAGGCCTGACCTTGATGGCACTGCATCCACCGCCCGTACCCCTGCGCGGTCCGGCGTGGGACTCCAACAACAACAGCCTGGTGCTGCGCCTGTCCTACGGCGAAATCAGCTTCCTGCTGACCGGCGACATTGAGGCGGAGGCGGAGCGTTACCTGGCCCGCACCGCAACGTCGCTCCAAAGCGATGTCCTGAAGGCGGGGCACCACGGCAGCAATTCGTCCACCACGTCGGCCTTTCTGCGGGCTGTCAAGCCCCGCTGGGCGGTGATCTCCGCCGGCGCGGAAAACCAGTACGGGCACCCCCACGCCGACGTGGTCAGCCGCCTGGAGGAAGTGGTAGGCAAGGCCCATATCTTCAGCACTGCCACCCAGGGGACCATCCATTTCACCACTGACGGCCAGCGATTATGGGTGGAGACGGAGCGGTAAGGGACTGGCGCCCGAGTCTGCTGTCAACCTGCCCCTGGCCCAGCTATACTCTGTGAGGACTGCCAACTACTCAGGACAGGAACACAAGGAGAGGACAACTTGACCAGAACTGACGGCCGGCGGTGGGACCAGCCCCGGCCCATTACCATTACCCCGGGCTACCAGCGGTTCGCCGAGGGTTCGGCATTGATAGAGACGGGCCTGACTCGCGTGCTGTGCGCCGCGTCCCTGGAGGAGCGGGTCCCAATGTTCCTGCGGGGCCAGGGCCGTGGCTGGGTAACCGCCGAGTACAATATGCTGCCCCGTTCCACCAACACCCGGACGCCCCGGGACCGGGACGCCGGCCGTATCAGCGGCCGCTCCCAGGAAATCCAGCGGCTTATCGGGCGCTCCCTGCGGGCGGTTACAGATATGGAGGCCCTGGGCGAACGGACGGTTACCATTGACTGCGACGTGCTGCAGGCCGACGGGGGCACCCGCACCGCAGCCATCACCGGCGCATACGTGGCCCTGTGCCAGGCGATGCAGGTGCTGGTGGATAACCGGGTGCTGCGCCGCGCGCCCCTGCACAGCGCCGTGGCCGCCGTAAGCGTGGGCCTGGTGGATGGCGAACTCTTGCTTGACCTGTGCTACCAGGAAGACTTTGACGCCCAGGTGGACTTCAATGTGGTCATGACCGACCGGGGTGATCTTGTGGAACTGCAGGGCGCCACCGAGGGCGACCCCTTTCCTCGCCACCAGGCCGTGGAGGCGCTGGCCCTGGCCGCCAGGGGCATGGAACCACTGTTCGCCGCCCAGCGAAAGGCGCTTCGGGACATTGGAACTATGGGTTGACTATCATCGGCTTAACGGGGTCCACACCGTCTTCGAGGCAAGACTCCAGGTAAATGTCCACCGAAAAGCAGAACTCGTGGTAAAGCTTGTCTTCGTCTTCTGATTCGAACGTTACTATGGAGTATGGCCCCGAATTCACGACGTAGCCGCAATAGACCCCTGCCACGTCATCAAATTCGACTTCGGCTATGTAACCTTTGTATTCCATCAGGGTATAACTCCCAGGGCGGCAAGAAAGTCACGCAATTCCCGCACTGCCGGTCGCACCACGTGCGGCCGTGGGTGGGGGCGGTGCAGGACTATTCTTTCTCGATTTCTCCGTACTAACACTCGCGATCCCGCCCGCTCGACGATTTCTATATCCAGCGCTATCAGCAGCGACTCTATCTCCGCCCAGCGTATGTCTGAAGGTGTCGGAGTCTCAAATATCCTTTCCAGCGTACGCCGGTGTCTCGACCTAAGGTACATTCTAAACCGAAATCGGGGAAATCGCCTGGCCCAAATTCCTACGATTCAACCCGCGCCCCTTCGCTGTCCAGCAGCACTACCGGCAGGTCCAGCCCCCGCAATCCTTCTTCCACCGTGGAGCGGTCGCCCACCACCAGGATGTTCAGGCCGGACGGCTTCACCCTTTGCTGGCCCGCCTGCCTTACGTCGTCCAGGGTTATTGACGTGATGCGGTCCCGGTAGGTCCGGAAATAGTCGTCCGGGAGGTTGTGCTGCAGCAGGTTGATTACTTGGGCCAGTACCTGCCCCGGACGCTCGAAACCGGCCGGGTAGCCCAGCAGCATCCCCGCCCGGGCCGCTTCCAGTTCTTCTTCCGTCACCGGACGGTCGGCGTGGATTTCCCGGAACTCCTTCAGCGTCTCCACCACCGACTCCCTGGTAACGGCGGTCTGGACGCTGCCGCCGGCCACCAGCAGCGAAGGCTCCCGGAACCAGGAGATTCCCGAGTTGAAGCCATAGCTGTACCCCTTGTCCTGCCGCAGGTTCTGGTTCAGGCGGGCGGAGAACTGGCCGCCAAAGCAGAAGTTGAGCAGGGTCAGGGGCCCGTAGTCATCATGGGCGCGCGGGATGGTAACGTGGCCGGCCCGGATAACCGACTGGGCTGCCCCCGGCTTGTCCACCAGGTACACGGTGGTGGGCTGGGGAGTCAGGTCGCCGTTCACCATCCCGCCCGTGGATTCCTGGGTTTCCGGCGCAACGTCCGCCCAGGCGCCGAAGGCCTCTTCCGCCTGCTCCACCACTTCGTCCAGGTTCACGTCGCCCACCACCACCAGGTTGGCCCGGGCGGGACCGAAGTTCGCGCGGAAGTGGGTTTCCAGGTCCGAACGGGTGAAGGCGGCCACCGAGGCTTCGGTGCCGAAGGAGGGATGGCCGTAACGGGAGTCTGGGCCGAAAATCAGGCCGGGCAATATCCGCTCCGCCACGAACGTGGGGTCGTCCTTGCCCCGGCGGATGTCGGTCAGGTGTTCCCGACGCACCCGCTCCACTTCGTGCTCCGGAAAGGTGGGATTGCGGGCCACGTCGGCCATCAGTTCCAGGGCCGTGTCCCAGTGCTTGCTCAGGGTTTCCGTGGACAGCAGGCTGACTTCCTTGCGGGTCTCGGTAGACAGGCGGGACCCGATGAACTCGAAGGCGTTGGCAATGTCCTGGCTGGAGCGGGTGGTGGTGCCTTCGGGCAGCAACTGGGTGGTGAAGGACGCCAGGCCGGGCAATCCCACCGGGTCGGTGATGGCCCCCGCCTGCACCATCAGGGCGAAGGCGACGATGGGCACGCCCCGCTTTTCCACCACCGTAACCCGCAGGCCGTTGGACAGGGTGTGGTGGACGGGAACGGGGGGCGTGAATTCCGGTTCATCGGCAGCCGGTGGCATCACCGTGCGGTCCAGCCCGGTAGTGGAGGCTGCCTGCAGCGGATTTTCGGGCAGCACGCGCATCCGCACCTGCCGCTGGTCCAGCACCCGCCTTCCCACCCGCAGAATGTCGTCCCGGTCCACCGCCAGGTACTTGTCCAGGCCGGTGTTGATCATATTGGGGTCGTTATAGAAAACGTTGTAGTAGTTCAGCACGTCGGCCCGGCCGCCGAAACCCCCGATGCGGGCCAGCTGGCGGTAGTGGGAGCTTTCCATCCGGTTCCTGGCCCTTTGCAGCTCTTCGTCGGTGGGCGGGTCCTGCCAGATGCGGGCGATTTCCGCTTCAACTGCCGCTTCCACCTCATCCAGCGAATGTCCGGCAGCCGCGGTAACGTCTACGATGAACTGGCCGGCAATCTCCGCCGAATGGTTGCGCACGCCCACGCTCTGGGCAATCTGCTTGTCATATACCAGGGAGCGGTAGAGGCGAGAGCTTTGACCGTCGGCCAACACCGCCCGCAGCAGTTCCATTGCCCCTTCGTCCGGGTCGTTGTCCGGCAGGGCAGGCCAGACGATGTACAGGCGGGGCAGGGACACCCGGTCCCGCATCTCCAGTTCCACCCGTCCGGCCAGGCCGGAGTCGAAGCGGCCGATGCGGCGCACCGCCGGCCCTGGGGGCAGGTCGCCGAAGTAGCGGTTGACCATTTCCAGGGTCTCGTCCCGCTTTATGTCCCCCGCTATGGACAGGCTGGCGTTGGATGGACAATAGAATCGGCGGAAGAAGTCCTTGATGTCGTCCAGGCTGGCGGCGTCCAGGTCTTCCTGGGAGCCAATGGTCATCCAGTGGTAGGGGTGGGGCAAGGGGAAGACGGCTTCCTGAATGTTCCATTGGGCCATCCCGTAGGGGCGGTTCTCGTAGCTCTGCCGCCGCTCGTTCTTCACCACGTCCCGCTGCACTTCAAAGCGGTTCTGGTCCAGGGCGTCCAGCAGGAAGCCCATCCGGTCCGACTCCAGCCACAGGGCCAGTTCCAGGTAGTTGGAGGGCACGTCTTCCCAGTAGTTGGTGCGGTCGGAGCTGGTGGAGCCGTTCAGGTTGGCGCCCACCTTCTGCAGCGGCTCGAAGTGGCTGCTGTTGTGGTGCCCCGAACCTTCAAACATCACGTGCTCGAACAGGTGGGCGAAGCCGGTGCGGCCAGGCACTTCGTTCTTGGAGCCAACGTGGTACCACACGTTTACCGCGGCCAACGGTATGGAGTGGTCTTCGTGGAGGATTACGTCCAATCCGTTGGAAAGGGTTACCTTTTCGTATGCAATGGAGACCATATGAATACTCCGTTTCAAAAGTCTGTACAAGTCTGCCCAATTCTATCACAGGGGGCGGTTCGGCCCCCCCGGATGGTCGAATTATGCTTGGAACGGCCTGCGATACCGCCCCTGTGGTGAAAGAAGGCGGGCATTCAAGCAAGAAAACCGGACAGCATGATCCAAATTCCATCGCCTCGCCGAACAACCAGGCCCGATTGACGGATGCAAATGCCCCAGTGTAGATTTGTGCCGCCGGTAACAACACTAATGACAAGGAAGGCACCTATGGTTGAAGCGGACGAACGCATTCTGCTGGACTGGGACGCGCTGGAGGTGGGCGAGACCTTCGACACCTACGAGTACGTCCTGACCCAGGAGATGATTGATACCTACCGCCGGGGCGTGATGGACCCGGAGGCCAGCTTCCCCACCATCTCTCACAAGGTGGACGTGAAGCAGTACAACGCCAAATACCGGGACGCGGGGTCGGTCAACGCCCGTTGCTCCTTCTCCTGCTACAACCCCCCCGTGCCCGGCAAGCGCATAACGGTGCGCGCCTGGATTGCCGACAAGTACCTGCGGCGGGGCAAGAACTACATCGTAACCGAGGCAGTGTCCGTGGACGAAGACGGGCGGCTCATTGACCGGGTCATCACCCACGAACTGAAGCAGCCAACCGAGGTGGGCAAGAAATGGGGAGGCTAGTCCGCAATTACGCCGTGGGGGATGAACTGACTCCCCTGGTAAAGGAAATGACCCAGGAGGCCATCAACCTGTTCGAGGGCAGTTCCGGCGATCTGGGCCCGTCCCAGTTCACCGATGAGGAGACGGCCCGGGAGACCCTGGGCACCGAGGGCACGGTGGCTTCGGGCCGGATGTCCCTGTCCTTCGCCATCGAAATGATGCGACGGTTCTTCGGCGGGGACGTGTTCAACCACGCCGGCACGGTGGACCTGAGGTTCCTGCGGCCCGTCCGCCCCGGCGACACCGTTACCTTCACCGGAACCATTACCGGCGTGGGCCGGGAGGCCAACGGCAGCCGGGTTTCCGTGGAAATCAAGGCGGAAAACCAGCGGGGCGACACCACCGCCGTGGGCCAGGGCAGCGCCGTAGTCCCCAACGCGTATTTGCCCCAGGAGGAGTAGGTACGGGGGGCTTCCCGACGAAGGACTGATTCGACAGTAGGGGCGCATCGCGTTGCGCCCTACGCCGGTAAGGGGACACGGAAAAACTGTTTCAGCTGAGGCGAAAGACCAGGGTAAGCATGGTGCCAATTATGCCGAAGCCGATGAGGAGGCCAACGGAGATGACGGCCCAGAAGACTCGGTCGATGCATTGGAGTTGAAGGGCGGGTCCAGGTAAACCAAATCCACCGATTCGTCGGCGATATGGCCGCGCAGCACCTGGATGTTGTCGCCGTAGAAGAGGGTGTTGGGCTTTAATGTATTACCTTGATTCGGATGGATTTAGTTGAGGGCTCTGGGGTTTCTCGATGTAAGTAATTCCCTTGATGTGCTCAACTGGAACCGCGTATTGATATGGTTCTCCCGGCGGAAACTCTATACCTGAAAGTGGACCACAAAATCTAATGTCGCTACGTAAATAAACAAACTCATCGCCAACCATTATTACCCTGAAAACAGAAGATAGGTTTGGTTCCGAGGCCCCGCCATAACAACCCTGAGAATTTGCAGCTACTAATGGAAGGAAATCCAGCAGGGCATACGGAGAACTCTCTATGTGTTTATTTGCATCATGTTCCCCGGCTTGTGAAGCCAAGTCAAATGCTGAGCCAACCATAGCCAGCGGCACGATTACTAACAAAATCGGAAAGAGCAACTTAAGAAATTCCCAGGAGGATCTATTTTCGTTGGTTTTCCCGTCTCCGCTGTTCTGCTCAATAGCAACATTTCCAAACTCATAGGAAAACAAACTAGCTAATCCGAAAGCAAATGAAGCAAATGATGCCGTCCATGGGACGCCCCAGCCACCAAATGGAATGTGCGGAACAGTTCTAAGAAATAATGTCGCTAGCAGACCAACTATACCAAGCACTATTAAGGCGATGCCTGTTAGTATTCTCCAACGTTCTTTGCCCTTGTTCCCCTTACTCCACACCAAGCCCAACAAATAGCACCCAAAGATTAGAGCCATGCCGACCGATGCAACGGTGAGATCGGGGGACACAACGGCGTAGTCGACAGCACTTATGCGGTAATCTGAAGCTGGAATCCGAAGTGTATGTAAGAAATCTTGGAGATATACTCTTCCGAGCAATGTTGAGAAAGCAACGACAATTGCAAATCCCTGAATTACCAGAATTCCAACTTGCCCAGGAGTGGGGAAACGAAATGCATCCGAATTCATTTGAGCACTTACTTGGTTTGTTGCTTCACCCTGACCGTTGGGCGTTAGCTCACTGCAGTTCCGTCTTTAACTTGTTCCAGCAAGGCGCTAATGCCCCGGCGAATGGTTTCCAGGGTTTTGACTGCCTCCGGGTCCTTTTCCAGCAAATCCGGCCAGGCCTCGATGTAGTCCAGGTGCTCGGTTCCGTCGGCGGGGCGCAGTTGGGCGTCCAGGTCGGCCAGGCTGCCTTTGAGAGTAACTTTATAGAACTCGCCACCGTTCATCATAGGCTCAACGATGGCCGAACCCAGCAGTCTCTCAACAGCGCAAGATATTTCCACCCCGATGAGCGCTCCGGTTGGGTTTATTTCCAGGCTTACGCAAGGGTAAACCTCGACCGTTTCCGGAGCTATTCCTTCCTCTGCCAGGTAAAGAATGTCAACTTGCGGGTCATAGCTCACTCGCAGGCTCATAAGGCGCCCACCTTCCCTTTTGCAGTCTGTTCTGCCGTTGTCTCTCTTTGAGAATAAGTATGCTTACAAACACTACAGTATTTTCCCGAATATCATAAGCCAGCGCAACGTCGCGCTCTGCCCCGAGAACGTACATTCTCTTGACGGCTATAAGGTTATCTTTCGATAAGTCGTAGAATCGGGCATCGGGACTTTGGAACACCAACTCACCGCAACTCTCAAGGTACGGACGCTCCCCTATTCTGGTCAAGTAGTGATTGGAGTAACGGATCTCGAAATGTGGGGTCAAGAGAGACTCAGCTGACTGGTTGCCTGGTTAAGGCAGCAAAATCAAAAGAGGGCGCTGGGCCCCTGTAGTCTGGCCGCCTTTCACCAAGAATATACATGAATGCCTGCCCACTGTTAACAGGCGGCGTTTGATGGACCCAACCGCCCCGCCGCCATTCCGCCAAGATAATTGTTGCCCCGTTCCGCCGCCAACCCTATAATTGCCGGCCAGAGGGGCCTTTCATTCAGTATGACTATCCCAGTGCCCCGCCTATCTCCCGCAATCCTGTAACCGGAGTTGACTATGCTGCGGTTCGATTTCCTGCAAGCCAGGAACCTGCGTCACGCCATATCCCTGCTGGAACGCCACGGTGAGGAGGCCCGGCCGGTGGCCGGCAGCACCGATTTCCTGGTGCGCTGGCGGCAAGGGTTCTGGCGGCCGGCCTGCGTCGTCAACCTGAAGGGAATATCCGGCCTGGGCCGCATAACCTACAGCCCGCAGAACGGCCTGCGGCTGGGGGCATTGGCCACGGTGCAGGCCATCGAGACCAACGCCCAGGTGCGCCGCCGCTACCAGGCCCTGGCCACCGGGGCTACGT
>CAZPMU010000018.1:7375-42577 GCA_964587795.1 uncultured Dehalococcoidia bacterium | reverse complement strand
CCCTTCTACTACAAGTCCATAGACTTTGAAGAACTGGTGCGGGAATACCCGCCGGCCCCGGACTTCTTCCGCGGCGTTTTCATGATGAGCACCGAGGAAATACGGGCCCTTCAGGAGCGGCGGATGCGGGAGGCGGTGGCGCGGGCCTACCAGGTGCCCTTCTACAAGAGCAAGTGGGATGAGGCCGGCATTGAGCCGGGCGACATCAGGACTATCGACGACCTGAGGAAGGCCCCCATGTACACGGTGGAGGACATCCGCCAGAGCGTGGATGCCCACCCGCCTTTTGGCGACTACGTGGGTCGCGACGTGCTGGCCGGGGAGATTCCCTGGCGCATTCATTCCAGCGGCGGCACTGCCGGCGAGCCGCGCCCCACCTTTTACACTCCCTGGGACCGGGAAGTGGGCAACATTCTGCGCGCCCGCTCCTACTACTGGCACGGTTTCAAGCCCGGCGACGTGGTGATGAATACCTTGCTTTATTCCACCCACAACGCCGCCTATTCGGCCCACGAGTCCCTGTGGCAGTGGCTGGGCTGCATTCCCGTAACCACCAGCGCCGGCGTGGTTACCCGCACCACCCGCGCGCTGGAAATCGCCCAGAAGTGGCAGGTCAACGCCCTGGTGGGCTTCCCCGAGTACCTGCTGCACATGTCCCAGGTGGCAAAGGACATGGGTTTGGAGGTGGGCAGAGACCTGAACCTGAAGCTGGTGGAGTGCTTCGGCAAGTCTGACCTGGTGCGCGAGGCCTGGGGCGTCCCAGCCTACGACACTTACGGGATGCACGAGGTCCAGGCCATTTCATCCGAATGTCCCTACGCGGGCGGGCATCACATCTGGGAAGACGCTTTCATCGTGGAGATTGTGGACCCGGAGACCTATGAACCGGTGGAGCCGGGCGAAGTTGGAACGATGATAGTTACCGCCCTGTACAAGGAGAACTACCCCATCGTCCGGTACGACATCAAGGACGTTACCCGCCTGTGGCCCCAGGGCCAGTGCGAGTGCGGCAGCTGGATGCAAAAGATTGATCCCATCCACGGCCGGTCCGACTTTATGGTGAAGCTGCGGGGCGTTAACGTGTGGCCCGAGGGTGTGGGCACTATCGTGGCCACCAAGAGCGGCCTGACCGGGGAGTATTATTGCGTCGTGGAGCGCATGGGCAACCGCGAGGAAATGACGGTGCAGGTTGAGCATACTCCGGATGCCAGCGACCATGACTTCATCCAGGGGGACCTGGAACGCACCTTCCGCGACCGGCTGAACGTGGGCATCAAGGTGGAGATGGTGGCGCCGGACAGCCTGGCGCACCTGACCGGCGTGGGCGTGCTGCCCAAGGCACGCAGGCTGGAAGACCGGCGGAAGCTCTAACATGGATGCACAGGATTCTGTTTCATGCGGGGAAGCTATCCGCCGCATAAGCCAGGTATTCGCCTGTACATCCTGTTAACCCATGACTGAATAACCTACCATTCAACTTGCCCGGCGGTGTCTATGTCCCGGTCCAGATTACAGGCTGCGCTGATCAGGGCCAGGTGGGTGAAGGCTTGCGGGAAGTTGCCCAGGCCCTCTCCGCTATGCCCGGTCTCCTCGGCATAGAGACCCAGGTGGTTGGCATAGCTGAGCATCTTTTCAAATATGAGCCTGGCCTGGTCCAGCGCTTTGCGGTCGTAGCGGCCGGCCCGGCTCATGGCTTCCACCAGCCAGAAAGTGCAGATGTTAAAGGCTCCTTCGTGTCCGTTCAACCCATCGGGGGAAGCTTCCAGGTTGTAGCGATAAACCAGGCTGTTGGATACCAGCCCCCCGTTCTCCGGCGACCGGTTGGTGGCTTCCAGGGTTTTCAGGATTCGGGGGTCTGAGGGGGCTACAAAGAACACCAGGGGCATCAGCAGGTTGGAAGCGTCCAGGGACTGGCTGCCGTAATACTGAACAAAGGACTGCCGTTCCTCGCACCAACCCTTATCCATGATTTCCTCGTAAATGGCGTCCCGCTCCGCCTCCCACCGGGCCCGGTCGGCGGGAAAGGCCCGGGAGTCAGCCAGGCGCAGCGCCCGGTCAATGGCTACCCAGCACATGAGCTTGGAATAGACAAAGTGGCGGCGGCCGCCCCGCACTTCCCAAATGCCCTCGTCCGCCTGGCGCCAGTTTTCCACCACCCAGTCGGTCAGACGGCGCAGGTGGATCCAGAAGTCGAAGGAAATGGGCTGGGCGTGCTTGTTGTAGATATAGACCGAGTCCATCAACTCGCCGTATATGTCCAGCTGAAGCTGGTCAAAGGCGCCGTTGCCGATGCGCACCGGGCTGGAACCCTTGTAACCCTCCAGGTGATCGAGGGTTTGCTCGGTCAGTTCGTGACGGCCGTCGATGCCGTACATTACCTGCAGCGACCCGCCTTCCTCGGCCTCCACGGCGCGCGCCTCTATGAACTTCATAAACTTGGTGGCTTCCTCGGTAAATCCGATGCGCAGCAGGGCGTACAGGGTGAAGGCGGCGTCGCGGATCCAGGTATAGCGGTAGTCCCAGTTCCTTTCCCCGCCCACATCCTCGGGCAGGCTGCAAGTGGGGGCCGCCACGATGGCGCCCGTGGGATCGTAGGTCAGCAACTTCAGGACCAGGGCCGACCGCTCAACCATCTCCCGCCAGCGGCCCTTGTAGTTGCAGCGGGACAGCCAGTTACGCCAGAATTCCACCGTTTCGGCAAACAGGTGCTCGCTTTCATCCTCATCCAGGGGCAGCACCGGACCCCGGTTATTGGCCACGTTGTCGAGGGCGAAGGTGGCGGTCTGCCCTTCGTGGAGGGTAAATTCGCTGACCAGGCCGTCTCCCACCTGCTCCAGGGGCCGGCTGGTGGTCAACTGAATGTGTATCCCTTCAGAGGTTATGGCCGCTCCCAGGGCGTTCAAGCGGATATGATGCTCGTTGCGGGCGAAGTTGAAGGCCGGGAAACACTCCATTCTGAAGTTCATTTTGCCCCGGACCACGTTTACGCGACGAATCAACTCGCTGCGGCGGTGGTAGTCGTGATGGTTCCCCACCGGCATAAAGTCGGTCACTTCGCCCACGCCTTCAGTGGAGAGGAAACGGGTTACCAGGACGTTGGTCTCCGGCCAGTACATTTGCTTGTAGGTGAGCTCTTCCTGGTCGTGGGACGGCGCGATTTTGAAATGCCCGCCCTTCTTGTCATCCAGAATGGCGGCAAAAATGCTGGGCGAGTCAAAGTTGGGTGAGCAGAACCAGTCTATAGAGCCGTTCATGCCCACCAATGCCACCGTGTGCATATTGCCGATGATTCCGTAGTCTTCTATGGGCTGGTATGGCATGGCTCTCCTCCGGTCCCGGGTGAAGTACCGTTCAGGCTTGCCTGGGCCACTTCCGCCATTTCAAGGGGAAGTTCAGTGTGGATGCGAAAAATGACCCGGCACGTTTCCGCCTGTGTTCGTGTTGCTTATATACGATCGGAAGTCAGTTTCCGATTTTTCGATAACCCGCCCCGGCAGATTTGGACGGGGCTGCCTGCGGGCTACAACGACCAGCTATCCGGGGCTTCCGGCGTTGGCATGGGCCGGATAATCACCTCGCACAGGGCGGCCTGGCCCGCTTTTGTGGCATCAATGCAGCGTTGCATGGCTGCCGAAATGTCGTCCGGGTTCTCCACCCGTTCGGAGTAAGCTCCCAGGCCCCCGGCAACCATGCTGAAGTTGCCCCCCAGTTCCGCCATGGTTGGCGGCGCGGCATTGGGCCGTTCCATGGCCATCAGGCCGCCGCCGGTGCCGCCGTTGTTGAGCAGCACGGTCAGGGTGGGCAGTCCCATCCGTACCGCGGTTTCGATCTCCATTCCCACCATGCCGAAGGACGCGTCGCCAATTACGTTGAAGACCAGGTGGTCCGGGCGGCCCAGCTTGGCGCCCACGGTGGCGCCCATGGACCAGCCCATGGCGGCCATTCCTCCCATGCCGATGTAGTTGCGGGGCCTGGTGGCCGTCCAGAAGGGTGAAAGGTAACCCCGGCTGCCCCCGGCGTCGTGAAGCGCGATTGTGCGGTCCAGGTCCACCAGGCGCATCAGTTCCTGGACAACCCGGTAACCGTTGGTGGGCGTGGTTGTATCGTTGAAGACGGGAGCCCACTCTCCCAGCCACTTGGCCCTGGCCTGCTGGATTTCGGCGACGATTTCTTCCCGGACTCCACCACCACCCGGGCCCAGGCGGTCGCGGACGGCCGCATTCAGGGCCTGCAGGGCCAGCCTGGCATCCGCCAGTATGGGCACGTCGGCGGGGTAGATTTTGTTCAGGTCCGCCGGGTCGGCGTTAACGTGGATGAGGTTCACGCCTTCCGGGATGGGGCGTCCGTCGGTACCGTTGGGCAGCCGGAAGGAGTTGCCCACGGCCAGGACAGCGTCGGCCTTGCGATTTATGTGCAGAGCCTGGCCGGAAGCATACTTGCTGCGGGGATAGACGCCGCCGCCCAGGGACAAGGGGTGGTTCTCCGGGAATGTACCCTTCCCGACCAGGGTGGTTGCCACCGGCATGGAGAGCATTTCCGCCAGTTCTCGGGCCTCGTCCCAGGCCTCGGACGCCAGTACGCCGCCACCCAGGTTCAGGATGGGATAACTGGCATTGGTTAGAATGTCGGCGGCTCGTTCTATGTCGGCCGGGTCCGCCGCGGCTTTGCGCCCCGGTCCCACCGGCTCGTAGTGCAGCGCCTCGTCCGGCGCCTCGGATAACAAGACGTCCGAAGGCATCTCCAGGACGACCGGGCCGGACGTGCCGGACCGCAGGGCGGTAAAGGCCCGGCGCATGACGGAGGGAATGTCCTCGACTTTGGAGAAGGTCCCTTTCCACTTTACAAAGCTGTCGAAAATGCTGGAAGGCGCTTCCTGCTGGATTTCCCGTCCCATGTTGGCCAGGGGATGCTGACCCATCAACAGCAGGACGGGAATGTTGTCGGCATAGGCGCCGGCGATGCCCGTCAGGGTGTTGGTTGCGCCAGGCCCCGTACCGCACAGGGCCACCCCGACTTTGCCGGTTGCCCGGGCGTATCCGTCGGCGATTTCCACTCCCTGCCGTTCGTGGCGGGCCGAGAACACCTTGATGGTAGCCGATTGACGGAGGGCGGGCCAGAGGGGTTGTTCCCCGCCGCCGGCAAACCCTGAGATATACTCGACTCCCTCTTTTTCCAGGGCATGGACGACGGCATCCCCTCCACGCATGGTTCGCCTCCAATGTAAAGGTCTTGGGAATCCTGCGGTTGGTGCAGGTCTAGGGCAGTACGGCGCAGGCGCGGCCCGGCTGTTCCATGGCCTCGATGCTCTGCAGCACTTCCTCCGCCTCTTCCATCTGGCAGAGGCGGGTTACGATAGGCCGGATGCGGCCCTGGGCCACCAGTTCCACTGCCTCGGCCAGTTCCTGGCGGCTGCAGTAGCGGGAACCGGTCAGGACCAGTTCGTTGCTCAGGGAACGGGCGTTCAAGGGCAGGACGGCCTGTCCGTCGTAGGAACCCACGAATACCAGGCGGCCGCCCTTGCCGAGGCTGTCCAGGCTGGCCTGCATGGTGTCTGCGATACCTACCATCTCCACCACCACGTCCACGCCCCGACCGCCGGTGAGACGGCGGGCCTCCTCGTCAAAGCCCACCTCGCGGGAATTGATGGTCTCGTCGGCGCCAACATCCCGGGCCAGGGCCAGCTTTTCGGCAGTAATGTCCACCGCGAAGACGCGGGCTCCCAGCGCCTTGGCCATCTGTACCATGTGAATGCCTACTCCGCCGCCGGCGCCCACGATCATCACCGTTTCCGGCGCCCGGACGTGGGCGCGCTCGCGCAGAACGTGGACGGGAGTGGCAATGGCGTCGGCGGTTACGGCGGCGTCCACATAGCCCATTTCCGGCGGAATGTGACACAGGTTGCGTTCGGGCAGGACAACGTACTCGGCCAGGCCGCCGTCAATCTGGCGGCCCACGTAACCGGCGTGATTGTCGCACAGGTCCTCACGCCCCACGTTGCACCAGCGGCAGTTGCCGCAGGTAAGGTAGAAGTAAACGTTGACTCGGTCGCCGGCCTTGAAAGCGGTAACATTGGGCCCGGTTTCCACCACGTCTCCCGCAATTTCATGGCCAATGATGCGGGGGACCTTGTCTGGAATGGTTCCCCGTCCAAATCCCCGGCCCTTCAGGTTCCAGACAAGGGTCAGACCCAGGCCGCAGGCCCGAACACGCACCAGGGCTTCGCCATTCCCGGGCTGGGGAACCGGAACATCTTCCAGGGCCAGGGGCCCACCCTGTTCTCTAAGTACCATTGCTCGCATACAGGCCTCACCGGAACGGACTGCGGGAATCGGTAAAGGGAAGAATCTGGAAGCTGATGGCGGCCAGACAATTTTAACAACACCTTAATGGTTGAATTATATGTAACCCGAAGGCCGCTTACCATAAATCTGAAGTGCATAAATGGGGGATTTTTGGTTCCTTTCAGTGAATTGTTGTAAAATGCCGTCTCGCCCGCAATGCGCGGTCCGAACCATGGGAATATGCCGGGGCCCCCCCGGAAAGGCGGAGAACAGGATATGGATCTGGAATTATCGAACAAGGTTGCATTCATTACCGGCGGAGGCCACGGCATCGGGCGCGCCTTTGCCCTGGCCTTTGCCGGAGAGGGAGCGTCGGTGGCCATTGCGGAACTGGATGTGCAGCGCGCCGACGCTACGGTGAGCGACATTCGGGAACAGGGGGGCAATGCCTTAGCCATTCCCACCGACGTAAGTGACCGGTCCCTGGTGGAGGCGGCGGTGGCGCGCACCCTGGACGAGTATGGCCGCATTGACATTCTGGTAAACAATGCGGTCAGTCCCAACCTGACGGGTTCCCTGGAGGAACTGGAGGACCTGGACTGGGACCATAACTTCGACGTGAACGTGAAGGGGAGCTTTTACTGCTTTCGCGCCGTGGTACCCCACATGAAGGAGCGTCGGTACGGCAAGGTGGTGAGTATGGCGTCCATAGTGGGACGGCGGGGATCGGCGGAACCCACTTCGGCGGCTTACTCCGCTTCCAAGGCCGGTATTATCGGGTTGACCGCCACCATGGCCCGGGAGTTGGGCCCCTACAACATCAATGTTAACGCCATTGCCCCCGGCAGCATCAACACACCCCGCTGGCGGGATGCCCGCAACGAGGAGCAGATCAACCGCACTGTAAACGCTACGGCGTTGAAAAGGCTGGGCGAGGCGGAGGACATTGTGGGTATGTGCCTGATGCTGGCTTCGGACCGCTCATCATTCATCACGGGACAGGTGGTGACCATAGATGGCGGGATGCTCTGCATGTAGGTCTACGGTTCTTGTCGGGTGCTTGAATTACCCTTCCGGCTCAACCGGAGGGAGGCTCGCAATATCCAGGGCGGAATCAGCTTCGCGGTCCGGGTGGTATTGGGTTAGTCGTTGCAGCCTCCTTTCCTGTTCCCTGTTTGCGGGAGTGAAGCGGCGGGCAGGGGAGTTTCTGATTTCCTCCAGCAGGCCAATTAGTTCGCGACTTTGAGCAACCCGCCGTTTAACGTCGTCATGTTCCAGCCTGTGTTCGTAATAATTGAAGTGGGCCCACTCTAGCATATCGAAGAGATCAAGCAATCTTGGGCGGCCAAATTCCATATAGGTGTGGGTAGCAATATCTCTCAGTAAAGGATGACTCTTGTGGTTCCAGCCGCGGGCTACCGACAACGCTTTCATGGCCTCGGCGGCGGCTCCCCAGGCCTTTTCTGAAGCTTGCGGCAGATCGCCTCTGTTCAATTCATCCTGAGCTTGGCGCAGATATTTGTCGCTCAGTTGGAGATAGCGGTCTGAAAGTTCCTTAGGAGTCGCCATTTGTTATCTCTGCAAACGTAGAATATGTGGTGCGGTAATTTTATCATGCGCCCCTGGACTAGACACCTTATTCCATTTCCAGGAACTCTTGAACCCAGTCAGTAGCGGGTTCCTTGTCGTACAGGTTGTATAGCACCGCGGCGTTACGGATGTGGTCGCCGCCGAAGTAGCGTTCGTACAGCACCTGCCTCGAGGCAAAGGAACTGCAGCAGGTGTCCCAGGCCAGGCGAAAGAGGCGAACACGCTCTTCCGCGGAGGCAGTGTCGGTGTCCAGGTAGCGGCGGATGTCGTCCCCCAGGGGGCCGTTCAGGTCCGCCTCAGTGGGCAGGGCCATGAGGCTGCTGGACCCCAGGAAGTGGAGGATTTCCGCCATGCGGGGATACATCTGGATGAACATGCTGCGGGCCACCAGCAGGGGCATGTAGGGCGGGCACATCACGCCCCACTGGTCGAGCCTGGCCTCCATCTCGGCGGTCTTCAGCAAGCACCTGGTGACCTCCAGGTTCTGGATTATTTCGGCCACCATCTGCTGGACCTGCTGCAACTGGGTTGAACCCAGGGTCTTCGTCATCAGGTTGGCCAGGCCAAGCATGTACTCGCACTTGACCACGTTCTTGGTGACTACCTGCTGGCCCGTGTGGGCGTTGCGGTTGGTGGCTTCGGCCCAGGTATTGGCCAGCTTTACGTCACCCAGCAGGAAGACCCGTTCCCACGGTACCAGCACGTTGTTGAAGAAGACCACGGCGTCCATTTCCTCGAAGCGAGAGCCCAGGGGATGGTCGAAGTGGGAACGGCCCAGGTCGAAGCTCTCGCGGCACATGAACTTCATGCCCGGGGCGTTGCACGGCAGGGCGAAGCCGAAGGCATAACGTTCCCCGGCGTCCCCGGGCAGCCGGTGGGTACGGGCCGGATAGACGATGATCTCGTCGGAGAGAGGCCCCAGGGTAGCCAGCACCCTGGCGCCGTTGACGATGATGCCGGCGTCGGTCTCCTTGACCACAGCCAGGGCCACGTCGGTGCGGTCTTCCAGGGCGGTGCCTACGGGGTTGCGGGAACGCTGGAGGTTGACCAGGGTGTGGGTGAGGGTCAGGTCGTTCTCGCGGATGTATTCGAAGTAGTTTTCGATGTTCTGCTTGAACTCGGGGCGATTTTGGCCGCAGAAGTCGCTGGCCGCCGCCATGGACATGACGGCCACGTTGAGGAAGTCCGGGGTGCGGCCCATCATTCCCCGGGTAATTTGGGCCCAGTGGCGTATCATCCTGCCGCGCTGTTCCAGTTCATCCCGGGTCCTGGGGATGATGAAGGAAAGCCCCACCTGGTCGCCCGAAGAAGGGGACTTGAAGGTCATCTCCCGCCCGATTTCCGGGTGGTGCTGCAGGTCATAGAGTGACGCCAGGGTGCGCGCCCCGTTGGCCAGTGTGGGGTGGGACGTGGGGTCCTTTATGCGCTGGCCTTCCATGTAGATTTCGGGTTGGGAATCCCGCAGGCGTTCCAGGTAGTCGGCTCCCGTCCTGGCTGGCATGGCGTGTCCTCCTTGGTTAGTCAGACATGGATGAACAGGATGCACAGGATAAACCGCAGTGCGCTGTTCATAGGCCCGGAAATCGGCGGGAAATTCCCTTCAGCTATGGATTCGGGTGCATCAATTCCAGCATTTCTGTTTTCCAGTTAGAACCCTTGGGTAGGACGCTCTCGATGGCGCGGGCATTGTAGTAGGTGGGCGCCACGCCTGGGGGAACGCCGCCGTCGGCCACCGTCTGGGCGGCCTGGAGCAATAACCGGCGAGCCTGGATAATGGCCATATCGCTGCGGGTGAGATTTTCCTTGCTGCGGTCCACGATGGCGCCCATGCTTTCCTGCACCGCCACGTCCTGGGCGTTGATGCCGTTAATCCCGGTGAAGGTCTCGTACTTCTGCACCTGGCGGTCGATGAGCCAGTCGTTTTCGCGGTTGCCCTTGCTGCGGAAGCCGGGGAGCATATCGTCGGGGCCGCGACCGTAGCCCCGCTCAATCTCCACGAAGTCCTCATCAGTAATGGGTTCGGGGCCGAAGCTGTAAACCCAGTTGTAGATCATGCAGTTGTGGTCGTCCATGGGTACCCACATGTGGCCCGCAATCATCTGCTGGGTTGCCCCGCCCTTGTACCCCGACTGGCGCGGGCGCGCCTGGTGGAAGGGCATGACGTACTGGTAGGTCCGTACGAAGTTGCCCCGTTCGCCCAGGTCGCGGATCCCCACGTAGCGGTAACCGTAGTCGGTAACGTCCACTTCCAGAGAGGGAGCGCCGCCGGTTACAAAGTCGGTGTTGACCCCGATTCCGGGCTTGTCGGTGTTTACGGTGATGGTGCGGTGCAGGATGGGGGCGTGGGCGGTGTCTATGCCCCCCTCCAGCGCCTGGAGCCAGTTGCACTCCTGCCGGTTCTTGGAAATCTTCCGGTGCGTTTCCGGCACGGTGGCCCATTCAAAGTTGGGCGGCGGCGGGGGCTGGCTGTTCTCTTCGCCCATGTAGGCCCATACCACTCCACCCTGCTCGATGGTGGGGTAGGCCTTGATTCGTACCTTGGTGTGATAGTCGCTGTCGGGGGGCTCGTTCATCATGTCCAGGCAGTTGCCGTCCACGTCGAACTTCCAGCCGTGATAGACGCAGCGCAGGCCGCACTCCTCGTTACGGCCCAGGAACAGGGAAGCCAGGCGATGGGGGCAGTACTCGTCCAGCAGGCCCACCCGGCCGTTGGTGTCCCGGAAGGCCACCAGGTCCTCCCCCAGCAGCCGAACGCGCACGGGCGGGCAGTCGGCTTCGGGCAGTTCCGTTGAGAGGAGAGCGGGCATCCAGTAGCAGCGCATTACTTCGCCCATGGGTGTGCCGCCATCGGTGCGGGTCAGAATCTCATTTTCGGCGTGGGATAGCATGTGTAGTTCCTCCTTGCCTCAAGCCTGCCGGACGCCAGAATCGGGTAGTCGGTGGTCGCCTCAGGGATCGGGGACTTCGCAGCCGCTGTCCCTGAGTTCTTCTTCCCAGTCCCGATAGAGGATGTCCATGTCGTTAATCGCCTGCATTTTTTCGCGGTTGCTGGCCTCGCCGTCCCGCTGCAGGGTGTCAGTCAGGCCTTCCATTCGGTTGGTAAAGGTCTCCATTATGCCGGTTGACGGGCCACCGTCGCCGAAGGCCTCGGTAACTGAGCAGCCCAGGTTTGCCACGGCCAGGGTAGCAAGCCTGGCAATGGACTCCTCAGCGGCCCTGGCCACGTCTTCGTCGGAAGGACCGCACGCTGCGCTCAAAAAGAGCAATAATGGCAGAACCAGGAGCAGGCCCCGGTTGGACCAGGGCCTGGCGCGGCCTGTCAGGTCCACTGGGCAAATCCCATGGCGCAGCCGGTGCCAGCGGGAGAACGGTAGCAGGGCACGTAATCCACCACCTTCATATCCAGGTGTTCCACGGCCCCGGCCACGGCGATCCAGTTTCGAATTTCGGAGTTCCCCGAATTTAGCTTTTCCCGAGGCAGGGACGCCAGAGCCTGAGCGTCCCGATTCTGCATGGCTTTCAGGACGTGATGGTCCAGGTCTTCGTCGATGACGAAATGACTAAGCCCGCCGGATGCTACTACGGCCACCCGTGCGTCACTGTCCCATTCCTGGATGGCTCCGCGGACAGACTGGCCCAGTTCGTAGCAGCGCCGGGGCGTTACCTGGTTGGGCGGATAGTAGGTGTTGACCATGATGGGAAGGGCCGGAATCGGCTTCTGACGCAGGATGCGCTGGTAAAGGTAGCCGAAGGCATGCCCCATACCCTGGCCCTCGGGCGTCCGCCGGGAGTGGGCCACGTCGAAGCGTTGGTCAACCAGGTACTCGATCAGGTGCCGTCCCAGGTCTGAGGCGACGGGATAGTCAATCTCCCGGTCGGCGAACCAGCCCCAGGCGTTGGCCTTGCGAAAGGCCGGCGCCGCTTCCGGGACGGTAATGGGGACGTTGCGGATGGAGTCGCCCCAGTAGACCAGCATGGCGGGCATGTTGCCTTCGTTGAACATTTCCAGTTGGTCGTCGCCGATCATGACCACGACGTCCGGCGAGCTTTCTTCCAGGGTGGCGCCCAGGGTGGCGATGCCCTGCTGGCAGGCGGCGTAACGGGTGGCCATGCGGTCGTCAGCCAGTTCTTTTTCTATTATTGCCCGGTCGGCGGTGGACATCAGCTCTTCGTAGGAATAGGGCTTGCCGTCGGCGGCCCACAACTCCTGGTGGCGCTGGTCGCCTGCGCCGTAGGCCAGCCACATTTCAGATGGAGTGCTAAGCTGGGGGCTGTGGGACGAACCAAGGCCCAATACTATCTCTGCCATGGTTACCTCCGGTGTAGTTTCCGGCGTGCTTGCCGCCATTTGCTTGCCAAAACAGGCCTGGGAAGGCAGCTTGGCTTTTGGCCTGAGTTTAGCATATATGGAAGTCCGGTTAAACGAAGCTGGCGGAGGCGCGCTCCTGGCGCTCACCCGGGTGGGTCGGGAAATTAATTTGGTAGAATGGCGGGCAACGGTACCTAATATGGCAGGCAGGGGGAAGCATGGCAGGTTTGATTGCGCTGGTGGGAGGCGATGAATTTCGGCGTTACTGCGTCGACATGGACCAGGAGATACTGGCCGCCACGGGGAAGGAGCAGGCCAGGGTGGTGGTGTTGCCGACGGCCGCCGTAAATGGTCCGGTAAAGGCGGCCCACGATGGTGTAACCCACTTTGGCGGACTTGGCGGCAATGGTCAGCCCCTGATGATTCTGGAACGGGAACAGGCTGACGACCCGGCAATGGTGCAAAGGCTGGCCGGAGCCGACATCATCTATTTCACCGGAGGCAACCCGAACCACCTGCTGGAGACTTTGCAGGACTCGAGACTGCTTGCGGCGATACTGGCAGCCGTTGATGACGGAGCCATTCTGGCAGGTTCCAGCGCCGGGGCAATGGTAATGGGGTCGGTGATGCGCAGGCCACGGTCAGATGAGTGGGTGGCGGGCCTGGGAATAGCCGAAAGAATCTGCGTTCTGCCGCACCACGAGCGCAGTAACCCGGACCAGGTGGCGGAGCAGTTACAGGAGAGGCTGTCGGATGAACTGACCATTCTGGGGATCGACGCGCAGACTGCTTGCCTGGGAAGCGCCGGCAGTTGGAAGGTAACCGGTCATGGCAAGGTTACCGCGTACCGACCGCAGGGGTGGACCCAGTATCAGCCGGGGGAAACCTTCAGGGTCGGATGAAGCTTACCCCCGACGCTCCCGGAGCGCGTCCCATACCTCCTGGGGGCGAGAGCCGCTGGCGGCCAGCAGTACCAGGGTGTGGTAGAGCAGGTCGGCCACTTCTCCGGCCAGCGATTCCCGTTCCCCCTGGACGGCGGCCAGGGCGGACTCGCCAGCCTCCTCGATAACCTTCTGGGCCACCCTGCCCACACCATCCTGGAGCAGCCGTACGGTGTAGCTGCCCTCGGGCTGTTCCCGTTGCCGGTCCTGGATCAGGGCGAAGAGTTCGTCAAGTATTCCGGAACCGGAATCGGTCGCCTCGTAGTCTTCGGGGAGGTCTTCCATGGCGGTGTAGAAGCAGGAAACCTCGCCGGTGTGGCAGGCGGGGCCGTCGGGTTCCACTTTCAGCAGGATGGTGTCGGCGTCGCAGTCGATATAGGCCTCGCGCAGGTTAAGGTAGTTGCCGGAAATCTCGCCCTTGTGCCACAGGTCCTCCCTGCTGCGGCTGTAAAACCAGACCTGTTCCCCTTCCACCGTTCGCTTCAGGGAGCCGGGGTTCATGTATCCCAGCATCAACACCTCGCCGGTGTTGATGTCCTGGGCGATGGCCGGTATCAGGCCCTTCTCGTTCAATTTTACCTTCATGTCAGTTCACCTCAATCCGGAGTGGAAAGGGAGTTAGTCTTCGAAAAGGGTCGCCAGGTCCATCAGGCTGGAAATCTGGTGGTCAGGGGTCGGCAGGGACGGGTCAGCCTGGGCGCCGGTCCTGTTGATCCAGACTGTGCCCAGTCCTGCCGTCCGGGCCCCTTTGACGTCTTCCAGTTGTCGGTCGCCGACGTAGACCGCTTCTTCGGGAAGCACGCCCAGTCGCAGCAGCAGGGTGTGGAAGAGTTCCGGGTTGGGCTTGTAAGACCGGCCGCCTTCAGAAGACATGGTGGCGGCAAAGGGGAAGTCCAGGCGCTTCAGTACGGGGTCAAGAAAGCAGTCGTCGGCGTTGGACAAGACTACCAGCCGGTACTTTCGAGAGACGGCCTCCAGGGCTTCCCGGGTTTCGGGGTATGGCTCCCGTTGTCCCATGTCGTTGATCCAGTAGCGGGCGGCGGCATCCGGGTCGCCCGACAGGTCCAGGGAACGGAAGGCTTCTGCGAAGGCGTCCCGCCAGGCGGTGGTATAGGATTGGAAGGGGAAGCGAGAGTCGCTGCGGGTGTCGCGGAAGTCGCCGCAGGCATCCAGCCAGGCGCTGTTCAGCGTGTCCACGGATACGTTCAGGCCCTGCTGGTCTATGATGGCGCCCATAGCCGCGTTCCAGTGGTCCGGCGTGTCCTGGAAGAGGGTGCCAAATGCGTCAAAAACTACTGTTGTAATGCTGGTCATGAGTTGTATGCCTCGCCTTGCGGATACGGGCGGCCACTGGCAGAGCCAACCGCCCGGTACTTTCTATTGGTGGAGGCGCACGGGTATGCCCCTGGCTCCCAGGTATTCCTTGGCCTGGGATATGCTGTAGGCGCCATAGTGAAAAATAGAGGCCGCCAGCACCGCGTCGGCCCGGCCCCGGTCAAGGGCGTCGTACAGGTGATCCAGGGTACCGGCGCCGCCGCTGGCGATAACCGGCACGGGAACCGCCCCCGAGATGACGGCGGTCAGGTCCAGGTCGTAGCCGGAGAGCTGACCGTCGGCGTCCATACTGGTGAGCAGGATTTCACCGGAACCTCTTTCTACCGCCTGAACGGCCCATTTGACGGCGTCAATGCCTGTGGCGTTGCGGCCCCCGTGGGTGTAGACTTCCCAGCCGGAGTTCTCGTCCAGGGCAATTGATGAATCAACTGGGGGATGTGACTGCTGGTCGCCTATCCCATTTCCGGGCGAGACACGCTTAGCGTCTATGGCAACCACGATGCACTGGCTGCCAAACTGGGTTGCGCCACCGGAGATTACGCCGGGGTTGTTGATGGCTGCCGTGTTAATGGAGACCTTGTCTGCGCCGGCGTTGAGCATGCGGCGCATGTCTTCCAGGGTGCGGATTCCGCCGCCCACGGTCAGGGGAATGAAGACCTGTTCGGAAACCCGCTGAACGACGTCGACCATGGTATTGCGGGAATCGGCGCTGGCGGTGATGTCCAGGAAGACCAGCTCGTCGCCGCCCTCCCTGTCGTACGTTGCGGCCAACTCCGCCGGGTCTCCGGCGTCACGTAAATTGACAAAGCTGGTGCCTTTGACAACGCGGCCTGCATCCACATCCAGGCAGGGGATGATACGTTTGGTCAGCATATACCGGGAATTCTCCGACGCCTTCTCCTGAAGTCTCCAGAAAGTATAACACTTAGCGGCCTTGTGTTTGGTGGAATTCGAAACCCAGGGGCGTGTTAAATCTTGATGAACGCCCGGCTTGGTTGGCAGTTGCCGGGTGGTGGGCTAGAATTAGCCATCCCATACCTTAGAGGTGCATCGTGGCAATTTCATTGGAAGAAGCAAACCGGATTGTGGAAGGGGCGCTGGCCCACGCGGCGGAACTGAACATCAAGATAAGCGCAGCGGTGGTGGATGGCGGCGGCAGGCTTATCGCCATGCAGCGGATGGATGGCGCCATCTGGGCCAGCGCGTACGGTTGCCAGGGCAAGGCGGTGGCGTCGGCCGCCTTTGGCCGGGCCAGCGGCGAGATGCAGGAGCGGGCCACCCAGCCCACCCCGGCCGGCATCAATGCCGCTTCAGGCGGCGCGATGATCATGGGGCAGGGCGCTGTGCCCATTATTCGTAACGGCGTAATTGAAGGCGCCTGCGGCGTAGGCGGCGGCACCAGCCAGCAGGACGAAGACTGCGCCGCGGCCGGCGTGGCAAAGCTGTAGCCCAGTCGGCTTTCCGGGGCTGATTCGCCTGGCACAGGCCGGAGTCCGCCCTTACCCGGGCTGCCATTGGCTGCCTCCTTCTGGGGCAGATGGCACGGGAGCCCAGGTAAGGGCGTTCTGCGTTTCCGGGAGAAAAAGTTGGGGACTGCGGGGGTAAACGGGAAGACTAGGGGATGAAGGCCAGCACCGATGCCGGCGAACCGCTCCCTCCCTGCAGGCGCAGAATGCCGATGACCAGGGTGGCGCCCTGTGGGGGAAGCCGGTCCAGATTGCACAGGTTCTCCAGGACTATGCGGGGCCGCTCCAGCACCCGCCGATTGATGGAATAGGTGGTGTCCTTGCCGCCGTCTACGCCGGGAGTGTCGATGCCGATGCCCGCAGCGCCCCGTTGCGTTAACAGGACTCCCAGGGCCTGAACGCCAAATCCGGGGAAGTGAAGAATTCCGTCGCCAGAGTCTCCCAGGTACGCCGGTGGGTTGTCCCACTTTTCCTGCCAGCCCGTGTGAAGCAAGGCCAGGGAACCGGCAGGGAAGGGGCCATGTTCTTTCTCCCATTCCAGGAGGACGTTGACGCCAAGCAAGTAATCCGGATTGGCGGCGGCCCGTTCCCGCACGTCTATAACAATGGCTGAGCGCACCAGGGAAGAAGGGGAATATTGGTCTATCCCCACACCCCCGGAATGGAAGGCGGCCGGGGAGTTGACGTGGGTGCCGGTGTGTTCGCCCAGGGATAGGCGGCGGAGAAAGTAGCCGTCCCGCTCCAGGGTGGCCACCTCATCAAATGCGGTTGTCGGGTCCCCGGGCCAGTGGGGCATGCCCGGGCGCAGGGGGTGGCTCAGGTCAATTATCCGTTCGCTGTGCAGGAATGTTACGTCGGGGTTGGGGCGGTTGTCGCTAGGCAATGGGTTCACACCTGGTCATTAATTCTCGTTTTCGTCGTCTTCCATGCTCAGCCGACCCAGGAAGACATCGTTCAATATACTGGTTTCCAGCACGGATTGGGGTGTCCCACTGTAGACCAACCGGCCCTTGTCCAGAATGTACGCCCGGCTGGCGATATCCAGGACGCCCTTGATATTGTGCTCGACGACAAAGATGGTGGTATGTAGCCGTTCGTTAATCTCGTGGACCTTTTCGAAAACCTCTTTCACCACGATGGGGGCCAGGCCCAGGGTGGGTTCATCCAGCAACAGCACTTCGGGATTTGCCATCAGGCCCCGTCCCAGGGCCAGCATCTGTTGCTGGCCGCCGGACATCTGGCTGGCCATGTCCCGCCGTTTATCGTAGAGCACCGGGAAAAGCTCCAGCACCGACTCCAGCCGTCTTGCCTGCTCGGCCCGGTCGTTCAGGTACAGGCAGCCCAGTTCCAGATTCTCAATCACCGACAGGTGGGTGAAGACTCGACGTCCCTGGGGTACGAAGGAAATCCCTTGTTTGACGATGTCGTGGGTTGCGGCAACCAACGGCGCCCCGCGCCAGAAAACCTGGCCGCCGACAACGGGAGCCAGCCCCATGATGGCCTTTAATACCGTGGACTTGCCGGCCCCGTTGGGTCCCATGACCGCGGCAAGCTCGCCCCGTCCTACGCCCAGGGTAACCCGCTCCAGGGCGACTACCGCGCCGAAGTGTACGGATACATCGCGAAGTTCAAGGACCATGCCGGAGTCGGCAAAGTCGGTTGCAGCGGAAGGGTCATGGGTTGTGGCTCTTTCATTTTTCATGGTATTGCACTGGGGCGCTGACCGGTTGGTCGGACTGCGGGTCACGAACCCAGGTAGGCGGAAATCACCTCGGGTTGATTAAGTACGTCCTCGACATCGCCGGATAGCAGCAGCTGTCCACCGTCCATAACGATAAGGTGGTCCGCCATTTCCCGGACGATGTCCATGTTATGGGAGACAAATATGATAGTCCGCCCCTCGTCCCGCATACCCTTCAGGATTACCTTGACCCGCTCCAGCATTTGGGGGAACAAACCGGCGAAGGGCTCGTCCAGCAGGTAGATGTTGACGTTAAGGGCCATGGCTCTGCCGATTTCCAGCAACTTGCGCTGCCCGTAGGACAGGTCCATCGCCAGGGATGACCGTTTGTCCCACATACCCACCTTCTCCAGAATTTCCTGGGCCTTGTCCCTGTATTCGCGCCGGGTGCGTTCGAAAAGAGAAGGCCACAGTTTGCGGGTGGTCAGCACGACCAGGATGTTATCCAGGACGCTGATCTGGTCGAACAACCGGACTTCCTGAAAGGTGCGGGTGATGCCGTGGTCCGGGGTTTCGTAGGCGTGAATGGTGGTCAGGCTGAGCCCATCTATCTTTACGATTCCACCATCCATCGGAAGGGTGCCGCTGAGCAGATTTATCAGGGTCGACTTGCCGGACCCGTTGGGTCCCACGATGCTGGTAACGCCTTGCCTGGGAATGGAGACGCTTAAGCCATCCACCGCGGCAACGGCCCCAAAATGCCTGGAAATATCCACCGTTTCCAGAATGTAGTAATCGGAGTCATTCTCAGGGCGCGGGTTCACAGCTTGTACCTCCCAACCAGGCCCTGGGGCCGGAATACCATGAGCATGACCAGAAGGATACCCAGGACTACCTGGCGGACCTGTCCTATGTATTCCTGGGGCAAGAACGGGAGGAATCTCATACCTTCCTCCAGCAAGACGAAGGCCAGCGCTCCCAGCAGGGAACCCCAGATAGTCGCCAGGCCGCCCAGGATCACAATGGAGACGAGGAGAACCGATTCAAGAAGGATGAAGGAATTTGGATCAATGAAGGTGGTCCAACTGGAGAACATGCCTCCGGCCACGCCGGCCATCATGGCTGAAATAACCCATACTGCCAGCTTGTAATGAGTGGCGTGATAACCGAACACCTCGGCCACCTGCTCGTCTTCCCGAATGGCGGTGAGCACCCTTCCGAAGGAAGACGTAACTATGAACCAGGAAATGACCACCACAATGACCATTAGGGCCATGGCGACCAGCATCAATTCCAGCTCGGTATCGAAGACCCAGGAGCCAATCTGGGGCCTGGCCACGTCGTGAATGCCGAAGGCGCCCCTGGTAATGACCCGGAGGTTAAGGAAGACATTGAAGGAGATAATGGCAAAGCCGAAGGAAACCAGGACGTAAATGTCGTCGCGAAACCGGTTGAATGCCAGACCTACCAGCAAGGCGACCAGGCCGGCCGCGATGGCGGCCACCGGCAGGGCGGCAAAGAAGGGCCAGCCGAAGGTGGGTATGGCGCCGGTCCGGAGGCTCTCGTAGGCGGTGGTGGAAGTGAGAATCGCTACGGTGTACGCGCCAACTCCAAAGAAACCAATGTGGCCGATGGAAAGCAGGCCGGTGAAGCCCACCACCAGGTTTAGGCTGACCGAGAGCATGGCCCAGATGGCGAACACGGTGCCGAGGGTAACGGCAAAGGTGGCGCCCTTCCACAGCATGAAGACAACGGCACAGGTAATGATGATCAGGTTCGCCCACAACTCCACGTTGTCCCGTGAAGGGGCGAAGGCCTGGCGGGGATTAAGCGCCATCCCGACTATTCTCTGCCAGCTTGGTGGTCTTGTCAGCACAGTTTCACTTCCTGGGCAGCAGTCCCTGGGGCCAGAAGGACAGGAACAGGATCAATAGTACGAAAGCTACCACGTCTTTCCATTCGCCGGACAGGTCCCAGATGGCGAATTGCTCGATAACTCCAAGGAGGAATCCCCCCAGGAGCGCGCCATAGAGGTTGCCAATGCCGCCAACCACGGAAGCAATCCAGCCCTTGAGCAGGAGTAGAAGCCCCATTCGCGGCTGGATGGCAGTGTCGTGCCCGCTGAGGATTCCCGCCAAGCCAGCAAAGGCCGCGCCAACGAAGAAAACTGCGGCGACAATGACCGTAGTGTTGATTCCCACCACCCGGGCGACTTCCTCGTCGTCGCCGATGGCCCGAACAGCACGGCCAAAGGGTGTCCATTTCAAGGTAACCAGCAGACCAAGGAAGCCGACGAAGGCAGCGGCAATGGCAAAAAGGTTGAAGGCCTTTATGTTGGCGCCGCCAAGGGTCCAGGGCACACTGCCGAAGGGGTCGGGAAGGGGGCGGGGGGCGCTTTCGAAGACAATGGAAATGGATGCCGACAGCGCCAGGAGAATGCCCAGGGAGGCCACCAGCATAATCAGGGGTGACCGGGATCTTTGCCGCATTCGTACGTACAGACCCCGGTAGAGAGCCAGTCCGACCGACCCCGCCAAAAGACAGGAGACAACCCAGCTAAGGTAGAGTTTGCTGCCGGGGGAAGAAACGAGGAGGCTTCCCAGCAGAAGGGCCAGCGCCACGCCAGCCAAGGCTGCTGCGAAGGTTACTACTTTGTAGCCCCTGCGCCCCACCAGGGATGAATAGAGAAACCGGGCCAGCAGGAAAAGGCCCAGCGCCGTGATCAAGGCGGCCAGGGGGCCAAAGAGGATATGAAGATCGCTTGGGTACATTAGGACGGCGCCGGCATAGGCGCCGACTAACAATGCGACCAGTCCGCCAATCAGCCTCAGGATGGAGGGGGCTGCTTTCTGCCGCAGTCTGCCGTAGAGGGTAGTGTGCAGCACCCAGGCCACGACGCCGGCCACCACCACGGCGAAGATAATATTCACGGCCGGCGTGTTGACCTGGTAAATGCCGCCAAGCCACTCTTGAGACCTGAGGTAGAAGACTCCGTAGGCTCCCAGGGCTGCCGCGGCGCCGTAGTACAGGTCGAAGAACCAGACGGTGCTATACACCAGGGTGAATCCGATGGCCATCAGCGCGTAAATGGCGCCCACGGAAATGCCATTAAAACCGAATTGAAGGGCCTGTTCCGGCGACGTCAACGCCCGCCAGCCAATGTAGGCCAGAATCGCGATAACCAGGATGGTGGCGATGACTCGGTCAGTGCGAAGGAAATCACTATGCAAGGGAACACCTGTTCAACTGCCGACGCCAGGAGGTAAGAACCGGATCCGATACCGACCGCAAGGTGATAGTGTTCTTATATGTGACGACTTCAGGGTTCTCGGGAATTCGCATTGCCCTGAGGCTGAGATGAATCGGCACAGTGGTGCGGCGCTCAGCGTCAGACCACTCGTTACATGCCGAAGCGCCACAGAGGGCTTCGGATGCTTGATTCAGTTCAATCTGATTGCTGTCTCGCTATTTATCATACCCAATAAAGCAGGCAGGGATTGGCCCGAAATTCTCAAACCAATCCCTTTGTCCTCTGTTGGAGATTGTGCCTGCGACTAAGGTATAGGTGCAGGACCCAGGACCTTGTAACCGTTGTTTAACGGGGTACGCTCATTAAGGGGCAAAACTTCGATGACGGCATTGGCGAGACCGACGACTTCCCCATTATCGTCAAAACTGTAGCCGTCCCCAATGGCGCCGCTCCACGTTATGTCGTAGAGACAATCCCTGAAACCATCGGCGTCCTGGTCGTTGCCCGTCTGAGCCAGGCATGCGGCCGCGATATGAACGTCGTCATAAGCCGAGCCGATAAACCAGGGAAGGGTGACGTAACCGTAGCGTTGCCTGAAGTTGTTCAGGAATTCAGCGCCCTTCTGAGTTTCCAGGTCAGGGCTGGGAATTATGGCCTTCAAGCCGGTGGCCGCCTCGCCGGCAATTTCCAGGGCCGTGGTCCCGGTGGGTACTACTTCCGTGTAGAATTGGCCCTCGTAACCCAGTTCCCGGGCCTGCTTTACAATTGTGCCGCCGGTGAACTCGGACTGGGCCGCCAGCAGAATCGCGTCCGGATTCTCGGCGAACAACTTGGTCAACTGGGATCTGAAATCGGTCGAGTCAGAGCCGTACTTTTCGACACCAACTACGGTGCCACCCAGTTCCTCAAAACGCTCCACGGTCGTCCGCTGCACGCCCTCAGCGTAATCGGTATTCTCGTTGATTGTGGCGAGGTTGCGAACACCATCAACCCACATGGCGTTTCCGGCATCCACTCCCAACCTCGCATCGTTTATGGCGGTCCTGAAAATGTAGTCTCCCGCCCCCTCGATATCGGGACTCGTTGCCGAAGCTGAGAAGAGTACAACGCCTTCCTCTTCGGCCAGGGGCGCAGCGCCCAGCATGGCTCCGCTGCAGGTGGTCCCAAGAATGATCCTTACTCCGTCAACATCGGTAAGCTTCTGGTAGGCAGTAATGGCGTCCTGACCGTTACACTTGGAGTCTTCTACGATAAGTTCCAGGGGCCTCCCGTCAACTCCGCCTGCCGCGTTAATGTCGTCCACGGCCATCTGTTTGGCCTGTACGATTACCGTTCCGTAGCTCTCGCCAATGCCGGTAACCGCGTCCATGGCGCCGATGACAAAGGGCTCTTTAGGTTCCATTGCCGGGCCAGGGGTGGGGGTAGCAACCACCTGTACCTCTTCAACCACCCTTACCTCCCGGGGAACCTCCACCTCTCTGATGACTTCCACCTCGACGGGTGTTTCCCTGACGACCTCTACTTCCCTGACGACCTCCACCTCTACGGGGGTCTCCTTGATAACTTCAACCTCCCTGACGACCTCGACGGGAATTTCCCGCTCCTCAACCACTGTAATGGGTTCCGGAGCCTGGCACGCCAGGATAGCTAACGACATAACACCGAGCAGTACCATCCAGATGCTTTGCTTCAGCGGCAATGCAATCTTATTCGATAGCTGCTTATTCATAAGTGCCCCCTTATGGCTCTTGCCGACATAACCGACTGTGTATGACTCTTTTGTACCACATAATCAGGATATCTAGCAAGCCGAGGTAGCGACTACATAGGTAGCCAATGTAGGCAAAAGGTTGCCAACCAGACGGGCCGGAGGTCCGGCGGGACCATGCCGTCCGTAGATGTCGGGGCTTTTCACCAGCTGTCCTTACGCCGCGAGCATGCCCCTGGCCAGGAGCAGTAATTCGGCAACTGAGACCTGGGTATCCTCAAGCTTCTCTTCGATGGCGATGCGGGAATCCACCCACTTCATGGACTCCCGGGACGTGCCAACGGTCGCCAGTTCGGTGCGGTCGGGCCGCCGGTCGTAGATGGTATAGCAAATGGCAGGCACGTCTTCGTGGATAACATATCCCCGGTAGAAAATGTTCCTTCCCCTGGCTATGGTGTCTATCATTACTGACCCTCCGTTCTGTATGTATTGAGTCTTGCCTGGACAATTGAACAGGACACAAGGACTGCTGGCTCAAATGTTCTAATATTCAAGGCCGGCAGTCAACAGGCAAGTGTCAGTAATCTGGAAATCGTTCTGTCCCTCGCATGTTCGGAAATGGAGGGCTGAAGGTAAGAGTCACTGGGAAACCAAGGAGCGGCATTTAATTGAGCCGTAGAGGTGGAGTCAATCTCAGCGCAAGTCAAACTCCAGGGGATGCAAAGAGCCGGTAACGTCCAACCCCCGCAGGATTACTTTGGTATGGAGAACTCTCCTGCCGCCGGCGTGCCGTAAGCGTGTGGTTGTGTTCTCCGCCAGGGCAACGGCGCGAAACGAAATCCGGCACAGGGTGAAAGGTGAGTTGGCAGCGGGGCCCAACGTGCCGGCGGCAAAGGCCACTCGTCCCTCAGTGTTGTTCCAGGTCGAGTGAAGGTGGTATTCAAGGCGGGGGCCGGGAGAAACGGACTCCACCTGGAGCGCCGCGGGGTTAAATTCTAGGAATACCTGAACTGTATCCACTGGCGTGGTGGCGTTTGCTCCGATTGAGACTCTTACCTCAAACTGCCGTCCCGCGTGGACCGTTCCCGCCGGCAGCGTCATGGACACCGATACGGTATTCCCGGAGTTCGGTGTTGGTGTTGGTGTTGGCGTTGGCGTTGGCGTTGGTATGACGAGAGTGGGAGTTGGAATACCAGGAGTTGGAGAAGGCAAGAGGCTTGTGACCAGCGTTGGAGTTGGCTGTGGTGTTGGGTGGATAGTTAGACTCGGGACAGGCATGGCTGTTGCTTCCGGCGCTGCCGCGTGGGTCGACAGTGGCGTTGGAGTTTCCGTGAGATTGGGCAACCGGGTCGCTGCAGCTTCCAGTTTCGCCAGGGTGGGTACTGGCGCCGCCGAAGTCGGTGGCTCAATGGAAGCGACTGTGGCCGGCGGTGGTGTGAGGGTGGGTTTACTTGCCCCTTGGGTCGGGCCCGTAGGCGTGGCTGTGGGTGGGCGCGCTGCCACCAGAACTGGTGCTATGAGGCTCGCGTCATTTTCCTGCCGTGGCGAGGAATAAGGGGATGGCGGAGGAAGCAGGGTGCTGGAAACGGGGCCCAGGTAAAGGGTTTCCAGCGTCTGCGTGGGCTCCGGCGCGTTTTCTCCGGCTGACGCGGGATGGTTGGGGTGCACTTCTTCCCCGCAAGAAACAAGGAAGATGGCCAGGACTGAGGCGGCTATTATTGTGACGGGACGGTGGAAAAGGCATGGAAGCGGGTTGAATAGGTATGCAAGGTTGGGGGCAGGGTGGTTGGAACTTCTGGGTAGAGATGGTAAGAGGTTTGCTATTCTCCCGGAGATTCCAGCGATTGGAGGAACTCCATCAACGGCCTGGTCTCCTGCGAGGAAGTGTTCATGTCGCGGATAACGACCTCGCCCCGGCTGATTTCATCATCGCCAAGGATGATTACGTAGGGAATGCCCAGGGCGTTGGCCTGGCGCATTTGGCCACGGAGGGCCCTGGCCCCGCTGCTGAGGATTGCGCCGGAACCGGCCCGGCGAATCCGTGAAGCCAGTTCCAGGGCGTGCACCCGGGCCGCTTCGCCGACGTTAGCCACCAGATAAGTTGGAGACGGTTCGTCGGGGACCGCTATGCCACTGCGCTTGATATTCAAGGTGAGCCGCTCCAGGCCCGACCCGAATCCAATGCCGGGCGTAGGTCGCCCCCCCAACTGTTCGATGAGACCGTCGTACCGGCCGCCGCCGCAAATGGTGGACTGGGCCCCAGCCTCCACGGGCTGTATCTCAAAGACGGTGCGGGTGTAATAGTCCAGTCCACGCACCAGACGATGGTCAATTTCGTAAGGGATCTCCATAGCCGACAGGTATTCCTGGAGCTTGTTCCAGTGGTCCAGGCTGTCAGTATCCAGGTGGTCCACCGAGCGGGGGGCTTCCTCGCCAATGGCGCGACAGGTCTGCACCTTGCAGTCCAGAAGCCGCAGCGGGTTGCGCTCCAGGCGGTTTCGGCAGTCACCGCAAAGGTTGTCAAACTTCCCCGAATAATAGTCTTTCAGTTGGGCGATGTATTGGGGCCTGCTTTCCCGGTCGCCGATGCTGTTGACGAACAGGCGGATGTCCGTTAGTCCCAGCGAGTGCATCAGGCGCCAGGCCAGTTCAATAACCTCTGCGTCCACGGCGGGGTTGGCGTCTCCCAGGACCTCGACCCCGAACTGGTGGTGCTGCCGGAAACGGCCGGCCTGCGGCCGCTCGTAGCGGAACACGGGGCAGAAGTAGTACATCCGCACCGGCTGGGGCAGGTTGTGCATTCCGTGTTCCAGGTAGGCGCGGCACACGGGAGCAGTACCCTCGGGCCGCAGGGTGACCTGGTCACCACCCCGGTCCTCGAAGGTATACATCTCCTTCTCAACTATGTCGGTGCCTTCGCCCACGGACCGGACAAACAGGCCGGCGTCCTCGAACACCGGGCTGTCAATTCGGCCGTACCCGTAGCTGCGGGCCAAGGCCACGGCCCTGGACTCAATGTAACGGCGGTATTTCTGTTCTTCAGGGAGAAGGTCCGCGGTGCCTCTGGGGGCCTGGTACAACAAGGGTTCGCCGTCCTTCTAATTAGTTCAGATTGTGGTGGGTTAATTCTAGCGGCAGACCGGACACTACTCAACCCGGGACTGAATCCCTGGCCGCTTGTTGCGCCGCCGGCTGGCCGCGTCGAGGATAACCTGCAGCGCCTTGCGGTTGCTCTTCCGGCGTTTCTTTTCGACCTTGCGGGTGCGCTTCTGGTCCCTTCGTTCGCCCCTGATCATAAACTCACTGGTTCAATTCTTCGATGGTGACCGGGCTGTTGGCGTGAACGTCCACGGTTATCCGGTTGCGCCAGAGCAGGTTCATGCCAGGAATGGGACCGTTCCCGGCTTCTACAGCCACTATTCGGCGCGGCCTACCATGCCAAATTACACTACCTTCCCAACCTCGAAGCCTTACTTCCTGGCCATCGGCAAGCCTGGACGTAATGTCATCAAACAACTGGAAACCCAAGCGCCGAATGATATCTTTCGGCAAGGCCAGGTCTCCATTGAAGCCGGTGTCAAGCACCATGCCTATCGTGTGAATTTCACCGTCGCTGGCAAGCAGCCCCACGGGAACCAGCGGCGCCAAATCAGAGTTCATTCTCCCGCTAATCAACAGTGCGCCTCTCCTTGCTGCTTCCTTTCAGGGCTGGTTTGTCGAGGGATGGCGTTTCGTGGCAACCCATTCTAAAGGGGGTGCTGTAGCCCACTTTTTGGGCAGTGAATTTACCTTCGGGATGGCGCTCCCTCAAGCGGTGTAGCGCTTCAGCGACTCTCCAATCCGTTTCCTAGTCCCCGATGCTCACTTCTATGGCGACAAACAACCCGAATTCATTTCCGGACATTTTGGGCCTGCTTTTTTGTCGTATATTTCTTTACTACGCTGGATAACTTCGCCTTCTTCATGGGCACTTTTTGCCACACTTGCCTACTTCACGAGAGTAACCCATGGCCGGCAACTTGAACGCCAACAGAGGCGCCGCATCTTGTGCCGCGCTCATTCTACACTATCCCTTCTTCGCGCAGCCCTTCCAGCTCCTCAGGGGTTACACCGCCGATGGCGCAGAGGATTTCCTCGTTGTGTTCGCCCAGCAGGGGCGGGGCAGCGGCGGCGGTGTCGGGTGATTCGGTCAGGCGGATGGGGTTGTTGACGGTGCGGAAGGGGCCTCCCAGGGAGTCGCCGCTTTCCACGAACATCTTTCGGGCCTCCAGGTGGGGACACTGGTCAATATCGGCGGCGTCCTGAACCACGCCCATGGAAAAGCCCAGGTCAATCAGCTTCCGGGCTATTTCCAGCTTGGGCACGTTCCGGGACCATTCCTCGATGGCGGGCACGATGTGGTTGAAGTAAAACTCGCCGCTTATTCCCTGTCCCAGGTAGCGCGGGTCTTCTATCAGGTCTTCACGGCCAATGAGACGCCAAAGGCCCTCCCACTTGCCGCCCCCACCGCCGGAGCCGGCCAGCACGGCGTAACCGTCGGAGGCTTTCAGCGCCAGTTGCGCCGTGATCATGTTTTCTCGAGCACGGGTGGTAACCTGGCCGGTGGCCTGGTAGAAGGGAGTGGTGCTGGTGGTATGGGCGACCATGCAGTCGTACATTGCCATGTCAACGTGCTGGCCGCGGCCCGTTTTGCGGCGAGTTTCCAGCGCCATCATGATGCCCAGGGCGGTCCACACACCCGGCACCGAATCGCCGATGTTGTCGCCCACCATCTGGGGCGGCCCGTCCGGCGCGCCGGTAATTTCCATCCAGCCGCCCATGCCCTGGACGCAAGGGTTGTTGGCTGGCCAGTCGGAATAGGGACCGCGCAGGCCGTCGCTGTCCCCAAAGCCGGTGATGCTGGCATAAACCAGGCCAGGATTCAATTGGCGAAGATGTTCGTATCCCAGGCCCAGGCGGAGAAGGGCCCCGGGGCCCCAGTTGTCCAGCAAGACGTCCGACTCCTTGACCATGGTCTCGAAAATCGCCTTGCCGCGGGGGCTTCGAAGGTTAAGGGTTACGCTCTTCTTGTTGCGGTTTATGGCCAGGAAGCGGGCGCTGACCTGCTGGCCGTCGGGACCCTCGACAAAGGGCTCGTTGAGGCGGGCGCGTTCCCCGGTGCCGGTCCGCTCAATCTTGATCACCTCGGCGCCCATGTCGGCCAGGATCATGGCGCAAAAGGGCCCGGCGACAATGTGGGTGGCATCCAGGACCCGCAGGCCCTCCAGTGGACGCGGCATTGCTTCGCTGTTACCAGACATGTTCGTCCTCCCCTTGACTCAAACCAGAATGGTGTGGCCGTAATATAATCGGCCGGCATTGTGGTGACAAATGGAGTGATGCGCGAGACCGTAATTGAGGCCTTAGCGCATCGGAAACGTGGGGTTTCTGCATTGCTAAATATGGCATACTTGTAACGGGCGCTGCCAACAGTGGGCGGAGCTGAGGAAAAACGACAGCCAAGGAGCGAAGCGATGACAACCTCCCAGACCAGGACAATTGACTGCCAGGTGCACTGTTACGAGCGGAACCGCCCGGAACGCCCCTGGGCGGGCTACCTTCAGGGTCCGGACGAAGTTACGGGCGATGACATGGTGGCAGCCATGGACGCCGTGGGCGTGGATGGGGCAATTCTGATTTCCCCGTTTTCAATGTACCGCTACGACGCCAGCTATGCGCTGGAGGTGCATGCCATGCACCCCACCAGGTTTGGCCTGGTACGGCCCTTCGATCCCCACTCCGACTCCATACCCGACGAGATGGCGGAATGGGCAGGCAACGAAGGGGTGGTGGGCGCGCGCATCATGCTTACTGCGGAACCCTTCGAAGTCGACCATCCCGGCATACGCCAGATTCTTGTCGCCGCCGCCGGAGTGGGACTTCCGGTTAACGTGATGTGCTCCACGAAGCTCTCCCTATTTCGGGAACTGGCGCGCCGACATCCCAACACCCGGATGATTGTTGACCACCTGGGCATAGCCCAACCACCGGCTCCCCCGGCCCCGGAAGAACCCTGGGCCGACCTGCCCGAGGTGCTTTCGCTGGCCGAACTGGACAACGTGGCCATAAAAATCTCGGGTGCAGGCACTCTTTCCCATGAACCATTCCCCTATTCGGATATTTGGGAACCCCTGAGGCAGATATTCGATGCCTTCGGGCTGGAACGGTGCCTGTGGGGGACTGACTGGACCAGGGCGACAAATCTGCTTACCTATGAACAGGGTGTGGAGTGCTTCCGTGTTACGGACCAGCTTTCCGACGATGAGCGGGCCATACTTATGGCCGGGTCGCTGCGGGAAGTGTACCGGTGGGAGCCGGGACAGGGGTAAAACGATTGTACTCCGCGCAACGAACGGAACCCCCGGCCCAACAGAGCCGGGGGTTCTTTTTTTCCTCTGATCCCGCAGGCGGCTTCCTGGCATTCCTCGCGCCGATCAATTATAAACTCCGCAATCTCCTGTACGGCCAGGCCGCCATGGGGTGCCGGCAGAGGCGCGGTTGGCGAGGCCTGTCAGTTTCAGATCGGCTTGGCGACGCGCCGCCGGTTGCCAGGCAGTCCGGCACTGGACTGCGCTTTGCGCCCGGCCAGAGGGATAGAATTCCGCGGGACGGACGCGGGGAATTCATGAGACGTCATTGGCGTCTGACCCGCCTGCTCGAGGGAGGTTCGTTGTTTGCGGGCTACGCCGTACACCAATGCACACGGGGAACCGTTACTGGGTCTGTCCTCCATCCACGGTGATGGTGGCGCCGGTAAGATAGCCGGCCTTTTCCGAAGCGAGAAAAGCTACCATCTCGCCGATTTCCCTGGGCTTGCCCAGCCGCTTCATGGGTACCCGCTTGGCGGTCTTCCTGGTCAACTCCGCAAGGTCCGACTCTTCCTGGGTTGCCTGTTCTTCCAGGTATTGCTTCAGTTCCTCAGTGTCCAGGGCGCCGGTAAGGAGGCTGTTAACGGTAATGTTGAAAGGAGCGAGTTCCTGGGCAAGGGTCTTAAAGTAGCCGATGAGGTAAAGCTGCCGCGCGGTGGCCTGGGGAGCGCCTTCCACAACCTGCTGGGTAGAAGCCAGGTCCAGGTTTATGATTCGGCCCCAGTGGTCCTGTTTCATGTAGGGTATAACTTCGCGGGTAAGTCTGACGGCGCTGAGCAGGTGGCGTTCCACTTCCTCGGCCATTTCGCTGTCTTCGATGTCGGCCAGGGCGCCGCGGTGGGGCTGGCGAGTTCGGACCACCAGGATATCTAACTGTCCGAACCGGTTGAAGGTGTCGCGTACGATCCGCCGGATGTCCCTGGGTTCGGAGAGGTCGGCCGGCATGGCCAGCACGTTGTGTTGAGTGCCTATCCGGGCAACTTCTATCTCGGCGGTGCGGAGTCCTTCTTCATTGCGGGCGCAGAGAGCGACCTTTGCGCCTTCGCTGGCCAGCGCCATGGCTACGTGCTTTCCAATTTCTAGCCCCGCACCGCCGACAATAGCCACCCTATCAGCTAACCCAAGGTCCATTTTTCAGACAACTCCCGCCGCCAGCTCAAATTTGGCATTAACATAATGCGTGGGATGCCGGCTTGGTCATCTGTATTCTATTGCCTTTCAATTACAGTAGTATTACTGCCGGGCATCCGGAAAGGCCGGGTTTCCTGGGTCGCAGGAATGGCCGCCGAGGCTGTTTCCACGAAAGCGTCGCTCCCAATCCCTTGGTGCCTGTGGATAGCTGCGGCTGGGGAACATGGCCGGTGGAGTCGTTACAGGTTGCCGAGTTCCTGGTGGCGGAAGCAGGAAACCAGATGGTCGTTCACCAGGCCGGCGGCCTGCATGAAGGCGTAGCAGATGGTGGGGCCCACGAACCGGAATCCCCGCCGGCGCAGCTCCCTGCTCATGGCCTCCGATTCGGGAGAAGTGGAGGGTGTATCCGCCAGGCCGGTACGGTTGTTATCGACGGGTTGGCCACCGACAAAGGACCAGATGAAGTCGGAGAAGCCGTCTCCATCCCGCTGTATTTCAAGCAGGGCTTTGGCGTTGCCGATGGCGGCGGCGACCTTCTGGCGGTTGCGGACAATGTCGGGATTGGCCAGCAGGCGGACAACTTCGTCGTCCCCGTAAGTGGCCACCCTGGCGGGGTCGAAATTGTCAAAGGCGCGCCGGTAGCCCTCCCGCTTGCGCAGGATGGTCTTCCAGCTAAGGCCCGCCTGGGCGCCTTCCAGGACGAGAAACTCGAACAGCTTACAGTCGTCCCACAGGGGCGTTCCCCACTCCTGGTCGTGGTAGGCGATCATCAGCGGGTCGTCGCCGGGCCAGTTGCAGCGGGATCTGTCGGTCAATTTCGCCCCCTGCGTGAAACGGGATTCCAAAGCCGGCATTAGCCCAGCGCCCGCAGGGGAGCATCACCATGCGCCCCTGCGGCTACCATCCAATCGAGGCCAGGGACTTGCTAGATTACCGACCTGGTGACCAGTTCTTCTATGTCCGACTCCGAGAAGCCGAGGTCTTTCAGGATGGCCTGGTTGTGCTCGCCCAGCAGGGGCGGATGCTGGTCCAGGCCGCCGGGGGTGCGGGAGAACTTGATGGGCAGGCCCGTCTGCTTGATGGAACCCAGGGTGGGATGGGGTATTTCCAGGAACATATCCCGGTGGAGCACCTGGGGATCGGAGAAAACGTCGGCCAGGTCGTTGATGGGGCCGGCCGGAACGCTGTTGGCCTGCAGGTCGACCACCCACTCGTCGGCGTCACGGGTCAGGAAATACTCCTGGAGCAGGGGCGCCAGCGCGCCGCGGTTTTCGACACGTACACCGTTGGTCGCGTAGTCGGGGTGGTCCTTCAGGTCCTCGCGCTTTACCGCCTGGCAGAAGCGGTCCCACAGCCGTTCCGATCCCACTGCCACGTTGAAGTACTTGCCGTCTTTGGCCATGAAGGCCTGGTAGGGCACCAGGGTGGGATGGGCCTTGCCCAGCCGCTGGGGCGGGCGACCATAGGCGAAGTAGTAGCCGGCCTGGTATGTTAGCCAGGCCACCTGGGCGTCCAGCATGGAAATGTCAATGTACTGGCCTTCGCCATCCTGCTCGCGCCGGAACAGGGCGGACATAACCGCGAAGGCGGCCCACATTCCTGCGCCGATGTCGGTGACGGCAACCCCGATTTTCTCGGGTTCGCCCTCGGGATCGCCAGTAATGCTCATCAGGCCGCTGATGCCCTGCATTATCTGGTCGTAGGCCGGCCTGCTCTGGTAGGGGCCGTCCTGCCCGAAGCCGGAGATGGAGCAGTAGATTATGCCGGGATTGGCCCGCTTGACGGTATCGTATTCCAGGCCGAAGCGGGACATTACTCCGGGGGTGAAGTTCTCGACCACCACGTCGGAGCCTTCCACCAGTTTCAGGAAGATCTCGCGAGCCTTTTCTTCCTTGAAGTTAAGGGTCATGCTGCGCTTGTTGCGGTTGATGGACAGGAAGTAGGCGCTTTCGTCGCCGATGAAGGGCGGGCCCCAGTGTCGGGTATCGTCGCCCGTGCCCGGCATTTCAATCTTGATGACGTCGGCGCCGTAGTCTCCCAGCATAAGCGTGCAGAACGGCCCGGCCAGAGCCCTGGTCAAGTCCAGCACACGGATACCTTCAAGGGCCTTCATTCCGGTGGTACCTCCCGTATTTGGACGTCCGTACATGGACGAAAGTTGGTTCCCGCCCATATTAACATACGGGCCGGGGCGGCGAAATTGGGGACGGTACGGGTAACTTCCCCTTCCTTGAAAGCGCCCGCCTTGCCTGTGGGGGCCGGTACTGCTAGACTGGCCCAAATTGGCACGATCCCCAATTGCGGATCAGGGAGGAATGGTATGACCACCAGCCAGACGCAGACCCAGTATCCTATCACCGACGAAAACCGGTTCACTGCCGTGTTCGGCGCGCCCGATCCCAATGGCCGCGCCAAGACCAAGGTGGTCAACTACATGACCGAATTCGTCCAGGAGTTCATCAAGCAGTCTCCCTTCGTGGTGATGGCCACCGCCGACGGGCAGGGCAATTGCGACGCTTCCCCCAAGGGCGGGCTGCCGGGGTTCGTGAAGATTCTGGATGACCGCCACCTGGTGCTGCCCGACGTGGCAGGCAACCGCTTGTTCCAGTCCTACCTGAACATGGACGAGAATCCCCACGTTGGCCTGATTTTCCTGATTCCGGGCGTGAACGACACGGTGCGGGTCAATGGAACGGTTACCATAGTTAACCAGGCGGAGCTTAACCAGAAGGACGTGGAGGTTTCCCTGTACGAGCCCGACGAGCGGGGCTACCACCTGCAGGGGGTTGTCATTGAGGTGGACGAGGCTTACGGGCACTGCCCACGGGCGTTGAACTTCTCGCGCTTTTGGGACACGGAGACCATTGAAAAGCACAAGGCCGACCGGCCGATACCTGTCAGGTAAAGTTCCGGCGTTTCAGCGGCCCGACAAACCGGGGCAGGCCACGGCCTGCCCCTTTTTTACGCTGCAATGAGAATGAACCCACCCAGGACCGGGCCGGCATGGGCTGTTTAGTCCATCACGTCCTTGTACCCTGTGTTTTCAGGGTCGAAGCCGTTGGGGAAAAGGGTTGTCTCGTCATATTTGGCCATGTTCAGGTCAGAGCGGTGCAGGCTGGCCTTGTCGAACTTTGCGCCCCGCATATCGGCCATAATCCACAGGGAATCCCGAATTTTTGCCAGGGTGAAGTCGGCGCCCTCCATGGTGGCGCGGCTCAGGTCGGCGCCGTTCATGTTGGCCCCCTGGAACCCGGTTTCAGTGAGGGTGGCGCTGCGCAGGTCGGCCTCGATCATCGTGGCTTGGTTGAAGTCGGCGCCGGTAAGGTCGGAGTTCATAAAGCAGGTCCGCATAAGGTGGGAGGCCCGCAATACGGCCCCCTGGAGGTTGGACTGCTTGGCGTCGGCCCAGAACATGTTCACGTTGGCCAGGTTGGCTCCGGCCAGGTTGGTACCGGTCAGGCCTGCCCGCCCCAGGTCGGCTCCTTCCAGGTTTGCTCCAGCCAGGTTGGACCCTGGCATACTGATGCGGACCAGCTTACCGCCGCTGAGGTTGGCGCCCTCAAGGTTGGCGTTACGCATCCTTACGCCCGACAGGTCTATGCCGCTCAGGTCGGCGCCCGACAAGTCCAGCGCGGTGTCAGGATGTTCTTCCAGCCATTGAATCAATGCGCGGCGACCCTGCTTTGCCGCCGCCAGATGTTCCGAATTAGCCAAGATGCACTCTCCAATAAATCCGCAAGTTCATTTGTAGACCAGGCCCGAAACCGGCAAATCTTCGCCCAGGACCCCACCCGGGCGCTTTGGCGCAACCTGGGGATGAGGCAAATAGAAACAGCCCGGACTGAGATGCCTGGGCTGCTGCTACCGGCGCTACTGCCGCCAGACTCCGAAAGGCCCGAAGGGGACGGGATCAGGCGTTGGCTACGGCCTCGTCAACCTGGAAAATCTTCTCGTCAATGTCCATCTTCAGTTCGTTGGCGCGGGACAGGTTGGGATAGACACCGTCCTCGTCCATGCGATCAAAGATCTTCTCACCGTCCAGGTACACCTCCAGCCGGCCCTTATCGGCGGGAGTCAGCTTGATGGCGATATCGCCGGGGTTCTGGTACTTGAGGAACTCTGTCGCCAGCCACATGGCAACTGCGTGGTAGCCTCAAGGTACGCAGTAAACAATATCAACCTCGACCTTGCCAAATTCTGCACCAGGCATCAGTTTCACCTTCAGTATTCTTGAATGGCGCCACCGGGAGTTCTCGCTGGCCGCAGGGCGTAGTTTAGCGTAACTACGGATTGAGTTCAACCTGACCCTCTTGCCGTATATTTCCTTCCCAATTTTGTCTTGGGTGGTGTTGGGGAGGAAGTTCCGGTATGAACCTCGGGAATACATCGGGACACAAGAACCTTTTGCCGATGCCCAAAAGGGCTTATGATGGCCGCGCCTGCATTTCGGGCGGACCCAACCGATTGAGGAAATATTCCGTTGACCCTTCACCAACTTTCGCCAAGGGAAGCACTGAAATCCCACTTCGGCTATGAGACTTTCCTGCCCCTGCAGGAGGAGATCATCCTCCACGTCCTGGAGGGGCGGGACGGCATGGCGCTGATGCCCACGGGCGGAGGCAAGTCCCTGTGCTACCAGTTGCCGGCCATGTGCCTGCCGGGAATGGCCCTGGTGGTTTCGCCGCTGATTGCCCTGATGAAGGACCAGGTGGACGCGCTGAACGCCAACGGCATTTCGGCCCGTTTCATCAACAGTTCCCTGACGTCTTCCGAAATTGAACTGGCCCAGGCCCAGGCCAGCCGGGGCAGGGTCAAGATTCTCTACGTGGCCCCGGAGCGGCTGTCGGTACCGGGGTTCGGGCGTTTCCTGCAGGGCGTGGACCTGAGCCTGATCGCTGTGGACGAGGCCCACTGCATCTCCGAGTGGGGCCACGAGTTCCGGCCGGATTACCGCAATTTACGGCAGTTGCGCGCGGAGTTTCCCAATGTCCCGGTCATCGCCCTGACCGCCACTGCCACAACCCGGGTGCGGGAGGATATAGTTGATCAGCTGGGGTTGCAGCGGGGGCGCGTATTCCTGTCCAGTTTCAACCGGGCCAATCT
>CAZPMU010000018.1:0-7275 GCA_964587795.1 uncultured Dehalococcoidia bacterium | reverse complement strand
AGCTGGGGTTGCAGCGGGGGCGCGTATTCCTGTCCAGTTTCAACCGGGCCAATCTAACCTATTCGGTGGAATCCAAAGAAGGTTCGGTGGAATCCAAAGAAGGGTACTGGAGCAAACTGCTTTCCCTGCTCCACGCTCACAGCGGCGAGTCCACCATAATCTACTGCTTCTCGCGGCGGGAGACGGAGGAACTGGCGGAAGACCTGAATGAGCGGGGTCTGCTGGCCCGTCCCTACCATGCCGGACTGGAACCGGAAACCCGCCGGCGTACCCAGGATGACTTTATCCGGGACCGGGTGCCCATAATTGTCGCCACCATTGCCTTCGGTATGGGTATCGACAAGCCGGATATCAGGCTGGTGGTCCACCACTCCCTGCCCAAGTCGCTGGAGGGCTACTACCAGGAGACGGGCCGGGCCGGTCGGGACGGCCTGCCCAGCGATTGTGTGCTTTTCTTTTCCCGCGCTGACCGGGCAAAGCAGGACTACTTCATTAACCAGCTGGAGGATTCTGCCGAGCAGCAGAACGCGCGGCAGAAGCTGGCCCAAATGGTGGAGTACGCCGAGATTCCGGTCTGCCGGCGCAGGTCGCTGCTGGCCTACTTTGGCGAGCATTGGGAACCCGGTAACTGCGGGGCCTGCGACGTTTGCCTGGCGCCAGGCGAGGAGTTCGATGCCACCGAAATTGCCCAGAAGACCCTGTCGGCGGTGATACGCACGGGAGAGCGGTTTGGGGCCCTGCATGTTGCCAGGGTTCTGCGGGGCAGCAGGGAAAAGCGGGTGCTGGAACTGGGCCATGACCGATTGAGTGTGCATGGCATTGCCGTGGACTACACCGAGGAACAACTGAGAGAGGTTATGGGCCAGCTTCAGGCCCGGGGATTGCTGGCGCGGAATGAAGGAGAGTTCGCCACCCTGGCCGTTTCGCAGCGCGGCAGGGATTTCCTGAAGCGTCGGGACAGGCTTTTCCTGCCCAGGCTGAAATCCGGCGCCGATGACGCCCGGGGCGGCGCAGCCAAACGCGCAATTGGTGAGCGGCAGGGGCTTGGACCGGTGGACGATTACGACCAGGAGCTCTTCGAGGCGCTGCGGGCCCTGCGGCGGGCCCTGGCCGACCAGCAGGAAGTGCCGCCCTTTTTCGTATTCGAGGATGTTACGCTGCGGTACCTGGCTGCCGCCTTTCCCCAGTCCCTGGAGAGCTTCTCGCGAACGCCGGGAGTGGGCAGCGCGAAACTGAAGCAGTATGGGGAACGCTTTGTCGCAGCCATCCGCGCCTATGCTGAACCCAGGAGCATTGCCGACCGCACCGGAGAGATTGCGTTGTCCACCAGGAGGGCTACCCCAGGGGAGGGGCACAGGGAAAGGCGGGAGGACCGCCGGTCGGATACCTACAAGCAGACCCTGGCGCTGCTTTCGCAGGGGCTGACCGTGGAGCAGATTGCCCGGGAGAGGGGCCTGGCGGAAAATACGATCATCGGCCAGATGGAACGTATGGCATCGCAGGGACGGGACCTGTCCCTGGAGCACCTGCTGCCCGAGACTGACCGGATGAATAGAATCCGGTCTGCCTTCGATATATGCGGCTATGAATTCCTGAAACCGGTGCGGGAATACCTGGGCCCGGAATTCAGCTACGATGAAATCAGGCTGACCCGCCTGTACCTGCGGCAGGAAGAGCGTGAGGAAGCCGGATGATTCGCCACGAACACCCTATGGCAAAGGCAATCCGCCGGGGAATCTGCCGCGTAACAGGGGGCGACGGGACCGTTCATGCGGAAACACCAGGGCTAAAATACCCCCTTGCCAGCCTGCATAACCCATCTTCATCATGAGAACGTGACCCTGTCTTCGTGCCCTTCGCGGATAACTCCTCAATGGGCCAAAATGGAACCAAATGGAACGATTATTCAAAAAAACTCTTCATCCGAATGTAACCAGGCTCAGGCGGGCCACGGCTATAACCGCAAAGACGGGAACCTTGATGCCCGAAAGGCAAGGTACCCACCTTCGCAGGCGCTGAGGTTCCCCGGCTAGCTGTTCCGCTTGAATCTGAAAAGCCGTTTGCGGCAATTTGGCGTTGTTGGCGCATACGGGCCGTGATATGATAGTGCGACAGTCTCAATATTCGGTATATTGATTTGCTCTTCCCCTTTCCGGGCAAAAAACAGATCCCCTGGTTGCTGGTATTTCTGGCGACGGCACTTCTGGGCATGGCCTTCGTGGATGCCGGCATCGCCCAGGCCAATGGCAAGGCCACCCTCATTTCCAGCCAGGAACAAGGGCCCTACCGGTTCGAAGTTTCCATCCTGCCGTCTCGCGCCATCGTCAACAACACCCACCTCAGCCTGAGGGTTATCGCCCTGGAGTCGGACGAGACGCTTACCGAAGCGTCGGTGAATATTTCCGCTGCAGGGCCTGAAACGGTTAACCGGTTTGGGCCTATCGTTGCGGATAATGACGTATTGCCCCAGTTTTTTGAGACCACGCTGCCCTTCAGTGTTCCGGGACAATGGCAGGTAACCATCAACGTCATAACCGAACTGGGCGACGAGACCATCCAGGTGCCCATGGAAGTCCGGGCGGGGCAACCCATTAACCTGATCCTGGTGGCGGCCATCGCTGTGGCGGTGGTGGCGGTGGGCGTCTGGACCTACGACCGAGTTAAGGCCGGAATGCGCCGGCGGCGGGCCACCGCCTAGCTGGGACCTTTGGCAGGGAAGGCCCTTGAAACTGACGGAAATGACCAAGTTGATTCCTGTGGTTTATGTCTCAGTTTCTTAAACCCGCAATTTTAATCGCGCTGTATGCGCTGCTGCTGCCCGTGGTGGGGCCGTTGCTGGACCACCATTACGTGGAATGGCAGCATAACCACTCCCACGTCTATTTTGGCGGCGGGCCGGAAGATTCGGTCTTCCACGTCCACATTTATGACGTAACCGCAGTGCACGACCATCTGCCGGTAACCGACTACACCAATGGCCGCGGCGCACCCGAAGGTGTGGCCTACTTTTCCGGCTACGACGGGGCCGGAAATGGGCCCATATCATCTCCAACGGCTCCCCTTACCCTTTCCCTGATATTCCCGGACCCCGACGACCAACCCCTTTTGGCGACCTACAGCAATGCGGAACTGGCGCCGGTGGGTGTCAGGGTTGCGCCTCCACGGAAACCCCCTGCGGCATGATGCCCTGAATGCGTTCGGTTTTCTTCAAGGCTGAACGCCCTTTACCGCACCGAATTTCAAGCCCTTTGTGCCGGGTTGCGGCCCCTGGAGGCCGCACGCCCGACAGGTGCTAATCTCTGCATCCTTTCAGGAGTTATCATGCGTTTACCAAAAAGAAACAGGTTGGTATTCTTCCTGGCCCTGGCGCTTCCGGCGCTGCTGATGGCGGCTGCCTGCGGCCCCAGCGCCCCGGCGGAACCTGCCCCTGTGGCCCCCAGCGAGCAGGCGGCGGTCATGGAGCCGGAAACCGCTGCAATGCCCCAGGAATCGGTGGTGGCGGTCAGTTTCTCCAATGACGTTATGACCCCGGAAACCATCCGGGTAAAGCAGGACGACCAGGTTACCCTGAACCTGGAGTCCGATAGGCCGGGCAGTTTCCACATCCACGGTTACGATCTGGAACAGGAGGCCGTTGTCGGCGAGGTGACCCGTTTCGAGTTTGTTGCCAACGCCACGGGCCGTTTCGTCATCAATTTCCACGGCGCGGCCGAGCCTGGGAACAAAATGGCGGATGAAATGGATATGTCTTCGGCCGGCGGGCATGACCAGAGCGGCATGGCCGGCGGCGGTATGGATCATGGTTCCATGGACCATGGCCCTGCCGAGTCGGCGGTTCCGGTCAGCCTGGACATTGCCGCCCAGGTCTCCGAGGGTGGGGGAGTTCATGTGCCAATTGAAGTGGATGGCTGGCGCTGGGCGCCGGAAGAAGTTAACGGGCCGAACAGCGACGGCGCGGGCCACGCCCACATCTACGCCGACGGAGTGAAGTTAAGCCGGGTATATGGCGACTATCACTACATTCAAGGACTGGAACCCGGCGTCCGGGAAATCAAGGTCTCCCTCAACAGCAATGACCACAGCGAATTGACCTGGCAGGGAAGCAAACTGGAGTCGGTGGTTTCGGTTACCGTTCCGGAGATGGCCTCAATGAGCCACCACGACATGGCGTCGATGAAAGACCCCGTTGAGGCCGAGGCTCCCATGTCCCTGGAGGTGATCGCCCACGAAGACTCGCTGGGCGGGTACAACCTGCAGGTAATACCCAGTGGCTTCGAGTTTTCCCAGTCTGAGGGCCAGGGTCACGAGCCTGGAATGGGCTACGCCCAGCTAACCATCAACGACGAGTTGTTCAACCGCCTGTACGTACCCTGGTTGCAGGTGCCGGCCCAGGGTGAAGGGATGCACACCTTCACCGTAACGCTATTGAACAATGAGGGGCAGCCATACCAGCACAATGGTCAGGCCGTGGAGATGACGGTAATGGTCCATGAAAAGGCAAAGGCCGAGGTCGGGGATGGCCCGGCAATGGGCCACCACGATACCGGTTCGGCTCAACACGCGAGCGGTGGCCACCACGGTAGCGCCGGAGCGTCCGGGGGGCACCACGGCGGTGGAACAGGGGCTTCCGCTGAGATCGTGGAGTTCGAGATTGGCTACCTGGAGGTCCTGCCCTGACCTGTCATTCCGGTGGGGTGGCAGGTGTACGGTATGTATCAGCGGACGAGCGGTTGGCCGTCCGCTGATATTGGTCGCTGTTGAACTCCTCCCGCATTAGAGAACGGGTCATCGGCTACCCTGTCAGCGCCCGCTCCAGAGCGCCTTCCCAGGCGTCGGCGACTTCGGAGAGTGGCAGATTGGCATAGGGCCCCGGCCGGAAGTAGTTCCCCCCCGTCCTTCCAAGTAGGAGCGCCGGCACATCCGCCGCGTCGGCCAGGCTTTGCAGTTCGGCTGCCCTCTCGGGGCGCACGGCCACAACTATGCGGGACTGTCGTTCCCCGAACAGGGAACAGTCCCACCTCGCCGGCAGCCGGGCCAGCGCCGGAGAGCCAATGAATCCCACCCCGGTGGGAATTGCGCATTCGGCCAGGGCAATCCCGAGGCCCCCGTCGGAGCAGTCGTGGGCCGATTCAATGATTCCCCGGCCGATGGCCTGGCGGCACAGGGCCTGGACTCGCTGCTCCAGGGCCAGGGAGATAGCGGGACGGCCCGCGACCCGGCAATGTACCACCCTCAGGACTTCACTGCCAGCCATGTCGGATGCCCTTGGCCGCAGGGAGGACTGGCCCAGCAGGTACACGGCCAGTCCTTCTTCAGGAAAGGCCGACGGCGCCCGGCTGTTTACGTCTTCCAGGAGGCCCAGTCCCCCCACTATGGGAGTGGGGTAGATGGGCTGGCCCTGGGACTCGTTATATAGGCTGACATTGCCGCTGACCACTGGCACACCCAGGACACGGCAGGCGTGGGCAATGCCCCGGACACACCATTCCAGTTGGTAGTAAATGTCCGGCCTTTCCGGGTTGCCAAAGTTCAGGCAATCGGTCAGCGCCAGGGGCTCTGCTCCTACGCTGGAGAGGTTGCGGCATACCTCGGCCACTGCGATCTGCCCGCCCCGATAGGGGTCGAGGAAACAGTAGCGGCTGTTGCAGTCGATGCTCAGGGCTATGGCTTTGCTGGTGCCCTTGATTCGCAATATCGCCGCATCTCCGCCCGGTCCCGCCACAGTATTGGTCTGGACCTGATGGTCATACCGCTGGAAGACGGGGCGTTTGCTGGCGATGTTGGGCGACGACAAGAGCCGGAAGAGGGTATCGGGAACTGAACTGGCCGGCAGGGGAAGATCCCTGAGGTAAAACTGCTGACGCTCCAGCTGTTCACGGGAGGGAACGCCCTTCAGCCGGTACCTGGGCGCTTCCGTCAACTGCTTGATGGGCAGCTGGGCCACGCCTTGATCGCCATCCAGGATGTGGGCCTGGGGCTGGCGAATGACCTGCCCGATTTCATTGCAGGGTACATCCCATTTCCTGAAGACCTGCTTGACCTGCTCCACGTGCTCCGGCGGAGTAACCAACAGCATCCGCTCCTGGGATTCCGAGAGCATTACCTCGTAGCTGGTCATGCCCCGCTCGCGTCGGTTCACCTGGGCAAGATCAAGGATGATGCCGCGGCCACCCCGGTAGGCGGATTCTATGGCGGCGCTGGTCAGGCCGGCCGCCCCCAGGTCCTGGATACCGGTTACACAGCCGGTTTCAAGGGCTTCCAGGCAAGACTCGATGAGCACCTTTTCCAGGAAGGGATTTCCGACCTGGACGGTGGGCCGCAGTTCCTGTTCTTCCTCGAAGGTGCGAGACGCCAGACCGGAAGCGCCGTGAATACCGTCACGCCCCGTGTCGGCGCCCACCAGCAGCAACACGCTGCCAGCGCTTCCCGCGGCGGCCGATGCCAGCTTTTCGGTGGAAACAAGGCCCACGCACATGGCGTTGACCAGGGGATTCTGGGAGTACGATTCGTCGAAGTATATCTCGCCGCCCACGTCGGGCACACCGATGCAGTTGCCATACCAGGAAATACCTTCCACTACGCCCCGAAACAGATGGCGGTTGTGGGAGGTTTCGAGGGGGCCGAAGCGCAGGGAATTGAGCAGGGCAATGGGACGGGCTCCCATGGCCAGAATGTCGCGAACAATCCCGCCAACGCCGGTAGCGGCCCCCTGCCGTGGTTCCACGGCGGAAGGGTGATTGTGAGACTCTACCTTGAACACCACGGCCAACCCGTTGCCTATGTCCACCGCGCCGGCATTTTCCGCGCCGGTCCGGGACAGGACACGGGGAGAGTTGCTGGGAAAGAAACGCAGCAACGGCCGGGAGTGCTTGTAGCCGCAGTGTTCACTCCACAGGGCGCCAAACATTCCCAGTTCTACGGGGTTTGGTTCCCGGTCCAGGCGGTCGACGATCATGTCGTATTCGGCCTGGCTCAGGGCGATTTCGTCAAGAACTTCTTTGGTTACCGGCATGGGGCAAAGGTCAATCTCCGTTCAGGTTCCGTGTTGGCGGGTCAAGCTCCCGTTGGCAGGGCGGGCACGTCAAACCGGCGACTGCTGGCATCCCCGGCAATGAAAACGGAGCTTTCGATCATTGCCTGGGCGACATGGGTGCGGTCAGAGGGTTCGCGGTGGCACATGGGAAGAAGACCGGCAAACCCAGCGTGGGTAACTGTCAGATGCAAGGGCCAGAAACCACGGCTTGCCACCAGGTTCTCCGTTTTTTCCGCAGGCCG
>CAZPMU010000017.1:0-46608 GCA_964587795.1 uncultured Dehalococcoidia bacterium | reverse complement strand
GCAGCCACTTTCCCGCTCGCACCACCATCGCCTTTAGCGATGGCGACGACTTGGGTTCCGGGCTTGAGGACTTTCTGGCATCTCAAAAAGGGCCTGAAGTACCGGCAACTGCCACAGCGGCATCCCCCGCCTTCATCTTCATTAGCCTGCCAGGTCAACGGTCGGACCTGTACGAAGAGCTATACCGGACGGAGCCAGTCCTCCGCGTGGTTATGGGCCTTTGCGACGGCCCGTTCGTTCGGGAACAGGACGAGTAATTGTGCAAATTGCGCCAAGCGGGAGCGCCTGTCAACTTCCGCGGCCTCTTTGCCTAAGAGGTGGGGCGCAGAATTGCGTTACCGTGCTTTCCTTTCCAACGTCGAAGTCCCCGGTTGCAAAGACGGGCAGCAAACTCTCAGGCGGCAAATGGCAGCCTGCCAATTGTGGGGGGTGAGCAAGATTGCGGGGCCGAACTGGAAGCAGGCGCCCGGTTCTTGCCCGTGGCTTTCGCCGTCGAGCCCCCATCTGGGGCAGCACTTTTCTCACATACTGTGACTCTTTCCTCATTTTAGGTTGACCGAACCCCTTTGCCTTGCTAGGCTTAATTGGTTCCACAGTTTCAAAACTACAACCCTTGGGAGGATTCTCTAATGGCAACCACTGAAGAGCGACTGAGAAAACTGGTAGACGACAATTTGGAGATAGAAGGACGAACCGCCGGAGAACCCCTGCACATGGACTACAGCCTGAGAGAATCTGGCGTATCATCAGTAGATTTCGTAGCCTTCGCCAAGATTGTCGCCGACGAATTTGGCGTTGAGTTCAATCCCGAAGACTGCGCAAAGTACAATACCGTGGGGGCGCTTATAGGGCGGCTGGAAGCTTAAGACGGATCTCCCCTATTGCTTCTGGAATATGGAAGGGGACTCCCCAAGAGGCACGGATTTGACGACGGAAGGAAGGGATATGACCCATGTTAATTTCGCGTCCGGTCTCAAATTGTGGAGCCCCTTCTTTGTGTCAGGCGAAGTTACCGTTGTGCGGGTTTGCCTGGAGAACAACTCTCTCAGGGAAAATGCTGCATTTGCCTGGCTGAACGAGGCGGAACGTTTACGCTCCAATAGGTATCTGCCCGAACCACGGCGGCATTTTGTCCTATGCCGCGCCGCCCTTCGCGGAGTAATATGTAAACAACTGGAGTGCCGCAATTCCAGTTTGACCTTCGGTGAAGGGCCATTCGGCAAGCCCTTTGCGGAAGTGGATGGTCGACCCGCGGCCATGAGCTTCAGCGTCAGCCATAGCGGTCGATATGGGCTGATTGCCTATGCGCCGGCGGGACAACTGGGCGTAGACGTGGAGCAGATAGCCCCAAAGCGCCACCTGCACTCCCTCATCGAAGCGGTAATGGGACCCGAAGAGCAGCGAGAACTGGCCGAAATGCAGGATAGAGAACGACTCCACCAGTTTTTTCGCCTGTGGACCTGCAAGGAAGCCCTGGTAAAGGCGCTTGGCACGGGGTTCTCCACCGACATCTCCAGTTTCCAGGCTCCGCTGAATATTCGCCGAGGCGAGACCACGGGCATCTTCCGGTTTCCCAATCTGCCCGAAACAACCTGGCTGCTGCAGGATATCAGCGAACAAGGATTCGCGGCGACCCTGGTCAGTGAAATGCCACCCGCGGCTTCATGTCGGGCAGACGCGAGTTCCCAATACCAGGACGTTTTCCACTTATAGGTGTGAAGGTTGGTTGAGAACCCGCAGTTTCGCTGGAATTTGCCGGACCCTTTATCGGTCCACAAAGTTGAAGTAGGCGGAGGCGCCACCATACTGGTCCGCCGCCATGGCAATCCAGATGGCACCAGGCTCGTGCTGAGCCACGGCAACGGCATGGCTATCGACCTTTACTACCCCTTCTGGTCGCTGTTGCTCGACGATTTTGACCTGGTGACGTACGACCTCCGCAATCACGGTTGGAACCCGGTCAGTTCCCTCGAACACCACAACGTCCCCAGCCTGGTCTCCGACCACGACCTGATTCTGGAAGCAGTCAGCAGGGAATGGGGGGAGAAACCCCAGGCCGGCGTGTTTCACTCCGTCTCGGCGTTGGTAACCCTCCTCTCCCCCACCCGGGGGCGGCGCTATTCATCCCTCGTGCTATTCGATCCTCCAATCTGCAAACCGGGCCGCAGCCACCGGGAATTTGAGGAAGCAGCGGTTCAGGCCGCGGGCTTTGCCCGCCGCCGCACCGATAGTTTTCGGACTAAAGAGGAGTTTGCTGAAGTTCTCCCCTTTCTACCCCTGTTTCGGAGATTTGTACCCGGTGCCTTTGACCTGATGGCCAGAACTACTCTCCGTGCCACGGGCGACAATGGATTTGAACTCCGTTGTCCGCGGGAATACGAAGCTCAGATCGTGGACTATGCAAGTGTTTACGGCGTAGCCGTTGACTTTGAAACCCTGGAATGCCCGGTCAAAGTCATCGGCGCTGACCCTACACTCCCATTCTCCTACCTGCCCACCCTGGACCTTAGCGATATACTCAGCGTGGACTACGACTTTCTTCCCGAATCCACTCACTTTTTGCAGCTGGAAAAACCTGCCGAATGCGTTGAATCCCTTAAATCCTACCTTGAATCTCAGGGGCTCTTTTAGCTCAAGGCCCCGGGGATGACTTTCGGTACGCTTTTCCCAATGCCGGAATAGGTAGAATCAGCAGGCTATTCCGGTTCCCTGGCGCCGCCACTTACCAAGCGACATTCTCCCCGCCCGGGTGTAGCCGTTGAACACTGCAGTTGAGAGGGAAATCAGAGACCTGATTTCCGTCAAGGGCCGAATAACTTTCGCCGAGTTCATGCAGGCTTGCCTGTATTCTCCGAAGGGAGGCTTTTATTCGACGAGGGGCCACAGTATAAACACCCACTTCACCACTTCTTCCGCCCGTCACCCGGCCTTTGGAGCCTTGATCGCCCGTCAATTGGAAGAGATGTGGCGCGTCCTGGGCGAACCTAACATTTTCCATCTGATAGAACCAGGTTCCGGCGACGGTCTGCTTGCCCGGTCAATCGTGCAGGCCTGCCGGCTGACGTATCCCCGATTCTACCGGGCGTTGCGCTATGTCGTTGTGGACTACCAGCCCGAAGGCTTTAAGCCACCCGACCAAGAGGCTGGCCGGTTTGCCGGTGGTGAAGCCGCCGCTACCCCGGATGCCCTGGTGGCGTCGCCGGATGTTCACAAAGTGAAGGGCGAAGGATTGAAGTCCATCCGTAATGCGGTTGGCTGCATTTTGTGCAATGAGTTGGTCGACAATTTCCCCGTCCACCGGTTTGCCATACAAGGCGGAAAAATCAGGGAGGTTCTCGTTGCATTGGATGGAGGCAATTTCGTCGAAGTCCTGGGCGAACCAATTTCGACCGGCATCGAGCAGAGGCTTTCCAGCCTGGGGATTGCCCCGGAGGAAGGCTTCAGGGGTGAGGTTTGCCTGGCCCTGGAGGACTGGACCACGCAGCTTGCCGCAGCCCTGGAACGCGGTTTTGTGCTTACCCTGGACTACGGAGAAACTGCTGAAGACCTTTATTCGTCGCGGAACGCCGGCGGAACTTTGGTCTGTTACAAGCAGCACATGGCAACGGCAGACCCGTACCAGCTCATAGGGCAGCAGGATATTACCTGCCTGGTGGACTTCACGTCCCTGATGAGGCTGGGCGACCTCCAGGGGCTGCCGGCCGTGGGCTTCTCCCGCCAGCGGAACTTCCTGACCAACCTGGGCTTCTCCTCGTTCCTCGAAGCACTGGAAGGGCTTGGCCGGTCAGACGCCCGCACCGAGTTTAACCGCATAGCCCTGATGACCCTGGTGGACCCCGAGGAATTCGGCGACTTCAAGGTTCTGGCCCAGGCCAGAGGCGTTGGCCCTGACGTCCGGCTCCTGGGGTTTGAGGGCCAGGACCGGTAACTGTCGTAGCCGGAATAGGGCCTAGCTGGGATACTTGCTGAACATCATGAAGCCGCAACTGTCGGGAGTATTACAGCCGGCCAGGGCAGTTTCGGCCCGAACCGTCACCTGGCGGGGACCGGCGGTGCCTCTTAGCTGCTCAATACTGTCGGAAAAGAGAACGGCGCGATTCCGGCCCGTTCCATTGTTTCCGCCGCTGGAAAGAAAGGGGTGCGGCCCTTCCACCCGGATATCGTCGGCGTAGAAGTCGTGGGCTTCGCCCCACTTTACCCCGTGCCACTGGAAGCCTTCCAGGAATTGCTGGGTGAAGGTGAGGTAGCCGTCGTATGGGTTGAAAATGTCCACATCGTCGGGGCCCAGTCCGGAACCTTCCCACATCTTCCGGGCCAGGCTGGCCACGGCCTCCTGGTGCTCTTCCAGGGTTGCCATGGTGCTCCGGCCCCGTCCGTCATTCTGGGCATGGTTAAGGACGTAAATCGGCTTCTGCCTCAGATCCCTGGCTCTCTCGGCAGTGGTAAATATGAAGGCCGCGCAGGTGTTGACGGGCCGGTCGCAATCGTAGATAACCAGCGGCTCCTCGATAACCCGCCCGTTCAGGTAGTCTTCCCGGGTAAGTTGATAAGGTTCGTGCAGCGCGTAGTATCCCCAGGGAGTCATCAGGCCGTTGCGCCGCAGGTTCAGGCACAGCGGGGCCAGTCCATCGTGGGTCTTCCCGTACTTTTTGCAGTACTGCAGAAATACCACCAGGTTATTGAACATGGCGCCGTTCTGGTAGCCCCAGGGCAGGGTGAAGGCAGAATTGCCCGGCGCTTCTTCGCTGTTGTTCTGCGGGTTATTGTGCCCATATCTGCCCGACAGGTTAACCATCGGATACCAGACCAGGGCTGTCTCGCAAAGGCCATCACCCACCTCCTGGGCAGCCTGCCCCATCATCGGGCCGATGTAGGGCGCGTTGGACTCCCGGTGCTTTACGTTCTTCAGCCCCAGTTCCCTTTCAATCCACTCGGCAGAAGCGTAGGTAAGTCCGTCCTCAGTGTCGTAGGGTGGATCAAAATAGGGACGGGGCGCCCAGGTCTGCTCGGCGCGGGTCTCCCGGCTGGTGATCAGGCCATCAATGTCGTCCAGCGACAGGCCGGCATCGGCTATTGCCTTCAGGCACGCCTCCCTGGTCAGCCCGCCGCAACTCCGGTCCAGGGCCACGCCGTCCCAGCGCCGGTCCATGTGTGACTGACCCCAACCTACTACGGCCACCTTGCCACGGTGCTCCCAGATTCCCAGGCCTTCCCGGTTTCTCATCCAGCTAGTGTCATTAACCATCTCAGTACTCCCTGTTCTTGGGTTCTGGCTTCTTCGTCCCCGGCATCCTGCAGGCTAAGAGACTATCATCCATTCGTGCACCAGTTGGCCGGTGCTGGTTTCTTCAAAGATCAGCTCAACCGGGGCGCCCACCTGCACCTCGCCCGGCGGGGTACCCGGAAGATTGGACAGAAAGTTGATGCCCGGATCTTCGTCCAGCGTTATTACTGCAAAGTTAATGGGCTGAGCCGACCGGAACCCGCGGATGCGGGAGTCACGAATCACCATGAACACATCAACGTGGCCTTTGCCATCTACCTCTTTCCACTCGAAGTTGTCGGCCGAGCCGCACTTGTTGCAGCGGGGAACCGGCGGATAGTGCAGCCTGTCGCAGGACGTACAATTCTGCAAGACCAGGCGCCGCTCGTTGCAGGCATCCCAGAATGGCCTGGTAAGTTCGTTGGGCACGGGAGCAGGTCTCTCCAAACCTGGAATAGTTGACATGGTTCTCTCCTCTTCAAGCGTTGCGAAGCGCCAACTGCGGTCCTGACTACATTGAACGCTCATAGCGTCCGCCGTGGCTGCCATACCTCCACCAGGATGGTGGGCGGTCTATTTCGCTTCCCCACTCCCCTGGAGCCAGGGTTCGGCGGCGCCTTGATCCATCCACACAAAACAGAATCCCGCCGCCAGGGCTAACTGGCGGTCCAAGTCCGTATCGCCAACGTGGTAATAGGCGTCGGCAGGAAAGCGGGACTTCACCTCCGGAAGACCCTGCTTGGCCGATACAAAACTCGGTTCGATGCCGTGCCTGTCCCAGATGGCCTGCTGAACCGGCAGGGGGCGGTCGGAGGCGCTGCCAATTATGCACCCGCTGGCCTGGGCCCGCCTGACCATCATCATGGTGACCGGGCCGGGCGGATCCCCTGCTTCCAGCGTGCCGTCTATATCGAAACTGATTAACGCTGCCAACGACTGTTCTCCTGACCGACAATTCCCGGCACAGTCCGCAACTTGGAGAGTTTGCTGCTGGCCGGGCTGCCGTGTTTACGGCTCCCCGCCTACTGCGGGGTCCGCCCACTGAACTATGCCTTTACGTCCCAATTCCTCAATTTCGCCGGCGTCATATCCCATTTCCCGGAGCAGGGGTTTGGTATGCTGCCCGACCTGGATGGAAGTCCTGTATAGTCCCGGGGTTAAAGAAAATTCGACCAGTCCGCCATAACGGAGATATTTTCCGATGTACGGGTGCTCCACTTCAACACTCAGGGCATTTTCCTTGGCATGGGGGTGGTCCGCATAAAAGTCCCCTTCCAGGGCCTCGTCAGCCCGGACACAGCCGACGTCGGTATTCAACAGCAACTCTTCCCACTCCGAAGCGGAGCCCTCAGCAAGAATCTCCGAAATCTCGTCAATCAGGGCCGCATCGTGGGCAAGCCTGGCTTCCCGCGTATTGAACCGGGGGTCGCCGGCCAGGTCTTCTCTCTGAACCGCGTGGCAGAAGGCTTCCCATTCGTCCTGGAACAGGCACGCCAGGAATACCCACCCTTCCCGGCAACGGTAAAGGCGGTACAGCGCATCCAGGCCGTAAATCTCCCCGTCGGGCCGGACGATGGGTGGGCGGCCTTCAAAGTCGAAATACTCGTCGGCATTGGTCCACGCATTGGCGTTCAGCATAGTTACGTGGATGGGCTGCCCTTTCCCCGTAATTTCCCTGGAGCGCAGTCCTAACATTACGGCATTGGCAACTGCCGGAGAGGTGTTCTGGTCCGGCCCCCAGTTGGACTTCATCATCCAGCGGGTAGCCTCCACAATTGCTTCCACGTCCATATCCGCTTCTGGAGGAGGCGGCATTTCCCGACCCATCTGGCGCATGGCGCCGCCCATAATGGCGCCGGGAATGGGGTGGGCGCCCGGCCGGCGGGCATGTTCTCCTATCTCGCCGTAAGTCCCCATCCATACGTGCACCAGCCGGGGGTTAATTTTCCGGCAGGTCTCCCAGTCGATCTGGAGTCGCTCGGGTACGCCCAGCCGGAAGTTATGGGACAGGACGTCTGCTTTCGCTATAAGTTTATGGATGATCTCCTTGCCCTCGGGAGTCTGAAGGTCGACCTGAATGCCTTCCTTGCCAGCGTAAGTCCGGGGTTCCGCTATGGACTGAGCGGTGGAGCGCCGCCCTTCGTCCAGACGCCTGTCGGTGGCGTCAACCTTGATAACCCGCGCGCCCAGGTCCGCCAGCAAAGAGGCCCCGTATGGCCCGGCCTGGATAGTTGCCAGGTCCAGCACAATAACCCCGGACAAGGGATGCGCCGGAACCTCCCCATTCTCAGGCCCGAGCCGAGTTTCACTCCCTGGACCGGATTCTTGTGATGGCCGGCCCAGAACCTCGGCATTGTGCTGCCCCGGGTCGGGGGCTGGACCGCTGGGCTTTCCGGGCGTCTCCTTCAGGTCTGCCAGGGGCGCCAGGGTGCGCATGGGGCCTACTCTGGGGTCATCTATTGATACCACCGTACCGTTGGCAGCCACGGCGGGATGGACCATGGCCTGCACGCTGTCGCGATAGGGTTCTGCGGCAATGTCGCCGTCTTCCAGGTAGACTTCCATCCATTCTTCAGCGGTCTTCTCCAACTGTTTTTCCAGAATTGCCCGACGCAACAGTTCCCGATTCTCCACGCTGATGGCGGGAACCCTCTCGAACCGCTCATCTTCCAGCAGATGTTCCAGGCCAATTGCCTTGAGGTGACCCTGGATGTGCGGTACCCGTTGGTTGGCGTGCTGGAGCCACGCTCCTTCCCCGGTTCGGACGGGAATGTAGCCGATGGTGGAAAGACCCGTGCTGGGCGGCCTCACCGGATATCTTTCCGGGTCTTTCCGCGCCAGTTGCAAATTCACCAGGCCACCGGCCCCGGCGTTATTGTCGTGGGGCGAAGCCAGGGCCTGGATGATGCTTGTCTGTACCCACTGGCCGCGACCGCACCGGTCCCGCACGGCGAGAGCGCCCAGAATTCCCCTCAGGGCAGCCTGGCTGGCATGCCAACTGCCCGTGGGAACGGCCGAATAAACGGGGCCGTCCCGGTTGGGCTGTCCCTGCAGGTTGAGCATCCGGCCCGCTTTGGCGGCAACGACGCCTTCGTATCCCTTAACCCGACACAAGGGGCCGGACTGCCCGAAGCCGGTGATGGAACAGTAAACCAATCGAGGGTAGAGCTGCGCCAGGACGTCGTACGACAGCCCCCAGCCTGCCATATCGCCCGGACGGAAAGATTCCACCAACACGTCGGCCTCCCCGATTAGCCGGAGAGCCTGCTCCCGACCTTCCGGCGTACCTGTGTCCAGCACAATGCCCTTTTTTCCTCGGTTCCACGAAATCCACGCTGGCTGGAAGCGGAAAGGATCGCCTCCAGGGGGTTCTACCTTAATGACCTCGGCCCCGAAATCGGCCATTACCAAAGTGCAGATGGCTCCCGGCATACCCTGGGAGAAATCCAGTACGTTAAGGCCCGAACAAGGTCCCGACACGATTCACCTCCCCCTTCAGCGGCGTGTTATCAGGTAATGACTCCCGGCCAACCGGTGGAAAGATTATGATGCCCACTCCAGAATGGCATCAACCTCGCTCCTGGCAACATCAACAGTGTTCAGTCCAGTCTCCTGATATTGGGCATGGCGATCATGGTAATCAGGCTGGCTGCGCCCAGTATAACGCCGTTGATCAGCAACGCTCTCTGAGCGCCTGCTATTCCCGCCAGCGCTCCCACTCCCACATGACCTATCGGAGCGAATCCAATGCTCAGTACCCAGGATCCCATTGCCCTTCCCCGTTCCTCGTCAGACACTAGCCCCTGCATCAGGGTTTTGTAAAGAGTATCTACGGCCATGGCGCAGGCATTCACAAACAACAATACAGCCAGGAAGACGAAGATGTTGGCCGACAGCGAGAAGGCCATGAGGCCCCCGCCAAAACCGATGGCCGTTACAAACATCATCAGACCCTTCTTCCTGGCAGTGCCCAGGCCAGCCAGCAGCCACAGCCCCAGAAGCCCTCCGGCCTGTCGAAACGCCGTCATAACGCCCAGTCCCGTCGGGCCCACTTGAACGACCTCCTTGGCGAACACCGGCAGCAGGGTCATGTGGGTAAAGCCGAGAACCTCGGTGACTGCCGTCAGAAACATGAGGGCCAGCAGGAAACGGCGGCTTCGGACCAGGTTTATGTATCCTGCCAGGTTTCCCCAGACCGATGTGACGGTCGAACGCGCCGAGCGCCCCGGGTTATGTAGCGCGAGGGTCGCTACGGCCGAGCTCAGGTAGCAAGCCCCGGCAGCGACGAATTGCCAGCCGGCGCCGGCAGCCTCAATCAGCGCCCCGGACGCCAGTGACCCAACAATGCCGCCGCCCTGCATGGCCATCGCACCCAGGGCCAGCCCGTTCAGGGAGAGCCCCGACCCCACAATGTCAATGGTATAGGTCTGGCGGACTGTAAGGGTAAAGGCGAACATGCTGCCCAGGGCGCCCACCAGGGCAACCACAACCCACACATTGCCCAGCCCGCCCAGCAGCAGCAACAGTGCCATCACCAGGGCCACCACCGCAGCCCCCAGGTTCCCAATACCCAGCAGCAACCGGCGGTCCCAGCGGTCGGTTATCGCCCCGGACAGTATGCCGAATAGAAAGAAGGGCAACATGCGGGCGGCGGCCCCCACTCCCACCATCAGTTCCGAACCGGTAAGCTCGAAAATAAGCCACCCCACCGAAACCTGCTCCATTCCGGTGGCCAGGGAGTAGAGGAGGGTAGAAGCCCAGAGGAGGCGAAAGTCCCTGATTCGCAGGGAGGCGGCCCAGTTACCAATGCCTGTCATTGGCCGATAATACACCCTTACCCACAGGCGCCGCTAATGCCGGCTGTCGAAACAGATTCCGAGCCGTGGGCGGAGGTATAGGAATGAGGCTCATGTGGTCCAGTAGTTCGGGCAGGCGGCAGGGGCCCCGTCCCAACCGCTGGTGGGTAGCAGGGGCAAGAAAGGACGACGGCGCCGACATTAGACCGGGCTAAGTCCCCTTAACTGAAGGACACAGGACCGCGGGGGATTGTCCCACGGTCCTGCGATTGTTGTGGGTCCTGTCGAGTCTTCTATGGCGAAACCGTCATTCGAGGCTGATTCCCAGTTCGGACTGCAGGTCTCGAATGGTCTGAGCGCGGTTGCGCGTTGGGGGCCGCTGCCGCATGCCGATGGGTTCGTTCTCCACTTCCGGAACGACTTTGATGGAGACGAACACGGGCCCCGTATCCTGCATTATCTGTTCAATATTAGTAGCGAACTCTTCCAGGTCATCGAAGCTGTAAGCTGTCGAATAGCCGGCTTCCCTGGCTACACCCGCATAGTTAATTTCCTGGGCATTGGGTACGGGCTGTCCGCCGGTGGTGGCGTAACATTCGTTGTCCAGCAGAATGTGGCAGAAGTTCTGCGGTTTCTTGCCGGCAATGGTAGCCAGAATACCCAGGTTCATCAGCAACGCGCCTTCAGAATCGAACAGCACGACCTTCTCCTCGGGCAAACCCAGGGCCAGTCCCAGCGCCGCCGAGGTAGTATGGCCCATGGCGCCACCCAGGTTGAGGTCGCGGCTCTCGTTGGTGGTGAATTCCCTCCAGTGCCGGCCGGATGTTCCGGTGGGAATCACAATAGCGTCGCCCCGGTGCTCCTGGAAAATTCGGAATACTTCTGACGACTGAATCATTGACTTCCTCCGTTATGCAAGTCCTTCCTGATTTATCCTGTACTTATTCCCGGGCGGCAATCCCAAACCACCGGGGAACGCCGGTGGGACAATGCCACCGGCCAGGGATAGTCCATTTACCGGTTGAATCCGTGGTATTCGTCTCCCACCAGAATAGCTACCGGCCGCTTGGTGTTCTTGGCTTCTTCAAAAGCCACGGAGATACGGTTGCTATCTGCGTCCTGTTCCACCAGGTAATAGTTGATGCGGAAGGCGTTAAGGAAGGGTTCAGTGTAGCGCGCCACGGAGTCGGTAATAACGCCATGCCGGTTCCAGCCCCGGTACCCTATGACCATTACCAGCGGGAACCCTGAATCCAGGGCCATGCCCCGGATCGAATCTCCCGACTCCATCATGCCTGTGTTCTGAATCAGGCAAACCGGAGTCTTGCCGCCGATTATCAGGCCCAGGGCAATAGCAAAGGTCTCGCCTTCCCGCGAAGCTGGCACAACGTCCAGCCAGTCCTGTTCCTGCATAAGCTCGTACAGGTAATTGGTTTCGCTGTCGGGAATTGTCACCACGTGGGTAACGCCATTCTTCTTGAACTCCTCAATCATGGCTTCCGGGCTTAATACCGCTGCCTGTTGTTCAACCATCTCAATCCTCCTTGCCGGCGTTCTGCCCCACTAATGGGGTCTCCGGCTTCCGGGAAAATCCTCTTCCGGTCGGTACTGCGGGCATTATAGTAAGGCCTACCAGCATGGTCAATTTCAGGGCCGTATTCGCTACTGCCATCTGCGTTAAATGCAGCCCCAAGCTGCCCACGGCAGGGGCACGAGGCATCGGGTCCTGTGGTAGAGTTGGGCTGGAGGTGGCCTGATGACTCACTCAGTTGGAATTGTAGGATGCGGCTCCATAGGTCGGGCACTGCTGAGAGCCGGGGACGAAGGACGGCTGGGTATGCCCGTTTCCGGTGTCGCCAGTCGTACGGCATCAACCGCCCGGGCCTTCTTGAGTACTCTCAGTTCGCCGCCCCCTTACTTGAACCTGCCGGAACTGGTGGAGTGTTCGTCGCTGTTGGTCGAGACGGCCGGCGGGCACGTAGTCCCGTCCCTGGCCGAAGCGGCCTTTGCCGCAAGCAAAGACCTGATGGTTATAAGCATCGGAGCGCTGCTGGAGTATCCGGAGATTATCGAACAGGCCCGCAGCCGTGGCTGCCGCCTCTACGCACCCTCAGGCGCCATTGCCGGACTGGACGGGATCAAGTCTGCATGCCAGGGAAGGGTCGACACCGTGGAAATGGTTTCCCGCAAACCGATTGCCGCCCTCGAGGGAGCGCCGTACCTGCAGGAGAAAGAAATCCCCGTTACAGGATTGACCAAAGCGCAGGAAGTGTTTTATGGCACGGCCAGAGAAGCCTGTCGAGGATTTCCATCGAACCTGAATGTTTCGGCGGCGGTAAGCCTGGCCGGCATAGGCCCCGACCGTACGACCGTCCGCATTGTTGCGGACCCATCCCTGACCCGCAACTGCCACGACATTACGGTGGAGGGAGAGTTCGGACTGCTCCGGTTGCATATTGAGAACATCCCATCAGAGAACCCCAAGACCGGCAGGCTGACAGCCCTCTCCATCATCAGGTCTGTGCGGGACGTGGCAGATCCGGTGAAGATCGGAACTTAAGGCAGGCTTTGCCTCCCCGGCAACGCCTTTCAGGCAAGAAGAAAGCCTGGCCCGGGTATTCTCGAGGTGTACAGGGCCGCTCAGGATGTGGCCTGGGTGACCATTCACGCGGCTATAGTTGAGCAGTAGCGGCGACTTCTTCCAGGGTGGAAATCTGATCGTCGATGGTCTCCGCTTCCAGGGATAGTCTCTCCCATTCCTCCCAGCAGGAATGCTCTTCCTCTTTCAGCAGTCGGTACTGCTCCGCGCTGTCCGCAATCTGGGAAGAGTCCCCGAACTGTTCCGGGCTGGCGAACATTGCTTCCAATGCGGCAATCCGCGCTTCCTTTTCCGCCAGCGTTGCGGTTACCTCGTCAATCTGCAGATGCAACTTTCGGGATTCCCTGTTCAGGGCCCTTCGCTGAATTTCCGTTTCGGTCAGGGGCCGGCCCGAGCGCCTCCTGGAAACTGCCGATCCTGGCGCGGCGTCGGCCGCCTTTGCCACTGCCCCGGAACCGTTCACGTGAGCCATCGATTCCTTGACGTGGAGGTATTCGTCGTAGCCGCCCGGGTACACGGAGGGGCGGCCGTCCACGATCTCAATAATCTTGTTGGCAACCTGCCGAATCAGGGTACGGTCGTGGGTAATGAGGCAAAGGGTGCCGTGGTAGTCATCCAGGGCGTCGGCCAGAATTTCGCGGGAAACAATGTCCAGGTGGTTGGTGGGCTCATCCATCAGCAGCAGGTTGCTGGGCTGCAGCAGGAGCTTGGCCAGGGCAACGCGTGCCTTCTCGCCGCCGGACAGTACCGAAATGGGCTTCAGCACATCATCGCCGGTGAACAGGAAACCTCCCAGGGTGGTGCGCAGGTTCTGCTCAGACTCAGCGGGCGTCGCTTGCTTCAACTCTTCGATAATGGTGTTTCGGGGGTTGAGAAGGTCCAGCACATGTTGTGCGTAGTAGGCCGGCACCACGTTATGACCCAGGGTTCTCTTGCCGTCATCGAAGGACAGCGCCCCGGCCAGAATCTTCAGCATTGTGGTCTTCCCAGCGCCGTTGGGCCCCACCAGGGCCACCCGGTCGCCCCGGGAAAGGGTGAGGTTCACGCCCCGGTAGACGACATTTTCCCCATAGCGTTTACTGACGTCACTGAGTGAAATGACCTCCGCCCCGCTGCGGGGTGGCTGCGGGAAGGAGTAGTGTACCTTCCTGGTAGCCCGAGGAAGCTCTATAAGCTGGATTTTCTCCAACTGCTTCAGGCGGCTCTGGACCTGGGTGGCCTTGGTGGCCTTGGCGCGGAACCGTTCCACGAACCGCATCTGCCGCTGCATCTCCCGTTCCTGGCGAGCCGCGGTGGAGCGCAACACCTCCAGGTATCGTTCCCGGGCCTCCAGGTAGTCATCGTAATTACCCTTGTGCAGCGCCACTCCCTCGTTTTCTATGGCCAGAACCCGGGTGGCAACCTGGTTCAGGAAGGCACGGTCGTGGGAGGTTATAAGAACGCCACCCCGGAAAGAGGACAAATACTTCTCAAACCAAAGGTTAGCTTCCAGGTCGAGGTGGTTGGTTGGCTCATCCAGCAGGAGGAGATCGGGCTTGCGAAACAGTATGCGGGCCAGGGCGGCCCGCATTCCCCAGCCGCCACTGAATTCGCCGATGGAGCGAGTGAAATCGGACTCCTTGAAACCCAGCCCTGCGAGAATCGCCTTAGCCTCATGATCGCGGTCATCGCCGCCGGCTGCTTCCAGGGCCGCGTCCAGTCGAACCAGCCGCTGGATGAGTTCGTCCTGAACGGTCTGGTCGGCTTCAGCGGCCAGCGCTTCATGGGTGGCGGCAATGTCGGCGGCGATAGCCTTTGCCTCTACCCCCGCGTCCAAAACCTCCTGGAGCAGGGTCTTGCCGCCAAAGGCTGCCGTTTCCTGCTTCAGATAGCCCGATGCCAGGTTTCGCTGCCTGATGAGGGAGCCAGTGTCGGAATCGGTCTCACCGGCCAGAATGTCCATGAGGGTAGTCTTGCCGGACCCGTTGGGGCCAACCAGTGCAATGCGGTCGCCGGCGCCAATGTTCAGGGTAAGCCCGCTGAACAGGGTGCGGTCCGAATAGGCCTTGCTGATGTCGGTAGCCAGTAGCATAGAATAATTTTCCCTCGATAATTCTAGCTACCCGGCCAATCAGGCGCAAATGCAGCCGGCAGCCCAGGGCAAACCCATCCTGACTCTGGAAGAGACCGTCGTCCCCATGCAGGCCGAAACCTGGAACGAGGCGAATACTACCGAAGTTCTCATTTGACATTCGAGAATCCGCACTGGCGGGAGTTTGCGCTTGCCTTTTCCGCGACCGCACATCCCTGACCTGAAGCCACCCGGTTCGAAAAACTCTAAAACGCCGGCCGGTTCAGCACCGACTGGTCTATCTTCCGAGCAATCAACTGGCCGTCGTCGGGTGTACCCAGAAGTTGGCCGTTGTCCACCATCACCTTGCCTCGCAGCATTACCGTGGTAGGCCACCCCTCAATCTCCCAGCCCTCCCAAGGGCTGTAGTCACGCAGGTGAAGGTCTGCCATCGTAAGGGTTTTCTTGATGGACGGGTCGATAATGGTAATGTCGGCGTCGCTGCCGGCGGCTATGGCCCCCTTGCGCGGATACAGCCCCAGCAGCTTCGCCGCGTTGGTGGAGGTGACATTGACGTAGTGCTCCAGGGACATACCTCGTTGCACCACGGCATCGGTGTAGTTTACGCCCATCCGAATCTCGATGCCGATATTGCCGCCCCGAACGTCCACCACGTTGCGGCCCGCAATCTTATCCAGGTAGGTGGTGAAGCTGCTGTCCGTGGCGGTGAAGGACAGGTCCCGCCGCATCAGTCCGTCCCACAGGTGCATCCGGTCGTCCTCGTACTTCAGCGACGGGTAGGTGTGGTACTTCATCCCGTCGTCCTCCCGGTAGTTGTCGCAGTTAAAGGACAGGGCCAGGGTCAGCACCTCGCCGTACACCGGGAAGCCATCCGCCCGCGCCTCGGAAATGGCGTCCAGCCCGTCCTTGGCGGTAACGTGGACGAAGTACAGACCCGCCTCGGTGCGTTGGGCCAGGCGAATAACGTGCTGGAAGGCCAGGTCTTCCACCAACTTGGAATGGACGTGGTGGACGTTATACCAGTCCCACTGGTCTCGCTGCTGGGCCAGAAGGTAGTTGTACATCACCAGTTCGTCGTCTTCTCCATGGACCGCCAGCACCCCGCCGTGCCGGGACACCTGGGTCATCACGTCGGCCAGGCGACCGGTATCAATCTTGCCAATGGGCGTGAGACTGTGTACCCGACCTTCCGGCGGCCGGATGTCTGTGGTGAAGACCTTGATGCTGGGGAAGCCGGCGTTGACCAGTTCGCCATAGCGGGAAATGGCGTCGGGCGTGCTCCCGCTGGAATAGATGCAATGGGTGGAATAGTCGGTGTAGGCGTTTCCCCGCCACACGGAAATGAAGTCGTGGATGCCGGCCGGCAAGTCGCCTTCGTTGGGCACCGGGGAAAAGTCCATCACCGTGGTGGTGCCGCCCCAGATAGCGCCCAGGGAGTGGTCCAACGGCCCCGCGTTGGGCGTGCCGGACACCAATTGCCGCACCCCGGGCTGCACGTTCGCGGCGGCGTGGGCGTGGGTCTCAATGCCGCCTGGCACCACAATCTTGCCTTCGGCGTCGATGACGGAGGCGCCTTCCCGGGGCAGGAAGCCGGGCAAGGCCACGGCAACTATCTTTTCTCCCTGGATGCCCACCTCCCACTCTCCGGCGCCGCCGGGGGTTACCACCGTTCCTCCGGTAATCAGCTTGTCCAGCATAGACACCTCCGTCAATTGAGGGCATTCGTGCCCAATCTGGGTCTGGCTTCCAGTGATGGGCCGATTATGTGGCCTGGCCCAAGGGGACGCAAGGTTATGTCCATAGTCCATCGCTTTTTCTTCCATTCCCTTCGAATTATGAACACATAGAAATGAATATCCTCGCTGAAATGCAATGCTTCTACCACTCATTCTGAGCAAAACGCAGAGCGCCCCTGGTCATCGCACATACTATAGGCCAGTTAAGCGCGCTATAATCCGATGGTGGCAAACATCACGGTTCTCCACCTTCCAGCGTTGCACCTGCCTTCCCTGAGGCGGTGGTCCTGGCATTTCGTCCGCTTGAAAGCTCTGCCAGGTGAATGCAGTCCCTGGGGTGAAAATCCGGTTGCGGCCATGCCTTTCATAGCGGCCCTCGCTTCCCGGCGGCCTGAACAGTAATGACCTCAACTCGTCGCAGTCCTCCTGTCCCTGACCGCGTTGCCGGTTTCCTCACCCGGTACACCACTGCCACCATCATCACCATTCTTACCATCACCGTCCTGCTGGTCTTGCCCATTTTCCTGATGCAGCCCACAGAGCAGGCGTCCCAGGAACCGGGCGGTCCGGTTTTCGACTTGCGGGACAAGGTAAACGCCCAGTTCCCAGCCCAGCTTCACATTGCCAGTTTCATTGTTGAAGACCGGGAGGGCGACGTGCTGCGGCAGGCCCCGTTGTGGGAGCTTTACCGCAACCAAAAAGCCCTGCGGGAGTCGGAAATAGCCGACCTGCTGTTCTATGGTTACGACGTGGAAACCCAGCGGGAAACCCAGGGCATCTACACCATGGCCGACGCCGTCCACGAAGTACTGGTCCTGGGCTCGTCCGGCGCCGTGACCCTGGAGACCGCCACCGACACGCAGGTGAAAGCTGCCATTGCCCTGGCCCTGGACGGACCCACCGGGCCCTTCTTGCGGGAGAGCTTTTCCAAGGATGCCGTCTTTGCTACCCAGGAGGAAGGAGGTCGTGACGTGCCGGAATGGCGGGCCAGGGCCCTCTCCGTCTTCGTAACTGCCGACAACACCAGGCTGGGCGGCGGCCCCCAGACCATCAGCCTTTCCAACGACGAGTCGGTGCTGGAAAAGGAACGCCTGAATCGCCGCATTCTTGCCACCCTAAGGGGATCCGAGGAAAACTACCGCCTGTGGGGACTGGCCCTGGACGTTAACCTGACTTCCCGGGAGCAGGGAGAGACTGCCATCCCCTACATCGCCGCCACCGTGGCGCTGGTGCTGCTGGTGGTAGGCGTAACCCTCCGCTCCTTCAAGGCCGTGGGGCTGGGGTTCATCGGACTGATGATATTGCTGGTGTGGCTGAAAGGCCTGTCCAATTTTATTGGGCTTAAGTCCTCGCTCACCCTCGACTTGATCGTCCCCATCGCTATGATTTCCCTGGGCGCCGACTTCCTGATTCACGCCGTGGACCGGTATAACGAGGAGCGGGCGCGGAGTCGGCAGCCCATCCGCGCCCTGCGCGCTGGACTGGCCGGGGTGCTGGGCGCGCTGGCCCTGGCATCCCTGTCCGACGGAATTGCCTTTCTCGCCAACCTCACCTCCGGCATCGAGACCATCATCGGTTTCGGAATTGCCGCGGGGATAGCCGTACTCTCCAACTTTGTCATTATGGGTATCCTGGTCCCCCTGATAATAATGCGCCTGGACCACAGGAGAGCAAATTTCCGGCACGAGCATTCCAATGCCAAAGCGCCTCCGGTCAGAGCCGCCCCGGTTACCTCCCGTGGCCGCGAGACCATCTCCCGCCCGGTAGTGACATTGGCCCGTATGCCATGGGTTGTTTTGACCCTGGTGGCCACAGGCACGGCGCTGACCACCTGGCTGGCCTTCCAGTTGGAACCCAGGTTTGACACCAAGGACTTCTTCGACGCCGAATCGGAGTTCGTGATCGGATTGGACAAGCTGGACGAGTATATTGCTCCCTCCCTGTCCGGCGAACCCGCCATCATATACGTGCGGGGAGACCTGACCGACCATCGCGCTCTCCAAGGCCTCCGGGATTTTCTGCAACAGCTTGGCAATAACGAAAGCGTGAGCCGGAACCAGGAGGGCCAGGTATTCCTTTACAGCCGTTCCATTTTCCAACTCCTGGGCAGGGCGGTTGGTTCGGAAGCAGCGCGCCGCGCCATTGCCGAATCCACCGGGGTGACAATCACCGACCTGAACAAAGACCAACTGCCCGACAGTCCGGAGCAACTGGCGGCCGCCTACGGGTACATGCTGGAAAGGGGTATTCCCCTGGACCACGCGACGCTGGCATACAGCCGGGCCGAGGTCCGCCAGGTCCTGGCCCTGGAGGGGGAGGAATACGCTACTGTGCTCAGCCTGGGTATCCTTGGGGCCAGGGAACAGGCCAACCTGGCAGCGGCCCGCATGTCGCTGGACCAGGACTTGAGAAAATTGCTGCGGTTGTCTTCAATTACAGAGGTGGGTGTAACCGGGTCTCCATTCACGCGGGAGGCGACCCTGATTGCCACCACCCGGGCGCTGACTATCTCGCTGCCGGTGGCAGCCGTCGCCTGCTTCCTTTTGCTTGCCCTGTGGATGCGGTCGCCGGCCTACGCCTTTGTAACAACCTTGCCGGTGGGGCTGGTGGTATCGTGGCTGTATGCCTTTATGTACCTGACGGGGTACAGCCTGAATTTCGTTACCGCCACCATAGCCGCCGTCTCCATCGGCGTGGGAATTGACTACTCCATCCACATGACCCAGAGGTTCAGGCAGGAACTGCCCCGGCACCCCGATGCCGTGTCGTCCCTGCGGGTGGCGGCGGCAGGAACCGGCATGGCCCTTTTCGGCTCCGCCGCTTCCAGCGTGGCGGGGTTCGCCGTGCTGGGCCTCGCGCCCATGCCCCTGTTCTCCACCTATGGCATAATATCGGCGGTCATGGTGCTGATGGCGGGACTGGCGGCTCTGCTGGTGCTGCCCGCCATGTTGCTGGTGGTGTCAAAGTTCCGCGACAAGTCCTCCCTGGCCCTTTAGCCTGAGTCCACAATCGCCTCAGTCTCCACGTGCAGACCGTCCCCGGCCAGCGCAGAAACCTTGACATAGAAACGCGGCGGACACCATCCTCGAATACGCCACCCGTGAGGAGCAAAGCGCCCTCGCCCGCAAAATTCGCGCCGCCATGCCTGAGGGCGATAGTTGGAGTGCCGAGTATCGTCACGTAGAGCTTGGCCGTTTGCTGCTGGACCTGGAGGACGGCCAATCTGACGATGACACTTACCTAGAAATATGCCGCGCGGGTGGTCTTGTGGCAGACCTGGCGGACCGCCTGTTGTCACTGGACAAGTTGGACGAAGCGATTGCCGAAGCCGATCTGACCGGTAACTACGAACTCTTGGCCGTGGACGAAATATTCCTCCAGCATGGCTGCTCCCAGCATATTGAACCATTGCTATCGGGCAGGATTGAATCTGATAGAAGCAACCGGCAGTTGGACTGGCTGAAAGAGCGGCATAAAGAGCGCGGCGAACTGGCAGAAGCCCTGTCTCTTGCCAAACAGAAACTGGGGGGAAGGCCCAGCCTGTCTGGCTACCCGGTGGTTCAGGAACTGTCTCGGGAGCTTTCAGTGTGGGAGGAATTGCGTCAGCAATTGCAGGAACGGTGGTTAACTGACGGAAACTACAGTTTATGGACTGAAATTCACCTGGAGGAAGGTGAAACAGCACTGGCACTGCAGTCGGTGAAACAAAAGAGTCTCCCTCTCGCATTGGGCGGTGAACAATTGTCCGGGTGTTCAGGGCCGCGACAGCCACGCATCCACGGGAGGCCACGGAAATCTACCCGCACATGGCGGAGACCCTGACCAATGCTCGCGGACGGAATAACTACCAAAGCGCCTGTACTCACTTGCTCAAGGCCGGGGAGATTGGCCTGCGCCTGGACCGGGAATTGGAGTGGGCCAACTTCATCGTCCAGTTGCGTGAGCGCCATCGCCGTCTGCCCGTCTTGATGGAAGAACTGGACAAAGCCGGACTTTAGTTCAGCGCCACCGTCAGGCTGACGTTGATCTTGTGCCTGGCGCCAGGCGTGCCGGGAACCGTCAATTGTGGCTTGGTAGATTCCCGACTACCCCAACTCCACTATCGCCTCGATTTCCACGTCCAGCCCGTCCTCGGCCAGGGCGGTAATCTCCACCAGGGTGTTGGCGGGGTACTGACCCTGGAAGAACTCGGCAAACAGCGCTTCCTGTCGTTCCCGGTCCTCTCGCCACCGGGGGATGCTGGTAACGAAGGTGGTAATCTTGACAATGTCCGAAGGGCTGCCACCCTCTTCCGCCACAATGCGGGTGATGCGGTCCAGGGTCACCCGCAGCTGATCCATGATGGGCCCGCTCTGGGCGGCCGTTCCCCGGGCGGTGCAGCCGGCGATGTATAGCGTGCCGCCGGCCCGAACGCTCCGGCTGAAGGTGGCGCCCGATGGGGCAATGTCCGGGTAATTCTTCCGAATCTTCTCCATTTCAACCCTCCAGCAAGTTCATCATATTACCCGCGCGGCCCGCAGCAGACCCAGTTCCCGTGCCGACAAGCCCAGTTCTCCGCCCAGAATCTCCAGGTTGTGCTCTCCCAACCTCGGCGCCGGACGCTCGGCTGCCATGGCGTTTTCCCCGTCGATGAAAAAACCGGAGCCAGGGTACCGCAACGGGCCCGTCTCCGAATGGTCCAGTTCCACGAAGAAGCCCCGTTCTTCCAGGTGAGGCGACTCCACCACCTGGGTTGGCGTCTGCACCAGGCCAATAACCAGGCCCCGGGCCATGGTCTCGCGCATCAGGTCCAGGTTAGTCCACTGGGCCAGCTTGGGAGCCACCAGGCTGTGCAGTTCCTCCCAGTGCTCCATCCGACCACCACGAGTAGCAAACTTGGGATCCAGCAGTCCAGGCTCCTCCAGGAATTCCGCCCACGCCTGCATGGGACGGCCTCCGGTGCCAGCGGTGGTCAGGGTTACCTCGCCGTCCAGGGTAGGCAGGTGCATCCCGTCCATCACGTTGCCGTCGCTGCCGCCCCGGTGGGGATTCCGCCCGGTGTAGGTATAAGGATGAATAAGGCCCGACGGAGTGCTGACGGCGGCCTCCATGGTGGAAACATCGATGTGGGTACCCTGCTCCGTCTGTTCCCGCCGCAGCAGGGCGGCCATTGCAGCGACGGCGCCGTTCCGGGCGGCGGTTACCTCCATCTGTTGCAGGGCCGTCCCCATTGGTGGCCTGGCGGCGGAACCGGTAACCGCGTAAAGGTAGCCGCCCATAGCCTGGGCCACCAGGTCATCTCCCCGGTAATCGGCGTAAGGCCCATCCTGGCCAAAGTAAGTTATCGAAATCACTATCAGCCTGGCGTTGTCGTCCGCCAGCGTCTCATAGCCCAGCCCCAATTCGGCCATGCGGCCCGGGGGCAAACTCTCGATAACGATGTCTGCCGACCGGGACAAGCGCAGGAAAAGCTCCCGTCCCTCGGTATGCTCCACGTCCAGGGTAATGCCCCGCTTGCCGGTGTTGAAGGCCAGGAAAGTGGATGACCGGTCCGGGTGCGGTTCGTCCCCGATGAAGGGCGGCTCGTGTCGGGACTGGTCACCCCAGCCGGGCGGCTCAACCTTGATAGTATCCGCGCCCTGGTCAGCCAGCAGCTTGGCGCAAAATGCCCCCGAGGGGCGGTGGGCCAGTTCCAGTACGCGTACATCTGAAAGTATTCCAGGCATGGGTTGCTCCAGCTTTTCCTATCCAAGTACATCCGCGAATTACACGAACGTCTTCAGCTTTATCTCTTCGTGATGATTCGAGACCCTTGGTGGAAAATTACGGTCTCGGTTCGTCGGGCCGGGGAGCGTCGAAGACCACGCCATCCGCCCTCATCCCAGAGATTTCCGGCGGGGATAATCCGGCCAGTTCGGTCAGTATAGATTCGTTGTCCTGCCCCAGGCCAGCCACTTTGGCGATGGACATCGGGTTTCCCGGGTCTCGGAAAGGTCGGCCGGCGAAGGTACGGGGACCTGCTTCGGGGGATTGCGGGTTGTCAAATTCCCAGAGATAGTTCCGTGCCTGCAGGTGGGGGTCGTTCACCAGGTCCCTGGCCGTCATGCAGGAACCCGCGACAATTCCCAGTTCCTGCAATTTGTGAGCCAGTTCCAGGTCATCGTGATTGGACGTCCATTCTCCCAGTAACCGGTCCAGTTCATGCCGGTTGCGCCATCGGGACAAGGCAGTGTTGAATCTGGGATCTCGGGCCCAGTCCGGGGAACCCATCGCTCCCTTCAGCCTTTCCCACTCCACGTCGGTAGACACCGCGATGGCAATCCAGCGGTCATCGTCCCTGGCGGGGTAAACGTTATGGGGCGCCTTCCACCAGTGGCCGCAGCCCAGCCGTTCGCGGGTGATGCCCCGCTGCGCTTCCAGGATAGCCGGACCTACTGCGGAGACGCCGGTCTCCAGCATGGTCAGGTCTATCCGCATGCCCTTACCGGTCTTACCCCGCCGGTACAGCGCCAGCAGAAGGGCGTAGGCCACGTTATTGCCCACCGAGTGGTCCATGTAGTTGTTGCTGGCCCGCATGGAAGGTCCGCCTTCGTAGCCGGTCAGGTAGGACAGGCCGCAGGCGGCATCCACGGTTCGGGCGCGGGAACCGGCGCGCCGCCAGGGACCGGTGTAGCCGTAGGCCGTGCTGCTGAGGGTGATGATGCGGGGATTTATGGCCGAAAGGCTGTCGTGGTCGAATCCGAACCGCTGCATGGTGCCGGGGCGAAAGTTGTCAGTAACGATGTCCGCCTTCTCTACCAGCTTTAGGAAAACCTCCTTGCCCCGGGGGTGCGTAACGTCCATGCACAGGCTGCGCTTGTTGCGCGTGCCGTAATAGACCAGGTTGCCCGCTTCATTCCACCATTCCTCCCCCGCTTTGCCATCGGGAAAAGGACCTGCCTTCCGGTCCTGCAGGTGATCGGGACTTTCAACCCGGATAACGTCTGCGCCCAGGTCGGCCAGAAAACCGGTTCCCCAGGGAAGGGCATGCACCTGTTCCAGGGTCAGCACTCTGACGCCATCAAGGATTCCCTTCTCGGTCATAGGCTCTTACCTCCGTGACTGGGCTGCCGCGCCCCTGTGCCAGGGCCAATGATAGTCCACCCAGGTTGCCAAGTCCACCTGGCCGGCTGGCCCCGGTCGGCCGTATGCCAGCGTAATCATATCCTTATGGCGCGTACCCGATTCCCGGCGTATAATTCTTTACTCAACAAGAGAGGACGGAAGAGGGCACAGCCGCAGCACACCAGGAAATCAGATTGCCCCTTAGACCCCGGCCGATGGTCGGCGGCAGGCTTGCCAGTAGAGCCAGCCGCAGATTCTCCATCAAGGCCAGGGTCTTTTGCAACTCAGGACCCGGTGTTTGGAACCGCTACATGGTCCAAGAATTCTATCGTACCCACAGAGGCCGAATCGCGGCAAAAAGACTGCCTAAAATGGAGGCACGGAGGTGATTGCAATGCCTCCCGCGAAGATTGGGGAGAACACCCTTAGCTGGCTCCCCGAAGCTCAGATAGGGGAAGGGGCCAGGAACCAGATTAGCAACCTGGCCGGTCTGCCCTTCATATTCAAGCACGTAGCCGTAATGCCCGACTGCCATTACGGCCTGGGGGGCCACCGTAGGCTCCTGCATACCCACCCTGGGCGCAATTATTCCGGCGGCAGTGGGTGTGGACATCGGGTGCGGCGTGGTTGCAGTCAGCACCTCCTTTACTCGCACCTATTTGCCCGAAGACCTTTCGGAAATCCGCAAGGCCATCGAGCATCAGATTCCCCTGTCGGCTGGCCGCTACAACAACTCGGTCAAGAAGACGGCCAAACCGGGGATAGAGCAACTGGAGGCCAAGGCAGAGGATACCGGACGCCTGGAGTTCTACAACCTGCGGGCAAGGAACTGGAGCCGGCAATTGGGTTCCCTGGGTTCCGGCAATCACTTTATGGAGCTGACCCTGGACGAAGAAGGCCGAGTCTGAACATTCCTGCATTCCGGTTCCCGGGGTATCGGCAACAAGTTGGCCGAATGGCACATGCTGAGTATGGAATGGGCTCTCTTTATTCCTCTGCTTCTCCGTTACTCTTGGTGAGAAATCCTTTGGCTGGGAGCAGGTCCAGCCTGGCATTCGAAAATACACTTTAAGGGAAGGTGATTCATGGCTAACCTGGGCTTTATCGGTTTGGGGACAATGGGCGGCAAGATGGTGAGGCGACTGCTGAACGCGGGCCACACCGTTACCGGCTACAACCGCACCAGGTCCCGCGGGGACTGGCTGGTGGACATGGGGATGCTCTGGGGCGATACCCCCAGGCAGGTGGCGGAGGCTGCCGACGTAACCTTTACCATGGTCGCCAATACCCAGGCCCTGGAGGCCGTTACCGGCGGCCCCGACGGGGTGCTGGCCGCCCTGGAGCCGGGAAAGGTGTACATTGACATGAGCACCGTCAGTCCCGCGGCCAGCCGGGCCTTGTCGGTCCAGGTGCGGGAAAGGGGAGCGCAGATGCTGGACGCCCCGGTGTCCGGCAGCGCCGTCACCCTGGACGCGGGCCAGCTTTCCGTGATGGTGGGTGGCGAGTACGAAGTGTACGAGGCCATGAAGCACATCCTCCAGGACATCGGCCCCACCGTGGATTACGTGGGGGAAAACGGACTGGCGGCGACAATGAAGGTGGCCGTGAATTTGAGCCTGCCCATCCAGATTCTGTCCTTCTGTGAGAGCCTGCTTCTGGCGGAGAAGAGTGGCATCCCCCGGGAGGCGGCGATGACCGCCCTGCTCAACAGCGTGGTAGCCTCACCGGCCCTGAAATACCGCTTTCCCCTGGCCGTAGACCCGCCCGAGGAACCCCTGTTCGACGTTACCATGATCCAGAAGGACCTGATGCTGGCCCTGGACATGGGCCGCGACCTGGAGGTCCCTATGCCCACCAGCGCCATCACCAACGAATACCTCAACGTCTGCCGCGCCCAAGGCTTCTCCGACCAGGACTTTGCGATTCTCTACACGGTTATGCGGAGAATGTCGGGTTTGGGGGAGTAGCACATGGATGGCAAGGATAAGCAGGATGGTTCGAGAACAGTTCCTGCTTATCCCGTACATAGCTGCAAACTCAAGAGCTAATCGTCGTCGGGCAGCTCAAACAGGGATGGGTGCCACTTCCAAACGGTGAAGTCTTCGAACTTGGTGCTGCCGCCCAAGCTATAGCGGAACCCTTCTCTATCTCTATCGTCAATGACCAGGTCAATCCAACTTGGGGCCGGAATATCTCCCAAGGTAAAGTTCAGAATACCCATTCTTCGTTCATTGACGTACAGCCAAGCCTCCCGTTCTATCAGAATGACTCGGACGTGGTTCTTCTCACCTTTCTGCAAGTTAATGCCTACAACGTCCTCGGTCCTCCTTCCCTGCCACTCCGAGTCGCGGCCCGATTTCCGCCAGTGGTTGTACCCGCCCCCAAATAGGCTATGAAGTTCTACGAGATGAAACGCGTCGGTTCGTTCTGTGCCAAACCAGAAACCGAAGTTCCAGTGAGACTCATTGGGTGCGAAGGGTACCTCGAAGGTAACTTCCACCATGACATCCCCCTCGAAACTGGGCCCTTGGTATTCTGAGAAAAAAGCGCTATCGACATTGTGCTGAATAGCCCCACTTACCGGGCCAAAAGCCGGTGTCTTGGGATTAGGAGTGGGAGTTGGGCTTGGGGTTGCGCTTGGGTCAAGGTCAGGAAAGCTGGATGCCATTTCCGCTCCCCACCTCCAGACTGTAAAGCCCTCGAACCTGGTTTCCCCCGTGTACTCATCATCCACGAAGATAGTAGTAACATTACCTCCCGTATCCACGCTGAGGTCCAGTCCCCCTTGTAATTCACCGTTAATGTAGACCCATCCCCTGTCACCAATCGTGACCACTTGCAACAAATTACTTGCTCCCGGCCCTCGGTTTATGTCTTCGGATTTCTCAGAGTGTCTTTCCATAGGTGCGGCATCACCCAGCCGATAGAACGTTTCCCAATAACCATCGCTGTCGATGCTGAGCCAGTACTGGTGATTTCTTGCCGGTCCGTCCTTCAGCAAGAAACCGTGCTCCCAGTACCTATCGTCGGAATCGTAGGGATTCAGGAAGGTGGCTTCAATAAGTAGATCACCCTTAAGGTTGGGACCTTCTTGGCCCTCTATAAACTGATCACTGGGTTCATGAATCAGCCTGCCGTCCACTGGACCATAAGCCAAAAGCGACCTGTCATACTTCAACGGGGGCAGCGGCGTACTCGTGGGCCTAGGGGTATGGGTGGGGCCAGGAGTGGCGGTGGGGCGCGGCGTCCACGTGGCGAACCGGGTTGGCGTTGACCTGGGGGTGGATGTCGGCAGCGGAGTGGGCGTCGGAGTCGGGGTCGGGGTGAACGTGGGCGTCGGCGTCGGCGTTGCAGTTGCAGTAGGAGAGGTCGTAGCCGTGGGGACCGGGGTCGGCGTTGGGATGGACGTGATCGTGGGAACCGGTGTGTCCGTCGGCATCGCCGCTACCGTTGCGGCCAGCCGGGCTTCGACGGTAGCATCAATGTTTGGCGTAGCGGTCGGGACAGGAGTAGATACGCGTTCCTGTAACAGAGACACTACTGTAGCTGGTATGTCCGGTGTTGCCGTTACCCTGACCGGAGCGGCCGGATCCAGGCAGGCCATCTCTGACAGCAACATTAGGAATGCAGCCAAACCCGCCAGTCTGCCCATTTCCTGACACCTCTGTGTGACAATCGCATGCAAGCAGAGGCAGTATAGACTATTCCGCCAGCAACCTCGCAATACCCTGCTTAACAAGGTTATTGGCCATCACCACCTTGTAGCCGTTATCGGTCATGGGGCGGGCGTCAGGGATGGAAAGGGTGCCGGCGTGGGCGGCGTCCACATCCGCCACGGAACGTCCACCCAGGTATTCCTCCACTGCGGTTGCGCGGTAGGGCACCGGCGCCACTCCGCCCAGGGCAACCGCAGCACTCTGGACAACACCCTCGGAGACGGCCAGTCGCACGGCCACGCTGACCAGGGCAAAGTCTCCTGCCTCCCGTTCCCTGGCTTTCAGGTACAGGCTGCGGGGCGGCCCGCTCTCACTTCCCAGTTCTGCAGGGCGGGGCAAGGTTACGCCCGTAACCACTTCGCCCGGTTCCAACATGGTCTCCCTGGTTACATCAACCCCAGGTCCGGCAAAAAACTGGCCTATGGGAAGGGTACGGCTACCACCGCTGCCGGAAATGCTGACGCTGGCGTCAAACACCGACAAGGCCACCGCCGTGTCCGAAGGATGGACGATGTAACACCGGTCGCCGCCGGTAACGCAAAGGTACTTGGTGTTGCCGGCCAGGGCATAGCAGCGGTCGCCGCCCTTCTTCAGGCATGGGATTAGTGGATGGCGGTAGTACCAGCACCGGGGACGCTGATTCAGGTTGCCGCCCAGGGTGCCCAGGTTGCGGATTTGGGGTGTCGCCAGGCCCCCGGCCGCCTCGGCCAGGGCGGTGTAAGCAGTGCGTATTACAGGGTGAGCGGCAATATCCGCGATACTCGTCATGGCGCCGATTTCCAGCCCATCATCAGATTCGGCAATGCCACTCAGGCCAGGAATGGACCCCAGGCTGACGACCCGGTCGGGGCTTATGATGCCCTCCTTAACCTCGTCCAGCAGATCGGAACCGCCTGCTATTACGTGGGAGTCTGCCTGACCCAACAGAGTTACTGCCTCTGCCAGGGATTGGGGTTCGTGGTACTGGAAGGGATTCATGGGTTTCTCCTCTGGTCCGTCCAATCTGGATTAACAGAGTCAACAAAGGGGCGGTGCTGTGTATTCCTAACTCCCCTCAATCGCCTTGATCACCCGGTCCGGCGTGATGGGCAACTCGGTCAGTCGCAGGCCCAGGGCGTCGTAAACGGCGTTGGCGATGGCAGGGGCAACGCCAGGGCAGGGTACCTCGCCCAGTCCCTTGGCGCCCATGGGGCCCACCGGGTCCACGATATCAGCAAAAATCACCTGCAGGTCCGGAAAGTCCATTATGGTGGGACTCTTATGCTCCAGGTAACTGGCGTTCAGGGTTACGCCGGTGGGACCGTCGGTTACCAGTTCCTCCGACAGGGCAAAGCCCAGCATCTGGGAAATGGCGCCCTCCACCTGGTTCAGGGCCATCCGGGGGTTCATAATTCGGCCCGAATCCTGGGCCGCCACGTAGCGCACCACCCGTACCCTACCCGTATCGGTGTCCACCTCCACCTCGCAGAAGTGGGCGCCAAAGGCATTGACGATATAGTCGGCGCTGCCCGGCACGGGAATGGTTACTTCTTCGGTTATGGCCTCCCCGTCCATGCGCGCAGCTACGTCGGAGAGAGCCATGCTTCGGGAGGGGTCGTCGGTAACGAAGACTCGCCCATCCCTGATGTCCAGTTCCATTACCGGAGCCTCCAGACCGTCCGATGCCAGGTCCAGCAGTTGACGGCGCACTTCGGCGGCGGCCCGCACCAGCGCGCTGCCGGTGGAGAAGGTGGCGGTGGAACCGGCGGTGATGGGCGCTTCCGGCGTGCTGGAGGAATCGCCGAATACGGTGATGATCTCCTCGGCATTGACCCCCAGGATCTCCGCAGCCATCTGGGGCAGGACGGTGGTGGCCCCTTCCCCGACGTCCATCAAGCCGCTGAGCAGCGAGATTTCCCCAGTTTTGGCGACGCTGACCGTAGCCGCCGATGTGGAGCCGGGTCCGCCCCGGTAGATCATCATGGCCATGCCTTTGCCCCGTTTCCTTGATGGGTCGGCAGGCTGCTCAAGGGCTTCTTCCCAGCCGAAGGCCTCGGCGCCCCTGGTCAGGCACTCCTCCAGGCCGTTGCTGGAGAAGGGAATCCCGCCTTCGATGGGCTGGCTGTCCACAATCTGGTCCGGCGGCGACAGGCGGGGGCCAGCCTGCCCTTCCGGCGGCACCCGGTTTTTCAGGCGGAACTCCAGCGGATCCATGCCCAATTCCTCGGCAATGCGATCCATCAGCGTTTCCAGGGCAAAGTGACCCTGGGGCGCCCCCAGAGCGCGGTATGAACCGGCTGAAGGGCAGTTGGTGTAAGCCAGGTAAGATTCATACCGCACGTTGGGGCAGCGGTACAGGTAGATGATGCCCTGACCCGCGCGGCGGGCCACCCCCGGGCCTGAAGCGGCGTATGCCCCGGTATTCAGTGTAGAAGTCCCTTGGATGGCGGTGATGGTCCCGTCCCTCTTGACCCCCGCCTTGAGGTGAATTCGCCCTGCGTGCCGTGTGCGGCCGGCGACAAACTCATCCTCCCGCGAAAACTCGATGCGCACGGGACTGCCCGCCTGCCGGGACAGCAAGGCAGCCAGGCATGCCAGGCGCGACTCATCCTTGTTGCCAAAACCGCCGCCCAGAAAGGGACCGATCATGGTCACGTTCTCAACCGGTATATCCAGGGCCTGGGCCAGGGCAACCTGGTCCACGTGGACGCCCCGAGTGGACTTCCAGACCGTGACCGAGTCGCCTTCCCAGCTGGCCATGGCTGCCCTCGGTTCCATGGGGGTGGCCGAGTGGCAGGATATTTCGTAGGTTTCTTCCATTACCAGGTCCGCTTCGGCGAAGCCCGCTTCCACGTCGCCCCGGCCGATGGACAGGGGCGGGTTGATGGCCAGGTTGCCCCCGGGGTGTATGTCAATGGCGTCGTCAGCCAGGGCCGAATCGGGGTCGGTGTAAAACGGCAGGACCTGGTATTCCACCTTGATCAATGACGCGGCCCGGCGGGCCGCATCGTCATCCACCGCCGCCACAACCGCCACCTCATCGCCCACGAAGCGGACCCTGGTGTCCAGGACGCTGGTGTCCTGGGCAATGGGCGACACCGCCCGGCGGAGCACGTTGAACGGCGTGATAATGGCCCTTACTCCCTCAACTCGCTCTGCTTCCCCGGTATCGATGCTGACGATGTTGGCATGCGGATGCGGACTGCGCAGGACGTATCCGTACAGCATCCCCGGTAGCTTCAGGTCGGCAGAATATTTGGCCCGCCCTACCAGTTTCTCGGGAAAGTCCCGGCGGGGCGCGTTCTGGCCTACAACGGAAAGGGTAGTCATGGGGCGCTCCTTTGAAATTTGCGTTGGGGACAGTCTGAAACGACCGGCGGCTACCACCGGCGGCCGGGTTCTTTCTCCTGGAGAAGTTCACCGAACAGGGTCAGTACCTGGTCAATATCCAGGACGACTACCGTTCCGGCATGGGCAGCATCGCCTCCCGATGGAGCCAGCCGTCGATTTACCGCTTCAAAGCAAGGACCATCCCGGTGTTCGGAGGCCGTGCAGCGGAACTTCCAACCTACCCCGGTTGCAGAGTCACGATAGATGACGATGACCCGGGGGTTATCCTCGGGTGAGACCAGAGCAGAGTCGGTGTTGCGGTTCTTGTAGGCCAGGACAGAGTCGCTGAGGCACATCATGGTGCCAATATAACCCAGGTCTGGCGTACCGTCCCGGTCCGAGGTGGCGACAATACACGGGTTTCCACTGGCCCTGGCATTGTTGATGCCGTCCCGCATCTCTGGCGTCAATTGAATCATAGTTTCACCGGTATTGGGGTAGTCTGAAGCGCCGAAGCATCACGGAAGCCACTTCAAGATTTCTTGCCCTTTGCGAGGAGCATCAGATTTCGATTCCGGGCAATGTCTGGTCTGACTCGGCTGCCAGGGCGTCAATTACCTCCTGGTGCTGCAGCAGCTTTTGGTGCAGCCGGTCGGCCATTCCAGGCCAGTTCTCCTCACGATAGGCGTCAGAGACGGTATCCCACGCCGAGATGCCCCGCGCACTGAGTGCCGCCTGGCACGCTTCCAGGAAACGCTGGCCTTCAACACCTTCAAACCCCTCCCGGTTTGACAGAAATACACCAACGCCGTCCACGGAGAGGCTTAGCGAAGCGTCCAGGTTTCCTATAGAGACGCTGTAACTGGCGCTGGTTGGAAGGGGCGGCAATGACAGGTCATCCGGGTACCGGTGGGCATAGATGCTCCAGAAACCGTTTCGGACTTTTCGAAGGCCGGTCATGGCCCCGCCTGTTTCCTGCATGGCCCGCACCTGGTGGGTCCATTCGTTTGGTCGCTCCAGCACCTCGAACTGGGTGGCCATGGAGTCCCCTATGCGGAACACCTTGAGCTGAACGGCAAAGAACGAGAAAGGCTCGTTGGTGTTTTCGTTCAGCCAGCGGAACGCCGCCAGGTGTTCCGGGCTGAAACTCGCGGCCACCCAGACCACTACCTGGGCCTTGAAGGCTTCCAGATAGGCCATCAGGCGTCCAAAGTGTTCAAAGTCCGCCGGAAACAACTGGTTCTCTATCAGGACCGTCAGGTCCTTCTGGGGAGCGTGGGCAATGATGTCGGCCCGCAGGTTGCCCTGCTGAAGTTCGCGGTCAACCAGCACTATTGTAGGCAGGCCAATGGCGTGCGCCAGCTTATCCAGGTTCGTCTGCTGGATCATCCACGGCGTGAACTGCAGTTCTTCATTCTTCCAAACATCCGAAGGACTGACTTCAACGAGTTCTGCAAATCCTGGTACGCTTACCATATCTTTTCAACCTGTTTCCTTGCCCCGATCAATAGACGATCGCAGGTTTACCCCCGACTTTAGACCTGAACCCGCCGCTGCCAACCCTCGCCCCTTGTGTTGTATCACGACTGATGTATTGCCGGGGCTATGGGCAAAGGGCGGGTAATAAACCCGCCCCTGCCACGATCTGGGTTACTGGGACGTATTTCTTCAACCTAAAGGACGTGATACATCAACCGGTGGTCCCGCAGCACGTCCGCCGCAAAGTCATTCTCCACGTCCCGCCAAACCGAATGGATGTGGTTGGCCCCGTCCTGGATATTGTCGAACTCGATGAGGAAGGTACCGCCGTGGATGCGGTAGTAGTGGTCGCGGCTGCGGTCAGTGGCGCCGGCCCACACGATGCGAAAGTGGTCCAGTCCCTTTTCCTTTATTTCATCCAGCCTTTCCCGGGCCACGTCGGTGCGGACCTGGTTGACATACTCCGTAATCAGGGCCAGCAGCATTTCCTTCTGCTCGCCGGTCATGTCGGAGGCGGCCAACCCTTCGCCTTCGTGTACCGGGGCCTTGGTGGTATTGTAAGTCAGGATATCCCAGGGGGAGTTCTCGTGGATGATCGCCTGAGACCGCTGCTCGTCGGTCAACGACGCCATTAACTCAATGGCCAGGTCCTCCCGCTGTCCCAGGATACGCAGACCCTGCTTCTCACCATGGGGAACTTCTGCGGGATTTGCTCCGAAGAAGAAGGGAGTAACCGCCGTAACCTCGTCGCCCCATACGCTGAAGTGCAGAGAGACGTGGTGGCCTTCGGCGCGCCAGCCCCAGGGTTCCTCACCGCCAGGCTCCCCGAAAACCGTCCAGTAGTAAAGCTCGGGGTCGCGGACGAAGGTAACGATGTTCCGTTCCTTTTCCAGGGGGCCAAGGATAAGCTCGTGGTCGATGATGGCCCGCGCCTGCTGGTAGGCCTGGGGTTCCAGGGAACTTTCCATTATGGCAAATGCCAGTTTCCGCTGCTCGTCGCTCATGTCCCGCAGGGGCAGGCCGTGGCGGTTCATGGGAGGGTAGTACCAGAACTGGCGCTCTCCGTCCAGGTAATGGAAGGTCGCCTTGGCCTTCTGCCCAGAATCAAGGCTGTCCAGCCAACTGTTGCAGGCCCTTGCTATTTCCGCCGCGGCCTGCTTGTGTTCGTGGTAATGAGCGTGTCGAATTCCGTGATTATGTTCCGCTGTTGCCGTCATGCTGTGCGTAGCTCCTTGCCGGTGTTTGAGCGCCGTCTGCGCATATTGAGGTTGAGTTTAGTGTCGTGGCGTTAAGGGTGTCAACCTGAACCGCGGGCGCCTCGGTTACCGGTCGTTAATGCTGGCAGTCCCGTCCCCCACCCGAACTCTGGACATATCACTTGCCGCCAACTCGCCACTGGCAACCCCCATTGCAAACCCCAATAGCCCATCTCCACCATGAATCCATGCCCCACCTTTATGCACCTTCGTGCCCTTCGTGGATAAACTCCATAATGGGACCAATTGGAATGATTATTGAAAAATCCCATTAGTGAACATTCGTCCGCCGCAGCGGATTCGTGGATAAAGCGACATGGAGCCAACGTCAAATACCCAGCGACAATCAACCATGATAAAGGCCAGCAATTCTGAACAGCCACTGCCTCCAGCCCGGTTTGACTCCCAATTGGCGGATAACTACAATTCCCGCAGGTTCCCAACGCCGATGAAAACCCGAAGGTAGCTTATGTCCCAGGAGAGCCTCTCCCCCTGCTGTGCCGCAACCCGTCCTCCGGGTCCAGAGTCGGATAGTAAGGCGCAGGTAGCAGTTGCCCGCCCCAATCGACGGCAGAGTCGCGGCATGGTTCACATACCCGGCGGCAGGTTCGTAATGGGATCCGATGACGGACTCGGGCATCCTGCCGACGGGGAAGGACCCGCTCGTGAAGTGACGGTGCGGCCTTTTCTGATGGACGCCTGCGTCGTATCCAACCAGGCTTTCCGGCGCTTCATCCAGGCCACCGGCTACCAGACCGACGCCGAGCGGTACGGCTGGTCCTTTGTCTTCCGGGGTTTTGTTGGGCCGGAGCTGGCAGCCAGGGCCATCAACTCTCCGTTGGAGACTCCCTGGTGGTTGGCCATCGCGGGGGCCGACTGGCAGCATCCCGAAGGGCCTGGGTCCGGCATCCGCCGGCGTATGGACCATCCCGTCGTTCACGTGTCCTGGAGTGATGCCGTGGCCTATTGCCGGTGGTCCGGCAAGCGACTGCCTGCCGAGGCGGAGTGGGAGTGCGCGGCCAGGGGAGGATTGCGCCAGAGGACTTATCCCTGGGGTAATGAGTTGACACCGAAAGACCAGCACCGGTGCAACATCTGGCAGGGAACCTTCCCCACTGCCAACAGCAGGGAAGACGGGTTCGACGGGACCTGTCCGGTCCGGCATTTTCAGCCCAACGAATTCGGCCTGTTTAACATGGTGGGCAACGTATGGGAATGGTGCGCCGACTGGTTCAGCGCCGATTATTCCAAATCGGGCTTAGTGGACAACCCCCAGGGGCCGGAAACAGGTACGGCCCGCAGCATGCGCGGCGGTTCCTACCTGTGTCACCGGTCTTACTGCAACCGCTACCGTGTTTCTGCCCGCAGTTCCAACACCCCCGACAGTTCCGCCGGCAACCTGGGTTTCCGCTGCGTCATGGACGTATAATCCCCGAATGAACCTCTCAAGATCAGTCAAAAGGCAACATCCGCGCTCAATCTCTGACTGTAAAAACCTTATGTCTGGAGCTATCTTATGGCCGACAAACCGAACCTGGTGTTTATATTCAGCGACCAGCAGCGCTATGACACCATGGCCTGCTACGGCAACCACTGGATTAACACCCCCAACCTGAACGAACTGGCCTTGCGCAGTTTCATCTTCCGCAACGCCTACGTCACCCAACCCGTCTGCACGCCCTCTCGGGCCTCCATAATGACCGGCCTGTACCCACACACGGCCGGACCCGTGCTGAACGGCATCCAGATGGCCGACGACGTTCCCTGCATCGCCGAGATGGTCTCGCAGGACTACCATTGCGGCTACTTCGGCAAATGGCACCTGGGGCACGGCGACCGGGCTCAGCACGGCTTCACCACCTGGGTCAGCACCGAAGACGGCCACCGGGGCGATTTCGTCCGTGGCGGCCCCCTGTCCAAACTGAGCAGTTTCCACCAGCACTTGGTGAACAGCGGGTTCAAGCCCGACCGGGACGCCGGGGAGATTACCACCTTCACCCATCACCTGCGGACTTCATTCCCCACGGAGTACCAGATGGCTCCCTACCTGGGCGACCGCGCCGCCGATTTCATAGACCAGAACAGCAACCGGCCCTTCGTTATGTACGTCAGCTGCCTGGAACCCCATTCCCCGTATATCGGGCCACTGCAGGACATGTACAACCCGGCCGAACTGCCGGTGGGACCAACCTTCCTGAAGAAGCCCGAGAACGTGGCATTGCTGCACCGGGCCAAGGCCGACTACTACCTCCGCTACATGAACGGCGGCGATCCCAGCGGCGATGATTACATGACCGGATGGGCCGCAGTTGGGGAGGACGTTACTACCGAAGCGGGCTGGCGGGCCCTGCGAGCCCACTACTTCGCCTGCGTCACCCTTGTTGACATTATGGTGGGCAAGATTACCGCCGCCCTGGAACGCAACGGTTTGGGCGATAACACCATCGTAGTGTTCACCAGCGACCACGGCGACCTGCTGGGCGACCACGCCATGCTGGAGAAGCGCTCCTTCTACGAGGAATCGGCCCGGGTTCCCCTGCTCATGTCCGTACCTTCCCTGGGACGCGAGCAGCGGGAAGTGGGGGGCAGCTTCGGCCACATAGACCTGGTTCCAACCCTGCTGGACTTAATGGGCGAACCAATACCTGAACACCTGCACGGGCAAAGCCGGCTGGGGGTTCTGGAGGGCCGGGAGAGCCTGGATAACACCGACGTAGTGGTGGAATGGAACGGCATCCGGCCCGGGCATTTTGACCGGGGCCAGGCCACTCCTGAAGTGGACCGGCTGAACCACTCCATGTGGCGGTCCATCATCACCGACCGCTGGAAGCTGAACCTCTGCGCCGGCGACCAGTGCGAGCTGTTCGACCTGAACACCGACCCTTATGAAGAGAATAACCTGTTCGATGACCCGACTCAAAAGGACCGAATCCGCGACATGACCGCCCGTCTTAGAGTCTGGCAGCATCGGACGGGCGACACGGCCGCATTGCCGACTGTTTAGGAAATCTCAGTAAAAGTCCCTTCCCCCTTGACAGGGGAAGGCCTGGATGGGGGTGAAGGCGTTCGCTTCATAGCTGCGACCTTCACTTTCACCGTGGAGATTCCGGCTGCCATCGCAGTCACTGCGGCTCACTCAGGGGGGCCTTAGGTCCACGGGGGAATACTCTGATTGATTTGCGTTTCCGCACGGGCACGTCGCCCTGCTCCCCGGCGGAATCAGGATTCTCCCTGCCCGTCGTATTCCATACAATTTAATGGCGTCTACCAGGTCCCACGCCTACGGCTTGACACCCCGCCCAAGCGGGTTATGATTGGGGCTGCTTACCCTGCTGACCGGAGGTATCCAATATGGCTTCACATTCCCTGGGACTGACCCTGCACCAGGCCGCTAGACAGAAGGGTGTTACCTTCACCCAGGAGAATGAACCCGTTGACCACAGCGTTCAGGTTAATGGTTTGAACTTCCATTACCTGGAATGGGGACAGAAGGGCAACCCCCTGATCGTCATGCTCCACGGCGGTTCCCAGCAGGCCCACAGCTGGGACTTTGTCAGCCTGCCCCTGTCTGAAGACCACCACATCATCGCCATGGACCAGCGGGGTCATGGGGACAGCGACTGGGCGCCGGACGGAGACTACACCATAGAAGCCCACCAGCGGGACATCGACGGCTTTGTTGAAGCCCTGGGTATCAGCGGCTTCCACCTCGTCGGCCATTCCATGGGCGGTCGCAACAGCTACGTCTGGGCGTCCCGCAATCCCGACAAGCTGCGGTCTTTGGTGATTGTGGATACGGGCCCCGTGGCCCAGTCGAGAGGCCGCAACCGCATTCAGAACTTTCGCGAGTTGCCCGACGAGTTAAACAGTTTTGAAGAATTTGCAGACCGGGTCCAGGAATACACGGGCCGCACCAGGGAGCAGACCCTGGGCGCGCTGAAGTACAGCATCCGCGAACGGGCCGATGGCAAGTGGACCTGGAAATACGACAAACTACTGCGCACCCCGGGGCGACAGGGTCCCGCCTGGTCGGAGGAACAACTATGGGCAGCGGTGGCAAAGATTACCTGCCCAACCCTGGTAATGCGCGGCGGCAACAGCGACATATTTGCCGATAAAACCATGCAGGAAATGCGGCAGGTCATACCCAACTGCGACATCGTAACGGTACCCGACGCCGGCCATCTGGTTGCCGGTGACAACCCGGTGGACTTCCTGGTCGCCGTCCGCAGTTTCTACGCCGCCCTCTGACCTGATTCCAACATGGCTGGGCGCCTAGCCGAACAGGCGGGGCACCAGGTCTCCCAGCGCGAAGCCGATGGCGGCTGAAATGGCACCTATGACCAGGATTTCCAAGCCCTGAAGGACGGGGGACTTGCTGACCAGCCTGCCCTTGCCCATGCCCAGCACGAACAGTCCCAGCAGCGCGCCCGCTATGGAAACGACAATGGCCGGCCATCCACTCAGGAACAGATAGGGGGTAATGGGTATCGCGGCGGCCACCACAAATGACACCCCCATTACCATGGCGTCCTTCACCGGGCTGGTGGTTTCATCGGCGCTAATGCCCAGTTCCTTTTCCACCAGGGTACGCAGCCAGGCCTCTTTGTCCTGGGCAATTTCGGCGGCCAGGTCGCTGGCTTCCTGGAAACTCCTCCCTTCCCTTTGCAGCACCACCACCAGCTCTGCGAACTCCTCCGCAGGATTTTCCTCCAGTTCTCGGGCCTCTCGGGCAATTTCCGCCCGCTGCACGTCCTGCTCGGCCCGGGACCCCAGGTAGGCGCCGGTGGCCATGGAGATCATGCCGGCCAGGGCGGCAGCCAGGCCGGCCACCAGGATTGTGGCGCCATCCCCAATTGCCACTGCCACCGAAGTAACCAGGGCCACGGTGCTGAGAATACCGTCCTGGGCTCCAAAAACAACCTCCCTCAAGCGGCCCAGGTTGGCCACTCGGAACCTTTCCTTGTCAACCTCAATGGTGGCGGCCACGTAGGTATTCAAGTCTATTCGGGATTCCTCGGTCCCCACCAAAAGGTCCGGATTGACCGCGACAGGCTGGGGAGCAGGGGCCGGTGTGGGTTCCCTGGGCTCTTCGTCTTCCGCGACCTCGATGGTGGCTGCCCTGTACGGCTCAGGCGTTTGGGAATGTCGGCGCTGCCGGGATTCCAATTGCTCCAGGGCCCGGGAAAAGATGGCCTGGTGATGCTGCTCCCGTTCCAGCGCCAGCGCGAAGGAATCGGCCGCGTCCTGGCGGCTGTCTTCCTGGGCATCCCGAATCATCCGGGGGTACATTACACTGAATTCCCTGGTCTCTCCCTCCACCACGGCACGGAGGTTCTCCAGGGTGCTGTTGACTTCTCCTGCCACGTTAAGGTGGTTCAGACCATGAATGGTCTCGGCTCCAGCTACTTCCTGGAACACCTGCGCGACCTCGGGATAACCCTCCTCCAGGGCCTTGTGAGCGAAAGCGTTGTACTTCAGGTGGGCCATGGCCTCTCCGACTATGGCACTCCAGAGATTTCGTTCGGTCCGGCTTAATTCCTGCGCGGATGACGTCATTCGGTTCTCCTGTTTAAACAGAGCTCCCGGTAAACAGAATATGTACTGTTATTCTACACCACTGCCCTGCCTGAACTGGCAGGTCCGCGGGCCTCGGGCCCTGGAGCACGCCTCCCCCGGTTTCGTTCCACTTCGGATATGTCGTCAAGTTGAAGCGCAGACTCTCCCGGTATGTTGTGTCGTAGTTCCCTTGCCTGCGGAAGCCTTGAACGGCCCAAGGAAGATTCCGCTCGGCGCAGGAAAGAATCGGCGCATGTGACAGCGCACCTGTAGATCTCGCGCGCAAAGGCCTGGCACATACACAGGTGTGCCTCCGCTGCATTTGCCTCCGAAATCACCTGAAATCGACCGGCGCCGCTGCCATTGACCGTCTTGCTCTGTCCTTGACCGTCTTGCCATGGAAGGGAGAGGGCGCCCTTGCGGCGCTTCCACACCTCGCCCATAATTGGGACAATTCTCCGGCAGCCCCGGTGATTGCGACCAATTACGAAAACACGGAGGGACCGATGAAGGTTGGATTTATTGGCCTGGGAACCATGGGCGGCAGCATGGCTTACAACTGTTTGCAGGGCGGCAATGAAATGATAGTCCACGACATCCGCCGCGAGGCTGCCACACCTCACCTGGAAGCAGGAGCGGCGTGGGCCGACTCGCCCAGAGAAGTAGCCGAGGAAGCCGAGATAGTGTTCACGTCCCTGCCCGGGCCCGTGGAAGTGGAGGCCGTGGCCATGGGAGAAGACGGGCTGATTGAGGGGCTTGAAGCTGGAAAAGTCTATTTTGACCTCAGCACCAACTCCCCCACCGTCATCCGGAAGATTCACCAGGTTTACGAGGAACAGGGCATCCACATGCTGGACGCCCCGGTCAGCGGCGGCCCCCGGGGCGCCCGCAGCCGCAACCTTGCCATCTGGGTGGGCGGCGACAGGGCTTTGTTCGACCAGTACAAACCGGTCCTGGACTCCATCGGTGACAAGGCCTACTACGTGGGTCCCATCGGTTGCGGGTCAGTGGCCAAACTGGTGCATAACTGTTCCGGTTACATCATCCAGGCGGCCCTGGCCGAAACCTTCACCATGGGAGTAAAGGCGGGTGTAGAGCCCCTGGCCCTTTGGCAAGCGGTCAGGCGTGGCGCCCAGGGACGCCGCGGCCCCTTCGAGGGCCTGGCGGAGCACCTGCTGCCCGGCAACTTTGACCCCCCGGACTTTGCCCTGCAACTGGCCCGCAAGGACGTAGACCTCGCCGTGGGCGTAGGCCGCGAGTTCAATGTTCCCATGCGATTGGCAAATCTGACGTTGGCGGAAATGACCGAAGCCATGAACCGGGGCTGGGGCCACCGCGACTCCCGTGTCGCCATGCTGCTTCAGGAAGAAAGGGCAGGGATTGAGGTGAGGGTGGATGAGGAGATTTTGAGACAGGCGCTGGAAGAAGAAAGGGGGTAGGGTGTACATTCGTCCATTTTCGTTGGCGGTACCAGGTGAATCGCTACGAAAAAGTGGGTATCTGCATCGCCTCCAGGTGTATAATCAGCAACATAGGGAAGCGCCTTCCCGTATTTCATGGTTGAAAGCGCCAAACAGTAACAAATAACGGAGGTGCACCATGGCTATCGAACTGAACCATACCATCGTACCCTCACGCGACAAGGAGGCTGGCGCCAGGTTCTTTGCCCGGGTCTTCGGGCTCAAGTACGAAGGCATGCACGGCCATTTTGCCCCGGTCCAGGTTAACGATTCCCTGACGCTGGACTTCGATGACCGGGAAGAGTTCGAACACCACCACTACGCCTTCCACGTTTCGGAGGACGACTTCGACACCATTTTTGGCCGCATTAAGGCGGAGGGGATACCTTGGGGCAGCGGACCCCGAAGCCTGGAGGATATGGACATCAACCACCGCAAAGGGGGAAGGGGTGTCTACTTCCGCGACCCCGACGGGCATGTATTGGAGTTGCTAACCAGGTTCTAGCTGAGCCGCGCCGCCGGCATTGACTGCAACAAACTGAAAAGCAGTGAAATTTAATCGAAAAACTCTGGGCCGGGGGAGCGATTCCCCCGGCCCATCATCTATCCTGGCATTCAACAGTCGCTTGGCGACCTTTTCAGTTATCGCCCGGCTCCAGGGCCACTTCACTATCCAGTGATTCGTAGGGCAACTCCCCTTGCGCGCCGTTAGTCGGGCGTACGGACCTCATGGAGTTCCGACCCGGACCGAGGGCTAACCCCGACGATTCCTGGGTTTCGCCACTCGTTTCGTCGTTCTCGTCCGGCGACCGCCTCGAACCGCGCATACCGGTCATTGCCTGGCGCATCAGTCCCATTGCATCAATAATGCGGGGCTCCAGCGCAAACCTTCGCTCTCTCCTGCCCAGTTCTTCGGTAAGAGTGGCCCCGGGGCGGCGCACTTCCCGGTACTCGGTAAGCAAACTCTTCAGGCTGGAAGCAAGTTCCAGGGTACGGTCCAGTTCCGACAGTTCGGTCAGGGCCTGGGCAGTCCAGAAGGTGGTGTCCTGTTCCAGGAATTCCAGGTCCGCGGAGAATTCCTCTACGATTTCGGTATGGGCTTCCACCAGGCTGGCCCGCCGTTCCCGTTGCGCGGACTTCAATGTCCTTATGCCGCTTACCGCATCCACGAAGGACGGAACCGCTTCGTTCCAGTTCCGGTCTTCCGGGCTCAAAGACGCCAGGAACTCAATGCACTGGTTCAGGATAGCGGGCCCTTCTATCTGGGTAACAATGGGCGAAATCCTGGGGGGAGCGACGGGCCCGGCAGCCGGCGCTGGAGCCGGAGCCTGGGCTGGAGCCTGCGGGGGTGCTTCTCTCGGCGGTTCGACGGTCCGTGCCGCTTCGCGGGGAATGTAGTACGGCTCTCCTTGCAAAATCTCCTCCCCAACATCCGAATCTTCCCGGATGTCGGAAATCTCGACTATGCCGTCGCCCATCCCCACCTCACCCGGCTCTTCCTCCAGTACGATGGTCCTGCCCGACACATAGCACAGCATCAGGGCAACGTCTTCCTCGCTCCACAATTCCGCGAGGTCTACAATCCAGTCCAGCTCCCTTTGCCAGACCTCCTCGTCCCAAAAGCCACGAAATCTGCTGTTCTCAAAATCGGGGTATTCGGTGGGTAACCCCTGGGAAGCGAGGTGACCCGACACCAGTTTTTCCAGTTCGTCAAGCGACTCGGCCCAGACCCGCAGGGTTGCGGTTGCCAGTTTCTCTGACTTGACCACCGACTCGTTGACCGGTTCCAGCAGTGCAGATGAAATGGCCAGCGCCGGGTTGGAATATCCCACTAACCGAATGCTGCCGCGTATGGCTGAATCCAGGGAACGCCCGGAGTCAGCGGAAACATGGTCCCGGGCCCGGAGGGCCCGCGAAACCAGCGAAATCCGGTATTCAGGGCTAAGAGCATCGAACATTGCTGTCAAGTTCAGCAATGCCCTGTTTGTACTGTCTTCAATTAGCTTTCTAGTCATACGGGAACCTCCGGGTTCGGTCTGCAGGACCAGCCAGGATCGCCTGATACCCCCATACGGAGAGCCGATCCCCTCGCATGTCCAGAAGACACACCCATTTTATCACGCCGGACACGCTGAACAACAAAGGACGTGACAGAACGTTGTCAACTGGCAAAGATAGCGCAGAGATAAAATAAAGAAATATTATGAGAGGAGTTAACAACTATTCTAACATCAGAACACATCGTCGTGCAGTCTTGTCATCAGGAAGCTCCATCCCAATGACATAAACATGCCTCCTCCAGGTAGTCGCCTGCTACTGAAGGAGACACTTAGCTCCGAAATAGTCCTGTACGGATTAACGGGGCTTCCCGGCTGCCTATGTATTGCTATCTTTGCCTTGCCCTCCAGGAACTGAGCTTGCGTCCCCGGTTGACGACATCGGCCTGGTAAACGGGCCCTCGGCAACAGACTGTCCCTCCACCGCTAGTCCTTGTGGGGTTGCCAACAGTGGACCCGGTTGCAATTCCTGCTCTCCACCACTCTCTTCCGTGCCCGTATCATTTTGCCAGAGTTGCCAGGCCGTAATGCCGCCCAGAATTACAAAGGACGCGTTAAACGCTATCCAGACGAACCCCACCACAGCGCCGGGGGGCTCGCCGTTCGTGTTCAGTTCTTCAAACCAATTGGCGAAAAACCAGAAGGTAAGGAACATGGCGGCGAAGAGCATAAAGTTCGTGGCCAGGTAGTTAAAGCTCACGCTGTCGTCCCGATGCTGCCGGTCAAGGGATCTCTTCCTGTTGTAATGGTATGCCAGCGTTACAACTACCGCGAAGGCAATGAACAGGTTAAGGTAGTCCCAGACCAGGTGAGACCCTGCCACGTAGACCCCGTAGATTTCTCCAGCCACGAAATGGGTACCAAGCGCCAGGGAAATCATGGCCAGTATTATGGCTAAAGCCCTCTTCATCACACCCATATCCCCCCTCACCCTCGCGCGGAACCTGAACCAGTCGTCGGGGGCGCCGAAGACCGCCAGAGCCTGATGCCCGTCAATCCGACCAGGATTACCAGCAGCGGGTCGAGTATATACCAGATTACGATCGTCGCCGTAGACTGGTCGCCGATAGGACTGGATGACAGAAAGTCGAACCAGTTGCGGAAGAACCAAATGGCCACCAACAGTGACAGGTAGAACATTACGTTGGCTTCCAGGCGTTCCCGGTTCAGGCTGTCGCCCCGTATCCGGTCTGCCGCTCGTTTCCGTTGCAACTGCACCAGCAGAGTAGCCGCGATGGAAAAGGCCATTAACATATCCAGGTAATACCACACGGCCAGTTCCGCCTGTCCTATGTCGCTGTATAGAGGTCCCAATATAAACTGCAACGACACGGCAACAGCGCAGAATGCCAGCACCATTGCCAGCAACATTCTCAGCACGTCCATTACAAAACTCCCATGGCAATGTCGGACGATGGAATGCTACCACCTCGAGTTCCGAGTCTTCCCTGTAGTTTCCAGACAAATTGCCTGGAGTTTATGGCGCACACGAGCACCGCTGGCTCAACCGTTCCAAGTTGACCTCAGCCCACTCCTGAGCATGCCGACTCATACACCGGACTCTCCGACAACGCCCTGGGACCTGGCGCCTGGAAGCCGTCGTGAGACCGGTTGTTGCCCAGATTCAAATTGACACTCCTTCAGGCAGCCCCATATAATTTTTCAAAATTCGGGGCCCTTAATGCCTGCGCTGGCAACCCCAGAACATACAATTATCCAACCATGCCACCGGTGGCCGGGGAGATTATGTCCATCAGAGAAAGACTGGAAGAGGATATCCGGAACGCCATGCGCAGCCGCAGCCAGCAAAGGCTGGAAGCCCTGCGTTTCCTCAAGAGCGCCATCAACCGGGTGGAAATAGACCGGCGCGTAACCCTCGACGACGACGGCATTACCGAAGTGGTCGTACGACAGGTCAAGGACAGGCGCGACAGCATACGCATGTTCCAGGAGGGCAACCGCCAGGACCTGGTGGAGAAAGAGACGGCGGACCTGGCAATTCTGGAAGAATACATGCCGCCCCAACTGGAAGAGGCTGAACTGGTAGCCCTCATTGAGCAGACCATCAAGCAGGTCGGGGCGGAAACCATCCGCGACAAGGGCAAGGTCATGGGTCGCCTCATGCCCCAGGTCCAGGGCAAGGCCGACGGCCAACAGGTCAATGCCATTGTCACCCGCCTGCTAGAAGGTTAGGCAAGGGCAGGAACAGGGACAGAATTGCGCTCTCCCCATTCGGCAGTCAATACCGTTATCCCGGTTGAAGGGAGCTAGCCGTATGCGCTTTGGAATACTGGTTTTTCCGGGCACCTGGAGCGATGCTGACTGCTACTACCAGGTCAAGCACGTCCTGGGCCAGGACGCTGAGTACGTATGGCACCGCGAAGAGTCCCTGGAGGGTTTCGATTGCGTAATCCTGCCCGGCGGCTTCTCCTACGGGGACTACCTGCGCGCCGGAGCCATAGCCCGGTTCGCACCGGTCATGGGGGCCCTTAACGCTTATGCCGCCGCGGGAGGGCTGGTTGTTGGTATCTGTAATGGCTTCCAGGTCTTGTGCGAAGCGGGATTGCTGCCCGGCATCCTGATGCGCAATGCCCACCTTGAGTACCGTTGCCAGTGGACTAACCTGCGTACCGAGCGGGCCGACACTCCCTTCAGTTCCCGGTGTAATCCCGGACAAAGCCTCCGCATCCCCGTATCGCACGGCGAAGGTAACTATTACGCCGATGCCGAAACCCTGGACCGGTTGGAACACAAAGGGCAAGTGCTTTTCCGGTACTGCGACGATTCCGGCGCAGCAACGGACGCAGCAAACCCCAATGGGTCGGCTCGCAACATCGCAGGCATAATGAATGAGGGCGGCAACGTCCTGGGAATGATGCCCCACCCGGAACGCAGTTGCGAACCCCTGCTGGGCAGCGTCGATGGAAACCTGATTTTCCTTTCGATTATCGACAGCCTCCGCTAACCTGTCTCCCCGTCCCGCCGGCCTCAGCCATGCTAAGTCCCGTCGACTCGATGCATGAGAGAAAGAATCTCTGTCGCCACATTGCATCCCCGGCATTGTTGGCATTAAACTTGGCTTTTCCCGCATAATTTCAGAAGATTTCAGAGGCAGGTCATGCTTCCCAAAGTTTTCATCGACGGTCACACTGGCACCACCGGCCTTCGCATCCACCAATGGATGGCCGGCCGCGAAGACATTGAACTTTTGACTCTGCCAGAGGATTTGCGCCGCAACCCGGAGGAACGACGGGAGCAGGTGATGGAAGCCGACGTGGCGGTTCTGTGCCTGCCCGACGACACGGCCGAAGAAGTTGCCGGCTGGGTTGAAGGGACCGATACCCGCCTGATTGACGCCAGCACCGCTCACCGGGTGGCCGAGGGCTGGACCTACGGCCTGCCGGAACTGCAGCACGGTCAGCGGGAAGCGATCCACCAGGCAAAGCTGGTTTCTAATCCCGGCTGTTACCCATCGGGGTTCACCCTCCTGGTTCGGCCCCTGGTGGACGCCGGCCTTCTGCCCGTGGACGCTCCCATCTCCATAAACGCCTTGTCGGGTTATTCGGGCGGCGGCAACTCCCTGATAAGCAAGTGGGAAGACCCGGACAGCGGGCTTGACCGGCTTCCCTACGAAGCTCCCTACTCCCTGTACCAGCGGCACAAGCATATTCCGGAGATGATGAAGTATTCCAGTATAACCGCCGAACCCCAGTTCATACCGGCGGTGGGACCTTTCCGGTGCGGCATGCGGGTCCAGGTCCCGCTGCACGCCTCCATGCTGACCCCGGGGACGACGGGCCGCCAGGTATGGGAGACGCTTTACGACCGCTACCATGCGGAGCAGTTTGTAGATGTAGCTCATCTGCCGGAGCCCGGCCTCCACAACGAACACAGCTATAATCCTGAGGCATGTAACGACACTAACCGCATTCAGTTGCACGTGGCACCTCATCCTTCGGGGCACGTCCTGCTGATCGCCCTGCTGGATAATCTGGGCAAGGGAGCCTGCGGCGCGGCTATCCAGAATCTCAACCTGATGCTGGGCTTTGAGGAAAACGCTGGACTACCGGGCTAGGCTGGCGGCGGTGGGACTTTTGTGGCTCCGCCAGTGCGGTCAATGTCAGAAATAGCCCCGATTGTATTCAGAATTTCTCCATCTGGCGTAGTGGCCTCGACTATGTCATTACCTGAGACAGCCAGCCTTCTATGAAGCGGGCAGCTTGC
>CAZPMU010000016.1:31198-47789 GCA_964587795.1 uncultured Dehalococcoidia bacterium | reverse complement strand
ACGCCATCTACCACGCCACGGGGCTGCGCCTGACCGACTTGCCCATGAACTCGGCAACTTTCCTGGAAGCCAAGTGGGAGCAGGAGAGTGGGGCTGAGTAGGCTGACCACTGAGTCCAATTCAGTGAAAAGGGTGGGGCGGGTTCAAACCCGCCCCTCTTGTTTTCCGCCCTCAGGGCATTTATACCAGTCTCGGGTCCGGCTCCAACCCTGCCCTTACCCTTCCGTACTGTTCGGCGAGGGTGTCCCAGGAGAGGCCAACGTGGTGAGCGGCGGCGTGGGCGTCGCGGTGGAAGCGCTGCATGGGGCTGGAGTCGTAAAGGGAATGACCTCCGCTGGCCTCGAAGAGCCGGTCGATGGCCCGTACGCAGAGCCGGGTGACGTAGGCGTGGTCGAGGCGGTAGCGGGCCCGGTCGGCAATTGAGGGGAGTTCGTCCCGATGGGCCCGCTCCAGCATTTCGCGGCAGTCCCGCCGCATGATGAGCTGGGCGGCGTCAACCTCGGCCGATGATTCGGCGAGGCGGAGGTGGTAGCTGGCAACCTGGGACAGGGGATTGCCCTCCCGGGCTGACGCGCCGTGGCGGATGCGTTCCTCAAAGGCTTCCACCGCGCCCCGTGCCATGCCGACGATGGGAGAGGCCAGGGTGTAGGGCAGGATGGACTGCATGGGGATTCGCTGGTTGCCGGTGTTGTGGAGCCGGCGGCCCGGGGCGTTTCCCCCTCTCAAAAGGGGCATGGGAACCGCGCGGTATTCGGGGACGAACACGTCGTCCACCAGGATGTCCTTGCTGCCCGTGCCCTTGAGGCCGGAGACAAACCAGGTATCCTCGATGGTGTAGTCGCGCCGGGGAAGCAGCAGCATCAAGGGGGATTCGGGGCCGTTGGCGATGAGCAGGACCCACTGGGCGGGGTCGCAACCGCTGGAGAAATCCCAGTGTCCGGTGAGCCGGTAGCCGCCCGGGGCGGCGGTGGCATTACCGCGAGCGGGATTAAAGGAAGTGGATGAAAGGGTATTTGGTTCGTCTGACCAGTACTCTGCCTGGGCAGCTTCGGGGAACAGGGCCACCAGCCAGTTATGGCTGGCCCAGATGCCGTAACACCAGGCGGTGGAGCCGCAGCCCCGTCCCAGTTCGGCGGCAATGTCGAAAACGACGTCGAAGTCGAGGCCCAACCCGCCGTAGCGCCGAGGCTGGGCGACGGTGATCAGGCCCGCGGCCTTCAGGTCTTCAACGGTTTCGGGCAGGGGCTGGCGGCGCCGCTCGGTTTCCGCAGCCCTTTCGCGAAGGGTGGGGACCAGGGAGGCGGCGCGGTGCAGCAGTTCTTTCCTTGTGGTCATGCTGTTGAGAGGCCTTCATCCGGCGTGGGGAAAGTATCAGCCGTGGCTGGGCGTTGCCTCGGGGAGCAAATCTTCAACGGGAATTCCAAGGTATTGGTGCAAGGACTCAGCCAGTTCAGGAGTAATGTCAAGTTCGCCCGCAAGGATACCGGCCACGATTTCCGTGCTGCCCAGGTGTGTGGCCAGGTCGTCTTCGCTCAAACCCAACGCGTCCAGGCGCCCCTGTACAACACCGGCGGGAGTTGGGTCCGGTATGGGGTAATGTATGGCTTCGTAGGCCTCTACCAGGTTTGCCAAGACTTCGAACTCGTCGCCTTCCTGAGTGCCGGGTTCAGCGTGAAAGACTTCGTAAAGCCGTGCCAGCGCGGCTTGATATTCCTGCTCAGTCTCGATGGACTTCGCTCCTGCCATGCTACACCTCAATGGCGTTAATTCCATTGTACTCTGCGTGGGTACCAACGAACCGTATATAAACCCGCCCTGCTCGGTAGTTTATCTCTACAACCCGCCTATAGGCATTTCCCTTGATGCGAAAGACCGCTCGATTGTAACTGAGTATGCTGGCACTGGGATAACGTTCCATTACTGCCGCCGGCGTGTCCCATTTAGCCCGACGAGTAGCTTGGTACCAGTCTAGTAAGGCTTGTTCCGAGTCGGGGTGCCTCTGCCAAAATTCTCGTAAAGTTCCTTTCGAAAAGATACGCATCAAGGTTACCGCTTTTGGCATCCAGCTACTTCTATGGCGCGTGCATTACTCCTCATGACTATTTTCAGCTACTTCCAGGACATTGACAAGCCAACCCCGTTTCGATGATCGGAAAGGCCTTACTCCCCTCAAGCCAGTTCTCTACCCACCGTACAACCGGTTCAACCCCGCAAACCGCCCCGGGTCCAAGTCCCTGCCTGCCAGGGCAGGGTGGTCTGGGGCGTAGCGATGGGCGCGGAACAGGGAGTTGGCCCTGATGCCATCCCGGGCTGAATAGACGTACTCGGGGTTGATGTACTCCCATACGATTTCCTTCTCGGGGGTTACCTCGAAGACCCGGCCGGGGGCGCCTTCGCAGATGAGGGTGTTGCCGTTGGGTAGCCTGTCGGCGCCACTGATGTGGAAGCTGTAGAAGGATATGGGAGGGTCGCCCTTGTATTCCCAGACAATTTCGCTGGTTACCGGATTAACCTCAAGGACCCGGGAGAAGGTTGGGCCGGGACGGTGGCAGCCGTTGTCGAAGAGCAGAATGTTCCCATTGGCCAGCATATTGGGGTAGTGCTGGTGGGAGATTTGGCCGGGGCCCCACTTCCACTTCCAGTCGCCGCTCTGCTTGTCCACAATGCCGACGGTATCGGTGCGGCGGAAGCTGACAATCAGGTCACCGTCGGGGGTGGTGCGCAGGGAGTTTTGATGAGTCCATTCCTCCCGATTTTCCAAGAAGCCAATTTGGTCAACCTCCGGGTCCAGGTGATCCCAGGAGCGCCAGGAATAGACAGTTTCCCCTTGCGGTGTTATTTCCTCCACCAGGTCGCCCAGCATTTCCGCGTCCCGGTCGGCGTTGGGTTGGCCGCCCCTGACCCGGGCCGCCAGTTCCGGTTCCAGGGGCTCGAAGAGCAGGACCAGGGTGTTGCCGTTGGGCAGGCGGTCAAAGTCGTGGTGCAGCAGGGGGTTCTCGTACCGCCAGACCTCGTTCCCGTCCCAGTCCAGTTCCACGATAGCCCCGGCTCTTGGGCCGGCGCCGCTGGGGCGGCCCCCGGCCCGGGAACTGATGGTACGGAGCAGGAGATTTCCATTGTCCAGCAGGTAGCCGTAGCCCAATGGTTCAGAGAAACGCCATTGGTGGCAGACGCGGCCCCCCATGTCGATGAGGTTTACGTGGTTGCTGCCGTTGGTGGTCAGCAGGGTGTAGCCCCGAAAGCAGTTCCGGGGAGCGTGATAGATCAGCCCGTCGTTGTGATGGTTTGACCAACCCATTAATGCCTCCGTGGAGTTGCCGGTTTCTTAGTGTGTGTTGCCCTCGCCCCCCGGCCTCTCTCCCATAGAGAGGGGGGAGAGGTTTTTGTTCGCAGCGGTGGTCACCCCCATCCTGGCCTTCCCCCGTCAAGGGGGAAGGGATACTTGGGTGGTGGGGAGTCACCCCCATCCTGGCTTTCCTCCGTCAAGGGGGAAGGGGTTCTCTGAAGCAGCCTCTAGTAAATGAATGCGGAGTACCGGTCCAGGATGGGCAGCACCGTGTCCCGCTCTTCGGAGGGAAGGGAGAGAATCAGCCGGTCAACGCCGGCCTCTTCCATACGGGGGATGGTGTCTTCCTGGGGAGGGGCGAATATGCAGAGGGAGACTGGGATGCTGTTGGGGTCGCGCCCTGCCTCTTCGGCCTGCTTGCGAAGCAATACTATCTTCTCCGCCAGCACACCTTCCTGTCCTGCTCCCCGGGCGATGGGCATCCAGCCGTCGCAGAACTCCACCACGCGGTCGAAGGTGGTGGGGCCGTCGCCGCCCATGAAGATGGGAGGATGGGGCTTCTGGACCGGCTTGGGGTAGGACCAGATCTTGTCGAAGTTCACATAGTCCCCGTGGAATTCGGCCTCGTCCTCGGTCCAGATGGCCTTCATGGCCAGGACGCGCTCTCGCAGCAGGCGGAAGCGGCGGCGGAAATTGGTGCCGTGATTTTCCATTTCCTCGGAGTTCCAACCGCCGCCGATGCCGAACATGAAGCGGCCGTTGGAGATCATGTCGAGGGTGGCGATTTCCTTGGCGGTGATGATGGGGTCGCGCTCAACGATGAGGCAGATGCCGGTGCCGAGCTTCAGGTTGGTGGTGACGGCGGCCGCGGCGCCCAGGGCCACGAAGGGGTCCATGGAGTGCCAGTATTCCCGGGGCAGGTCGGGGCCGCCGGGCCAGGGGCTGCGACGGCTGGCGGGAATGTGGGTGTGTTCGGGCACCCACAGGGATTCGAAACCCCGTTCTTCGAGGGCGATGGCGAGTTCAGCCGGGCGCATAGAGTAGTCTGTTACAAAGTTCAGGACACCGATATCCATTGGTTGCCTCCTCGTTGTTTATCCACGAATGAGCACGAATTTTCACTAATGAAACAGGTTGCCGTGTCTGTGCGGCACTCGTCCCACTGGTGAGCTTAATGTAATTCAGAAGAAGTTGCTGACGTTCTTGGCGGAAAGGACGGTCTGGTCCAGGACTACCTTGCGGTAAGCCAGGAGCCAGTCGCCGTTGGTGTAGCGAAGGATGTCTTCGCGACTGCCTACGTAGAAGTCTTCCTCCCGCTCGCCGCGGGTGCGGTACATGATGAAGTTGGAATAGACCTTCACCTCGGCGGGGTTGTCGGTGGGTTCCAGTTCCACGTTGGAGATGAAGTGGCGGGTGCGGGACGGCGGGTCTTCGGCCCAGGCCAGGCCGCTGTCCAGGCGCTCGATGCGGCGGAGCAGGGTGTCCCGGGTTTCATCCATGATTGCCAATTCGTGGGGTTCGGACAGTTCTCTTTCTTCGTGCCTGGCTTCGTCCAGGGAAGCGATGGACTTGCTGCCGGAGGGATAGACGTTGCTGCGCAGAGGCACCCAGTACCGCAGGTCGTCGGCCAGCAACTCCGCCCACTGGTGAAGCTGGCGGTTGTCCAGCAGGCGAGCCTCCCGGTAGAGGAACTGTTCGATTTCGCGGAGAAGGTCGCGCGTCATATAATTCCCTTCTATGCTAGTCCAGATATTTCACAAAGAGAATCAGAGAAACGGAGAGGTACGGAGGCTGCTCTGGGACACTCTGTGTCTTCGTTTCTCTTTGTAAAATTGCGCCGCACCTACAAGTCTCCCCAACCGTCGGCGGCCATGAGTTGGGCCCAGCGGCGGTAGAACTGGCGATGGTTGCTTTCGCTGAGGCGGTAGTCGCTGGCCCAGCCGCCCAGGTCGGGGCGGTATTGTTCGTGGCCCAGGCCCATCTGCATGTTCAGGTCGAAGCGGCGGGAGACGACGCCCCGGGATGTATGGGTGCATTCCTGCCAGTTGTCCATGTCGTCCTGTTCGAAGGTGCCGGAAGGGCCGAAGCCTCGGAGGCCGTTGAGCCGCAGGGCGTTTTTGACGTGGGGCGGCGCGGCCTTGTCCACGAAAATCCAGGCCCAGATTTCGATTTCGCCGGGGCCCTTGGGGTGCCAGACGCGGAAGGAATGGGATGTGGAGCGAATGATGGACAGGTTGGGGAAGACGGTGGCCACGATGGGGCTTACCTGCTCGGCCCGGGGGCCAAGGCGGTTGACGGTTTCGGGATGGGTTTCCTGCTCGTAAGCGATGAGGTCCGGTTCCGGGGCTTCGGCAATGTCGCCGCCGCCCAGGGCTATGACGCAGTGGCCCTGGCCCGGGGAGATAAGGGTGCCGCCAGTGCTGGAGCGGAGCCGGAAATCACCCGCGAAACCGGCGCGGATGGCGGACAGGTGGCTCCAGGAAACGTGGTAGGCATCGCCGCCAAAGTTCTCGGCGGGGAGCTTCCAGTTGCAGGGCACCACCCACTTGTGAACGCCTCCGACTATCTCTACTCCGCCCTCGCGCCGGTCGAAGAAGCTGTCCAGGTACCAGGCCATCTCGCCCAGGTAGTCTCGCAATGGCGGCGCTTCGGGGTCGAAGGTGGCGAAAATCATTCCCCGGTAACTGTCCAGCTGGGCCACGGGAATCAGGTTCCACTGGTCCAGGTCCAGTTCGCCGAAATAGGCGTCCTGGAGATTGGGGACCGCCACCAGCTTGCCGTTGTTGGCGAAGGTCCAGCCGTGGTAGGCGCAGGTGATGGTGGCGGCATTGCCGAAGTCGGCGCGGCACAGGCGGTTGCCCCGGTGGCGACAGACATTCAGGAAAGCGTTGATGGCCCCGCCGCTGTCGCGCATCACCAGCACCGGGTCTTCGCCCATGTAGGTGGTGAAGTAATCGCCGGGGTTGGGAATCTGGCTGTCGTGGCACAGGAAAAGCCAGCAGCGGGCGAAGATGCGCTCCAGTTCCTGCTGGTAGATGTCGGGTTCGATGAAGATGCGGCGACTTACCAGGCCGCGCTCCGAGTCGACCAGGCCCTGCATTTCGGCAACCATTTTAACCTCTTTATCCTTTTATCCACGAATAGGCACGAATATTCACCAATTGTTGTTGGCTTCAAGCAAGGGTTTATTCGTGCCCATTCGTGGATAGACTCTTGGTTCAGGTGGCGGTGAAGCCGCCGTCGATTACCAGTTCGCTGCCGGTGACGAAGGAGGACTCGTCGGACGCCAGGTAAAGAACGCCGTAAGCGATGTCTTCGGACTGGCCCACCCGTCCCAGGGGAATGCGGGACTCGCTCTGGCGCAGGATTTCCGGGTCGGACTGGCGTTCGGCGGTCATGGGGGTGGCCACGGAACCGGGGTGGACGGAGTTGGCGCGGATGCCATCGGCGGCGTACTGGATGGCGGTGGTCTTGGTCAGCAGCCGCACCGCGCCCTTGGAAGCGTTGTAGGCGGCGGTAACCGTGTCCTGGCCCACCAGGCCGGAGATGGAGGAGATGTTGATGATGGAGCCGCCGCCGGCCCGCTTCATTTCCGGAATGGCGGCCAAAGTGCCCAGGAAGACGCCCTTGCCGTTTACGTCCATAATCCGGTCCCACTCCTCCCCGCTGGAATCCTCCAGCTTGCCCCAGTTGCAGATGCCGGCATTGTTGACCAGGATGTCCAGCTTGCCGTAGCGCTCCACCGCTGCCTGCACTGCGGCTTCCCATTCCGCCTCGCTGGTAACGTCCAGGTGCACGTAGGTGGCTTCGTAGCCCAGCTCACGGATTTCCGCTTCAACCTGCCGGCCCAGGTCGTCAAGAATGTCGCCAAAGACGACGCTGGCGCCCTCGGCGGCGAACATACGGGCCTCGCAGGCCCCCTGGCCCCGGGCGCCGCCGCTGATCAGGGCCACTTTACCTTCCAGTCGCATGGTTTTCCTCCAGAAGGGGAAATTCTGATGATTGTGCCTTCGCGCCCACTGCCGAATCCTGTTCAGGGAAGGCTCTTACCCTACTCTTTTGCAGGTTGACAAGGGTATGTAAACCAGTAAATCTGCTCATCCTGAGCCTGCTGGGGGATATTCCCTACTGCGAGATTCCCGCCTGCGCGGGAACGACGCGTTATCCCCAAAGCTGAATGGGGACAGAGAAACCTAAACGGGCAGGACCGGTTCGGTGGCGCCTTCCGGCAGCTCGACCTCAAAGGCGTTAAGTACGAAGGCGGTCTGGGCGTAGTTGCCCATGAGCGCCGTCAACTCCACCAGGTGCTGGGGGCCGAACTGGTCCAACGCCGCCTGGAAGGTTTCGTTGCTGACCCGGTGGTTAACGTAGAACTCGTTGACGTATTTGATGACGGCCCGTTCGTCGTCGCCAATGTCGGGCAGGGGCTGCTTCTCCCGCAGGGCGTCGATCAGGGCGTCGCTGACCCCCTCGCGCCGGGCGGCCGGGGCGTGGGCGTTCCACACGTAGGGACAGTCCATGGCCCGGGCGGTGGCGATGATGGCCAGTTCCAGGATGCGGCGTGGGAAAGTTGTCTCGTAGCGCAGGTAAGACGTCAGGCCGGCGCGGCGGCGGGCCATTTCGGGGCTGTAGATGGTTATGGAGCCGGGGCCACCGGTAATGACGTTGCCGCCGGTCACCTCGTCGTAAGCTTCGCGGAATTCTTCGGGGACCATGTCGCGGGTCACGTTGGGCAGTCGGGCCATGCTGAGCCTCCATTATGGTGAGGGTTGGGGAACCGGTGTTTATTCTTCACAGGTTCCAGTTCAGTTATTCCCAAGCCGGCATGCCTGGTGCGCGGGTCCATTTTCGCAGACGGCGTACTAACCGCCCCGCCGGATCATATTTAAGCTCCCATAGCTGTAGTTCTGAACGGAGTGAAGAATACGGAGTTCTATCGGGAAATAAACCTTCCTGCTGGCAAGAGTCTTTGGCAATCCCTGAACAAGTCAGGGCTAATCCTGCGAAAGCCGGAATCTATGGTGAATGGGTACCAATACCGGCAATGGACTTGTGCATTCACCCCCATCCCGACCTTCCAGCCAAGGGCGGACGTTCCGCTCCCGTCGAGGGGAAAGGTACCTGTTTTGAGGATTCCTAAACGGGCAGGACCTTCTCATCAATCCCCTCCCGCAGTTCCACCTCAAAGGCGTTAAGCACGAAGGCAGTCTGGGCATAGCTGCCCATAAGCGCGGTCAACTCTACCAGGTGCTGGGGGCCGAACTGGTCCAAAGCGGCCTGGAAAGTTCCCGGGCTGACCCGGTGGGTGGTGTAGAACTCGTTGACGTAGTTGATGACGGCCCGTTCGTCGTCGCCAATGTCGGGCAGAGGCTGCTTGTCCCGCAGGGCGTCAATCAAGGCATCGCTGACTCCTTCGTTTCGGGCCGCCGTGACATGGTCGTTCCAGATGAAGGGACAGTCCATGGCCCGTGCGGTGGCGATGATGGTCAGTTCCAGGATGCGGCGCGGGAAGGTGGTCTCGTACCGCAGGTATGCCGTCAATCCGGCGCGGCGGCGGGCCATTTCGGGGCTGTAGATGTTCATGGAGCCGGGGCCGACGGTGATGACCTCGCCGGCGGTTACTTCATCGTAAGCTTCACGGAATTCCTCGGGTACCATGTCTCGGGTTACATAGGGTAGTCGTGCCACGATAAACCTCCTGGGGTATTTGACAAGCTGGCCCAAGTATAACGGCTTTCGGGCCTTTGCTAAAGTGGTGAATTCGGGGATAAATGGGTTCGATTGAGGCCGCTTGGGAAAGGATGGAGCGGGTAGCCACAAGGGCTGCCCCTAAGAGGTGCGATGCGGATTCGCCTTTCGCATCCCCCTTTCGCATCCCCTGGGAATGAAACGGTGTGTATTTTAGGCGCGCCTTAGCTGGGGGGTGAATAGCGCCAGGGCCAGGGTGAGCGCGGCGCCGGTAATGCCGATAATCATGGCGGAGGCGGGGGCGCCCCAGACTCCGGCCATCCAGCCCGCCCCCGCGCCGCCGAAGGCGTAGGCGTAAATGGCCAGCACCCGCAAGCCCAGCACCCGACCGCGAAATTCGGCCTGGGTGGTGCGCAGCATGGCGGTTAGCATCATTACCTGGGTGGAGGAGAAGGCCGCCCCGGTGACCAGGAGAATGGCCAGGGACAGGTAGAAGGAGGTGGAGAAGGCGAAGACCAGCATGCTGCCGTGCCAGACCACCACCGAGAGGATCATCAATTTGCCCACGTGGCGGAGGTTGCGGAAGGACGCCCAGGCGATGGAACCGCAAAGCGCCCCGATGCCAAAGGCGGCGGTAAGGGTCCCCAGGCCGTCGGGGCCCGTATCCAGTACGTTGCCGGCGAAGATTGTCAGGAGGGCGGTGTGGAAGGGCCAGCCGGTCAGGTTGATGATGACGGCTATGGCCAGGGTGGCCCACAGGATCTGCTGGCTTTTGACGTAGCGCAGGCCCTCCATAACGGTGCGCAGGACGGAACCCCTGGGCTGGACCTCGGAGACGCGGATGGGCCTAACGAAGGAGGCGCAGACGGCGCTGGTGAAATAGAGCAGGGCAACCACGGTGTAGCCGCCCTCCGGCCCCCAGGTCTTATACAGGAGCCCGCCGATAAAGGGGCCCAGGATGGTGGAGAGGTTCTGGGCCATGCTGCTGAGGGCGGCCCCGTTGCTGATTTTGTCCGGCGGGAGGGTGTCGCCAATGAGAGCCTGGGCGGTGGGCATCTGGAAGATTCTCACCAGTCCGGCGCACATTACTATGGCGAATAGATGCCAGACCACCAGGAAGTCGGTGAGCAGCAGGAGCAGGACCACTATGCCCAGGCCGGTCAGGATGAGTTCGACCACCACCAGAAGCCGGTGGCGGGGCAGGCGGTCGGCGATGGCGCCGGAGAACATGGCCAGAAAGTTCATGCCCATGCGGGCGGAGGCGATGAGACCTACCAGGAAGGGGCTGCCCGTAACCTCGAGGATATACCAGCCCAGGATCAGGGCTTCCATCTGGTTGCCTGTCTGAACCGTCCAGATAGATGACCAGACCAGGGCGAAGTTACGCTGACCGAGGACGGCGACGGGATAGGCGGCCTGGCGAATGGAGGAGTTAAGTCTCAAGTGAAGGTCCGGGATGGGTTCCGGCAACCCGCGCAGAGCGCTGCAAGGATATCGTATCTTACCATATTAACTTGCAGCCATTATCAGTTTTACTGAAGAAAGACAAACCCGCCGGGAACATAAACGCTCCCGGCGGGCCGGTCGGGCCATGGAGACGGGTGGAATCGCCACCCGCCGGCCGACCTACTCGGACTTGGTTTCCACGTATTCCAGGTGGGTGTAGTAGGAATTGATGAACCCGGGGTACACGTAGCTCTCGATGTACTTGGGATTAGCCGCGATGTCGGCCGGCAGGGAGAACATGGGGAGGCTGCACACTTCGTCGAAACAGTAGTCGCCGATCTCCTGGAGTATCAGTGCCCGCTCTTCAGGGACCAGGGTGGTCTGGAGCTTTTCGAAGATTGCGTCGAGGTCGGGGTGCTCGAAGCTCCTGACAGTACCCTTGGAGTAGAAATTGGTCTGGATATTGTACAGGGTGAAATCCCCTGACGTTGCGCTGGGATACAACACCCCGGAGAGTTCCCTGGAGCGGCGGCCGGAGCGGATATTCGGGAAGTCCCACTGCTCCAGCTTGGGCTTCATTCCCACGGCCTCGAAGTCCAATGCCAGGGCCTGGCCAATATCCGTGGATTCCGGGAAGCCGGAGAGGGTGTATAGGGCGATGACGAATTCAGGGCCGCCATCGCCATACCCGGCTTCAGCCAGCAGCTGTTTGGCTCCCTCAGGGTCATAGCCGTACTGGGCATCCCACTTGCCTTCCCAGTTTTGGTTGATTACGCCGGGCCACTGCAGCTCGGCAAGAATGGGGTCGAAGGGATAGTGGTTGGCGACGCCGATGGTGACGTTGGTTCCCGGGAGCAGGGCCTGGGCAATGGCCTCGCGGTTGACCGCCTTGGCCATGGCCAGCCTGACCCGCTGGTCAAGGAAGGGGTTATCGGGGTCCAGGTTTTCCGGCGTGGTGTGGTAATTGCCGGTATAGGACCAGCGGTGCATTATCTCGCCGAACTGACCTGGGATGAAGGCCATGCCCTCGGCTATGACATCCTCGCGAACGGCGCGCTCGATGTCTGCCAGGTGGACCTGCTCGGTGAGGAGCGCGGCCACGCGGGTGGTGCTTTCGCTGACCCACCGGAATTCCAGTTCATCGTAGTCGGGAACGACGCGCCAGTGTTCGTCCACGGCTTCGTAGCTGACGTGGGAGCCTTCAACCCGTTCGACGAATTCCAGGGGGCCGGTGCCAACCATGGTATCGCCGTAGAGCTCGTCGCCGCCTACTCCGTCCCACCGCGCCTTGCTTTCCATGGGCAGGTTCCGGCGGTATCCGAACTGGTAGAGAGCTTCGGGGAAGACGCTCTGGTTGTGCAGGATGACGGTGTAGTCGTCCACAATCTCAATGAACTCGGCGGACTTTTCCGCGATTACTTCAGGGGTTTCGTAGTCCGCCTTGGTTACGCCCTGGTACTGGCGCCAGGTGGAAATTCCGCTGGCCGTCGAAGTGGGAGATACCAGCAGCCAGGCGGAGTGGCGCACGTCCTGGGCGGTGAACTCGCCCCAGCCGTCGTGGAACTGCACGCCCTTGCGGAGCTTGAAAGTCCAGTCCTTGCCATTGGGCGCCATCTCCCATGACTCGGCCAGCATGGGCTCGTACCCGCCCGTGAACCGGTCGACACCCACCAGCCATTCCATCACCGGGCGCTTGTCCAGGTAGCCGCTGATGATGACCTTGTAAGTGTAGTTGGTGTCGTAGGACTGGGCGCCCACGGCGACCCCCAGCTTCTGAAGTTTCGATTCGGTGGATTCCATGGCCGGTTCCGGTTGTGACTGGGGAACAGGGGTGGGAGCCGTTTCCTGGCCCACCGCCACGGCCCTGGACTCGGTCCTTCCGACGGACGACCCCGAGGCCGGCGAACTGCCTCCGCTCTGCTGTTGAGCGGCCTGGGCCGGCTGGGATTGCTGGGCCGGCTGGGACTGCTGAGCCGGCTGGGCCGGTTGGGCTGGCTGCGCCTCCTGGGCCGGTTGCTGCTGGTTTTGCTGTGCCTGGGCGGCCGGCTGGGCCGCAGGCGCCGCGACCGGAGCCTCTGAGGCGCCGCAACCCACGATAAGAAGAACCAGCAGTGAAGCCAGCACTGCAGTGATACGTCCCGGATTCCACGATAAGGTTCGCATAACTAAACCCCCCAAATATTTGGTACAGAGTGGTTACGGCGTGTCGTCAAACTGGCCTTTACGTCATTCCGGAGAAAGCCGGAGTAAAGAATCGCCGCCCTTCGGTCAAATATCCATCGCAGGTCGTCTTCATTCCGGTGCAAAGTCGGAATGAAAAGTTGATTTGGCAACACCCCCTGGCGGTTATCGTGTGGTCCGGTGGACCCGTTCGCCGCGGTGAATAAGTCCACCGGCAGGTTGCGGGAATATTCCGCCTACACGTTCCTCAACTTGGGGTCCAGTCTGTCCCTCAGCCAGTCTCCCAGCAGGTTCATGGACAGCACGGTGAGCAGGATGGCCATGCCGGGGAAGAAGGAGACCCACCAGGCGTTGATTACCAGCACCCGGCCATCGGCCACCATTAGTCCCCAGGCGGGGTTCGGGGGCGGGATGCCTGCGCCCAGGAAGCTCAATGTTGCTTCCAGGATGATTACCACCCCGACCTCCAGGGTCGCCAGCACGATAATGGTGTTGACGACGTTGGGGAGGAGGTGGCGCATGATGATGCGCGGAGTGGATGAGCCGGCCACCTTGGCCTTGGAGATAAAGTCCATGGTGCGAAGGCTCAACACTTCGCCGCGAACCAGCCGGGCGTAGCGGGTCCACAGGGTCAACACAACCACGATGAAGACGGTAAAGTAACTGGGGCCCATGGCCGCCGCCAGGATAAGCGCTAACAGAATGGTGGGTATGGACACCTTGATATCCACCAGGCGCATTATGATGTGGTCCCACCAGCCGCCCCAGTAGCCGGCCACAAGGCCCAGGGCCGTGCCCACAATACCGCCGCAGACGATGGAAACGGCGGCCATGGTCATGGATATACGGGCGCCGTACATAATGCGGCTAAGGATATCCCGCCCAAGCTTGTCGGTTCCCAGGGGGTGCTCCCACGAACCGCCTTCCATCCATGCAGGGGGCTTGAGACGGTCGAGAATGTTGCCCCGGACCGGGTCGTGGGGGGCCAGCACGTCGGCAAATAAGCCGGGGGTTACGAGCACCACCAGCAGGACAAAAATGGTCAGCAGGGGGAACTGCCTTAACCACGTGATTCCCGCGCCCACCCTGCCCAGGGGGTTGGCTGCTGGTCCCGGCTGGACCTGAATTGTTCCGGCCATGGGACTGTCTCCTTAGTCCGCGTACTGTCCGGCTACGATGCGGAGGTGTAACGGATACGAGGATCAAGATATGCGTAAAGGATGTCCACCAGCAGGCTGCTGATGATGTAAACCACGCCGAAGAAGAGGACGACGCTCTGTACCACCTGGAAGTCCCTGGCCCGCAGCGCGTCGATGGCCAGCAGGCCCACGCCCGGCCAGGCGAAGACCGTTTCGGTAACCACGGAACCGGTGAGGAACCCGCCCAGGATGAACCCGAAATAGGTCAGGGGAGCGATGGCGGCATTCCGCAGGCAGTGTTTCCAGACCACCTTCCAGTCGGGGATGCCCTTGATACGGGCCAGCTTGACATATTCAGTGTCCAAAACCTCCAGCATGGAGGAGCGGGTGAGGCGCATTACCGCCGCCACCTGGAACCAGCCGAGGGCGATGGAGGGCATAATGACGCTGGTCCAACCATCACGCCCGGAGGAGGGCAGCCACTCCAGGGTAACGGCGAATATCCAGATGAGCATGATGCCCACCCAGAAGGAAGGGGCCGCCTGCCCCAGCAGGGCGATAACCTTGCCACCATAGTCAATGCTGGTATCTTTCTTGACGGCTACAAGAACGCCGAGGGGCACGGCCAGGATGGCCGCAATCACCAGTGAAAATAAGGCCAGCTGGAGGGTGGCGGGGAATCTGGCCAGAATCAGCTCGCGAACGGACCTGCCCGGCCACTTGATGGATTCTCCAAAGTCGCCCTTCAGCACCCGGCCCAGGTAGACCAGGTACTGGATATGCAGGGGCTTGTCCAGGCCCCACGCCTCGGCGGTCTGAATGTAGTCCTGTTCAGTGGCATCGTCGGGGAGCAGGACGTCGAGGGGGTTGCCGGAAACCCGGGCCAGGGAGAACACAATGAGGCTCATGGCGAAGAGCGCCAGAACAGCGTGGAACAGACGCACTATGATGTACCGCTGCACTTCAACCTCCCTGGGCCGTCCCTGAGTGGGAAACTACTCCAAGCAGTCCAGTCTGTACGGCGAGCTTTATGAGTCTTTCAGATATAGCACCCTGGGGCCCCGTTGGTAGAAATGGGAAATCACCGGCTTCGTTGGTCAACGGAATCCCGGCCGAATTATGGCGTTTTCAAAGGGGATTCCAAACTAGCAGGGTAGGATCATGTAAAATTTGACGGAGTATATTTGGGTTAATGGATAATGTCAATCAATTGGCTGAGATTATTAGCTATTTAAGGTATTAGACGAAGTACTTGAACATAAAAGGCAACAAAAGGCCCTGATGGTACGAAATCCAATCAGGGCCAACGCCGGTCTATCGGGTCAAGGGGATTAAAGGTCTTCCGCAGGGGTTACCTGGAGGGTGATGTTGTAGCCGTCGGGGTAGGTGGTGGTGTGGCCCTTGCCGGTGAGGTCTTCAATGAGGCGCACGTCGCCAGGGTTGAAGGTCTGGGAGGTGCCGTCGCTGAGGCCGATGATGGTGCGGCCTACGATGCCCACCTGCCAGCGGCGGCGCGGCGCCGGATGGAAGTCGGAGAAGAACCCCGGTTCCCGCTGAGAAACGCTGAATTCCATCCTGGCCCCTTCCAGGTTGATTTCCTTGATGGCATCCTCGGTCAGTTCGTCTATGTGGGTCTCGTCGTCGTCGCCCGTGTACATCCTGTAAACGCCCATGGCTAACACTCCTTGACGATTGAATCTTGACTTGACCATTGAATCCTGCCGCCACGATTCCTGGCTCCAGGCCGGCGGCGGTCGGGGAATGACGGGCTTCCTGGCGCTGAATGTACTGAAGAGCCCGGCGCCCGACGCCGCTGGCAGTGTATCACAGGGTTCAGGCCGCAAACTGCCGGCCGTACAGGTCTTCCAACTGCCGGGAGGCCTGCTCCGGGAGCGGCGGCAGGTCGGGACAGGCCGCCGCCTCTTCCACCTCGGTAACTGACTTGAACCCGGGCGCCACGGTGGCGATAGCCGGGTTGTCCAGGCTGAAACGCAGGGCCGCCTGGGACAGGGTCGAGTAATGGGGGGCCAGGAGCGGTCGGATGGCCTGGGCCCGGGCGTGGTCCCGGGCCACCTCCGTATCCGGCGCAGTCTCGCGGTCCAACCGGTCCGCCAGCGCGCCGGCGGCGTGGGAACGGATGCCGATGACACCCACGTTGTTGGACTGGGCGACGGGGAGAGACTGACCCTGGTCCAGATCGTCGAAACCCGCCGGGGGAGCGGAGAGGGCCGTGCGGTTCAGCAGGTTGTAGAGAATCTGGGCCGTGTCGAATACGCCGCTGGCCAGGATGTCTCCCACTGCCCGGGGGTCGCCGTCCCAGGCGGTTATGCCGATGAACCTGACCTTGCCTTCCCGGGCCGCCTGCTTCATGGCTTCGCCCAGAGCCAGGCAGTCTTCCTTATTCAACAGCAGGGCGTACCGGGGCGGCGGGCCCACGGCGGCCACGTACTGGCCTCGCTGGGCGCCCACCTGGTGGTGGACCTGAAGGATGTCAACGTAGTCGGTGCCCAACCGGGCCAGGCTCTGTTCCACCGAGTTGCGGACGGCCGCGGCCATGTTTTCCGAGTTGGCCCGGTCGTCCTCGTTCTGCAGCCTTACCTTGGTGGCGATGATGGCGTCGTGCCGGCGGCCGTCCAGGCCCTTGCCCAGGTTTTCCTCGGACCGGCCGCCGCCGTACATGGGCGACGTATCGAAGAAGTTGATGCCCAGGTCCAGGGCGCGCTGCACGGCGCGGATACACTCCTCGTCGGTAGTGGGGCCCCAGACATGGCCGATGCCGGCGCCGCCGAATCCCACCTCCGATACTTGCAGGCCGGTGCGGCCCAGGGTTCGATACTTCATGGTTCCTCCG
>CAZPMU010000016.1:0-31098 GCA_964587795.1 uncultured Dehalococcoidia bacterium | reverse complement strand
CTCCGATACTTGCAGGCCGGTGCGGCCCAGGGTTCGATACTTCATGGTTCCTCCGTGGTCTTGAGTGGTATTGATAGCTACCAGCCTGCTGGCCTGCCCGATGGCAGTGTGCCCCGGGCATGGCGCGCCTGCTGCTCAAGGGCAGCAAAAAGCGCTTGCCAGACCGGCAAGCGCTGGTGTTGGAATCCTGATTATATAGAAGTCTTTACATGCCCGTCTCAGCGGCCGACGAGCGCATGGCGTCCAGGTAATCCACGCTGGCCGTCTGGAGCAGGGTTCCCACGTTGCCGTGGAAGTACTGCACGCCCATGCCCAGGAACTTGGGGACGAGGTTGTCGGGGCAACTCACACCGGCGACGCGGCCGGCATCTCGGATGATCTTGACGCCTTTTTCCATCTGGGCCTGGACTTCGGGGTGGGTGTTCTGGCCGGGGTAACCCATGGACTGGGAAAGGTCGCCGGAGCCGATGAAATAAACGTCCACGCCGTCCACCTTAACCAGGTCTTCCAGGTTGTCGATGGCCTCTACTTCTTCGAGCATGAGGCAGACGAGGGTGTTGGAGTTGGCATCCTTAACGTAGTCGGAGGTAGAGCCGGCAAAACCGTAGCCGGCGGGGCGACCACGGCTGAAGATGCCGCGATGGCCTTCGGGGTAGTACTTGACGGCGTCGACGGCGGCGCGGGCTTCCTCGGCGGTGTTGACGTGGGGGACCTGGACACCCCAGGCGCCACGGTCGAGGAAGGGCGCGATTATTTCGGGCTTGTTGGCGACGGGACGGACGATGGGCGCGATGCCGCTGAGTTCGGCGGCGCGGACCATGTCCTCGGAGTTGTCAACGGTAATGGAGCCGTGTTCGTTGTCGATGAGCACCCAGTCAAAACCCAGGGCGCCGAGCATTTCCACTACCGGCGCCGAGGGGAAGGTGATCATTACGCCGAAAACGGCTTTTCCGGCGTCCAGCTTTTGCTTAAGGGTGTTCTCCCGCATGGGTGCTCCTTTCCCGCGCGGACTGGCGGGTTCCTGTGGCGTCTTCGTCGTTAAAGGTAATCCGGCTGGGCTGAGAAGTGGGAAGCCGGTAAAGGCTGAGTACATAGCGGCGCAAGACGGTGCCGGCTATTATGCCGGCGATGGTCGACAGCCCCGCAACGGTAGCGCCAGCCAGGCTGGCCAGTGTCCTGGTTTCCATGGCCTGGCCGTCCACGCTGTCCATCTGAATTATGGCGAAAAAGATACCCAGGGCAATGCCCGCCACCAGGGCAATGACGGCGCCGGTGAACAGGCCACGATACTTGGTCCAAAGGCTGCGGTCGTGGTGCCAGAAGACGGATTCAGAGATTATAACCACGGCGGCGCCCGTCAGAATTCCAATTATGCCCCAGCCGTTGGCTTCACCCGTAAGGACGGGCGGCAGATGCCGGGGATTGGGTTCGATATACAACCAAAGGAGGCCCAGTTGTGCGGCGATGGGGACAACGGCGATGCAGATTGCCACGATTGCCAGGGCAAAGAGACCCGCTACCAGCTTATTGTTGCTCAAAGAATGTCCTCGAAAGACGCCTGAGATGCGTCGACTGTGTTCCGGGATGGCGCCACGTAATGGAGAAGCCAGGTTGAAAGTCTAGCTACAACTAATGATATTACCAATAATACAGGCGGTCAATTATTTTACGGGGCAATGCTGGCGACTCGAGGGGCCAAATTCGTTTGTATGACAGGTTACGTAATAACATGACTGCTATTAGTAATAAATGGCTCGGTTAATGACCATAATAACGTAATATTATGGTGTAATAGCGCTCATTTGTGAAATTTGTAACTATTGACAGCCCCAAAACGGGTGTTTATATTGCTCTGGTTTGTGAATCCGCCCCATATCTGGACGGACAGATTGGCATTTGAGTTAGCTCAAATTGCCTATATCCATATCCCTAAATTACAAGAGGAGGTGGATGGTACTGTATCAATACCGAGGACCTACTCCTTTGTCAGCGCTATGGCTGGAAGGCGGAGTTTGTTTACCCTGAATGATTTGGAGGAAACTCAAAATGCCCAACCACTGGTTTAGGAATCCCAGGGCGCTGGTAATGGCGCCCGTTCTGGCGATATTGGCTCTGGCCGCCGTGGCTTGCGGCGCCGCTGCCACCGCCACCCCGGTCCCAACGGCAGCGCCCACCGCCGCTCCCGAAGCTATGGCCGAGCCCACCGCGGTGCCCGAAGCCATGGCGGAGCCTGCCCAGGAAAGCATGGACAAGCCCGAGACCATGGACATGATGGAAATGTCCGACGTGGTACACATTCCCCAGAACGTCGCCGACTTCTACGGCGAGGTTGTCTACGGCGGAACTCTTCGCATCAACTACGAAGACCCCCTTGAACACGCCAACGTATGGGGCGCAGCTTCCGGCGTAACCGACCGGTATCGCATGCCCACCGGCGCGTTGCTGGTAATGGAGAACCCCTACGACTCCGGCGCCCCCCTTATTCCTGACCTGGCGCAGAGCTGGGAACTGAGCGAAGGGCTGGACTCTATCACTTTTAATTTCCGACCCGGCACTACCTGGCACAACGGGGATGCATTTGCCTGTGAAGATGTCAGATTCACCCTTGAGACCATGAAGAGCGGCGAAGGCATCACCGCCAGCTACATGCAGAGCAGGGTGGCCAACGTTGACACGCTCAATTGCGTGGATGACATGACCCTCGAAATGAACTTCGTAGGTCCCAGCGGCGAGTCCGTTTTGCTGCTGCCGTTCGCCAACCGCCGCGCCCAGATCTTCAACAAGGCCTGGTTTGAGGCCGGTGGCGAAGACGCCATGTTCCAGGATGTTTCCGTCGGCCTGGGCCCCTTCATCTGGAGGGAAGGCCAGTCCGTCGGTATCGACACCCAGTACTTCGACAAGAACCCCAACTACTACTTCCCCGGCCTTCCCTACGTGGACGAGCTGGTAATCAACGGTATCCTGGACGAGTCCACCCAGCAGGCCACCCAGTTGGCCCACCAGACCGACTGGCACTGGGTCCGCAACTGGGGCCAGTACCAGTCCTACGTTGACCACGACCAGATTGCGACCGTTATCCGCGCCACCCGGGGTAACTTCCGGCTGTGGATCAACGCCCGCAACGCCCCCTTTGACAATGTCAAGGTGCGTCAGGCCGTCGTAATGGCCATTGACCGAAAGGCTGCCATCCAGGTGCTGCAGGACGGCCACGGCGCCGCCGGCGGCTTCGGTTACGCTCCCGGCAGCCCCTGGGAACTGTCCCAGGAACAGCTTTGCTCGGTACCCGGCTGGTGCGTAGCCGATGACATGGAATCCGTCAGGGCCGAAGCCAGGTCCATCCTGGAAGGCGAAGGCTTTGACTTTGAGAAGACCTACTCCTTCACCGTGGAGTCCGACGCCCAGGTGCAGGCCCGCGCCACCTTCCTGCAGGAGCAGCTGCGCCTGGTCGGTGTCAAGACCGACTTTGACCTGGTGGAGACCATCGCCTACCGCGAACAGGAAGCCAGCGGTACCTGGGGCGACCTGAAGCCCGGCAACAACACCGTAACCGCCGACGACCCCAACGCCGGTGTCGCCGCCTTCCTGCGCTGCGACTCCGCCGGTAACTACTGGACCCCGAACGGTCCCTGCAACCAGTCCATAGTGGACCTGCTGGACCAGGCCCAGACTGAGCTGGATGCCGACGCCCGCGTGGCGCTGGCCCACGAGATTGAACTGGCCGCCATGAAAGAGTATGGTTCCTTCCCGGTGTACTGGGAGCAGGAAGCCGTATCCTTCTGGCCCGAGGTCAACGGTTACTCCCACTTCCCCGCTCCCAACGGTTCTTTCCTCAAGTTCATGCACCTGTGGATCGACCCCGCGGACAAGGACAACAGCGGCAACGCCGGTCAGATATCCGGTGTACCCGGTGGTATCTAGAGAGGCCAACCAGGGTTAATATCCGGTGAACCCCTAATGACAATGGGCCGCCCATCGCTTCGATGGGTGGCCCACCTTATAAGGGTAGCCAGGAACAGGGTTGACCAGGAACAGGTTGCGAAAAAACCTGACGCTTTTATCGAATATCGTAATAGTAATTTAGCAGCTTTATCCATTTTCGGGAATATTTTATTCAATCCGACAAAAGCCCTTGCAACCATTGATATTTGGCATATAATTTCGTGAAACCGCGATAGGCAGGACGTCGTAAAACAAGGCATTCCGACAGAATAGTCCTGACAGGCTATACCGGAACGGCTTTTCTACAAGCTCCGGAGAGGTGTTTACGGTATGAGAACATACCTCATCAAGCGACTGCTCTTATTTGTACCTACCGCCTTTGGCGTGTCGATCTTCATCTTCATCATGCTGCACACCATCCCCGGGGATTACGCCACGGCGCTCCTGTTGGGCGGTGAGCCCGGTGAAGCCTACGATGCCAGCTCTGAGCAATTCGAGAAGATCAGGGAGCAGCTGGGCCTGCAGGGATCCCTGCCCCAGCAGTACGCCCGGTGGCTGGGCAATTTCTTCCAGGGCGACTTCGGCATTTCCTGGACCAACCGAAAGCCTGTGTGGGACCGGATGGCGCCCAGGATCTTCCTGAGTTTTGAGCTGGGGGTGCTGGCCGTTGCCATTGCAATGTTCATGGGCACAATAGGCGGAGTTATCTCTGCCGTGCGCCAGGATACGTGGGTTGATTACCTGCTGCGGGGCTCCAGCATGACGTTGCAGGCCATGCCCGGGTTCTGGCTGGCCCTGATGGTGATTGCCGGACTGGTGGCAATTTGGGGGTGGAAGCCGCCCATCGAATATCGCCACCTGTGGGACGACCCGGTCCGGAACATTTCGGTGCTGATTTTGCCCGCCTTCCTGGTGGGGCTGCGAAGCTCCGCGGAGATTCTGCGAATGACCCGTTCATCGGTGCTGGAGGTGCTGCGGGAGGACTACGTTCGCACCGCCGAGGCCAAGGGCCTGTACCGGTCCAGGGTCCTGGGGCAGCACGTACTTCGCAATGCGCTGCTGCCGGTTACCACCCTGGCCGGATTCGAGGTGGTCTTCCTGATGAGCGGGCAGGTCATTATCGAACAGGTATTTAACCTGCACGGCATAGGAAAGCTGTTCATCCAGGGCGTGGCCGCCCGGGACTACCCGGTGGTGCAGGCCATTGTGATGTTCATCGCGCTGGTCGTGCTGCTGGCCAACCTGGTGGTTGACGTGATGTACGCCTGGCTGGACCCGAGAATCCGCTACGAGTAAAGAAATTCTGCATTATCTCCAGGCGGGTAAGGAGTTACAGCCCGTTTTGTCAGAGGATGTGATATGACTACTCCAAATGAGAGCACTTCGGCTGACCAGGTAAGAGAAAACCTGATAGCAGCGGAGCCGCCCCGTCGGCCGGGAATGTTCAAGTACTCTGTGTACTATTTCCGGCACAAGTTTCTGGGAACGGTGGGGCTGGTCATTGTTGTAACGATGATTGTGATCGCCCTGCTGGCCGACCTGATTGCGCCCTTTGCGTACCAGCAACAGAATTACGAGGACGTCCTGGCGGCGCCCAACTTTACCTACCTGTTCGGTACCGATAACTTTGGTCGGGACATTTTCTCCCGTATCGTTCACGGCGCCAGAATCTCGATGCTGGTGGGGTTCCTGTCGGTCCTGGTTGGCACTGGAATTGGCGCGGTAGTCGGCCTGATCTCCGGTTTCTTCATGGGCAAGGTTGACGCCGTGGTACAGCGTCTGGTGGACATGTGGATGTCCTTCCCTGACCTGATATTGGCATTGACCATTGTGGCCGTGTTCGGCAACACGCTGCCCAATGTAATCCTGGCCATCGCGGCGACGATTCTGCCCCGGGGCGTGCGCATCATCCGGTCGGCGACCATTTCCATACGGGAGATGGACTACACCATGGCGGCCCGGTCCATCGGCGCTTCCGACCTGCGGACCATGCTGCGGCACATTATGCCCAACACGGTGGCGCCCTTCCTGATTATCATGTCGTCCATGTTCGGCACGGCCATTCTTACCGAGGCGGGCCTTAGCTACCTGGGCCTGGGCATTTCCGAGCCGACCCCGTCGTGGGGCAGGATGCTCACCGGCCAGGCAGCCCAGTATGCGCCGCGAGCCCCGTGGATCATCGCTTTCCCAGGTATTTTCATTACCCTGACGGTGATGGGTTTCGCATTCTTCGGGGACGCGCTGCGGGACCTGTTCGACCCACGGCAACGGGGCCGCTAAGCTCTTGCCCGAATCGTTGCCCTGGTTCCCGGAAACGACAATCTCCCCCGAACAGGGGGAGATTGCTTTATTGATACGAGGTGCTAATTGCGGGAGGCGGCCCGTGGACATACCATCCTCTGCGCCTTTCAACTATAATTGCCCAGCTATTCAAACTGACCGCATTCGGAGGTACAGGTGCGAAGCATAGATATTCACGCCCACGTTACACCCCAGTCTTATCTGAGCGCTATGAAAGAAGGAAGGGTGTGGCACGGGGTTGATCCCGAGCCCCTGGACATTGAGCCCCAGCTGGAATGGACCCCCGAGCAGCGCATAAAGGACATGGATTCCCTGGGAGTGGATGTGCAGATCGCATCCACCGGCGCCCAGTTTTACTACTACGGGCGGGACGGCCAGGAAATCGCGGCCATGCACCGCGAATGCAACGATGAAGTTCACCAGATGACCGTTGACCATCCGGACCGGTTCAAGGGCCTGGCCCAGATACCCATGCAGGACGTGGACCTGGCGATTGCCGAACTGGACCGCTGCGTTAACCGGTTGGGCATGGTGGGGGCGATGATCGACGACAAGGTCAACGGGAAGACCTTCGACGAGCCGGAGTTCCTGCCCCTTTGGAAGGCGGCGGAGCAGATGGGCGCGGTTTTCCTGATTCACCAGGGCGGTGGAACGCTGGTCGCGCCCCGCACTCGCAAATACCACCTGCCCAACACCGTGGGCAACCTGGTAGACCGGGCGGTAACCTTCGCCTCCTTTGTTATGGGCGGGGTGATGGATGCCTGTCCTGACTTGAAGATTTGCCTGGCCCACGGCGGCGGCTACGCCTGCTATGGCGTCGGCCGCATGGACCGCAGCTGGGATGTGGGCCGCCTGCCCCAGATTCCCCAGCCGCCCAGCGCCTACCTGAGCCGCTTCTACTATGACTGCCTGACCCACAGCGAATCGGCCCTGCGGATGCTTATCGACATGGCTGGCATCGACAAGGTGGTATTCGGCACCGACTGGCCCTTCGACATGCAGATCGACTGGCCCGTTTCCTGGGTGTTGAGCCTGGAAAGCCTGACGCAGGAGGAGAAGGAAGCCATCCTGTGGAAGAACATGGAGAAACTGCTGGGCATCAGCGATGGCGATTAAGAGACTGTTTCAAGAGTCCCTTTCCCGTGAAGGGGGGAAAATTACAGTCTGCCTTATGCTTGAAGAAGGAATGAGGGCGACGAAAAGCGAACGGCACGTCTGGATTCAGGATAGCGCTCCCGTCTCATCCCACGAAACCAGGAGGAACCCTTGCGAAGCATAGACATACATGCCCACCTGACCCCGCAGTGCTTCATCCGCGCCATGGGGGAAGGTCGGGAATGGCACGGGGTGAAGCCCGGCCAAATGGGAATTGGTCCTCGCAACTCCTGGACGCCGGAACAGCGCATAGACGATATGAACTCGCTGGGCGTCGACGTTCACGTGGTGTCCACCTTCAGCTTTTACTATTATTACGACCGGGACCCCCAGGTTATTCTGCCCATGCACCGGGAGTGCAACGACGAGGTCTACCAGATGACGGTGGACTATCCCGACCGGTTCAAGGGCATGGCCATCATACCCATGCAGGACGTAAAGCTGGCCGTTGCAGAACTGGACCGGTGCGTCAATACCATGGGGTTCGTGGGCGCCATGATAGACGACCACGTTAACGGCAAGACCTACGACGATCCGGAGTTTCTGCCCCTGTGGAAGGCCGCCGAGGAAATGGGCGCGGTGATGCTGGTGCACCAGCAGGGGGGCCAGACCCTGGTCCGGGACCGCAACCCCAACTACCACCTGCACAACACCATCGGCAACCTGGTGGACCGGGCCGTTACCTTTGCATCCTTTGTCTTTGGCGGGGTAATGGACGCCTGCCCCGATCTGCGGGTCTGCCTGTGCCACGGCGGCGGCTACACCTGCTTCGGCGCCGGCCGAATGGACCGGGGCTGGCAGGTGCGTCCCGAGGCCCGGGTGAACATTAGCAATCCGCCCAGTTCCTACCTGAGCAAGTTTTACTACGATTGCCTGACCCACAGCGAGCCCGCCCTGCGAATGCTCATCGACACGGTGGGCATAGACAAGGTGATTTTCGGCACCGACTGGCCGGCGGACATGGCCATCGACTGGCCCGTGTCATGGATTCTGGGGCTGGAAAGCCTGACCCAGGACGAAAAGGAAGCCATTCTCTACAAGAACCTGGAGAATCTGTTGGGAATTTAATCGGCGCCCCGGAATCAGTAACCAGTGGCTCCACCCTAATCAAAAAAGGAAACTCATGCGAAGCATAGACATTCACGCACACTCCACTCCCCAGTGTTTTCAGCGCGCGGTGCTGGCCGGCAATGACTGGCACGGGATGACGGCGGCGGACGGGGAACTGTTCAACCCCCGCAACGCCTGGACGCCCGACCAGCGCATCGCCGACATGGATTCCATAGGCGTGGACATCCAGGTGGTTTCCACCAACGCCGGCTTCTACCAGTACGACAAGGACGTGGCGGTAACCGCGGCCATTTGCCGCGACTGCAACGACGAAATTCACCAGATGACCATGGACTATCCCGATCGCCTGTCCGGTCTGGCCAACATCCCCATGCAGGATGCCAATGCTGCCATCGCCGAACTGGACCGGGCCGTCCACCAACTGGGTTTCAAGGGCGCCATGATCGGAGACCAGGTCAATGGCAAGACCTTTGACGAACCCGAATTTCTGCCCATCTGGAAGGCGGCCGAGCAAATGGGCGCCGTCATCTTCATCCACCAGGGCGGTGCCACCATCGGCGCAAACCGGCAGCCCCGTTACCACGTCCGCAATACCGTGGGCAATCTGGCCGACCGTGCCGTAACCTTCGCCTCCTTCACCTTCGGGGGTGTTATGGACAAGTGTCCAGACCTGAAGGTGCTCCTGGCCCACGGTGGCGGCTACGCCTGTTTCGGTATCGGCCGAATGGACCGGGGCTGGCAGGTACGGTCGGAAGCCCGCGAACATATCAGCCAGCCGCCCAGCAATTACCTGAACAAGTTTTACTACGACTGCCTGACCCACAGTGAACCGGGCCTGCGGATGCTCATAGACTCCGTGGGCATTGACCGCGTGGTCCTGGGCACGGACTGGCCGGCGGACATGAAAATCGACTGGCCCGTGTCCTGGGTAATGGGGCTGCAGAGCCTGACCCTGGAAGAAAAGGAAGCGATTCTCTGGAAGAACCTGGAAAATATGCTGGGCCTTTAATACCGTCCACACCCTTCGACACAGGAGCTTGCAACCAATGCGATCCATTGATATTCACGCCCACATCAGCCCTGAAGGCTACATCCGCGCGGTGGAAGCCGGAGAAGAGTGGTACGGCATCAGCGGTATGTCTCACCAGTTTCACCTGGCGGTGCCCCGCACCATGTGGACGCCCGAACAGCGGCTCACCGATATGGACTCCCTCGGGGTGGATGTTCACGTCCTGTCCACCAACGCCGTCTTCTATTGCTATGACGGCGACGCCAATACCGTTGCGGCCATGGACCGGGAGTGCAACGACTACGTTTCCCAGTTGACCAAGGACCATCCCGACCGGTTCGCCGGGCTGGCCAACCTGCCGATGCAAGACGTGGCCGCCGCCGCCACCGAACTGGAACGGGCCATGACCCAGCTGGGCATGAAGGGCGCGATGATTGACGACAGCGTTAACGGCAAGACCTACGATGAGCCCGAGTTTTACCCCCTGTGGGAAGTGGCGGAGCAGACGGGCGCCGTCCTTCTGATTCACCAGGGAATGCAGACCGTCGTAGGGGACCGCTCTACCCGTTACCACCTGCCCAACACCATTGGCAACCTGGTGGAGCGGGCCATTACCTATTCGTCCTTCGTATTTGGCGGGGTTATGGACAAGTACCCGGACCTGCGGGTGTGTCTCTCCCACGGGGGCGGCTACACCTGCTTCGGCGCCGGCCGCATGGACCGGGGCTGGCAGGTAAGGTCGGAAGCAAGGGTCAACCTGAACAGGCCGCCCAGCACCTACCTGAACCGGTTCTGGTACGACTGCCTGACGCACAGCGAGCCCGTCCTGCGGATGCTGATCGACTCGGTGGGCATCGACAAGGTTCTCTTCGGCACCGACTGGCCCTTCGATATGCAGATTGACTGGCCCGTGTCCTGGGTGCTGGGGCTGGAAAGTCTTACCCAGGACGAAAAGGAAGCTATTCTCTACAAGAACCTGGAAGGACTGCTGGGGATTTAGGGTAAGAAGCAAGAGACGGCAACTTGAACAGGCGAATCCGATCATTCGGCAGGTTTCGTGCCCTTTCTACCGTCATTCCGGCGAAAGCCGGAATCCGGAGCGCGCGAACGATGGAACAACCTTGCGTTTACATCCTTGCCAGCAAGAGGAACGGCGCCCTTTATGCGGGAGTGACTTCGGATCCGGTTAAACGGATCTGGCAACACAAGAATGATCCAGTACCGGGGTTCAGCAGCAAGTATGGCACACATCTGTTGGTGTGGTACGAGCTTCACGAATAGATGAAAAGCGCAATTACTCGCGAAAAGAGGCTTAAGGACTGGAATCGCCCCTGGAAGCTGAGGTTGATAGAGAAGAACAACCCCACTTGGCGGGACCTGTATCCTGACATTGTCGGGACTTGAGCATTCCTGGATTCCGGCTTTCGCCGGAATGACGTTTCACATTTGGTGGTTACGTCCGGGTCTTAGAAATTATCCTTGTAACGCATATACAGGAGACATGCAAATGCGCAGCATTGATATCCACGCCCACATCGCGCCGCTGGCGGCGTCCCATCTGCCCGAGGGGCAGACCTGGCACGGCTTCACCCGCAGGGAAATGAACGGCAGGCAATTCCTGGTGCAGGGGGACAAGCGCCAGTGGCTCCATCCCGCCTACTCCCTGACCGCCGACGAGCGCATCGCCTACATGGACTCGGTGAACGTGGACGTTCACGTCCTTACCACCTGGGTGGGCATGTACAACTACGACCTGCCGGGCGACGTGGGCGCCGGTATCGCTCGAGAGTGCAACGACTACGTGGCGGAACTCACCCGGTCCCACCCCGACCGCTTTGCCGGCATGGCCACCCTGCCCATGCAGGACGTGAACGCCGCCGTGGCTGAACTGGAGCGGTCCGTCAACGATCTGGGCCTGAAGGGGGCGCAGATCGCCGACCACGTCAACAACAAGACCCTGGACCACGAGGACTTCATTCCTTTCTGGTCGGCGGCGGAGCAGTTGGGAGCGCTGATTTTCTTCCACCAGGAAGGTGACGACACCATAGTAAAGCCGCGGGACACCAAGGGGTGGGCCATCGACAACTCCATCGGCAACCTGTCCGACCGGGTGGTTACCTTTGGCACCCTGGTATTCGGCGGGGTGCTGGACCGGTTCCCCGACCTGAAGGTGTGCCTGGCCCACGGCGGCGGCTTTACCTGTTTCGGCGCCGGTCGGCTGGACCGGGGCTGGCAGGTGCGGTCGGAGGCCAGGGAGTTGGGCGCCAATATTCCCAGCACTTATCTCAACAAGGTTTACTACGACTGCCTGACCCACAGCGAGGCGGTGCTGCGGTACATGATCGACTCGGCGGGCATTGACCGGATCTTCCTGGGCAGCGACTATCCCTACGACATGGGCATCGACGAGCCTACCGCCTGGGTAAACAGCCTGGAAAGCCTGACCCAGGACGAAAAGGACGCCATTCTCTGGAAGAACCTGGAACGGGTGCTGGGAGTATAGAAATTAACTGCCCGCAGGACGCTGGCGGGGACTTCCGGTGCATCCCAGGGGGTAACCAATGCGGTTGCCCCGCCCTTTGTCCATTTGGTTTGACGGGCAGTTGCTGGTATGATAGCGCCATCCTGAAAATACGGAAAAAGGGAGGGATAAGATGCTGGATGATCCCATCAGGCTGAAGAATATTAACCACATAACCTATAACGTGAAGGACAAGGACGCGGCCCTTAAGTGGTACGAGGATTTCCTGGGCCTGAAGCAGATTCCCAAGATGGTCGACAGCGATCATCTGTACTGGCTGCAGCTTCCCAGCGGCGCCATGGTCCACATCATCGAAAACCCCGAAGCGCCGTCCGCGCCTTCCCACCACACCGCCTTTGAGGTGGACGACATCGAGGCTTCCCACAAGTATTTCAACAACCGGGGTATTGAGACTACCGATATCCAGACCCGCAACGACGGCCAGCGGGCCTTCTACATCAATGACCTGGACGGCAACCGGATTGAGCTCTGCACCGTTTCCGGCTTCGGAGTTCTGGTCTAGTCCGCTGGGGAATACCGGGATAAGGCAAGTTAGTCTGTGAGACCACCTCAGAAGAGGAGATAGAGAAATGAAGCTGGCCTTTTTTGACGATTACAGGCTGGGTGTGGTGAAAGGCGACAACCTGGTGGACGTTTCGTCCGCCGTCAGCGGTGTTGCCCACACCTCGCCGCAGGACCTGATTAACCGCGTGATTGAGGGGTTTGACGGCCACCGCGCGGCTATTGAAGCCATGGTGAATTCGGAAGATGGGCTGCCCATCAGTTCGGTGCACGTGCGTCCCCCCCTGCCCAAGCCCTACACCATCGTCTGCATGGCGGTCAACTACATGGAGGACGGGACCAGGGACGAGCCGGCCCCCATCAACGCCTTCCAGAAGTCGCCCCACTGCATTGTTGGTCCGAATGAGACGATAATTCTGCCCGACATTCCCGCCACCATCTTCGAGTTCGAGGCGGAACTGGCCTTCGTCATCGGCAAGCGGGCGGAATTCGTGAAGCCCGAGGACGCCTACGACTACATCTTCGGCTACCTGAACTTCATCGACGGGTCGGCTCGCGGCGTGCTGCCGCCGGGCAATACCTTCTACCAGATGAAGTCCCGGGCCACCTTCGCTCCCATCGGGCCCTACATCGTTACCGCAGACGAGTACACGGACCCGCTGAACCGCCAGGTTGTGCTGAAGGTTAACGGCGAAGTAAAGCAGAACTACAACACCAGCGACATGGCCCACCAGATTCCCAGGATCATGGAATGGGTCACTTCCATTCATCCCCTGGAGCCCGGCGACATTGTTGCCACCGGCACCAACCACCGGGGGCTCAGCGCCCTGATGGACGGGGACGTGATTGACCTGGAATGCGAGGGCCTGGGCAACCTGCACCTTAACGTCCGCGACGACCTGAAGCGGACGTGGGCGCGGGAAACCCGCCTGGACCGCCAGAACCAGGGGTTTGACACCACGACGCCACAGCTGACGGGCAAGTACTCGTAAGCGGCGAAGCTATACCGGCAACAGACAAGGCAGGCTTTTGGAGCGGCCCTCGGCGTTATGGCGTGGGCCGCTCCATTTATTGAGCCCAGCACTGCAGGCCGGGAGGCGTAGAAGATTGCAATAAGCGGAATTGGTAAAGCAGGGAAGAAGGAAGAGTGGCGTCCCAGGCAGGATTCGAACCCGCGACCCGCTGCTTAGAAGGCAGCCGCTCTATCCACTGAGCTACTGGGACTCTGGTGGGGCCGGAGATTGAGGTTTACACCTTCAAGGTTGTCATTAAATCTTAAGGAGCGGGCATTTGGGTGTCAAGGTGGCTACCATTAGGATAAAATGGCCGGGCAGATTGTTACGCAATCCTGCTGAAACTCTGAAACTCTGAAACGAGGGGATTCCGTCAATGGTCCAGGATAACCGCCCAATTAGAGTGCTGGTAGCCAAGCCGGGTTTGGACGGCCACGACCGGGGCGCCAAGGTGATCGCCCGCGCCATGCGCGACGCCGGTATGGAGGTGATTTACACGGGTATCCGCCAGACGCCGGAGATGATAGTGCAGGCGGCGGTGCAGGAAGACGTGGAAGTTTTGGGATTGAGCATTTTGTCCGGGGCCCACATGGAGCTTATGCCTGAGGTTATGAGCCGCCTGAAGGAACAGGAAATGGAAGATGTCCTGGTTGTCCTGGGCGGCATAATCCCCGAAGAGGACCGGCAGCCGCTGGCCGATATGGGCATAAACGCGGTGTTCGGGCCAGGAGCGTCGACCCAGCAGATCATCGAGTATATACAGTCCGACAGGCGGGAATTGCCGGCGGAGTAAATCCGGCAAGGGTTTCCCGGAACCGGCTTGTGCCGGCAGGTCAGGGTCTCCCAGCTAAAGGGTGCAGACCGGGTGGTAAATTACCGGTATTCTATCCCGCTCTGGGGCCGTCTAAAGTGAGCAGTTACGGATCAGTCGCAGAAGCAGGCCGGTCTGCATATCCTGCTCAGGTACCTTTTCCCTTGACCGTTGGAAGGCCAGCGCGTTGTTTCTGCCCTCGGGAGGAATAGTGTTGACCCAGTCTGCCCCAAGTGGGCCAAAGTGAGCGGTTTTCGTGAAATTTACCTTCGTCGTATCTAAGGAGAGCTTCGGGCCGGTGCTCTTACATTAGATTGCCCCTCCCGCTGTACCTTGCGCTATTGACACGCACCCACGTTTGCCACGTATAATCTATCCCAATTTATTGGGCCAGCATCGCAGGTGGCTATAGTTAGCTATTGTCTCCATCAAGGAAAATCCCGCTTCCGGCACATTAAAATTTGATGCAATACAACGTAGCGCAGTTGCTCAAGGAACCGACCGGATCCATCCGCAAGGTGGGTGTGGAAGGGGAATTGGCCGTTTCAAGCGACGTGAGCGCCAGTTGCCAGGGCAATGTGGAGTTCGTGCGGACTCACCAGGGTCTTCTGGTAAGGGGTGTCGTGGACGCCAGGGTGACCACTACCTGCAGCCGGTGCCTGGGCGAGTTCGCCAGCAGGTCGCCGCTGGACGTGGAGGAAGAGTATTTTCCGCTGGTGGATGTGAATACGGGCGGACGGCTGGAACTGCCCTGGGACTATGACGGTACAGTTATCGATTCCACCCACATCCTGGACCTTACCGAGTTGCTGCGACAGTGTGCCCTGGCCGGTCAACCCATCAAGCCCCTTTGCCGAAGGGACTGCCAGGGTTTGTGCCAGGAGTGCGGAGTGGACCTGAATAAAGAAGCGTGTATATGCAGTGGAGCTGGCATCGACCCCAGGTGGAGTGCATTGGCTGCCCTGCTAAATCAATCCGAAAGTTAAGGGGAAATCTGAACCATGGGCGCAGTACCAAATAAAAAAGTTACGCGAGCCAGGCGAGGGCGGCGGCTCACATCCTACAAGCTCAAGCCCCTCTATGCTGCCCGCTGTCCACGCTGCAATGCTGCAAAATTGCCCCATGCCGCGTGTCCTCAGTGCGGCTACTACCGAGGACGCCAGGTAGTAGGCGTCGGGATGTAGGTCTCGTATCCTGTGGTCGCAAGCCCCCTTTCCCAAGTGAAAGGTTGTGGTTGTCTTGCGGCCCTTGCTTTATGGTCGTTGGCTGTACGGTAACGGTGAACAGGGTTGAGGATAGAGGCTATGACGATGGCGCAGGAAAGTAAAGAGTTCTCGTACGTTTTCCCCGGTCAGGGTTCCCAGAGTGTGGGAATGGGGCTGGAGCTGTTCCAGGCCTCGGCGGCCGCCAGGGAAACTTTCGAGGAAGCCGACGACAGCCTGGGCTTTTCACTGTCCAGGCTGATTTTCGAGGGGCCGTCAAGGGAACTGCAGGACACGGTTAACAGCCAGCCGGCCATAATGGTAGTAAGCATTGCCTGCTGGAAAGCCTGGGAAGAGTACTTGGGAGCGCAGAGCCCCCAGCCCATTACTGTGGCGGGCCACAGCCTGGGCGAATACACTTCGCTGGTCGTAGCGGGAGTGCTCCGCTTCGCAGACGGAGTCCGGCTGGTGCGGGAACGGGGGCGCTTGATGCACGAAGCATCGGAACTGCGTCCCGGCGGAATGGCCGCAATTATCGGACTGGAAGAGTTGGCCTTTGAGCACATCTGCGCGGAAACGGGAGTGGAACTGGCCAACGTCAACAGCGACGACCAGGTGGTCATCAGTGGCGACAAGATTGCCGTCGCCAGGGCAATGGACCTGGCCACGGCCCGTGGGGCCAGGAAGACGGTGCCGCTGAAGGTCAGCGGGGCCTTTCATTCCTCGCTCATGGGCCATGCGCAAGAGGGGCTGGTAGAGGCTATTGCGGGGCTTGAAATGGCGGACCCCCGGGTCCCCATTGTCGCCAATTCCATGGCTGCTCCCGTTACCACCGCCGCTGAGGTCCGAGAAGAGTTGGTCGAAGGACTGTGCCATTGTGTTAGGTGGAAGCAGTCGGTCCGCTGCATGGTGGATTCGGGCTCATCCCATTTTGTGGAGTTCGGCCCCAGTCGAGTGCTTTCCGGCCTGATCAAGCGAATAGACCGGGATGTTGAGGCGTATACCCTTTCCGACCCCGCCACTATCGAAAAGGCGGTCGCAGAGATTTAGCGACCGGCCGGAGTCTGGCGGGTAATTCCTTAACTGGTGACTATGCCAAAGGTATTGACCAGGGATCCCCGGAGTCTGGCGCGGACCGTGGCCCTACAGGCCGGGTTTGCCAGTGACTTGCGAGGAGGATTTGACGAAGAGTCGAGCGTTGAATGGTTGCTTGAGGAAAACCTGGTGCGGGCCAGGGATACCGGCAAGGTTCTGGCTCTGTCCCGTGTCCTTCTGGAGGGCCTCCACGAAAAGCAGCCGGAATTGGACCAACTGATACAAAGCTATGCGCCGGCCTGGCCGGTCCACTTATTGTCGCCTGTTGATCGCAACATACTGCGCATTGCCCTGTACGAATTGCTTTACCATCCCGTTACTCCCGCCAAGACCGCCGTCAACGAAGCCGTTGAGTTGGCCAAGATGTTTGGCAGCGAAAGTTCGGCTAGTTTTGTCAACGGTGTGCTGGGCACGGCTATGTCCGCCCTGTCTCGGGGGGAACTGAATCAGGAAAAACTCGCTTCCGAAGGGAGATGACCGTTTGGCCACCGTTATTGAACGTGTACGATCCATAGTAGTAGACAAACTGGGGGTTGAGGAGGAGGACGTATCAGAATCTTCTTCCTTTGTTGACGATCTCAACGCCGATTCCCTGGACCTGGTAGAACTTATAATGGCTTTCGAGGAGGAGTTCTCTTCTGACGATAACCAGGTTGAGATTTCCGACGATGATGCCGCGAACATTCAGACTGTAGGAGATGCCGTAGCTTACCTGGTAGAACACGGTGCATCCGACGAGTAGTCCTCTGTGGCTTTCACCCGGAGTCTCGGTTGCCCGGAAAGTCTGCGGCGGCCACCCTTGTTTGGCGGGACCGGGTAATTCCTGTGGGAGTTATCCGACTCCCGATGGCGCCATGTGTCGAAAGGCGCCGCTCAGTAAGCTATGAACAGCCTGGAAGAGATTGCCCAGCTGGTATCGGGCTGTACCCAGTGCGACCTGCACCGCGAGCGCACCAATGCCGTTCCCGGTGAAGGCGCTTCGGACGCTGAGGTGATGTTCATTGGCGAGGGGCCGGGGGTCCAGGAAGACCGCCAGGGTCGGCCCTTCGTGGGGCCCGCCGGCCAGTTTCTCGAAGAATTGCTGGCGTCCATTGGCCTGACCCGCCGTCAGGTATATATCGCCAACATGGTAAAGTGCCGTCCTCCGCAGAACCGGGACCCCTTGCCCACGGAAATCAGCGCCTGCAGCGTTTACCTGAACCGGCAGATAGAGCTTATCGATCCGGCGCTGATAGTTACCCTGGGCCGTTTTTCTCTGGCCCGTTTCTTCCCCGGGGAGAGTATCAGCCGCGCCCGGGGCAGGGTCAGGGAAAAGGACGGGCGGCGCATCTACCCCATAATGCATCCGGCCGCGGCCCTCTACCGGCACGAGATTCGGGGTTCCATAGAGGAAGACTTCCGGCGCATTCCGGAAATCCTGGCCCAGGGCCGCCGGCAGCCCCTGGAGGCCGAGACGGCGCCCAATGAAGACCAGGCGCCCCCTCCCGAGCAACTTTCACTGTTCTAATTACTTACTTCACATAGGAAATGGGACCAATTTGAACCATACCTTGCGTATCATCCCCCTCGGCGGTCTCGGCGAAATCGGCAAGAATATGATGGCCCTGGAGTGCGGCGACGACATCGTTGTTGTCGACTGTGGCGTCCAGTTTCCTTCCGAGGATATGTTGGGCGTTGACCTTATAATCCCCGATGTATCCTACCTGGTGGAACGCAGCGACCGGGTGCGGGGAATCCTGATAACCCACGGCCACGAGGATCACATAGGCGCACTGCCCCACATCCTTCCCCGGCTCGACGTACCCGTATATGCCCCCAAGCTGGCTCACGGCCTGATCTCCGTCAAACTGCGGGAGCGTCCGGCCACTCGGGATAAGGCTATAGAGGCCATTGAACCCGACGTGGACTATCGGTTCGGTACCAACTTTGGCGTTCGCTGGTTTCGCGTCTGCCACAGCATCCCCGACTCTATGGGCATCGCCATTTCTACGCCCCTGGGCACGGTAATCCATACCGGCGACTTCAAGATTGACCACACGCCGGTGGACGGCCACACCATAGACCTCACCACCCTGGCCCGCTTGGGGGATGAGGGAGTGCTGTTGCTGTGCTCCGATTCCACCTACGCTGAGGTACCCGGCTACACCCCGTCCGAAGCTGTCCTGAACGACACGCTGGACCGCGCCATCGGTGACGCCCCCGGCCGCGTTATGGTGGCCACCTTCGCGTCGCTCATTTCCCGGTTGCAGCAGGTTATAGACGCAGCCGCTCGCCACGGCCGCAAGGTGGCCATCGTTGGCCGAAGCATGGCCGACAATGTCAGTATGGCGGTTGAGATGGGTTACATCACTATTCCCGCCGACACGCTGGTCAGCCTCGGTGAAATTCGTGGCCATGACCCGGAACGTACCGTGCTGATAACCACCGGCAGCCAGGGAGAGCCCACCTCCGCCTTGGTGCGTATTGCCAACCGGGACCACCGAGACGTGTCGGTGGTTGAGGGGGATACGGTGGTCATCTCCGCCACGCCCATTCCTGGTAACGAACTGCTGGTAAGCCGCACCATTGATAAACTGCTGCGGCAGGGAGCACGGGTGTTGCACGACCGGATTGCCACGGTCCACGTCCACGGCCACGCCAGCCAGGAAGAGCTTAAGATGATGCTTAGCCTGACCAGGCCACGCTACTTCGTACCGGTGCATGGCGAGTACCGCCATCTTATGGCGCATGCCAAGATTGCCTGGGATATGGGGCTGGCCGAGTCGGGTATATTTGTGCTGGAGGACGGTGACGTTCTGGAGTTGAGCGAGGAGGGCGGCCGGGTTGTGGAGACTGTGCCCGCAAACCCCATCCTGATTGACGGGCCCAGCGCCAGGAATATGGGCAGCGAGGTGCTTCGGGAGCGCCGGGCGCTGGCCAGGGACGGTGTGGTGGTGATCGTAGTCACTGTGGACGCCGGGACCGGTCTGCCGGCCTACCCCACCAAGGTGCTGGCCAGTGGCTTTATGGAGACGGAAGAAACCAGCGACCTGTTCCCCAAGCTGTCCGGAGTAATTGATGACCTGATCCACGAAAGGCAGGAACAGATCGACGAACCGGACCGCCTCAAGAATCTGGTCCGGGAGGCTGCCGGTCGTTTCATTCAGACTGAAGCGCGGCGCCGCCCCACCATTGTCTCCGTACTCCTGGAAGTCTAGCCCCGGTTAACTCAGGGTACCAGGCATATTAAGTTCCTCGGAGACACATCGTTTCCTCGCTGGCAGCAGTCACTGAAATGGCAAGCGATCCGTCTAAGCGGTCCAGGGACGGCCCTTACCCGTGGGAGTGCGACAAGCAATATCTCCAGGTATGCTCCGGCCCCGCCTGTACACCCGCCCCGGGTTCGTAACGGGGGCCATGTCCCCGCCAACCCAAAACTCCTCAAAACTCATCAACTGTCCCCTTAAATTCTTTAACCTTCATCAGTTACCATATATTCACTATTTTAATTTTGGTTATGTTGGGGGATTCTATGGCGGATGTAGCGCGGCCCTTGCGCCGGTCCCCTGCGGCATCGGGTGGCTCCAAATTCCGGTTCCGCTTTTTCCTGTTCCTCGACCTGGCAATCATCACTTTCGTTTTTGCTGCCGCCTTCCTGTCGTTTCGGTTCTACCCCCATGTCTGGGAAGGGGTATATGTAGCCCTGGGCTACGGCTGGATACCCGTCCTGCTATGGGCTGGAGCGCTGCTGACTGCTCTGCGTTACCGGCCCAGGTTGCTGGTGCGCTTCTGGAACCTGTGGCTGGCCGGCGCCTGTGCCGCTGTCCTTACCGTTGGAATACTGACCTTCTTCGAAGCCGGTTACGGCTCCCTGGCCTTTGTGGGGCTGGGCGGCGAATGGGGCGGAATTGCCATGGGTGATTCCATGCTATTGGGCATAGCGCGGCTGGTACCGCTGGCCCTGGCAATTCCCATACTCACTTTGCCTCGAAAGGCAGTCAGGGGCTATTGGCTGGGTATTTCCTATGCTGCCCGGGGCTTGTGGCTCGGACTGGTTGTGTCGGCCCGGGGAATTGCTTTTGTTGCGGTCGCCATTGGCCGGGGGATTTCCGCTCTGTTCTGCCGGGACACCCGCCCGGCATGGCTCGGCGCAATACTGGCTTTGCCAGGTCGTTTGCTGTCGGCGATGTTCCGTCGCTCGCCCCGAACTGAAAGGACAGGTCCCGCCCCTGACATGGCGGCCCTGCCCGATGATGGCGGGGAGGCAAACGATCCGCCGGAGGCCGTCCCCCCGCCTGCACCCGCTATGCTGTCTGCCAAAGGTTCCAAGTGGAAACTGCCGTCCCTGGACCTGCTGGCTCCGGCGGAAGCGCGCTCCACCGATGAGAAACCCCTGAAGAAGATGGCGGAGGATATCGAGAGCGCCCTGTCCGACCACGGCGTCAATGTGGAAGTGGCGGACGTCAAGGCGGGCCCCCGCATCGTGCGGTTCGGCCTGATGCCGGGCTGGTCCGAGAAGCGGGGAGCGGCAAAGGATGGGTCCGGCGGGCCTGACCGAAGCCGGGTAAAGGTGCAGAGTATCCTGGCCCGGGAGCGAGACCTGTCCCTGGCCATCAGCAGCCCCAGCCTGCGCTTTGAGCAGGTCCCCGGGGAAGCCCTGCTGGGCCTGGAGGTGCCCTCGCCCTCTCCCAGCAAGGTTACCATGCGGGAAGTAATGGATTCGGCGGACTTCCGGAAGTTTGCCGCCAAGGGCGGGCTGCCCATTGCCCTGGGCGCTGACGCGGGAGGTGATTCGGTGGCAATGGACCTGGCCAGCCTGCCACACATGATGATCGCCGGCGCCACGGGCAGCGGCAAAAGCGTGTGCATCAACTCCATTGTGGCGTCGATGATGCTGACCAAGCCTCCGGACCAGCTTCGAATGTTGATGGTGGACCCCAAGCAGGTTGAGTTGACACCCTTCAACGGAATTCCCCACCTGGTGCTGCCGGTGATAACCGAGGTGGACGAAGTCAGCCCCATGCTGCGGGGCGTCATCCGTGAAATGACGCGGCGCTACAAGGCCATGGCGGAAATAGGCACCCGCAACATCAGCGGCTATAACGCCAAGGCAAAAGACCCCATGCCCTACCTGGTGCTGATTGTGGACGAGTTGGCCGACCTGATGCTGGTGGGCGGATTCGAGATTGAGCAGTCTCTGGTGCGGCTGGCCCAGCTGGGCAGGGCTGCCGGTATTCACCTGGTGCTGGCAACCCAGCGGCCGTCGGTCAAGGTGGTTACCGGCTTGCTCAAGGCCAATATCCCCTGCCGGGTAGCCTTCGCGGTGGCTTCCCAGGTGGATGCCCGGGTCATCCTCGACTCGGTGGGCGCTGAGAAGCTGCTGGGCAAGGGGGATATGCTGCTGCTCAACAACGATGCCCCCAAGCCCAGGCGGGTACAGGGTACCCTGGTGCTCGATGACGAAATCGAGAAACTGGTGGACTTCTGGCTGGACCAGAAGGGGCCGCCGCTGCCGCCCATCAACCTCGAGGATGACTTTGAGGATGGCGAAGATGGCGACGGCCTGGACGATGACCTGGTGGATAAGGCGCGGGAATTGGCCCTGCGCAATCCCAGCCTCAGCGCTTCGGCCCTGGAACGCCGGTTGAAGATTGGGGGCAGCCGGGCCGAGCAGATTGTGGAGGTACTGGAAGATGAGGGCCTGCTTATTCCCCGGTGATCACCGCCCAGTGAGGTAGCGTTTAGGGTTGAGTGTTCAGGTGGGGCGTGCCTCTGCCGACACACAGGTTCGCGACTTCGGAATCTGCGTCCGGCGCCACCCGAAGCTGAAGCCCACCACATATTGGGCCCTTCTGCGTGCAGGTCTCTACTGAAGAAAGCCTGCCTCTTTGTGGTATTATGGGGTCTGCCCGGCGAAAAGCCGTCGCAGGCCCCTTTACTTTCCAGGATCGATTGCCTCTCTTGCTGATAGATCTTCACACCCATACTTACCCCAAGTCCGACGACAGCTTCGTCAGCGTAGATGACCTTATAGACCGGGCCAAAGCACTGGGTCTGGACGGCATTTGCCTCACGGAGCACGATCAATTCTGGAGCTTGGAAGATGTAAAGGCGCTTTCCCGCAGGCACGAGTTCCTGGTGTTGCCGGGCAGTGAAATCAATACGGATGCGGGCCACATTTTGGTCTTCGGGTTGCAGGAGTATGTGTTTGGGGTGCACAAACCCGCCTTTCTGCGGCGCATGGTTAACTTGTCCGGCGGGGCGATGATTGCGGCGCACCCTTACCGCCGCCGCTACCTGTCTGAACCGGGCAAGAACCCGGATGCCCGGGCAGATATGCTGCAACGGGCGGTCGGCGAGGATGTTTTCCTGATGTGCGATGCCATCGAGGGATTTAACGGCAGGGGCAAGCCCGACGAGAACGAGTTTGCCGTTGACCTGGGCAATGCCTTTGCGTTGCAGGCCACGGCGGGCAGCGATGCCCATCGCCTGGAACAACTGGGGACGGTGGCGACGCGGTTTGACCGGCGGATAGGGGACCTGGAGGCCCTGGTAACTGAGATAAAGGCAGGACGCTTCCGTCCTGAAGCCCTGCGTCAGCATCCGCTATAGCTACGGCATGGGGCTCCGAAGAATTAAGGAGCTCAAATCAAGGAATCAGGCGCGGTTGAGCAGATGAGCGAGATACTGAGAGTGGAAAACCTGCGGGTGGAGTTTGAGACACAGGCCGGACAAGTAAAGGCCCTGAACGGTGTCAGCTTTTCTCAGGAAGCGGGGCAGATCTATTGCGTGGTGGGAGAAAGCGGTGCGGGGAAAAGCACCCTTGCGCTGGCCATCCTGGGACTGCTGCCCAATTCCGCCACCCTGGTCGAGGGCAGCGTTTATTTTGACGGCGTCGACCTTATGAGGGCCCACCCGGATTATTTGCGCGGAATCCGCGGCAAGGATATTACCATGGTCTTCCAGGATGCCCAGGCGGCGCTGAATCCCGTGCAGACCGTGGGCAGCCAGCTGGAAGAGGTCATCCTCAACCACACTGATTACTCCACGCGCCAGGCCAACCGCATGGCCCAGGAAGTGCTGCACGAACTGGGTCTGCCTGACCCCCGCCGCATACTGGGGGAGTATCCCTTCAACCTTAGCGGCGGCATGTGCCAGCGGGTTATGATTGGCATTGCGCTGGTGATGCGGCCGAAGCTGCTCATTGCTGACGAAGCGACTTCGGGCCTGGACGTTACCCTGCAGGCCGAGATTCTGGCCAGGTTGAAGCGTCTTTGCCAGGAGTTGAACTCAGCCATTTTGCTGATTACCCACGACCTGGGCATTGTGGCCCACATGGGCAACCGGGTGGCGGTGATGTACGCCGGCAGCCTGGCGGAAACTGCCGATGTCATTCCCCTGTTCAAGGACCCGCGCCACCCTTATACGTGGTCTCTGATCCAATCGCTGCCCCGGCTGGACGACGCCGGCCGCAGGCTGCAGCCATTGCGGGGCAGTCCCCCGGATATGGTGAACCTGCCGGAGGAGTGCGCCTTCCTGCCCCGTTGCCACAAAGCCCTGAGCCAGTGCCGGGTGAACCCCAGTCCGGCCCTGGAAGAAGTGGAAGAAAACCACTGGGTGGCCTGTTACAACCCGGTGTCTCCCCAGTGAGTCATGGGGAAAGGCTGTCCGGCTCGGCATTAGCTTCGACGCTGGCCCCTGCCCCTGCCCCTGTCCCGGGCTGCGGGTGATGCCAGGTCAACCACCAGCAGTTCCAGGGCCAGGTCTTCCGAATCCACCCGGCCGGTCTTGAAGTCCAGGTCCGCTTGCAGCAGGCGGCGGTAGCGCTGGTCCAGGTCATGCCATGAATTGCGGCCGGCCTGTTCCGCCGTTTTTCGCGCCACGAAGGGGGGCACTCCCAGCTTGGAGGGCAGTTCCTGGGGAGGGACCCGCTGGTCGGTCCAATAGCGGGCCAGGCAGACCAGCCGCAACTGCCGTTCCACCATGCTGATGATGTAGGGCAGGGCCGCCCCGTCCTGCCGCAGCCGCTGCAGCAGGCGCAGGGCCACCTGGGGACGGCCCTCAATAATGGCGTCCACTGCGTTGAAGATGCTGGCCTCCCGCACCTGGGCGACCAATTCCTGGATGTCCGATTCCTCGATATTTCGACCCGTTGCGTAAAGGGACAGTTTTTCCAGCTCCCGGTCCAGCGTCCACAGGTCGTTGCCCACCAGGTCGGTTATGGTGCGAATGGCCGCGGGACTGATTCCGGACCCCTTGTGCTGGGCCAAATCCTTGACGTAGCGTGCCAGGGCCTCCCCGGTAGGAGCCTGCAGGTGCTGGGACAGGGTTACGGGGCGCAGACTGCGCAGCAAGGCGTTGCTGTCGGCGATGGAGCCGTCCACCAGGAACAGCAGGGTTGTGTCCGGCATATTGGGAATGGCTTCGGCCAGCTTGTCCCACTCGCCCAAAGATCTGGAACCTCTCCCCCGCCCACCGCGGTTTTCCTGGGTTCCCAGCAGCCCGTTTACCAGCACCAGGCGGCAGCTGTCCATAAAGGGCAGGGCATTGCAGATTGCCAGCAGTTCCGGCAGGTTGAACTGGCCCCCCGTCAACTGGTGACGGTTGGCTTCCAGCAGGGAACCGGCCCCGGCTTCTTCTTCAAGCCGTTCAAGCTGCCTTGAGACCAGGAAGCTGTCGCCATAGAGAAGGTGGGCCGGCAAGAGGCCTCCGCGGGAAACGAGAGTTGAATGCTCGGCTAGTCGTTGGGGCGTTCCACCAGTTCGGTAAGTATGCCAAAGACGGAGCGGGGATGAATGAAGGCAATGTCGCCCGACAACCCCTCACGGGGCTCCCGGTCTATTAACTGGAGGCCCAGTTCATCCACTATCTGGATTTTGCCTGGCAGGTCGGCTACGTAGAATGCCAGGTGATGCAGGCCCTCTCCCCGCCGCTCGATAAAACGGCCGATGGTGGTGTCCGGCGCGGTGGGTTCCATCAATTCCAGCCGTGTCTGTCCCACCTGCACCAGTGCGCCCCGGATGCCCTGGTCGTCCAGTTGCTTCACCTCGGCCATGGGCGCGCCGAAAACCTCGTGAAACACCTTCAGGGCGGCGTCAATGTCCTTGACCGCAATGCCCACATGGTCGATGTAGTCAACTGTACAAACCTGGCTGGCGCTCAAATCCCTTCTCCTGGCGATGATTGCCAATTGCCTGGGCAGATGGCAGGTGCGTTACCCATTACTGTCTAAACGGGGTACTGGGCCAGCGTCTGGCGGGCGATGAGCAATCGCTGGACCTCCGACGTGCCCTCGTAGATCGTCGTAACCCGGGCGTCCCGGAACAGGCGCTCCACCGGCGAGTCCTTGAAGTAACCGTAGCCGCCATGGACTTGGACGGCCCTGGAGGTTACGTCGACGCACATTTCGGACGCTATGAGCTTGGCGATGGAGGCCTCGTTGATGTAGGGCTGATCGTCGTCCTTCAGGGTGGCGGCCTGCATGGTGCAGGTGCGGGCGGCATGGACGGATGCAGCCATGTCCGCCAGCATAAACTGGACTGCCTGGTGCTGGGCGATGGGCTTGCCGAAGGACTCCCGCTGCTGGGCGTAGCGGACCGCCTCTTCCAGGGCGGCCTGTCCAATGCCCACGCACTGGGCGGCAATCATGATGCGGCTGGAGTCCAGGATTTCCATGGCGTACCGAAAGCCCCGGCCCTGCTCTCCCAGCAGGTTCTCACCGGGCACCGGGGTGTTCTGGAAGACGACTTCGTTGGTGCTGGAGGCGCGCATGCCCATCTTGCCGTGAAGGGGGGTAACCGTCATGCCGGTTGCTCCCCGGGGTACCACGAAGGCGCTGATGCCCCGGTAGCCTTGGGACCGGTCCTGGGTGGCGAAGACCACCATGGACTCGGCCACGTCAGCGTTGGTGATAAACATCTTGCTGCCGTTCAGGAACCAGGTGCCGTCCCGCTGCTCGGCGTGGGTTTGCAGGGACGCTGCGTCAGAGCCACCGCCCGGTTCCGTCAAGGCCCAGGCCGCGACGCCCTTGCCCGATGCCAGGCTGGGAATGAAGCGGGACTTCTGCTCTTCGTTGCCGAACCGGTATATGGTGCTGGTGCCCAGGGACAGGTGGGCGATGAGGCCGGTGCTGGCGGCGGAATCACCCCGGGCCACCTCTTCCATGGCGATGGCAACCTGCCGGTATCCACCGCCGCCGCCGCCGTACTGGGGGTCTATGGCGATGCCCGTCAACCCGAGGCGGGCCATACCCTCCCAGTTCTGCCAGTCAAACTCCTCCCGTTCGTCCACCTCGCGGGCCCGGGGAGCCAGTTCCCGGTCGGCGAAGTCCCGAACCAGGGTTTGAAGCATACGTTCTTCTTCGTTAAGCATGGGGTCGGGCATGGTGTTACTCCTGTTATTCCACGAATGGGCGCGAATTCACCCAGATTTCACTTGCCGCCAATGGCAGACTGAATGGTCTCAAGGCCATTGGCCCGGAAAGGTGTGACCCTTGAACGGGCCTCGTCCCTGTTCCTCTCGCTAATCCTCAGTTGGGGGCCGGTTCCTTTCCTCCACCCGCCGGGCGTAGGCCAGCGGGAAATGAACGTCGTGCATCGCATCTTCGTGTTAGCCGCTTACCTCGGTCAAGCGGGGCCGTTCGTTGCTGCCCAGGCGGTAGCGCTCACCGCCGGCATACTGGGTGTAAATGACCGGGTCAACGTTAAAGTGGTAGCCGGCTAACTCCGGATCGATGCGGCGCAGGGTGCCCAACAGGGACCCAATGTTGTGTGTTTCACGTTCCGGCGTTGCCCCATGGGCGATGATGGCGGCTTTCATCGCCCTTTCCAGGGTTTGCTGGGCGTGATAGCCGGCAGCCCGGTCTATGGGGTTGTTTTCTACCAGCATGTTAAACACTGCCAGGTCGTCCTCCGCAGCCGCTATGTGCTCATCATATTCCGGCCAATTAAAGCGCCTGGGAAATCCTTCCGGCCGGTTGGCGTACTGGCTGGTGAACTCCCCCGGGTTTTCGGACATTAAGACTCCGGTAAGCAGGGCCTGGGTGGGGACGCTGTTGATGTAGGGCCGCTGGGAGTCGAAATAGTCCCGGCGAGTATATTCCAGTTGGAAGGGCACTTCCCGCTTGTAAACGGCTTTGACGGTTCGCCGGACAAAATCCCTCGCCTCATCCCTGGCCTCGTCGTCCGGGGATTCCTCGCACACCGGCGGCAGGTCAATGTCTGAATATTTGTTGTGGTAGTCGCCACGAGCCCGGGAACCGAACAGGATTGTAGCCTGGGGTCGCTCCCTTCGGTGTACCGCCTCAGCCACGGCCACGGCGCGGGGGTCCGCATTGACGCGGGTCATGGTGTGCCTCTCAATTGGGGTACTTTCATTGTAATACAGAAGCGACATGAAGAGTGCCGATAACCGTTGGCCCGCTTCTCTGTGCCCCCTGGCGCCCCAAGTGGAATATTCCAGCGAAGCCAAAGGCTAGAACGCCAACTCCCCCTGCTGCTCCCCGAAGACGTTGCGGAATACCTGGCAAATCTCTCCCAGGGTGCAGTAGTTTTCCACGCACTCCAGGGTAGGAGGAATGGTGTTGTCAACGCCGCGTGCAGCCTCTTCCAGCCGGGCCAGGGATGCCTTGACTTGGGAGTTGTTCCGTGTTTTTCGCAGCCTGGACAGGCCCTCCGCCTGCTGGCGGGCCACTTCCGGGTCCACGCGCAACAGGTTGCCCAGCGGGGGCGTTTCGGTGACGTAACGGTTGACTCCGACCACGGTGCGGTCGCCGGTGTCCACCTCCCGCTGGTGGCGGTAGGCCGACTCGCCGATTTCCCGTACCTGGTAGCCCTGCTCAATGGCGGCCACGGCGCCCCCTTGCCGGTCAATCTCGCTGATGTACTCCAGGGCCCGCTGTTCCAACTGGTCAGTTAGGCTCTCGATGTACCAGGAACCGCCCAATGGGTCCACCACGTCGGCCACCCCGCTCTCGTGGGCAATAATCTGCTGGGTGCGCAGGGAAAGCTGGGCCGATTCCTCCGTGGGCAATCCCAGAGCCTCGTCGCGGGAGTTGACGTGCAGGGATTGAGTACCGCCCAGGATGGCGGCCAGGGCCTGCACCGTGCTGCGAATGACGTTGTTGTCGGGCTGCTGGGCGGTCAGGGTAACCCCGGCCGTCTGGGTGTGGAAGCGGAGCATCAAAGAGCGGGGGTCCTTGGCGCCGAACCGGTCCCGCATGATGGCGGCCCACATACGGCGGGCGGCCCGGTACTTGGCTACCTCTTCCAGCAGGTTGTTCTGGGCCACGAAGAAGAAGGAAAGGCGGGGCGCGAAATCGTCCACCGCCAGCCCCGCGTCCACGGCGGCCCGCACGTAGGCAATGGCGTTGGCAAAGGTGAAGGCCAGTTCCTGCACCGCCGTGGCCCCCGCCTCGCGCATGTGGTAGCCGCTGATGCTGATGGTATTCCAGCGGGGGATGTTCTCGGCGCAGTACTTGAAGACGTCCACTACCAGCCGCATGGAGGGCCGTGGTGGGTAGGCGTAGGTGCCCCGGGCAATGTACTCCTTGAGGATGTCGTTCTGCAGGGTGCCGCTCAGTTGGTCGGGACTCACGCCTTGCCGGTTGGCCGCGGCGATGTAAAGGCACAGAAGGACCGACGCGGTGGCGTTGATGGTCATGGATGTGCTGACCCGGTCCAGCGGGATGCCGTCGAACAGGGTCTCCATGTCCTCCAGGCTGCAGATGGGGACGCCCACCTTGCCCACCTCGCCCCGGGACTGGGGAGCGTCGGAGTCATAGCCAATCTGAGTGGGCAGGTCGAAGGCCACGGAAAGCCCGGTTTGACCCTGTTCCAGCAGATACCGGTAGCGGCGGTTGGTGTCTGCGGCGGTGGCGTACCCGGAATACTGGCGCATGGTCCACACCCGGCCCCGGTACATGTTGGGCTGGACGCCCCGGGTGTAGGGATACTCGCCGGGGAAACCAATGTCCTCTGCGCCGGCATCGCCGTTGGCGGGGGCGTAGATGGGTTCAATAGGAATGCCGCTGTCGGTCTGGAACTGTTCCCGCCGCTCGGGGAAGCGTTGAGTAACAGGCTCCAGGGTTTCCCTGCGCCATCGTTTCTGGTTTTCGGATGGGTTGCCGTTGCCGGGCATAACTGCAGCTCGCCAGTATGAAGTTGCCAGCCATTGTAGCCCGAAAGGTATGGGCGCTCAAGCGGACGAACTAGATAAGCAGTATGGAACTAGTTGCCCGGACTTATAAAGTGAGAAACTCACTTAACAATTCCGAAGGAACAGAAGGTGTTTAAATGAGGTTGTTCGCACTTGGTCGGTGTCATTTTTTCTTGTTTGATGTTGCTCTTGAATATAGGGTGGCGCAGTCAGAATTCGAACCTGCAAGGGCAAGCGCCCACCGACTTGGGAGGCCAGAGCGTTTACCTTTTCGCCACTGCGCCAAGTGTGAATGACTGAGTGCCGAGGTGTTAATTGCTAGCTGCCCTCGGCACTGCCTTCCTCAACCTCGACTATTAGGTCGACCGCTGCGGTCAGAGCTGATAGCCACCTTTCTCGCCTGGCACTCGACCATTTCCCCTCAGTAGGCAACTGGTTTACGATGGCTGAAATCAACCTGTAATCAATCGGCAGTGACCCAGTGGAAACTTCGCCCACGGCGGTTTCCTCGGCCTGGTTGGTATAAGCATTACTGGTACTGCTATTCGGCCTAGTACGCGGGTTTGCCGGTGTCGAACGGCGTCTATCACCTGTGCGTCGTCGAGTCGCTTGACCTTCCACGATCCCGGCTTCTCTGCACAGACCTAGGAATAGAGTGACCATTCGTTCACGCTGTGCGGGCGGTGCAAAGTGGCGGAATGCATCATTGACAGCAGTCTCGTTGTCTTGTGACGGATCTACTATGGTAAAGACTGAACTGTAGGCGCTACGGACTATGGTGCCCAATACCTGCTCATATTCTGATGAGCTTGCGCGAGCCAGCCTCTCCATGCTTTCGGTCTGAATACCCTCGTCATCCAGCAGTCCAAGAAACTTCAATGCCTGCAAAGTTCTGGGAGAGTTACCTGGAGGAATTCCAATCGACTCTAGCACTTCATTTGTTACGGGGGACGGTAGGCCCCGGTCTCTTTTCCGCGTAATTGCATCTGTGACATTCTTAACAGGCGCATAGGGTGCGTAATTGTCTACAAGCTGGGTCATAGTGCCTCCAAAAGCATCTTTTCTTGAGTTTAACAAAAAGCACTCGCACAGTCAAGCGGCATTGTGTGCTAAAGCACTGTAAGACATTATTGCTTTGGAGTGCATGACGATCCCCAAGTGCGCTAGCACGTTACAGATAATTCTAACCCACTACTCCATTACCGTTTAGGCTGTTAAATTGGGCATCCTCTATGAGAAAGGTGCTTTGAAGGCTCTATCACGAGGAAATTGCCCTTGACACCCGGAAAACCCAGTCCATATACTAGCGCAAATTCTCCCATATC
>CAZPMU010000015.1:25896-51889 GCA_964587795.1 uncultured Dehalococcoidia bacterium | reverse complement strand
CCATCGCCCGGTTCTTTCCGATCTGTTTCTCCTCATCATCACTCCCCGCTCCCCTCGGTGTCCGGACCGCCAATCCTGAGGTCCTCTTCTATCTCCGCCAGCCGGGTGAAGGCCTCGGCCACCCGCCGGGTGTGCCGGGCTATTTCGCGGGGCCCCAGGTTGTTTCCGAAGGCGTCCTCCCGCTTCTCGATCCGCTTGTGGGCTATCCGCTCCACGCAGGTGGGGCAGGTTATGCGGGGCAGCGGCGTCCGGTCGTCAAAGTCTTCGTGGACGTCACCGTCCTCGTCCGGAACAATCAGGTCGATGATATAGCCGGTTTCGGTCTCGGTGATAATGTTCTCGGGCCACTTGTCCAGACGCTCCCTGACGGCTTCCTCTTCCCTGGCGCCGTCGATGACCAGCTTGTCGCCGCCGTGGCGCAGCGCCGCGGTCTGGGCATTCCTTATCATACGGTAGGCACGGCCGCTGGTGACCGTTCCCTCCCACCCCAGCCTCCATACTCCGGCCTGCCCCAGGTCCCTGAAGATTGCGGCGACGAAGCCGTCCTCATGCCGCAAGACTGTTATTCTCATCATCCTCACCGAAACGCCTCGCAGTTATAAGAGAATCAGCCCCAGCGCGACGCCGTGGCTGGGAATGCCAGGACTGAATATGGCGGCGCAGTATATCGTCAATAGCCCATGGGGACCTGCTCTGGGCTTCTGTTACCCTGGGCCTGTGCTTTCTGTACAGGGCAGAGGTAACCGGCCGCAGCCACAAAGGACGCTGCGGCGGCCTGCAGAACGGGACCGCGGGCAACGTCCGCCGCACCGGAGATTAGAGCTGAAATTGCAGTGGTCTTGATCATGGGCCGCTGATTATAAACCACTCCTCAACCGTGGGGTAGGAGGAAACCGCCGGTTGAGCCCTTTTCAAAGTTGTGCGTTTGAAGTACATCCGCTGCTCCTGAACCTGTCGAAGGACGCGCTCGTGGTGAGCCTGTCGAACCACGAGCGGGATGTGTAGCGACCCTGGGAAGGCACTGGTACCCGTAAATAACGCTCTGGTGAAGCCGGTCGAGTGGTCGGGTCGGCGTGGTTGCGCGGCTTGGGAATCGTGGCTATTCATCTGCCTCTGACACTCGCGCCGGTTCGTTGACTGTCGCCGGCGCCGACCGGCTGCCCCGCGTGTTGGCCCAGTAGGCGACTACGATCAGCGCCGGCATAGCGAGGATGATGATCCCGATGATGATGACCACCGTGAGCTTGGTGAACCCCAGTGTGCCCAGCAGAATGTGGCTCAGGGCGGTCATGATCCAATCCAACAATGTGGGGTCGGCCTCTCCATGATGGAGGCCAACGGACAGCAGAACCACGCTCAAAAATGCGCCTATCATCTTTGGTTCTTAGCGTTAACGCTCACGTTGCGGAACGAGCGATTCGGGAGGGGCCGGCCGGGCCATGAAACTCGGATCTCCAGCTCCATAGCAGGGGCAGGATTCAAACCTGCCCCTGCCTGTCCAATTCCCTGGGCCTAGTACGCCCGCGTTCCGCCTCCGGCGCCCGCGCCCGCCGTGGCCAGTGGCGGAGCCGGAGAGGTGTTGTACCGTCCCGAATAGTGGTACTCGTTGATGCTGAAGGCCATGATGGTCGCCGGTATTAGCGTCAAGCCCGCGATCAGGAACGGCCAGAAGTAGCTCTCGTTGAACCAGACGTAGGCGTATCCGGCGAACTGGATGCTGAAGAACGACCCGATCTGATGCGCGAAGAACACCCATCCGCTGATGGTCCCCAATGCCCGGAACCCGTACACGTCCGCGGTCAGCGTGGATGTCAATGGTACGCTGGCGACCCAGGACATTCCCGACAGCAGCGAGAACATGATCAGCCCCAGCATCCCGTGGCCGAACAGCGGCAGGAACACCAGGCACATGAACGCCACCCCGCGCGTCGCGTACACCGCCGCCAGCACGTTCTTGCGCCGCATGCGGTCTCCCAGGAACCCGGTGATGATGACGCCGAATGCGTTCAGGCCGGTCATCACGCCGAACACCAGCCCCGCAAAAACTTTTTCGTCCCAAACGCCGCCCAGGAAATTCACCTGCGCCGGCAGCACGTCCTCTGCGTATGGAATGAAGTGGATGCTCAACAGCCCGGTGGTGATGCCGCACACCACGTAGGCGCCGGAGAGTTGCCACATCGGCGCTGTCTTGAAGCACTGGCGCCAACTGTCCACCTCGTAGGCTCCCGTGGCCCTCTGCCCTGGCGCGCCGCCGCTGTTGGAAGGGGGATCGGGATCGCCGTCCGGGTTCAGACCCATCTCTGCCGGGCTCGGCCGGAGGAAGAACACCGCCAGAGGCGCGGCTGCTAATACAACAACAATGCCCAGCAGGAACCACACTGTGCGCCAGCCCGCCAGCGTGGTGTCGCCCCACGCGATGCCCGACGAATCAATCACGCCCATCAGGTACGCCGCGAACGGGATGGTCAAAAGGCCGCCGATGGACGTTCCGCAGGCCGCGAGAGCCGTGGCCTTGCTGCGCTTGCGCCGGAACCACCGCACCACCAGCGCCAGCATGTTGGTGATCGACGCCGCGCTCAGGCAAGTGTTCACAACGACGGAAAACACTACGATGAACCAGAGCAGGTCCAGCGGTATGTTCACAAATCCCAGGGGAAGGGTGGCCTCAAGATCCTTGATGAACGCCAGGCTCATTATCGCCAGGCCCATGATCACCAGGCCAAAGCCAAACACCTTGCGCGGTCCATACTTGTCGAACAGCGCGCCCATTATGGGCTGCATCGCGCCGTTGAGCAGGAATCCGATGGAACCCACCCACGAGATATCGGCGCGGTTCCAGCCGAACGTCGGCTCCATCTCGGTCACGAACAGGCCGAACCCCTGCCGTCCCGGAATGGACAGGAACGCCACGAAGAAGCAGGTTGCGACGATGTACCATCCGAAGTACAGCGACCCTCCCACTTGCGCCACGGATTTGGTAGTCATGGGCCCCCTTATTGCGCCGGTTCCGTGTTCAAATCCCGGCAACCGGCACACCTCCAGCAATAATATCAGCCCGCCGCTATTGCCGCTACCGCCGATATACCCTCACCCAGGGGCCTCTTCAAAGTCTTAGAGGAGTATGAAAATTGGAGTGGGAGGTGGCTGGGGATGACAGATACCACGTAGTTGCCATACGAGTTTGTCCTGTTTCAGCAGGAACTGAGCCCATTGACCGACCGGCGTTTTGCGCGGGGTGGGGTGTTTCCTTCAGCTGGCGTGCTCTGTCTTGGGTGCTGTCGCTGATGTGCGGCTACCGTTCGTTGATCGCCATCCACCGGTTAGGGTACACCCATCCGGAGTTGTAGACCCAGTTGAAACTACCACGCAGTCCATCGGTGCCTACGCTATCCCGATTGTTGCGGATGGTGTCTGTGGGGGAATTGCGTCAGGCCTTGATGAGGTTTGCTTCGGTGTTGGCGGTGCAGCCGCGCTGTGGCGTGGGCGTGGTGGACATGGATGGGAAGACCATGTGTGGGGTATGGGACAGTGACGAGCAGTTGCGGGTGCTGCATCTATTTGGCTAGGAGAGCGCGGTGGCAATGAATCAGGTGGCATTTTCGCTTTTCAAATCAGGGGACCAAATCGCTGGACAGCAACATATTCACAGGATATACCATCGGTACAGCGCCGAATAGGAGATCCCGCAGCCCCGCTGTGCCAGCAACTCCTGTATGCAGGTGAACTTAGGCCTGTCCCAGGTGACCCACTGGTATATCTGGTCTTCCCAAGGAGCCAAGGTCTCTTCCGAAGGGGTCTGCACCTGCCGGGACCCTGCCTGGCTTACACAAGCCAACCGGCTCAGCTACCCTCCTTGGGCCCGGGCCCGGGCCCTGGCCTGTCAGGAAAGAGCCCCATCTCCTCGACTGCGACCACTTAATTGCGCACCGTGATGCGCCACATGCCCGTGCCCAATGCTGTTCGTCTCAGGCCTTCGATTACCCGCCGGCGTCGCAGAATTTCTTCCATTTCCACTTTGATCACCCCCCGGTATTCCATCGCCGCTCTCCTCGTTCCTGAAGTGCTGTAATGGTCGCCGATTGGCTCCCAAGGGTGGGTCAATGTTGCCGGTTAACCCCGTCTATAGTTAGCCCAAATTCTTCCGTCCAATAGGTCATAGTTCCCGCAAATTGACACTGCAAGGTTGCGAACGGCAAGTTCCTGCCTTAACCTTCTTCGGCAAATTTAACAAGCACAGTGAAAGTTGTAATACCTCGCCAGTAATTTACCTGGCTCTTGAGAGGAGCATGCAATGACAACATCGCGCCCTTTGATAACCGACCAGAGCCACATAAATAAGGTGCGCGATGCCCTGTGGAACCGTCCTGGTATGGGGGCGTCTGTCATGGTTGGCAGCGGCTTTAGCAGAAATGCAACCAAAGTACGGCCTGACGCCGACGAGATACCCCTATGGAGCGACATTACTCAGGAGGTATTCAAGGAGTTATATCCTGACAAAGTCACTGTGGACCAGGACGGGACAAGGGTAGTTGGTATTGGAACTGAGGGAGCCCTGAGTTTAGCTCAGGAGTACGACACAGGGTTCGGGCGCAGTGAGTTGTACAGGTTATTGGAGGGCCTTGTTCGTGATAGTGATTTTATACCAGGGGATCTACACTCGAGGTTATTGAAACTTCCGTGGCGTGACGTATTTACGACTAATTGGGACACCCTTCTTGAGCAAGCCACCTCAGGTATAGCAGAGCGAGCTTTTTCCGTGGTCCAAGAAATGGACCAGCTACCACTTATGACTCAACCGCGGATTGTAAAATTGCATGGTTCGTTTCCGTCAACATACCCACTCATTGTCACCGAAGAAGATTATCGAACCTATCCAACCAAGTTTGCGCCTTTTGTAAACACGGTGCAGCAGGCAATGATGGAGACTATGTTTCTTCTCATTGGTTTTTCCGGTGATGACCCCAACTTTCTTCATTGGTCGGGTTGGGTCAGGGACAATCTGGGTTCCGCAGCACCGAAGATTTACCTGGCGGGTTGTCTGGGTCTATCTCCCCACAGACGCCGTATGCTTGAAGACCGCGGGGTAGTGCCTATTGACGTGTCGCTCCACCCGAAGACTCTCACTTGGCCCGAGCATTCCCACCACCAGCGAGCGACTGATTGGGTGCTTCACACCCTGGAAAGAGGTCAGCCTTATAACAAAGTTAATTGGCCTTCACCTCCATTGGAAATATTGCCCTCAATTCCAGAATACCTGACACCCGTGGATGTAGTAATTGCTGATAACCCTAAGGTACTTCCGGAAATGGATGGCGGCAAGTTTGCACAGCTTGATGACAACGAGCGCTTGAAACAGGTTAGGCTGGCCCTGGAAGCGTGGGCTTACAACAGACGACTCTACCCCGGATGGATGATTTTTCCGTCTGCCGGAGGCAGGGCAAACCTGAGTCGGCAAACAGACGACTGGGAGCCCAGGATTCTGGCCGCATTACCTGATCTCAACGCGGTGGAACGCCTGCACGCAATACGCGAACTGCTTTGGCGCAGGGAAATCTTGCTTGACCCAATCAGCGATAGACTAGAGGTGGCCGCTCGGGAAGCTTTGGAAAACATAGATTGCGAAAACCGAACCATTCACGGCTCCGAAAACACTGAGGAAAGTTGGTCTGATATTCGTGCATGCTGGAGAACCGTGGCACTTGGCCTCTTGACTAATTCACGCCTTCAATTTAACGAACCTAATTTTCGGCAGCTTTTAGAGGTTTTTGCTCCTTTTTCTGGCGATCTCTCTGATGTGGCCCATAAGATATATCAGGAACGTTGCCTGTGGGCAGCTTACTCGCTTGATCTGGAGGCTCTAAATGGGCTACTTGATGACTGGCACGTTGACGACTCCGCTCCTGCTTGGATGCTTCGGAAAGCCGCACTGCTTACGGAAGCGAAGCGGCATAGTGAGTCCGGACCTCTAGTTCAACGAGTTCTTAACATAGTTCGGCGAGACTTCACCGGAACCCAGAACATTGCTGCCGCTTCACTGGAAAGTTGGGCACTCGCCTCGTCGCTGGCAATTAATAATGGAGCAGAAGTCTACAGAAGATGGGAAGAGCTCTCATCAAAAAAGTGCGATGCAGGAAATGAACTGGAAACTCTAAGGAACAGGTTAAGGGGTGCTTCAGAAAACAGGGAGGCACCAGCTTTCGATTTGGGGACCAGGCGTGGTAACAGGATACGCTTTTCCGATGAGGGTCGACGTAGATTAACGGCCGCCTACAGTGTGGTGCGACTTCTTGAGATGACGGGGTTGCCTCTTATTAACTACGCGACGGAGGACCAGCGGATTCCCGTGACGGTGGTTCTTGACACACTGAAAACCGCAGCAAATGAGTTGGTAGAGAGCAGACCCGAGCTTGCGATGAGACTGGTTCTGCGAATTTGCAATTACGACAGGGACGTTACCCTGCTACGGGTTTTGTCCCGAGGTGGAATTGCTTCACTATCCGAGGAAACAGTCGAAAGTCTCGGCCAGGTATGTCTCTCGGCACTCAACTACGATTTAGCACGTATTGGTGGGACTAGGGAAAGGCCCTTCGACATTCACTCGGTTGAGCGGATGCGGGTTGCTATGGAAGGGTTGTCGCGATTTGTCCTGCGTCTTCAGCCTGATAGAGTAGAGGCTGCTTTAGACCTGGGGATGGCTTGCTACAAAACTCCCGGTGTCGTGGGGCATCGCCTGCTAGCGTCACCTCTAGGGAACTTGCTGAATCGGGCTTGGCAGGCACTCCCAAGCGAGCGCAAGGTTGAACGTGCCTTCGATATACTCTCCTGTCCCATACCGGGGATGGAAGGCTTCCCGGAGACTACTGAGATGGATGACCCGGGCGTCGTAGTGGACCCCGGGGATTTACCAGCTGAACGCACAGCCGATAACGAACAGAGCTACAGGGGGGTGATTAATTTTCTATGCCGTGGCTTACGCACAGGCTATAACCCAAGGAAACAGGCAACACTTAGACTCTTGCCTTTGTCATCGTCAAACGGTCTAACAGACGCTGAAGCGTCAAAAATAGCCTTGGCCCTATGGGATGGCTCGGATCCGATCAGAGACAACACTCGGGGTCCAGGCTCGCCGCGAGATTGGGTTTACCTCATTTTGCCGGAACTGGTTCCTGGGGAAGCGGAGAATTCATTCAGGCGCAAGTGGTTGTCGGTCGGTGATGAAGCGCAGAGTGAAAGCGTAAGTTCTTACACCGATATCTTGGCGGAAGTAGCCGTTGCTTTTTCATGCCTACGAGAATCGGATCGTCCGTTTGAGCTTACTGATGGAGATAAGGAGCTAATTATAGCTACCACCGTTAAAGCCGTTGAAATGGTTTCATCGTCCTCTGTGAGACTAAATTTTGGCGCGTCGGCCTCCTTGAATGATCTGCCCCTGCTTCTTTCTGAGGTCGGAATATCCGGAGATGTGGCAGAGAGCCTCTTCCAAAAGGTTAGAGTCTTGCTCGAGAATGACGTACGAGAGGGTGTCCCCTGGTTTCAACCTCTGCATGAAATTAGAGTAACAATCGGGTTTGCATTGCTACCTGCATTGATAGAAGCGATGCCAGAGCATTTAGAAACTGTGGTTTCATGGTTGAGGACAGGCCTCGCGTCGGACGACGACGTACGGTGCATTAACGCTATTGGGGTCTTGCGATTCTGGGTTTCTTTGGAGAGGGTTTCGACATTGGCTTTTGATCTTATCCTTGATGAACTCGTGCAAGAAATCGGAGTAATTGTCTCTTCTCGGCGGCGCATACCGCTGGCTGACGCCCTATGGTGTTCAAAGTGGGTTTTTGACAAAGGCACACGACATCAACAGGATTTGGTTGGCAGGTTCATACTGAACGGTCTCAGTTACTTGACAGAGGAACTGCAATACGAAAGGGAAACCGACTTTGAGGATGTGACTACGTTAAGACTGCTCTGCGTTCAGCTTGCAAGTGCCATGGCAGGAAAAGGGTACGGGAGTAATCCGATTATTGTCGGGTGGTTGGATATTGGCCGAAGCGATCCATTTCCTGAGATTAGATGCGCAGTCTTGATTAGCGAATGTTGATAGAAATATCAGCGGTCGCGCGTCAAGCACGATTGCCGATCTCAGTTCCCTCACTGAATTCTCACCGACTGGAACCGGTCTCAACCATCGCCAACTCGGGAATAAATAGACGTGACCAGATGGATTGAGTTCTTCCCGAGATGACTGGCTACTCAGCTTGCAGAACTAACGGAGCGTTGAGAACTGGCGATTCGGCAACATCTTCTGATAAGGCGTCGCCTGCTTTCCGATCGGCAGGCGCTCGACCTCGACTATGTCCTCGGGCACGGGAAGCTCAGCAAGGGTCCGGCCTCAGGGTTCAGAAGCAGTGCGTAAATCGCATTAAGCAGCCGAAATATTGCCAGTGCAATTTAGCTAATTCCTTGCTTTGAGTCTCCAAGCCCCCGCCACGGCAGAAACGAACCACGTCCTATCATAGGTGGTGATTGCTCAAGTACTCTCCCCACGCCTCCATCAACTCCCTTCTAGGACCCAGGAGTTCGGACCTGGCGTAGGGTCTCCTGGCGGCGTTGCCCACAGTGTGGGCCAGCGCCAGTTCAGTGGCAATCTCGTAATTCTCCCCCATTGCCTCACTGGACCAGTCCCTGAAGCTGGACCGGAAGCCGTGGGGAACGGCCGCGATGTCCAGTCGCCGCAGCAAGGCCGTAAAGGTCATGTCGGACAGGGGCTTTCCCTTCTTGTGGCTGGGGAAAATGAGCCCGTTGCTCTCCATCCCCAGTTCCATTGCCTCCGCCAGGACTGCCATTGCCTGGGGAGACAGGGGCACCCGGTGCTGCCGCCGGGCCTTCATCCTTTCCGCCGGTATTGTCCAGAGACGGTTCTCCCAGTCCACTTCTTTCCGCTGGGCCAGCCTCGCCTCCCCCGACCTGGACGCCGTCAGCACCAGGAACTCAAAGGCCAGGCGGGTGGTCAGGTCGCAACCGGATTCCCTGATCCTGTCCAGGGCCTCCGGCACCTGGGAATAATGCAAGGCGGTGTGATGCGTGACTTCCCCCGACTGCCGGGGCAGGACCCTGGTGATGGCCCGGGAGGCGGGATTGTCAGTTCTCCAGCCCTTGGCCACCGTCCAGTCCAGCACCGTCTCTACGCGCTGCCGAACCCGGCGGGCAGTCTCCGCCTTGGTGAGCCAGATGGGGGTGAGTACGGTAAGAATGTCATTGGAGGTAATCTCGTTGACCGGCATACGGCCCATTACGGGAAAGGCATAGGTGGCCAGCGTGCTCTCCCACTGGGCCGCGTGCTTGACGTTGCTCCAGGTGGGCCGGCGCAGGTCAATCACCATCCTGGCCGCCTCGGCGAAAGTAGGGATTTCGTCCCTCTTGGCTTCCGCCGCGGATTCCTGCTTCTCGGACAGGGGATTCCTTCCCTGCTTGATGGCCAGTTGGTTGGCGACCGCCATTTCCCTGGCGTCGGCCAGGGAGACTGCAGGGAAGCTGCCCAGGCCGATGTTGTGCCGTTTTCCGTGAATGGTGACCCGCTGTACCCAGTGCTTGGACCCGGAGGACTCCACCCGTAGTGTCAGCCCAATGCCATCGGAGTATTGACCGGGTTGGGAGAGGGTCTTGACCTTGGCCGCAGTCAGCCTGGAATGTTGTCGCATGGAGTTCACCCCTGGCGAGTCTCATGCGGAACATTATACCGGATTGTGTACCAATCTGTGTACCAAAGTTTGCCGAACAATACGCCGCTTCACGGGGGTTAGTGAAGGCTCTTGGAGGCCAAAAGAGGGGACTTGCAGATACAAAACAGCGCAAAAGCGGAGAAAATCAGGGCCGTGCAGGATGGAAAAGTGGCGGAGGGAGTGGGATTCGAACCCACGATCCCGGTTTCCCAGGATAAGCGCTTAGCAGGCGCCCGCACTAGACCACTATGCGATCCCTCCAGAAAGCGGATACTCACTATATCAGATTGAGTGTATCGCTACAACAATTCCGCTACCTTCGGCGGTGTTCCCATTCAGGTGGTATCGCCCTGGGACCAGGGCAGACACACTGGTCTGCCCCTGCCATTCTCGCGTTTGGCCTGAGCGGCAACGCCATCGCTGGCTGTTCCGGCTTGCGGGGTAGCTTTTCCACCAAACCGCTATTGCGGCGAAGCCGGGCATGACGGGGTGGGCCGGTCGCGAAATCCCATCAATTCTGCGACGTTACCTTATAAGCGGTGGGAGATTTCCCGGAAGCCTTCCCTGCCGCAATAAAGACGCGCAGGCTTCAGTATTGCGGGGCCAATGCGCGGCTTTGACCACCGGTTCGCGGGTTTTCGGCAAGTGCTATAATGGGTCGGTCATTCGGGGATGACGACAGACGTTGGCGTTGTCCTGAACCAAACTGACTGGGGGATGGCTTATGCGGTTAGCCTTTATCGGCGGGGGGACCATGGCCGAGGCCATTCTGGGCGGAGTTTTGGCCGCAGACCTGGCACAGCCCGGCGACGTGGCCATTGGTGAACCCATTCCCCAGCGCCGCGACTACCTGTCAGAGCGGTATGGCGTTAATACCCTGCAGGATAATGTCGAGACCGCCAAGGGCGCCGACCTGGTGGTTATGGCCATCAAGCCTCAGGACCTTCCCCACGTCTTCAGCCAGCTGGGAGGCAGGCTGGGCCGCGAACAGGCTGCCCTGTCCATCGTAGCCGGCGCAAAGATGTCCACCTTGTCCAGGGGGCTGGCCCACGATTCCATCATCCGGGTTATGCCCAATACGCCGGCCCAGATCGGGTGCGGTATGACCCTGTGGACCTGTTCCGATCCGGTCAGCGACACGCACCGGGACATGGCTCGATCCATGCTGGGCACCGTGGGCGAGGAGATTTACGTTAGCGACGAGAAATACCTGGATATGTCCACTGCTCTCAGCGCCAGCGGCCCCGCCTATGTGTTCATGTTCGTGGAAGCCCTGATCGACGCCGGTGTTTACGTAGGACTGCCCCGGGATATGGCCCGGACCCTGGCATTGCAAACCGTTTACGGCAGCGTGCGCCTCGTCATGGAAACGGGCAAGCACCCGGGAGAACTGAAGGATATGGTGGTCTCCCCCGGCGGCACCACTGCGGAGGGGCTCCAGGCCCTGGAACGTGGTGGCGTGCCCGCCGCCGTGGTGGACGCCGTCAATGCGGCCTTCCTGAAGTCCGTCAGGTTGGGCCAGGATTAAGGAGTTGCCTCCCGATGCCCCAGCCCGTGGACCTGATACACCTGCTCTTTAACCTCCTTTATTTGTCCATTTTGGGTCGTATAATCCTGACCTTGATCCTGTCCTTCATGACCAACGCCCCGCCGCCTTTCCTGGTCAGTATTACGCAGGTATTTGTCCAGGTTACCGAACCAATTCTTGCCCCCATCCGGCGCGTGCTGCCCACCTTTGGGATGATAGATTTCAGTCCCCTGGTGGCCATTCTGCTTTTGAGCGTAGCTCAACGCATAATTTCATTTGTGCTGGGTTAACTGGTAAGGCCGCGCTGGCCTTGCTGGCCGGCAAGCACTTCTGAGATCACGTCCGGCTTCTCCGCATCTCGCCCTTCGTATTCCGCGACCCGATTCTGGACCGCGCAGGGGCTTCCGGGCGAAAACCGGCATTACCCTGGGAAGCGTCCTGATTGACCCTTGGATAACAGAGGACCGGGCAGATCTCGGCAGCCCGGAGTCTTGCAGCATTCTTGCTGTGGGAAGTGACAACAGGTCTAGGCAAGGCAAGGCTATGTATTTTTACGGTACAAATATACCTTGACGTTTTAGTTATAGCCTGTAATATATGCGATAGTAATAAATTCCCTTTTGATATAAAGGAACGGGGTTCCAATCAGATTGTCGAGGTCAGCGGCGGTGCAACAGCGGAAACACATTCTTTTCGGAGATGCCCATACCCACCTGGACCAGTATGGCCCCGAGGAAATCCCCGGCATACTTGAACGAGCGGCGGAGGCGGGAATCGGCTTTATTGTCTGCGCCGGTACCACGGTGGAGTCCACCCGCGCATGTATTCGCCTGACCGAAGAACACTCTCCCTTCTATGCTGGTGTGGGCATTCATCCCATGGAAGCCCACCGGCCGGTGGATGACGACACATACTTTGAACTGGAATCCCTGGCCAGGGATAACGCCAAAGTGGTCTGCATCAGCGAGGTGGGTTTGGACTATATGCCCACGTCGCCGGACCACCAGGTCCAGGACCAGGTTTTTCGCGCCCAGATTAGGCTGGCCAAGAGCCTGCAACTTCCCATTATTTTTCACTCCCGCGAGTCCCACGACGACGTTTTCCGCACCCTCAGGGAAGAGGACGCCGGTTCCGTGGGCGGCATCATGCACTATTTTCAGGGGGATGAACCCACCGCCAGGAAAGCCATTGATTGCGGCTTCTTCATTTCCATGGCCCGCCCCCTGACCCGCCTGCCCCACTTGCAGGATGTAGCCCGCGCCATACCGCTGGAGAATATGGTGCTGGAGACCGACGCCTATCCCCAGCCCTTCAAGAAGTATCGCCACAACTGGACCGAACCGCGGCACGTGCGTGAAGTGGCCCAGTTTCTGGCCGACATCAAAGGCATTACCCTGGAAGAGGTTGCCCACACTACCACCCATAACCTGGCAAGCCTCCTCCGACTGACGCCAACAAAAGAATGGCTGGACAGTGACTGAATGAGGAATTTGCAGCCGGATGGATTGGGGTGGAAACATGACTGAAGGCAGTATGTTTGGAATCCGTCCGGGCTGGGTGCCAGACCGGTTAATATCCTTCGAGAGCAGGTTCTTTGACTCGCCAGGAGACCGCAGGCGCTACGTGGGTGAGGGCGAAGGAGGACCTGTTGCTTTCGTTCACGGTAACCCCTCCTGCCGCTGCCAGTCTCGGTCATCCGAGTTTCGGGGCCTGAATCTGGGGCTGCGCGAACGGTACGGCTGCGTGGCGATGGACCATACTGGCTTCGGTCATTCCGAGCGCAACCCGATGTCCGAAGGCCATTCGCCCCAGGCCCATGTGGGTAACTTTGCGGCGTTTCCGGCCCATTTGGGACCCGAGAGCATTTCACTTTACCTTGCCGATGGGGTGGGCCCCATCGGCCTGAATTTTGCCCGGCGCTATTCGGAACGGGTGCATCGCCTTACTCTGGTCAACACCGGGCGCTGGCCGGTGAACACCGACCGCCGTTTAATGACGTCCAGCAGGATGATGCCCGGCCCGGCCCACCGTTTCCCGAACCGGCGCCGCAACTTTCTTGTCAACCAGGTTATGCCCCGAACCGTGGGCGACCGCCATGCCTGCACCCCCGAAGTTATGCGCCACTACCGGCAGGCGCAACCGGACTGGGGGTACCGGCTTGCCAGCGCGGCCCTCCCTTGCCATATTTTCGGCGCCTCAGGTTGGTTGGATTCTGTTTGGAATGAAAGATGTTTGTTTGTTGATGAACCTTCTCTTGTCCTTAGGGGCCCCAAAGACACTGCCTTTCGTCAGAAGGAACTTAATACCTGGCAGGCGGAGTTGACCAACTGCAAATGCCACGCCCTCGGCCAATGCGGCCACTTCCTGGCGGAGGAAGCTCCTGACAGCGTAACCCAGTTAACAGCCGAGTTCATGCGAGGCTGTACTACAAGCCAGGTCGGGAGCGGGAGGAATCATGGTTAACGGCCCAGCCGTCGGTTCATTTCCCCAGCTCAAGTTCTCCTCCGGGGGCGGGGGCGGGGGCAGTACGCTGAACTTCCATCAGCTTTACATCTTCTACGCCGTTGCGTCCCATCGCAGCTTTTCCAGGGCCGCCGAGTCTCTGAATATTACCCAGCCTGCCGTATCCATCCAGGTCCAGGAACTGGAGAAATTCCTGGGCGCCGCCCTGTTTCACCGGCGTACCCGGGGCCTCCGTATCACCGAGGTGGGGGAGACGGTCTTTGCCTATGCCCAGCAGATTTTCTCCCTGTCCGGCAAGCTGCTGGAAACCCTGGAGGAGATTCACAATCTCCAGACGGGCCGCCTTTCCCTGGGCGCCAGCACCACCCCCGGCGAGTACCTGCTGCCCATGGCGGTAGGCCGCTTCCGGCAGCTTTACCCCGGCATCAGCGTTGACCTTCACATTGCCAACACCCGAACCATTACCCAGCGCATCCTCAACCAGGAGCTGGACCTGGGCATGGTGGGCAGTCACCCCACCGTGGGCCAGGACGAACTGGGCTTTATTGATTACATGGAAGACGAGATCATCCTGGTTGCGGCTCCCACCCATCCCCTGGCCCAGGCGGGGAACGTTACCGCCCAGCAGGTGGTGGATGCCGGTCTCATTCTCAGGGAGCCGGGCTCGGCCACCCGCAACACCGCCGAGGAGTATTTTGGCAAGCTGGGCATAACTCCCGCGGCGGCATTGAGCCTGGGCAGCAACCAGGCCTTGAAGCAGGCTGCCATTGCCGGAGGTGGCGTGGCCGTAATCTCACGCATGGGAGTTACCGCTGAAACCCGCGCCGGTATGCTGGTAATCCTGCCCGTGGTGGGCTGGGACTGCCGCCGTCCCCTGACCCTGATATACCCCCGGGACCGGCAGCTTTCCCCCAGCAAACAGGCTTTCCTGGAGTACCTGCAGGAGGAGCGACCCAACCCCCTGGCTTGAGGCGTGCCTGCCCGGAGGCGATGATATTCCCCGGCCTGCTGTTTTGCATGCGCCTTGAAAGCCGCCCATTGTTCGTTCCTTTTCCGGCATAGACTGTAGCAAACTATGGAACCACGCATAAGCATCATTACCCTGGGAGTGTCCGACCTGGCCCGCTCGGTGGAGTTCTATCGAGACGGCCTTGGGCTGACGCTCTACGACGAAAATACCGAGTCCATAGCCTTCTTTCAGAACAAGGGCACCTGGCTGGCCCTTTACCCGCGGGAGGCTTTGGCCGCCGACGTTGGCATCCCCACCGAGGGCTCCGGCTTTTCCGGCGTTACCCTGGCCCACAACCTGCGCTCGAAGGAGGAGGTGGACGAACTGCTGGACGTGGCCGTGGCGGCCGGCGCCACCCTGGTCAAACCCGCCCAGGACACCTTCTGGGGCGGTTATTCCGGCTATTTTTCCGACCCCGACGGCTACCTGTGGGAAATTGCCTGGAACCCCTTCATCTGGATTGAATAGTTTATAATCCACGAAGGACACGAAGAGTTTATCCACGAACAAGCGCGAGTGGTTCTTGTCTCTTTTTTCCCGGAATGCTGGCCTGCGTCCGGTAACCCAAACCCACTTTAAGGGGAACGCAACGAACATTACTGAATATTCGTGCCTGTTCGTGGATGATATGAGGAGAGAAATCATGCTGCCAGACCGCTGCCAGACCGCTTTGAAGGAGTGGGCCATAACCGTCCAGGCCCTGGCCCGGGGCGAACAGATTCTGCTGCTGCGCAAGGGCGGTATCCACGAGGACAGCAAGGATTTCCGGGTCATCCACCCGGAGTTCCTGCTCTATCCCACCTACGAACACCAGCGGGAAGACCTGCTGAAACAAGGCCACCAGTCGGCCTTGCAGCAACTGTTGTCCGACACTCCCCGGTCGGACACCATCACCTTCACCCACTGGGCCCGGGCCGAGGAAATAATCGAAGTGGAAGAGCAGGAAAGGGTTGACGACCTGTCGTCCTTCCACATCTGGACCGACGAGTACGCCCAGTCCCGCCTGCGCTGGAAGCCCATGCTGCCCCTGTCCATCCTGCTGCTGCGAGTGTACCGCATGGAGCAACCCGTAACGGTGCCCTACATCAAGGAATACGGCGGCTGCACCTCCTGGGTGGATATTCTTCCCCGCATGGACCTGGGCCAGCTTCAGCCGGTGCTGGACGACGCCGAATTCCAGCGCCAGGTGGACGCCATCAAGGGCAGCCTGGGACTGGCGGTGGCGGCGGGCTAGCAGTCTATCGCTATTGAGATGGTTGAGACAGAATCTGAATCGTCATTCCGGCCTTGAGCCGGAATCCGGAAGGGTTTCCCAAGGTCAGCTGCAATGCACAAGAGCGGTCCAGGACCCGCCCGGGGCGGGTGACGGTCAATCCCCAAGCCGTCACTTCAAGGGCGCTGCGCCACCAGGCAACTATCTCAAAATTCCCCTCCCTTAACAGGGGAAAACCAGGGAAGGGTGAAATGCCGCCGCATTATACGGATGCAATGCACACACCCTGCTCGGCAATAGCCTCGAGGTAGTTTCCAGGTAACTGATGTGCGTTGTGCTCCCGAACCTTACCCGCTATCCATCTATCCATAAGGGAGGTGTCAGTCATGTCTTACCGAAATACCAGGCGGGTCTCCAGGTACGCGGGCTTTGCGTGGCTTTTCCTGGTGGCCTTCGTGATTATCGTGCGCGTGGTCAACCAGCCCCTCGGCAGCGTCCAGCCCGAGGCGGTGGCGCTGATGTTTATGATGACTCTCCCCTTCACCCTTGGCCTGACCGGGGCTATCATCGGCGGCACGGCCGCCTACGAACACTTTACCGGCCGCAGCCGGAGAAGGGCAGATACCGCAGGTTAGCGTAATCTCGGAAGGCCGACGCTGGATTCCTGGGGGCTGACGAGGGGCGACGGCCCCCGTTTCCGTCGGGCCCGCGCGGCACCCGAGAAGACCACAGGAGGCCTATGCGCGCGCTCATAATCACCCTGGCCGTATTACAGTTTCTGTTCGCCGGTTTCGCCGGCGCCGTGGGCAGCTTCGCCGACGGCGGCGAAATCTGGGAACGGGTGGTTCTAATGGCCATCCACCCCCTGGCGGCCATCGGGTTGCTGGTAATGGCCTTCGTCCCCCGCATCAAGCCCGCCGGCCTGCAAGTCATCCGCGCCCTGTTGGCCCTAAACATCATCGCCGACTCAGCCCTGGCCGCCCTCATCTACAGCGGGGCAACCAAGGGCGACTGGTGGCTCCCCCTGCTGTTCGCGGTAATACCGGTAATAGGCCTGGGGTACAGCTTTTCGGGGCGGGTCAGGGGGTAGATGCCTGACGTTCCTGCGCCCCTGGTCCAGAACCCCTTTGCACATGGCTCATACTCTTTGGGCAAACCCTTTCCTTTCAGAATCCATATTGCCCAGTGCGAAGACTGGTGGTGGTAAGCCGACAGGCTACCGCATATAATATCTGTGGTCCCCAGTGTTCCTCCCTTAGTTACTGGCGCATTATTCCTGCAGGTCCATCACTAGAGAGATTGGAGGGCCTGGATGTAGAAGGGTCGAGCGCTTTCGGGCAAACGACAACCTTTTCTGCGGACTGGTTTGGTCCGTCATCTTGTACCACGTGAAGGAAGACGGAGAGCTTCCCGTAACCATTAAGATATTCCACGTTCATTTCTGAAAAAAGGAACACCCCCTATGAAATACCGCACCCTTCCCCGTACCGAGCTTGAACTATCCGAGGTGGGCTTCGGCGTCTGGACCGTGGCCACCAACTGGTGGGGCAAAATCCCCGAGGAGCAGCGCTCCGAACTGCTGGAAAATGCCGTGGAACTGGGCGTCAACTTCTTCGATACCGCCGATACCTACGGCGAGGGCTACGGCGAGGAAATTCTGGCCAAAGTGCTGGGCTATCGCCGCCACGACCTGGTCATTGCCACCAAGTTCGGCTACGATTTCTACGACAAGCTGACTCCCCGCGTCGGCCACCAGGAGCGGCCCCAGAAGTTCGACCAGGACTTTGTCCGCTTTGCCTGCGAGCAGAGCCTGCGCCGCCTGAACTCCGACTACATTGATCTCTACCAGATCCACAATCCCCGCATCGACGCCCTGGAAAAGGACGACCTCTTCGAGGTGCTGGAGCAATTGAAGGCCGAGGGCAAAATCCGATATTACGGCGTGGCCCTGGGTCCCGACATCGGCTGGTTCGAGGAGGGCGAGGCTTCCATGAAGGAACGGGACGTCCACAGTCTCCAGATCATCTACAGCATCCTGGAGCAGGATCCCGCCAAGGACTTCTTCCCCATCGCCAGGGACTGCGAGGTGGGCCTGCTGTCCCGCGTCCCCCACGCCTCCGAGGCCCTGACCGGCCGCTATACCGAGGTGCCCGAGTTCGACGAGAGCGATCATCGCTCCCACCGCCGCATCGAATGGCTGCGGGAGGCCCTCCGCAAGGTGGAACAGGTCCAGTTCCTGGCCGGCGAGGAGACGGGCCGCACCCTGGCTCAGGCCGCCATCAAGTTCGCCCTTTACCAGCCGGCCATTGCATCCGTCCTTCCCAACTTCACCAACCTGGACGAACTGCGCCACTATACCGAGGCGGTGGACGTGCCCGACATTACCGATGCCGAGCAGGCCCTTTTGGACGACCTGTGGGAGTTCAACTTCGACCTGGCAGAGGCGCCGGTGAACCTGACCGAAGTCTAGGAATTTTCAGACCTGGATGAGCAGGATTGGATGTTAATTCCCTGGACTTAAAGGGCGCGACCGACCTTCCCTGCATTTGAAAAGCGATCCTGTTCATCCTGTCCATCCATGTGAACTATGCCCCGAATCATCATTGACACCGACCCCGGCGTTGATGACGCTATTGCCATCCTTATGGCCCTGGCCGCCCCTTCGGTTGAAGTCGCTGGCATAACGGTTGTGGGCGGCAATGTTCCCCTTGCTCGCGGCCTGCACAACTCCCTGGCCCTGCTGGACTTTGTGGGTCGGTCGGACATACCGGTTCACCGGGGCAGCAGCCGTCCCCTGGCGGGCAGATTCGCCAGCGCCCGGCATTTCCACGGCGCCAGCGGCCTTACCCGCCGCCTGCCAAAACCCGTCACTCCTGCCGCGCCGGAGCGGGCGGTGGACTTCCTGGCCCGTCAGCTTAACCAATACCCCGGTGAAATTACGCTGGTAGCCATCGGCCCCCTGACCAATCTGGCCAGGCTGGAGCGTCTTCATCCAGGCTCCCTGTCCCGGGCCGCCGACCTGGTGATTATGGGCGGCGCGGTGAACACACCAGGCAATATCACTCCCTATGCCGAGTTCAACTTTCACTGCGATCCCCTGGCGGCCCACGAAGTGATGAATGCCGGCGTCCCACTGATCCTGGTGGACCTGGCAGCCTGCCGCCAGGTTGCCGTCACCCGGGATGCCGCCCTCGGTCTGAAGGCAACCGGGCCCCTGGGCCAACTGGCCCTGGAGATTATCCGGAACTGGTTCAGGGCCGACGACCGGCGGGACAGTATGCTCTACTACGACCAGATCGCCATGGCCGCAGCCTTTAATTCCCATGTCCTCACAACCCGCCAGGTGACATTGGCCGTGGAAACCGCGGAGGAAGAAGCCGGCGCCAGCCGGATTACCGCCAACGGGGGACCGGTGGCCCTGGCGGACAGGGTGAATGTGGAGCGGTTGTTCGCGTTGATGGCAGAATGGCTGGGGTGGGAGGGAGTTTAGGATTTCCCGAAGTGCAATAATGCCCAATCCTATGGCAAGATTTCGTGGCCGTTGGTTGTCCTCAAATAAATTACAAAGCCTGGCATATAGTGCCAGGTAATCCGGTGACTCCAGGTTACGTAGGATTCCCAGACCTGTACGCCCTCCTCCCTTTGCGCCCGCCGGTCCCGGACTCTGTGACTGTTCAGGCTGTTGTGAGTGGGACCTGGATCCTGAAGAAACCTCAAGGTCCGGTCTAATTCTGACCGAACTGTGGCAGGCTTTCTGACATATTCCTCGGTGAATTTATCTGAAAATAGGAGGGTGAATCTGGGCATGCTTACTGTTTCATTTCCTTGATGAACTCTTCTACGTCGTCATATTGTGTGTACCGACCCTCCCGCAGGTCTTCTTCAGCACGCGCCTCTTTTTCCTGCCATTCTTGAGTCCAGTAGTAGGACTGGGAAAAGGCAACCAGTATCTCGTTGGATTCCTTGACCATTTCCTCTATTGCTTCAACCTTTTCTGCCAAACTCTTAAGTTGTCTCTTCAGGTCATCAAATTCAGACAGAGCGGCGTCCAGTTTGACTTCTAAAGAGGTGGGGTTCTTAGTCGTCACTTTTGCACCTTCAGCAGACAATTCGACACCATTAACTGGTCTCAACTGAATTATACTGTTGGCATCAATACCTCCAAAGACAAGGCAATGCCCACGTTGACTATCATCGTTCCATCCCTGTACCCTCAGCCGCAACTAACTGCACCAGGAGGCCCCGCTCTTGCGCGCCATAGACATTCACGCCCACCACGAGCCCAGGAACTTCCAGCGGGCCGTTGCCGCCGGCGATACCTGGCACGGCCTTACCGCCGACAGCGACGAAGCGGACATTGACCCCATGGAGGAGTGGACCCCCGAGCAACGCATCGCCGACATGGACTCCCTCGGCGTGGATGTCCAGGTGGTTTCCACCAGTTCCGCTTTCTACATGTACGATCGTGACCCGTCAGTTACCAGGGCCATTGCCAGGGAGTGCAACGACGAAATTCACCAGCTGACCCTGGATTACCCCGACCGGTTCAGGGGATTCGCCACCCTGCCTATGCAGGACGTTCCCGCCGCCATTTCCGAGCTGGACCGCGCCGTGAACCGGTTGGGCCTGGTAGGGGCGATGATTGACGACAAGGTCAACAACGTTACCTACGACCACCCACGGTTCCTTCCTTTCTGGCAGGCGGCGGAGCAGATGGGCGCGCTGCTGTTTGTCCACCAGAACGATCCCACCGTAGTGGACGCCCGCACCGAAAGCTGGCACTTGTCCAATACCGTCGGCAATCTCACCGACCGCGCCCTGACATTCGGGTCTCTGGTATTTGGCGGGGTTATGGACAAATGCCCTGACCTCAAAATCTGCCTGGCTCACGGGGGCGGCTACACCTGCTTCGGCATCGGCCGGATGGACCGGGGCTGGCAGGTGCGTTCCGACGTCCGCGCCAACATTACCCAACCCCCCAGCGCCTACCTGCGCCGCTTCTTCTACGACTGCCTGACCCACTCGGAACCTGCCCTGCGGATGCTCATCGACACCGTGGGCGTGGACCGGGTGGTCCTGGGCACCGACTGGCCGGCCAACATGCGCATCGACTGGCCCGTATCGTGGGTAATGGGCCTCCCCAGCCTCACCCAAAATGAGAAAGAAGCCATCCTGTGGAAAAACCTGGAAAAGCTGCTGGGGATTTAACCGGGCGTTTTGCATCGCCCGGTTTCCTGCGGCGGGCCACGCAACCGGTTCGGTAAGCGCCGGACATTCCGGCGGCTGCTGGCAGCCACAGGGTCGAGCCGATTCGTCCACTGGCGGGGGGAACAATGAACCGCGTGAATATCGCTTTGCTTCGCGGCATCAACGTGGGCGGCAGGAACAGGCTGCCAATGAAAGAACTCGCCGCGATTTTCTTAGACGCCGGATGTGCCCATGTTCAAACCTATATTCAGAGCGGGAATGTTATCTTCCGTAGTGAGCCTTCCCTGGAGAAACAAATTCCTTCTGTCATAAGCGCGGAGATATTGAATCGGTTCGGCTATACCGTTCCCACAATAACCCGCACCGCCCAGGAGCTGGCAGAGATAGTGCGGGTCAATCCTTTTGCAAATGCCAGCGTAGACTCAGCTAAACTGCACGTTGTTTTCCTCGCTGACCGGCCTGACACCGCCGCCGTAGAACTCCTTGACCCCCATCGCTCGCCCGGGGACGAGTTCGCTGTCCTTGGCAGCGAAGTTTATCTCCACTGCCCCGACGGGTTCGCCGGAACCAGGCTCTCCAACAGTTATTTCGACTCCATGCTTTCCACTACGAGTACAACCCGGAACTGGAGGACGACGCTGAAGCTGCTCGAACTGGCTGAAGCCACAGGCTAAGGAGCCCAGGTTCGCGCGGCTGGGTCGGCAGCCTCCAGGGCAAACGCGCTTTAGCCACTTGTCGTTCAGAACTGCAATAACTGTCATTCTGAACGGAGTGAAGAATCTAAACTCCCTCCCACAAGCCAACTTTCACACCCGCAACCGAGTGCTCGGGAGGGAGTTCAGGCCCTTCGTCCGGTTCGGGCCGGCATTGACTTCCTGATTGAGTGGCCAGCGAAATTAAAACGCGATTGCCCTGACGACCCTGTCCCGGCAAATGAAACTCTCACCCGTTTGTGCTAATATCCATAGATTGATACCAGTTCCAAAGGACAGGTTGGTCCGCTTGCCTAACCACAGCTTACATGGCGACTAATGCTCCCCGGTCGGAAGCTACCGCAGAAAGCCCCCGCCGCAGAAGAATAGCCGGGCTCGACGCCATCTCCACTGCCAAGCTCTACAAGGATTTCCGGTTTATGTGGGCCGGAAATTTCGTAGCTATTGGCGCCCAGTGGCTTCAGCTTTTCACCATCGGCTGGCTGGTACACCACCTCACCGATGGCAACGCCCTGCTCACCGGCACCGTGGTGGGCATTCGCACACTGCCCGTATTGTTGATCGGTCCCTGGGCCGGAGTGCTGGGCGACCGCGTGGACCGACGCAAGCTGGTCATGGTTACCCAGTCGGTCATGGCCGTGGCGGCAACCGCTTTCGCCGCCCTGGTAATTGCCACTGACCTGGACGCCGAGGAAATAACCGGGCCCCTGCAGTGGTGGCATCCCTTCGTTTACATGACCATCGCCGGCATTGCTCACACCATAATTCAGCCGGTGCGGCAGGCCATGGTGGCCAATACCGTGCCCCGGGAGGCCATGGCCAGCGCCTTTGCCCTCAACGGTATGGTCTATCCCAGCACTCGCATCATCGCCCCAGCCATCGGCGCCCTGCTGGTTGCCACCCTGGGCTTCAAGTGGAACTTCCTGATCGAGGCGGTGCTGTACGTCGTCATCGTGATGTTGCTGATTCCCGTCAAGTTGCCCTATCGTACCGAACAGCGGGGCGGCGGCCACGGCTCGGCTCTTTCCAGCCTCATGTCCGGCCTCCGGTACGTCAAAAATGAAAAGCGGATTCTGCAGCTCATCGTAATGTCCCTGATACCCAACCTGCTGTTTCAGCCGGTCATCTTTTTTCTCCCCGTGTTTACCGTCGATGTGCTGGGCAGGGAAATCGGCGCCGGTGGGGCCCTGGCCGCGGCAGTTGGTCTCGGGGGAGTCGCCGCAGCCGTCTTTATCGCCGCCATTGGCTACCTGATGCGCAAGGGGCTGGCCGTTTTCCTGGGCCTTATCTTTGGCTGCGCCTTTATTATGTTCTTTTCCCAGTCCCAGTGGCTGTGGCTATCCTTTGCCATGCTTACCGGCCTGGGGTTCAGCCAGTATGTTTTCCGTGTGGCCAATGGTACCCTGATTCAGACAGTGGTCCCCGATACTTTCCGCAGCCGGGTAATGAGTATCTATATGCTGGACCATGGCATTACGCCCCTGGCCACCCTGCTCATCGGCCTGTTCATAGACTTGTGGGACCCTTCCTGGGTATTCACTGTTATGGCTGCGGCCGCCCTGTTCTTCGCCACGGTCCAGGCCATCTTTTTCCGTAGCACCAGGCAATTGGAGTAGGCATGGCGACCGTATATCAGGTCCTGGGTAGCCCGCCCTTTTCACGCCCTCGGAAACTTGAAGGGAGTTCCCCGCTTGCCAGCCAGCATCACCCATCTCCAGTTTGTAAAGAATGAAAGCCGCAGAATTTCATAATCCCGGGGCAGGTCCAGGTATCTACCCTGCCCCAAGACACCTTTCCACGAAAGGAGAAACTCAAGGCCATTTCTGGGCCTCCCGTAGGAAAGTGAGCGCCAGGACCCTTCTCAAAGCAGGACCGGATGATTGGAAGTGATAGGAAATGAGCGGGTTTTTCAATTTCCTGCTTCTTGCGTGAAGAGACCGTGGGAGGATGTTGCAGTATGCTGTAGTCCCCGGCTTTGAGAAAGAACTTAAGACTGACCTGTTCCAACCTGTGTTAAAGCGAAGGCCGAATACGTGATTGCAAGTTCAAAGATAGCTGCCGTCCGGCAGGGCTCACACTACAAGTGGTGGGCCTTCGCGGCCGTCGCCATTGGCACCTTCGCTTCGGTGGCCGACCAGGTCAGCGTCAACGTGGCGTTGCATCCCGTTGCCAGGAACTTCAACAGCGACATCCCCACCGTTCAGTGGGTAGTCATCAGCTACACCCTGACCATCAGCGCCCTGCTGCTGCCCATGGGCCGCCTGTCCGACATTATCGGCCTGAAGAAGGTCTATATCATCGGCTCCCTGGTGTTCGCCCTCTTTGCCATAGCCGCCGGACTGTCCGCAAACCTGGGACTGCTGATTGGGTCTCGCGTTATCCAGGGGGCCGGCGCCGCCATGACCCAGGGCACCGGCATGGCCATCATCGCCGCGGCTTTCCCCGCCAGCGAGCGGGGCAAGGCCATCGGCCTCATGATGGGCGTGGTCAGCAGCGGCGCCATAGTCGGTCCTGCGTTGGGCGGCTTCCTGCTGGACCTGTTCGGCTGGCGGGCCGTCTTCCTGGTGAACATTCCCATGATGTCCCTGGCCATTGGCCTGGGCCTGGCTGTGTTGACCAACGAAGTGTCGGGCCGTGCGGGCGGTGAACCTGGCGCCCGGCGGCCCGGTTTCGACTGGCAGGGCGCTACCCTGTCCACCGGCATGCTCCTGTTGTTGCTGTTGAGCGTCACCTACGCCCACCGGTTCGGGTGGACTTCCGCTCCCATATTGGCCGGACTGGGCGGGTTCGTCATCCTGCTGGCGGGCTTCATCTGGTGGGAATTGCGGATTGCCCATCCAATGCTGGACCTGCGCTATTTCAAGGCTCCCATATTCTCCTGCGGAGTATCCGCCGCTTTCCTGACCTTCATGGGCGGCATAGCGGTGTTTTTCCTGACTCCCTTTTACCTGCAGGGTGTCCTGGGCTACAGTCCCACCGAGACCGGCCTGGCCCTGGTGCCGGGGGCGGTTTGCATGCTTTTCCTGGGCCCGTTGAGCGGTCGCCTGTCCGACCGCTACGGGTGGCGGGCCCTCACGGTAACCGGCCTCGCCTGCATTTCCGTCAGCCTGCTCATCCTGTCCCGGTTGACAGCCGAGTCCTCCATCACCGCCGTGCTGCCCGGCCTGATACTGCAAAGTTGCGGCATGGGCCTGTTCTTCTCACCCAACGCCAGTTCGGTGCTGAGTTCCGTGGCCCGGGAGAGCTACGGGGTAATTTCGGCCTTCCTGAACCTGGTCCGCAACGCGGGCAACGTGGTCAGCATCGCCGTGGCCACGGCCATAGTAACTGCCACCATGGGTTCCCTGGGCTATGAACCCAGCCTGGCCGCCGTGCAAGTGGGCGGGGCAGAGGGAGTGGGCCACGCCTTTACCGTGGGCCTCCGCTACACCTTCATTGGAATGTCCTGCCTGGTGATGCTGGCCATGGGCATTTCCGCCCTCCGGGGTCGCCCCAGGCCCGAATAGGTTTGTTGATATATGGGCATAAGGAGCAGGATAGTGGTTAGGTCGCCCCAGGCCCGAATAGGTTTGTCCACCAACCGCCAATAAAACCTGTGCTTCCGAGTTCTTCCTTCGCGTTTCTTCGTGGACAGGGAAGATAGTCACCGCAGGTATGCTAATATTTCCCCGTATCTATTCCAGCAATCAGGAGACAGCCATGGCCGAATACATACCTTCAACCAGGGATTGGGTCCGGGAACAGGTGGAGCTTTACGAACGCACCAACGGCGCCGAGGGTACCACCCTGCGCGACACCGGCCTGCCCGTGGTCATCGTCACCAACACGGGAAACAAGACCGGCGCCATGCGTAAAACGCCGTTGATGCGGGTTAAGGACGGGAACAACTACGTGCTGGTGGGCTCCCAGGGCGGGAGGCCGAAGCATCCCGTCTGGGTCTTCAACCTGAGGTCCGACCCCAGCGTGCAGGTCAGGGACGAGGCCGAGGTCTTCGACATGCGAGTGCGGGAGGTGGATGACGAGGCCGAGCGGTCCCGCCTGTGGGCCCTGGCGGTGGAGGCCTACCCGCCCTACGAAGAATACCAGCAGCGCACTACCAGGAAGATTCCCGTATTCCTGGCGGAACCGGTCTAGTTCAGGGTT
>CAZPMU010000015.1:0-25796 GCA_964587795.1 uncultured Dehalococcoidia bacterium | reverse complement strand
GCGCACTACCAGGAAGATTCCCGTATTCCTGGCGGAACCGGTCTAGTTCAGGGTTTCCGTTCAGGTGGTCCCAACGCGAGAATGATAGGGGCAGACCTGTGTGTCTGCCCTGGTCCCACGGCAATACCACCTGCATTGGAACGCTGCCCCCAGCGCCAACGCTTCCCAATTCAGGTGGTTCCAACGCGAGAATGGCAGGGGCAGACCTGTGTGCCTGCCCTGGTAGAAAACCGAAATACCCCAGGGGCGTCAACCCGCAATTGCCCAACTTACGCCTTTTTGCTAAACTAGCCCCGGCGGCTCGCCCCCGTGTGCGGCCGTCCAAAAATCGGAAACAGGAGTGGCTATGATCTACGAAGTTCGTACCTATGACATGAAGCCTGGTACCGTAGCCGAGTTCGAGGACAATTTCGGCAGGGCTTTGCCCGGGCGCTTGGAAGTCTCCCCCTTGGCGGCCTTCTTCCATACCGACATTGGTCCCCTGAACCAGGTCATCCATATCTGGCCTTATGACGACGAAGACCACCGCGAAGAGTGCCGCGGCACCAGCGTCGAGGGCTGGCCGCCCCCCAACGGCGGCAACATCCTGAACATGCACTCCCAGATATGGAATCCCGCCGACTTTATGACCCCCATGGGCGACCGGGAACTGGGAAGCATCTACGAGATGAGAATCTATACCTACCAGGAAGGTTCCAAGGACGAGGTCCTGAGCCGCTGGTCCAACGCCATCAGCCACCGCGAAGCCTACTCTCCCCTGGCCGCCGGCATGTACAGCGACCTGGAGGACGGCACCTTCCAGTGGATGCACGTCTGGCCTTACGAAGACCTGGCCGCCCGCGGTCGCGTCCGCTCCGAGGCCGCCGAGAACCCCAACTGGCCGCCGCCAACCCGTGAATTCCTGGTCAAGCAGGAAAACAAGATCGTCATCCCCGCATCCTTCTCCCCCATGCACTAGGAGAACGGGCAGCCCTGGCGGTTGCCCCTGGGGATATGGCATGTCACGTAGGGGCGCCCCTTGTGGGCGCCCTCTTTGCATTCTCGTAATCGAACTCTGGCATATTATCCATCAATGGACACGGAGGCGTTATGCTGGCAGACGATATCGAAGCAGTCAAACAGGCCAACCAGCGGTTCTACGACGCCTTCGGCGCCCTGGACGTAGCGGCCCTGGACGACGTATGCGTTGACTCGGAAAATGCCCTGTGCATTCACCCGGGCTGGCAGCCCCTGGTGGGCTGGGAAACCATACGGGAAAGCTGGCGGCGCATCTTCGACAACACTACCCTGATGCACTTCAACATCCGCTACGTCAACGTGGTGGTGGAGGGCGACTGCGGGTGGGTTACCTGCGTGGAGGGCATTACCAGTGTCCTGCAGGGTCGCGCCGATAACTTCGGCGTCCTGGCTACCAATATTTTCGTCAGGACTCCCCTTGGCTGGAAGATGATCGCCCACCACGCTTCGCCGGGAATGTAGGGGATAATAAATCCATGACAGATTCCTTCCCCCTTGATGGGGGAAGGTCAGGATGGCGGTGGCTGCCGCACTCATCCTCAACCTGCCTGGGGAACGAAGGGTGGTCGTAATTTCCGGGAAGGAAACCGTCAAGAACCGAATATCGCCTGCCTCAAGGTGTCATTGAGGCGGGTCTGCCAGCCCGGCCCTCCGGCCCTGAAGTAAGCCGTAATGTCGGGGTCAAGCCTTATCGAAATGAGCTCCTTGGTGGGAGCCTTCTGCTTGCCCCGCCTGCGAAGGGACCATTCAACCAACTCCGGATGCACTTCTATAGCCGGCCGCGCCCGTGCCCAATCCTCCTCCGTCCACTCCGGAGCATCCGGGTCTTGTGCGATGCCGACATTAATTGCCGTCTCTTCGCCGTACTCAGCCTCAATTTCGGCAAAGGTTAGATTGCTTGCCACCAATTCCTCAAAAGACAGTTTGGGAGAGCCGGTATTGCCTTTCTGTTTTGCTCCCTCTTCCGCTACCAGGGCGGCGTATTCAGCGAATGGTAGCTTGTCCAGGTTAGCGTTCTCTTTCATAGCGTCTTTGCTCTCTCTGATTGGCTCTTCGCAGGCTGACTATACGACGGTTGTTACCCCTGATGGTATATACCAGGTAGTGGAGTCGGTGGGCAATGAAACCCACGGCTACGTAACGAGCTTCGGCGCCTCGCGGGCTGTAATGAATGACAGCGGTTTCCCACTCAAAGGCCTCGGCTTTCGAAAAATCTACGCCGTGCTTTAGCTGGTTGGAAAGCCGCTTCCCTTCGTCCCATTCGTACTCTGTCGCCATATTGTATCTATAATTTACCGATCCGCCAAGTGGCTTGTAGTTACAGTTTGATTGCCGCCTCACCTTGGGCGCTCTCCGTAGACCCTGGCTTTTCCGGTCCGCCTATACCACCCTGGCCCGGAATATGCCATAATCTTGCCAAAGGGCCACAACTATAGGTGATCTGGTTGTAACAATCTACTCTGCAACCCGAGGGAACGACTGTTTTGGAGGTGTGCCATGGGACTGCTAAAGATTGAAGGCGTTACCCACTGGTCAATTCCGGTAAACAACCTTGATGAGGCCGAAGCCTTTTACAGCGATGTCCTGGGCCTGGAGGCCAAGGGGCGGCTGGGCAATTCCCGTATGTCCTGCGTTAACGTGGGCGACCACAACATCCTTCTCTGCGAACTGGACGAACCGACGGAACAGGCTTCGCAGCGGGACGCCAAGGTCCACCACTCCTTCACCGTCACGCCGGAGACTTTCGAGGAAGCATGCCGTGTTTTCCGGGGCCGCAATGTCCCCATAGACGACCTCATCTACCGCGAGCGGGGTTTCTTCACCGGCCGTGAACTGTACTTTTTCGACCCCAGCGGCAATCGCCTGGAATTGCGCGACCCCACCTGGGAAGCCGGCATGCCCACTCCCGCTTTCGAAGACATCGGCTGATGCCGTTAGTGTTAACCGGTTTGAAGACTCACTAATCCCGATACAAGATAGGAGCGACCATCATGCCCTATGCCATAAACCATGTCCACATCCGCGCCGCCGACCCCCACGCCACGGCGGCCTGGTACGAAAAGTACTTCGAGGCGAAGAAGGTGTCCGAGCGGGAGGTTATGCCCGGCACCATCACCATCGGCATGGAGGTGGGCGGACCCACCCGCCTGAATGTATCCTCCAAGCCAGCGGGCTCCTCCGATGACCGCGCGGTGGCCGAACTGAACCGCCTGGGCCTGGAGCATTTCGGTTTTCACGTGGACGACCTGGCGGCCGAACTGGCCAAATTCGAGGCCGACGGCATCCGCGTCGTTCTGCCCCTTACCGAGGTGGTGGGCGGCACCAGGCTGGCCTACATCGAGGGCCCGGACGACGTCCTCATCGAACTGGTCCAGCCCGCGGCGTAACCCCCGGGCGACCGATTCGCCCAACGTGGACATTCGTGTCTATTCGTGGACTAAGAGGAAAGACATGGTAGAAACTACCGAGCGCCTGTGGGATTACGACGCCGTGGAGCCGGGGCAGGCCGCCCAGCCCACGATGGTAACCATCAACGCCGAGCAGATAGCCGAATACGCTGATATTGCCCAGAACCCGGACCCCCGCTACCACATGGGCAACGGCTGCGACGAATACGGGGGAGCGGCCGTACCCATGCCCACCATGGCCGTATCCTACGCGCCACTGCTCCGCCCCGAAATCGCCGAAAATAATGGTTTTGTGGCCCTGGAACATTCCAGGACCGCCCGCCGACAGACTCCCTTCGCCAAGTGCGAGGCTCGGTGGTTCCGTCCCGCTTTCGTGGGAGATACCATAACCGGCGTGGCGCGGGTCCTGGAGAAGTACGAGCGTCGGGGCAGCAAGTTTGTCACCTTCAGAATTGAAGCGGAGAACCAGCGGGGCGAGCCGGTGGGCCAATACGATTACACCTGTATCTTTGAGTACGCCTGGGGCCAGCGGGAAGTACCCCAAGACGGGGTGACCGCCGTACTTCCCCGATCGGAGATGCCGGTTTTGAAACCCGCTCCCTCCCAGCTGCTCACCTTCGATTCGGCCAGGGAGAGAGATACACTGGCGGAGCTGGCCATTACCGAGAGCCAGGAAATCATCAACCGCAAGAGCGACTTTCGCCTGGCCGGAAAACCCAGCGAAAGCAACATCCACAACGACGAGGAGTTTGCCCGCCAGAACATCTTCGGCGGCACGGTGAACGCCGGCCCGGCCACCATGTCCTACGTGGACCAGATGCTGCAACTGTCCTTCCCCCTGAGCGCTTTTTACAACGGGGGCAGCCTGTTGATGCGCGCCATCACTCCCTTCCGCTCCGGTGACACGGTCACCTTCGGGGGTGAAATCACTCGCAAGTATGAGGAGGAAGGCCGTGGCCTGGTGGAGTGCCGGGTCAGGGGCATCAACCAGCGGGGTGACCTGGTCTGCCTGTCCGACGCGGTCATGGTGTTCGGAGAGTAGATGCCGCAACCCGCGCCTCCAAGTTCCAGAGTTTCGTAGGGGCGGCCCTTGTGGCCGCCCATTCCACTTTGCATAGAATTCCCCTTGACACTCTGGATGACCCCCTGCCAACCTGATAAGAACACACGTTCTTATACTCTGCCTGGAGAGGTTGGCCCAATGCTTATCAAGCGTACCCCCGACGTTTACGAGAAAATCGGAATCCTTGGCGGCATGGCCGGCGACGACCTTTTGGCCCCAACCCAACCCGGCTCAGGCGGCCAGGGTAAGTGGGCAGGGGAAGGGGTGACCGGTCCTTATTCTAAGCCCGGCAAGCGCCCCCTGGCCGGGGTGTACCGCGCCTCAATGCCCAATGGCAAGTTCATCAACCTGATGCGGGTCATGTTCACCGACTTCTGCATGATGGACTGCGCCTACTGCCCCAACAGCGTCTATGTCCCCCGCAAGCGCTACGCCTTCAAGGTGGACGAACTGGCATCGGCTTTCATGGAACTGCACCGCCGTCACACCGTCGCCGGCCTTTTTCTCAGTTCCGGCATCGCCGGCAGCGGCAGCAAGACCACCGAGCGCATGGTCCAGGTGGTCGAAGTTCTGCGCCGCAAGCACAACTTCCGGGGCTACGTCCACCTGAAAGTTATGCCCGGAGCCGAGTACCAGTACGTGGAGGCGGCCCACCGCCTGGGCACCCGCCTCTCAGTCAACATCGAGACTCCCACCGCCGAGGCTATGAAGCGCATCAGCCCTCACAAGGACTTTGAGAACGGCATCCTGGCGCCCATGTCCTGGATAAATGACCTGACCCGGACCAGCACGGGCGGCGCCGTGGGCCAGGCCACCCAGTTCGTGGTGGGCGCCGCCGAAGAGTCGGACGCCGACATTTTCCGGCGGGTGGACCGGCTGTACGGCGACTGGAACCTGAAGCGGGTCTACTATGCCGCCTTCCGACCCGCCTCCGACACACCGATGGAAGAACATCCCCCCGTCCCGTCCATCAGGGAGCATCGTCTCTACCAGCTGGACTGGCTGAAGCGCATCTACCGCTATTCCAATGACGAACTGGACCTGGCCTTCGACCGGAGCGGCTTCCTGCCCCTGGACGAGGACCCCAAGACGGCCATCGCCCTGGAAAACCTCGAAGCATTCCCCGTGGACCTCAACACCGCCAGCCACGACCAACTCCTGCGCGTCCCCGGCCTGGGCCCCACCTCCGCCCAGCGCATAATGGACAACCGCCGCCACCACAGCATCGACAACTGGCGCGACCTGACTGCCATGGGCGTGGTGCGCAAGCGCGCCTGGCCCTTTGTGGTATTCCCCGGCCAGCGCCCGCCCACCGGCAAGCAGCTAAGGCTGGACCTGTTCCCCCAAGGGGCAAAGGAAGCGGCGCCATCGGGACCGGTGCCGGCGGCAAGTGGTGGAACGACCGCTCCCTGCGGAATGGCCGCGTCCTGCGCGGGTTGCGCGCTGCGAGGGACACCGGGCCACCCGGGGTAAAACACGGTTAAAGTAGTGTAAGAGCCTCTCCTGGAGAAACAACCTGCAACTGATACTGTTCTGTTATGCCGGCAGTTTCCAGGTCAGAGGTCAGGGGGCCATCGGTGGTAACCAGCGTGGCGCCGGTGGAAACGGCCAGACGGACTATTTCCTTGTCATCCTGGCTGCCTTGGGGGATGGAAGCTTCTTCGGGGAAAGGAGGAGCGTCGGGGAGGAACTGAATCTTTCCGGTTCGTTGTCTTGCTCCCTGTAGCAAATGGAAGAGGTTTGGGGGGCCAAGACCTGATGTTGGGATTCTCCCCAACTGTTGCTGGTACTTATTCCAGAGGTATGCGTCTATAACGAATGTATGACAAATTTCGATCATCCGGTCTATCAGGTTCAGACATGTGGCATCATAATTGCCCTGCGGGTCTGCCTTTCTTTGCGCCAGTATGATGATGTTTTCGTCGAGAATAAATTGCCTGGTCATTCGTTGGGTTTTGCGCGTTTGAACTGGGCCTGTGCGAAACGGTTCATTTCTTCCAGGTTGGTCTCAAAAAAGTCGTTGATGCCCCCTTCAATTGTCCCGTCAGGATTGACTCTCAAGTCCTTCGCGGTACACACCCCTTCCTCATCCTTTTCAAAGGCGTAAATGGCCACGTCGTCCGGCGTCAGCGTACCCTCGGCCACCAGCGTCAGCAGCCGCCCGGTAATGTGTTCTGAATGGGTGGTCATTATGACTTGATTGTCTAGCGCGAGGGCTACTTCTGTAATCACCTCAGCCAACTCGGCCTGTGCCTTGGGATGTAAGTGGATTTCTGGTTCTTCTATCATGACTGTTGCACCCTTGGCGGCAGTGACCAGTTGCAGAAGTAACATTATCAGTGCGTTAGTCCCGAAACCCTCCAAGACCATGTTAACTGGACCGGACGGGGTAATTGCCCTGATTTCTACTGACTGAGGAGGCACTGTCTCTGCAATCAATTTGACCCCTGTTACGCGTTCAAGCAGTGGAGATATGCCTTGGAGGTCTGCCCGGGAATAGCCTAAGTTTGTAGCTGTTTGCTCTTCTTGGTGGGAAAAGCTCTCTTTGAGAGAGACGTCAGCTACTCGTTCGTTTCCTAGCTTATAAACGGGCCTGGTAAGTCCTCGAAGAGCGGGGACCATTCTCAAGTTCATTATAGCTATTAGTGCTGAACTAATCTCGTCCGGATCTGATGTGGTCACAGGAGAAAATGTATCCAATGCTACCTGAAAGCCAAATCTAAATGGTTTAGGCTCCCCCGTCACCAGGTTGACCCCTGCGAATTCTATCTTGGGTATATCGCGCCTGTGTGTCGAAAATAGGTCGAATGAATTAGAAACACTTACTAAGGGCCCTTGAAGCACGAAATTTCTGCGACTGCTCAATGCATCAGGACGTTCCGACAAAGGTGTAGATTCAACCGACTGCTTCAACAACCCAAACGCCTGCAGCACGCTGGACTTGCCGGTCCCATTGGCGCCCACGAAGCACGTTATCCGCTTCGGGTGTATCTCCACCTTCTCGAAGCATTTGAAATTTTCCAGAACGATGCCCGTAATCATAAGCGCGCCTCACTGGAACAAGTATAAAGGCGGGGCTATTCTCAGGACAATCGGGCCATTCGCAGGGATAGCGCCGATAACCCTCCAGTGTTGGGAGGTAAGTCTGCCGCAGAGTCCACCTCACCCGCAGAAGCCGGCATCCATTCCGTTGCTTATGGAATCCCGTTTGCTCATTGGTGACTGATTCCCCCGCACACCTGCCAACTAATTCTGATCACTTGCCCCAACACAGAAAAGCGGCAGCTTGATCCCCCCGCGCTCTTCAGGTCATTCTCCACCGGCATCGGAAGCCGGTGCCGGGCCAAGGCTGCCTTTTCCCCGATGACATTTACCCCCTTGCCAACTCGCATAACCCATCTCCAACATAAAACCATAACCCTACCTTCGCGCCCTTCGTGGATAAACCCCAAAAATGGGCCAAAATGGAACCAAATGGAACTATTTCCAAAAAATTCCCACCTTCGTGTCCCTTAGTGCCCTTCGTGGATAAACCCCAAAATGGGCCAAAATGGAACCAAATGGAACCATTATCAAAAAATTCCCATTAGTGAACATTCGTGTCCATTCGTGGATAAACATCGAAACGGGCCAAAGTGGAACCAAATGGAACGATAATAAAAAAAGTCCGGGCCTTACGCCCGCTCATTTTGATCCGGCCTGGGAATGTGTCACTTCAAGGGAACTCCATCCTTGATGCCCCGGCGACTATCCGGGAGAAGGGGCGCTACCCCATTTGACATTGCTCCCCATTCTACCTAGACTGGGCAGGTCGAATATTAGGCCTACCGGAGTATCTATCTTGGGAATGTTGTCCCTGGTACTGGCCCGGCTGAATATTGTTGCCGCCTTCCGTGAACTGGCCAGCAGCCGCCAGCGCGTTGATACCCTGCTGGCCCTGGCCGCTTCCCAGTTGCTGGTACAGCTCACCTTCCTCCCTGTTACCCTTACCATTCCCTCGGTGGCCGACTATTTCAATTCCGACGTTGACGACGCCTCCTGGACCGTCATCATCCGCCTTCTGGCCCTGGGCAGCACCGTCTTCCTCACTGCCCGGCTGGGCGAGAAGTTTAGCCACGTCCGCGTCTTTTTCGTGGGCATCTGCCTGCTCACCCTGTCCAGCCTGCTGGCCGCCACCGCCCAGAGTCTTTACCAGCTTATCCTGTGGTGCGGCATAGGTGGCATGGGCGGAGCGCTGGTCATTTCCAACTCCAATGCCCTCATCGCCATGGTCTTCGATCCCAACGAGCGGGGCCGCGCCTTCGCGGTTCCCGTTACCGGTTCCCGCATTGGAACCCTCATCGGACTGGCAGTTTTCGGCCTCTTCCTCGAGTTCCTGGGCTGGCAGCTTGTCTATATAACAGCTTTTCTCATGGGGCTGGCGGCCATCTGGCTTACCTACCCCGTCCTGAAGTACAGCTCCCTGCAGCCTGTCGAAGAGCGCAAGAAGGTCAAGATCAACTACTTCGCTGCCCTGGTCCTCATGGCAGTGCTCGGCACCTTCATCCTCTCCGGTTCTCACCTGCACGAGGGCGCCGAGTCCTTCACCACACCCGACGCGCTGGAGTACCACATTCCCATGCACCTGCTCAGCCTGGCCCTGGCCGCGCTGTTCGTGGTGCTGCAACTGCGCAGCGCGGAGCCCTTCCTGGACTTCCGTTACTTCAAGCGCAAGTACTTCTCCATGGCCCTGTACTCCAACACCACCTGCCACCTGTCCATGCTGACCATTTTCACCCTGGTGCCCATAGTGGTGGAAGACGGCCTGGGCTATTCACCCCTCGTGGTTACCCTGGTGCTGCTGCCCCACCAGAGTTTCGGGTTGTGGCTTCCCGCCATCGCCGGCTACATCTACGACCGCTACAACTCCCGGTGGATGGGCCCCCTTTCGCTGTTCCTGATTGGTACGGGTATAGGCCTGCTGGGCCTGTTCGCGGCCCATGTCCCCATCTGGGGCATCCCCCTGCTGCTGCTTCCCGGCTCGGTGGGCACTGCCATGTTCATTTCTCCCTACAACGCGGTGGTGATGAATACCCTGCCCGATAACCGCAGTTTCGCCGCGGGTATGCTGGAGACCACCAGGCAGATGGGCCACACTGTGGGCAGCACCATCGGCGCCACCATCCTGGGCCTGAGCCTGCCGGTAACCATCGAATTCATGACCGCCGCGGAAGCCCGACCCTACTACCAGGAGGGTTTCCAGGTGGCTTCCCTGGCCGTGGTCTGGATCATCATTTCCGGCGGCATCGTGGCCCTGTTCCAGAAGGTGCCGGGCATCCGCCCCGAGCCTCAACCCCGGGGCCAGGTATCCCCTCAGCCTGGCGGGGATGACTAGACGCCTGCCGCCCGGCTCAACACGGTTGTCGATTCGCTGCCTGCCATAGCTTCTGCTGTTCATCGTCGATGCCCGGAGGCCTGTAATGCCATCTTCCAGAGTCGACCTCACCCGCAAAGACTCCCTGGCGGTCATCACGCTGGACCGCCCTGAAGCCCGCAACGCCCTGTCTCCCGACATGGTGGCCGAAATGGGAAAGGCCATCGCCGATTGCCGCCGTCCCGAAGTTCGCGCGGTGATGATTACCGGGACCGGCGGTGCTTTCTGCGCCGGGGCCGACGTTAGAGACTTCGTGGAAAATCTGGAGGGCGAGGGGCCGGAGGGACTGTCCCGCCACCTGCGCCAGCTTGCCGGCGACCTGCACCGGGACATAATTGTGGGAATACGCGCGTTGGAAAAGCCGGTAATGGCCGCCGTCAACGGTGTCGCCGCCGGGGCCGGCTTCAGCCTGGCGTTGTGCTGCGACTTGCGGGTCGCCTCTGCGGACTCCCGCTTTATAATGGCCTACGCCGGCATTGGCTGCACCGCCGACGGGGGATCCACCTACATGCTGCCCCGCCTGGTCGGGATGAGCCGGGCTATGGAGATCTACATGGCCAGCCAGCCCATCGGCGCCGAGTACGCCCGGGAACTGGGGCTGGTCAATCAGGTATGCCCCGCCGAAAATTTCGAACGCCACTCCCTGGAGATGGCCACCCGCCTGGCCCAGGGACCGACGGTTGCCTACGGACGGGTCAAGGCCCTGTTCGACAACTCCTGGGCCGCCACCCTGGAAGAGCAGTTGGACGCGGAGACCGACGCCATCAGCAACATAGTTTTCACTGGCGACTTCCAGGAGGGAGTCAGGGCCTTCACCCAGAAACGTATGCCCTGGTTCCAGGGGCGGTAGTCGGTCAATAGCCCTGTTCCATGTCCCCCGCAATTTCTTCCAGGGAAAAGTTCGAGACTGCCATTTCCGGCGCCCAGGTTATCTGGTCCGACGACCAGCGCACCGTTCCCGTTCGTTCCGCGCCAATGCCAATTATGCTGTTGATCACCTGCAGGATGTTGCCGTTCATGCGCAGGGTGTTGGGCTGAAGCGGTTCGGCCAGCCGCCCGTCCCGTATCAGGTAGGAGTCTCCCACCACGGTGCCGCTGAAGTCTCCGCTGGTGAACCCGTTAATCGGGTAGGTGTACCAGATGCGGCCAATGTAGATTCCGTCGCCCACCATTCGCAGCAACTCATCCCCGCTGGCTTCCTCCCCGCCCTCGATCACCAGGTTGGTGGGTATGGTGGACACGGGGGCGCTGAAGTCCCGGCCGCCGCCGTTCCCGGCGCGGAACCCGTTGCGGGGCAGGATACCCCGCTCCACCACGCCCGGTTCCGCTCCCAGCTTGTCCCAGCCCCGGCGCGCGTTCATGGCCTTTCGATAGTTGTAGTAGTCCGACAACAGCCCCACCAGGCGGCCCTCCCGTATCAGGTCGGTGCGGCCGGTGGGCAGCCCTTCGTCGGTAATGCCCTTGGAACCTGCAAGTCCCGCCATAGACCCGTCATCGTACAGGTGCAGGTTCTCCGAGGCTATCTGCTGCCCGAACCGGCGCATGAAGGGCGAGGCGTCCGCGTGGAAGGACTCCAGGTAAAGCCCCGGCATCAGTATCCATTCCAGCAGTTCCGCCACGGGTTGCGGTCCCAGTACCACCCGGTAGCTGCCCGTGGGCGTCCGCTGCCCGCCCATGGACGCTATGGCCCGCCGCGCCGCGTCGGCGCCGGCCCGTGCCTCAAAGTCGGCCAGGTGGGTGCAGACGGTCCACCCGCTGCCCTTGGCGTTCATCTCCTCAACCATTGCGGTGGCAAAGGACATAATCAGGGTGGACTCGTCAGTCTGTGGTGCGGGCATGCTGGTGGAAGCGACGGCCATCCGTTCCAGCAGCATTACCACGTCGCCGCCCAGAATAAGGCCCAGGTCGGCAAGCTGCGCCTTATCGCCGCTTTCAGGCTGGCCGAAGCGGTACCGCTCCAGGGCCGACAGCAGGTCCTCCGAAGACTGGAACGCATCCAGCCCGTTTCGCAGCACATCCCAACCGTGGGCCAGCAGCTTCGAGTTCCGCAGCCGCACCAGGGTGGGGTCGTGGTATTCGTACAGGGTAGGACGGTCAAACAGGGGCCGGGGCAGGCAGTCGAACTCCTGGTCCAGCACCGCGCCGCGGCGGGCTTTCTCCAGGGCGCTGGCAACTCCTCCCACGGAAAGATCGCTGGCCTCGCTTCCCATGCCGATGATGGCGCCCCGGCGGGTGCGGAAGGCCGCGCGCACGGACACACCGTGCGAGTCTATGGACTTGGGTTCCTCCACCCCATTGCAGGGAATGTGAGATGTAAAGTTCAGACGCAGGGTCAGGTTGGTATTTGCCGAGGCGAACACCTCGGCTTCGAGAACGTCAGGCTGCTCAGCAACATAAGCCAACCCGTCGCGTACGGCAATTCGCAGGTTTACAAGGGGCAGCATTAAGGCAGCATCTCTCGGCTATCAGTCAGAGGCCGTTGTTGAGTTTACCCGTCCAATACAAGGCCAGCGGTCCCTGTTTCGCGCTCTGTCCCGAAAGCTCCCACCTCTGAACCTTGCGCAGGTGGGTTCACCGCCGGCCCCGTTTCAGTCGTCTATTCCCTGCCCGCTATCAACTTCAGAAAGTCGTGCCGGGTTATTATTCCCACCAGCTTGCCGCCGTCCACCACCGGCAGGCGGCGAATCTGGGAACGCATCATCACCCGGGCTACATGTTCCACGCCATCGTCCTGGTGAACGGTGATTATGTGGCGCCGCATAACATCGCCAACCCTCTTGCGCCCAACCTGCCGCGCCGTCTGCTCCAGATGATGGGTAGTGGTGGACGCTCCCAGCAAAGAGTAGACGTTTTCCACCAGGGGGCGAAACTTGGGGCTCAGGCCAAAGTCTGAATGAGTCAGAATACCCACCAGCCTCTCATCCTCATTCAGCACCGGCAGTACGCTCACGTCACGGTCCAGCATAAGCCTTGCCGCTTCGCCTACTGTGGCGTTTTCATTAATCGTAATCACCGGGGTTGTCATCAGGTCTCTGGCAAACATTGGTGTCCTTTCAGAATCTGGAGGTTGAGTCAGAAAACTTACACCCAAAAATTCTAGCATAATCCGACGGTTCCTATTCCGGTCCCGCGTTCAGCCGGAATTGCGGAACTCAGAAGAGCACCCTCCATTTTGCCTTTCAGCTCCCGCCATCCTGCCCGCGGTGGCTGGCATAGCTACGCAAGATTGACGTTGTCAGCTTGGCCGGCGTATGCTGTGTACATGGCTCAGGAAGGAAACTACAGGGTCATTCGCGACCGCAACGTGATGGTGCCCATGCGGGACGGCACCTTGCTGGCTACCGACGTATTCCGTCCCGACGCCCCCGGCCGCTTTCCGGTGCTGGTCAATCGTGGCCCCTATGGTAAGGACGATTACGTGGCGGCCCCCGACCATTCTGTGTGGTTCTTCCCCACCCACGGTTACGTGGTTTTGAGCCAGGACTGTCGCGCCCGCTTCGAGTCCCAGGGCGACTATTACAACCCCCTGTTCCAGGAAGTTAGGGACGGATACGATACGGTGGAGTGGGCCGCCCGCCAGCCCTGGAGCAACGGCCGGGTGGGGACCACGGGTCAATCATACCTGGGGGCCACCCAGTACACCCTGGCCACCAACAACCCCCTGCCGCCCCACCTTCAGGCGATGGCGCCGGTTTCGGCTTCCTCCGACTTCCACCAGAGCTGGGTGTACCACACCGGCGGCGCCATGGAGTGGGGCTGGATGGTTCCCTACGCCATCCACAAGGGCCGCAACACCCTGCAGCGCCTGGGTCGAGATGACCTGCTGGCCCAGATGGACGAATATGTGCTGGAGCCTGGCAACTTTGGTCGTCCCCTTACCGACGAGTGGTTCCGCCACCTGCCGCTGCGGGACTGGATTGAGCGGCTGAAGGAAACCGCACCCTATTTCCACGAGTATTTCGACCAGGAACTGGACGGCCCTTACTGGTGGCAGCTGAACCTCCTGCGCAACCTGGATGGCATTAAGATTCCCATGTTCCACGTCAGTTCCTGGTACGACATTTTCCTGGAAGGGGCGTTGAACGCTTACCGGGCCATCTCGGACCGGGGGGGCGACGATTCCGAAGCGGGACGGCTGGCCCGCCGCAGCCAGAAACTGCTGGTTGGGCCCTGGGCCCATATCCGGCCCTATACCCGGGCCACCTCCGGCGATAGCGGCGATATAGACTTCGGCTCGGACGCCGCTATAGAACTGCACGACCACCTGCGTCGCTGGTTTGATTACTGGCTCAAGGACAAGGCCAACGGGATAATGGATGAGCCGCCCGTCTACATTTTCGTCATGAACGCCAGTGGGGTTGGCAACGGAAAGTGGCGGCACGAGAACGAGTGGCCCCTGGCCCGCACCCATTACACCCGTTACTACCTCCACTCTCAGGGCGCTGCCAATACCCGGGCCGGCAATGGTGCTCTTTCCACCACGCCGCCGGACGACGAACCTGCCGACACCTACGTGTACGATCCCAACAACCCTGCTCCCACCCTGCGGGGCAATACCCTGATGATTCCCCACGGAGTGCAGGACCAGGGTCCCGCCGAAGACCGGCCCGACGTGTTGGTGTATACCTCCGACCCGCTGGACTCGGACCTGGAATTGACCGGCCCCATCGTTGTCAAGCTGTATGCCGCCAGCAGCGCCATTGACACGGACTTCACCGCCAAGCTGGTGGACGTGAGGTCCGACGGGTACGCTCATAACCTGCAGGAAGGTATTGTCCGCGCCCGCCACCGCACCTCGGCACGGCAGCCGGCCTTCATTACCCCTGGCCGGATTTACGAGTACACAATAGACCTGTGGGCCACCAGCCACGTTCTGAAGGCGGGCCACCGGCTCCGCGTGGAAATTTCCAGCAGCAACTTTCCCAGGTTCGACCGCAATCCCAACACGGGCGCTCCCCTGGGCGTGGACGACCGGCTGGAAACAGCTCAGCAGACGGTGCATCACAGCGCGCAGCACCCTTCTCACATCGTCCTCCCGATTATTCCAGGGTAGGCAGAGGGAAAGGGCAGGGAAACGCCATACCGAGAACTCTCTGCCAATGGCGTATGGTCTGCCAATGGCACTTGGAAGGCGAGCAGGGCATACCATCACCCCGCACCCGGAGGAAAGGCCAATGACTACCGGAACCAGCATTTTCACCCAGGAACAAAAAGACCTGCTCACAGCGGCGCTCAACCGGATCGTACCAGCCCAGGACAAATTTCCCGGCGCAGGCGACCTGGGAGGAGCCCGGTTCGTGGAACATGTTGCGGCAAAGAACATCCCGCTGCGTCGTTCCTTCAGCGAAGGACTTGCCCAACTGGAAATTGCAGCGTCCCAGCGTGGCAGCGAGGGGTTTGTCGCGCTGGTTCCGGATTCCCAGGACGACACGCTGCGACAGGTGGAGCAGGCACACCCTGCCTTCTTCAGGGAACTGGTGCGGCAATGCTACAATTTCTACTACACCAATGTGGATGTATTCGACTTGATCGGGTACTCCCTGCCGGACCCGCAGGACTACCAGCCACTCCCCTTTGACGAAAGCCTGCTGGAGCCGGTAAAACGGCGAGGACAAATGTGGCGACCGGTTTGACCCGGGAGAAAACCTGATGCGTGAGAGCGCGGACCGAAATTTGATGGCGGGAGATACATCAATGATTAGAGTAGATTTAGACCGCCAAATTGCCCACCTGCAGGAAGAAATTACCCTTTTGGCCGATGTTGTGGACAAGGCCATTTACCGCTCGGTGGAAGCCCTTAAAAACCGGGACCTGGCAGAGTCCCAGTCCGTTATCGACGGTGACGACTATATCGACCAGAAGCGGTACGACATAGAGGAACTGTGCGTTGACCTGATCGCCACTCAGCAGCCCATGGCGGGCGACCTGCGGGCCGTCGTCGCCATGCTGCACATCGCCGTGGAACTGGAACGTATGGGCGATTACGCCGAGGGTATCGCCAAGATCAGCCTGTTGATGGGCGATGAACCGCCGCTGAAACCCTTGATTGACATTCCCCGTATGGCTAACAAGGCCGGAGAAATGCTGCGGGACAGCGTTGATTGTCTTGTGGAACGGGACCTGGTCAAGGCTGAAAAAGTGATGGACGACGACGACGAAGTGGACGACCTGTACGACCAGGTGTACCGGGAGTTGTTGCTGTTCATGATCCAGGACCCTCGCAGCATACAGCGCGCCACCTACCTGCTTTGGGCCGCCCACGACCTGGAGCGCATTGCCGACCGGGCCACCAACATCGCCGAACGGGTTATGTTCCTGGTGACTGGACGGATGAGGAAGGAGAAGCGCAGCAAGTACTGACCCACCATCGCCGAAAAGTTAACGCATTGATCGGAGAATAGACTGGGGCAGATGCATAATCTGCCCCAGTCCCAGTTTCCCTCCGAACGCCCCGGCATCCACCCGGATAACGCTTCTGCTCTCAATCCTAGGCGATCAACGCCAGTTGCTGGCTCTGGCGGGGCGCGTTCAACTCCCTGGCTGGAGTAACGGAAGGCAGCCTGCAGCGGCGGCGTGCTTCGTCCACCACTTGCAGCACCGACTGGGTGTACTCCTGTCCGGCGTAGGTATTGCGATAAAGCCGCTGGTATCCGGCGGTCAAGTGGGGATAAGACTCCCGAAGCATTGGCATGAACCATTCTTTGGAACCCGGCTTCAGGAAAAGCAGGTTTGCCGACAGGAACTGAGCATGGTGTCTGGCCGCCGCCTGAACGGTGGCGTTGATGGCCTCTGAACTGTCCGAAATGCCGGGCAGCAGGGGCGCCATCATCACGCCGGCGGGAACGCCGCTTTCCACCAGGAATTGCATGGCCTCCAGTCGGGCAGTGGGACTGGGCGTTCCCGGCTCCGTCCGCTTCCACACCGTTTCGTCCACGCTGCCAACGCTGAAAATTACCTGCACATCGGCGGCGTGGTACAACTCCAGCAGAACGTCCACATCCCGCCGCGCCAGCACACCCTTGGTAGTAATTGAAGCCGGGTTGCGAAACTCAGCCAATACCTGAATCAACTGCCGCGTCAGCCTGTACTGGGCTTCCGCCGGTTCGTAGGGGTCCGAGGCGGTACCAATGGCCACCGGCTCTCCCCGCCACCGGGGCTTTCGCAATTCATCCCGCAACACTTGCGGGGCGTTGACCTTGGCAAACACCCGCTGGTCGAACTCGTTGCCCGAATTCATGCCCCAGAATTCGTGGGTGGGGCGTGCGTAGCAGTATCGGCAGGCATGGCGGCACCCGCGGTAAGGGTTCAATGTCCACCGGAAGGGGAACCCGGGAACATCAATGCGGTTAAGCAACGATTTGCAGGTAATTTCCTGTACTTCTGCCTGGGCCATCACTTCACCCCATCTTCAAGAGCTGTAGAACAAGTGTACTAATAGTACAGATGTTCGCCCAAGCTGTCAACCGCCTAAACCCGTCGCGGCTGTTCAATTCCGGTGGAGGGTTCCCGAACAAAACCGTCATACGGTCTTTGTCTGCTTGGCAAGTCGAGCCGCAAGACAGGGCCTGCCGAGCCATTATTTTCCTTCGTTGACACTTACCCGGCCCAACCCTAAAATTCAGTCAAACTTCACCAGGAGCGGTTACTTGTCCATCAGGTACGGCGTTTCTCTGACCCTCGACCCCGCATTTACCGCCGGTCTGCATCGGGTCCGGCAGGTAATCTGCAGTCAGTACGGCTGCTGGGCCGCCGAAATGCACTCGGTCCACCTGCCCCTGACCGATTATTTCCCTTGCACCGAGGATGCGGTCCCGTCCATAACTTCCGAATTGGAAGATATTGCGGCAGGCTTCAGAAAGCGGGAATTGTACGCTTTCGTGGAACGCAGCCGGTTGGTTGCGGATACCCACGGCCGGGGCGATATTTTCCTGGAGATGGCAGACGCGAACCAGTTACCCGCCGGCGGCGGAAGTAGGTTAGTTGGGCGCGGGCGCTCCGGTTCCCAGCCCCGGTTCATGCCCACCGAACAACTTCGTTCGGAAATTGCGGCAGCCCTGGGACGGTGGCACATTTCCGCCGTTGAGGAACGCGACGGTATCCGCTTCGGCCTACTGCTTTGTTCAGACCTGCCGCCTCAGGTGTTTGCGAGAGCCGTGGCCTTTGCGGAGGGAGTTTTCAGCGGTGTTGACATGGCGATGCAGTGCTATCTCAGTGACCTTACCTTTTTCCGCTACGAGTCAACGGCCGCGGGTGAAGACTGGAGCGGCGGGGGTTGGGCTTCCGACCTGAGCTGGAAAATCGTCGGAAGCTACTCCCTTCTCCCAGGCCAAAACCCATAGATATAACCGGCTGCACCCTGAATATCCTGCCGATCCATGTCCCAATCTCATCCCCGGAGGATTGATCCATGACCATGACCGCCAAACCTTACACCAAACCCACCACCCGCTTGCGGGAAATGCTGGCCGCCGACGGTCTCATCGTCGCTCCCTTCATACTTAACGCGCTGCACGCCCGCATTGCCGAATCCGTGGGCTTTAACGCCGTCTATATGACCGGCGCCGGCACTTCTGCCGAAAAGGGTTTCCCCGACGTGGGGATGCTGACCATGACCGAGATGGTCGCCAACGCCAAGTACATTGCCAATGCCGTGGACATACCCGTAATCTGCGACGCCGACACGGGCTACGGCAACGCTCTTAACACCCAGCGTACGGTGCGGGAGTACGAGGCGGCAGGGGTGGCCGGAATTCACATAGAGGACCAGGTGTTTCCCAAGAAATGCGGCTTCTTCGAGGGCAAGCAGGTGGTCCCCATGGAGGAGCACGTCCAGAAGATCCGCGCCGCCCTGGATGCCCGCCGGGACCCTGACTTTGTAATCATCGCCCGCTGCGACGCCTACGCCGTGACGGGCTGGGAGGACACGGTGCGCCGCTGCAGGGCATACCGCGACGCCGGGGCCGACATGGTGTTCGTGGACGGCATAAAGTCGGTGGAAGACCTGGAGTTGTACGCCCGCGACCTGCCCGACATGCCCCGCCTGTACAACGGCGACCTGGCCAATACCAGGGACGTGGAGGCCATGGGCTACAAGGTTATGATCTGCGGCAGCACCATCTGGCTGATTTACAAGCAACTGATGGCCGCCTTTGAGGAACTGAAAGAGACCGGCCAGGTGGATTCCGCCCGTTTCGGCTCCCGCTGGGACGTGGCAAACCTGCTGGGCCTGGAACAGGTTTACGAGCTGGAGCGCAAGTACGGCGCCGATTAGCAGTTTCTTCCGCGAAGGACACGAAGGCTCACGAAGAGAGAGGTAAGAGCGGGAGTCAATCCCGCCCTTGACTGTTTGGAGTGCCCTTCGGGACGCCCGTTGAGCTGTTGGGCTTAACTGGGTATCAGCGGCATAACCTCCCGGGAAAACTGCTCCATGGCCTCCCTCTGGCCCTCCACGCTGCTGGCGGGAAAGCCCAGTATGAAGTTCTGCACTCCCAGGTCCTGGTACTGGCGCAAGTCGGCGGCAATCTGTTCCGGCACACCGCTCATCATACGCCGGTCGGGCCCCGCCGCGCGGTCGAAAATTATGTCGGTACTGAAGCAGGGAGTAACCGCGTCTTCGGGCCGGCCGGCGCGTACGGTCAGGCGGCGCAGTTGGGCTATCTTGCCCGCCAGTTCCTCCGGTTCCAGGGTGGCCGGGGGCCGGAGGCCGATGGGCATCCACCCGTCGCCCAGCTCGGCGGCGCGCCGCAGGGCCGGCCCGGTGTGGCCGCCGATCCAGATGGGCGGATGCGGTTGCTGGACGGGCTTGGGCAGAAATCCCGCCCCTGAGGTCTGGACGAACCTGCCGTCGAACTCCGGGTTCTCCTGGGTCCATAGCTCCTTGAACAGGCGCAGGTATTCGTTGGTTACCTCGCCGCGGTCGGCAAAGGTGTCCAGCCCCAGCGCCTGGAACTCCTCCTCCATCCACCCCACGCCAATGCCCAGGGTAACCCGTCCCTCGGACAGGGTGTCCAGGGTGGCGATCATCTTGGCGGTCAGCACCGGATTGCGGTAGGGGATGATGAGGACGTGGGTGCCAAGCCTGAGCCGACTGGTGCAGCCGGCCAGGAAGTTCAGGGTGGACAGGGGATCGTAGTAGGGCTGGTCGGGGCTGAACACCGGCACCCCGTCGGGCGAGTATGGGTAGAAGGACTCCACCTGGCGGGGGAGGATGATGTGGTCGCTGACCCAGGCCGAATCATACCCCAGTTCCTCGGCCCGCTGGGCCAGGGAACGCAAAGCCTGGGGGCTGGCCATGGGCCCCCGGCTGGGCAGGGAACATCCAAAGGTTACGGGCATGGGACACCTCGCTTTATGCGGTCTTGGTATCGGACTTTAGAAGATCCAGGTCGGCATTGGGGGCTGGTCCCTGCATGGGCTGATGACGTCAATCCTGAAACCCTGCACCTTGCCGTGTATATCTACCAAGACCATTATTCTTTCATCAGCGGTAGCAGTATTCCAGGCGTAAGGCGTTCCCAAGGAAACACCAGGGTAGTCTCACGCTCAGCCGTTCCAAATGCTGGTCTTCCTGGATTGATTCATGGGGATGGCTCCCCCATTGTTACTTGTTCGGGTTTACAGGCGTTGAGAGCACAGGGTTCGTCGTCCAAAAATCCAGCCACCACGTAAACCCACTTGTCGCCCACCAGTGTACCAACAATCCACTTGTAATATAACCGTACAGTTTCTGGACGGATATGTGATCCCCTGATTTCATCGGGACTCACCAGTTTCTCAGGAGTAACCTCCGGCAACAAGGCAATCGCGCTTTAATTCCTGCCGTTCACTCCATCGGCAGTGATGCCAGCCTGAGCCCGAGGAAGCGCCGGAAATCCTACGCTGTAGCCAGGTTGCGGTTCCGTGAATTGGCTAGTGCGAAGGACAGTTTTGGCCGTTCCGGACGTCAAACCGTCAAGTCTCGATTGCCCTGCAGCCCTTAGATCCGCCTAAAATCCACTTAAGGCGGCTTCAGCCCGCAAAGGGGCCGCCCTAAGGAGATTTCGCGGGCTCGAGATGAGTGGGCACGCAGACAGGGATTTTTTTATTATCGTTCCATTTGGTTCCATCTTGGCCCGTTTTGGGGATTTATCCACGAATGGACACGAATGTTCACTAATGGGAATTTTTTGATAATGGTTCCATTTGGTTCCATTCTGGCCCATTTTTGAGGTTTATCCACGAAGGGCACGAAGGGACACGAAGATGGGGTCATGGTTTTATGGTGGAGATGGGTTATGCGGGTTGGCAAGGGGGTGGTGTCTGTAGAATAGTTTGTGGGGTTTCCCTCCGGCGTGGGGTGGCCGGAGTATGCCTGAAGCTTGAATGCGATGGGCTTGCCACTGGCACGCAGGTCACATACCCGTGGGGTGGCAAGGTGATATGCTCCCAAGCCTCCGCGGTTAAGGGTATGGCTTCCCCTTGTGGCTCTCGAGGGGTCTATTCTCCCTATGGCGCCAGCACCGTAAACGGAAACACCGGCACGTTCCGCAATATCCAGAAGGCCAGCACCGCAGCCAGCAGGCCCCAAATCAGCGCAGGATGAACGAACACAGTCGGCAACCGTTTACCCCACGCAGACCACAACACCGCTCCCAGGAAAGCGTAGGCAATAAAGGGCATAGCGATCATCGAATAGGGATTATACCCAAGGGCCGCGACCATGTTCCCATTCAGCAACTGGTGCAGGCCCCGCAGCGTACCGCACCCGGGGCAATGCAGGCCAGTCAACGTGAAGAACGGGCACGGCGGGAAGAACCCCGGCTCCTCAGGGTTACGTGCGTACACCAGCGCCAGGCAGGGCAGCAAAGCCAGGCCAAGGAATACGAACCGCCACCGCCAGATGGGGAGCGACTCCGGATGAGGCCCGTGGGACGTTCGGCCCCACGCAATGGCCATCAGAAACCTCCCAGGGAACCGGTGTTCAGATTGATGATTATTCCCAGGACGGCGACAGCAATTCCCAGCCCCAAAGCTATCCAGCACCAGGTCTTCGCGTTGTTGGAGTACCTTTGCGCCGTGGCGTAATCGCCGGCCGCCACCTTGCCGTTGACCTGGGCTGCGTAAACGATGGCCACTATTCCGGCGGGAACGCAGCAGCAGATGGTGGCCAGAATGGCCTGGACCAGGTAGTTGGAAATCCGCGGCAGTTCCCCGTACCCTGGCCCACCCTGGTAAGGCATTCCCGGCGCATAGCTGGGTCCTCCTTGCCCCATGGGGTCAAGAGCCGCCCCGCAGTTGTCGCAGAAGCGCGCCCCCGGTTCCGCCTCGCGGCCACAGGTAGTGCAGTAGATTGGATGAGGGTCGTCAAAGTGAGCCACTGGCTCCTCCCTGGCAAATTAGAATGGGCGTCCCTCGGCGGCGGCGTTCAGGTCCCGTTGCGCCAGGAACCACACCGCCGGCGGGAACAAAATCCACAGAATGAAGATGGCAATACCGGGGTATTTGCCGCTGATAAACCTGTCGTACTGGTAACCCTGGTGCCAGTAGGCGAAGAGCTGGGCAATGGGAATTATGTACAGGATAGTCCAGAGCCAGCGCCGCTTGTCCTCGGCGCCATTGGCGCGGTACATCTCTCCCAGGGTTACGTGGAACCAGTAAATGGTATAGATTCCCAGGGTGACGATGGCCAGCAGCACCTGCACCCACATGTTGCGTCGCTTGATATGGTCAGTGCGGACCGCTCCACTTGACGCGGCGCCGCTGCCGGCCGGGGGGGTGGTCATTTGGGGGTTGGCGGCCCCGCAAGCCTGGCAGAACCTGGCCGTCGCTTCCATCACCGCGCCGCAGTTTGAGCAGAATATCGTCGGCGGGCCCGCCGGACTATTGGCAGCAGCCATCCCCACCCTCCGTCAGAAGTGATACCGCGCCGCCCGGTTCAGGTCCAGCTGCACCAGGAACCACACGGCGGGGAAAAACACAATCCACAGTATGAAAATAAGAATGCGCGGGTATTTGTCATAGACAAACCGGGAATACTCCCCGGCGTAGTGCCAGAAGCTGAAGAAGTCCACCAAGGGTATGCAGAAAAAGACGGTCCACTTCCAGCGGGCCGCTTCAGGTCCCCGGTTATTGGCCTGGTGCATTTCCCCCAGGGTAACGTGAAACCAGTAGATGCCGTACAAGCCCAGGGTGATGACCGCCAGGAAGACTTGCAGGAACATGTTGCGATACTTGATGTGGCTGTAGTTGAACAATGTATCCGTCTCCCCTCGGGACCCGTTCTGTCATTACACGAAGAAGCAGAAGCGATTTCGCCATAAGGAAAATAACACCGGCGGGGATTAGTGTCTATTCGTGGGACAGCAGGGCAATGGCATTTCCGGATCTTCTTTAACCACAGTGACGCGGAGCAAAGGGAGTTTCACGGGGATGCTCTGTGCATCTCTGGGAACTCTGCACCTCTGTGGTAAATGGCGCGCTGGCGCGGAAAACGGATCGCAGGACGGTACAATCAAAATTCGATTGCCCGGTGGGACAGGAATATCCCCGGTCTTACCATGACCTGGCTGTTATAATACGCCCACATCCCGAATCCCGAGAAATACCCGCTCCGGCGGGGCTACGTTTCGCATTGAGGAGGTCAAGGTTATGGATCTTGGACTGACCGACAAGGTTGCCATCGTTACCGGCGGCAGCGAGGGCATCGGCAAGGCCGCCGCCCAGCGCATGGCTGAAGAGGGCGCGCGGGTGGTCATCGTGGCCCGCAACCAGGAGAGGCTGGACGAGGCCGCCACTGATATCCGCACCGCCACCGAGGGCATGGTGCTGCCCCTGTCCGCCGACGTTTCCCATCCCGACACCGCCGACCGGGTGGTTCAGACCGCCCTGGACAATTTTGGCCGGGTGGACATTCTGGTCAACAACGCCGGCGTTTCCCTGGCCAAGCCCTTCGAGGACGTTACCGACGACGAGTGGGAGTACGACTTCGAGCTGAAGGTATGGGGCGCCATCCGGCTGATGCGCCGGTCCATCCCCGAGATGCGCAAGGTTGGCGGCGGCCGCATCATCAACGTCACCAACCTCGGGGGCCGCACCCCCGGGCCGTCTTCCATGCCCACCTCCATCTCCAGGGCGGCCGGCATTGCCATCACCAAGGGAATGTCCAAGGACCTGGCGGTGGACAACATCCTGGTCAATACCGTCTGCATCGGCATCGTCAAGAGCGGGCAGCACACCCGCCGCTACGACCGGCTGAAGGACACCAATCCGGACCTGACCCTGGACGAGTTCTACGCCCAGACCGCGCAGGCCCGCGGCGTGCCCCTGGGCCGCATCGCCGAAACGGAAGAAGCTGGCGACGTAATTGCCTTCCTGGCCTCCGAGCGGGCCAGCTACCTGACGGGGATTGCGATTAATATTGACGGGGGGACGTCGGCGGTGGTGTAGGGGTTCATCGCTGCAGTCTTCCCCTGGAAGCTTTTTCAACCTCATGGGCAGGCGTTGCGTCTGCCCATTTTGCCGTCCGCAGCCAAATGTCGGATAATGTAGGCATAGCGCCCTAAGCCGCAAATCCAACAGGAGAACCTACCTTGACTACTCCCAGCTACCTTGAAGAATTCAACCCTCCCCAGCGCATTCTCATGGGACCGGGGCCCAGTTCCGTCAATACCCGGGTCCTGCAGGCCATGACCCTGCCCGTCCTGGGCCACCTGGACCCCCAGTTTTTCCAGGTGATGGACGAGGTCTGCGAAATGCTGCGGGAGGTTTACCGCACCGAGAATTTCATGACCGTTCCCCTTTCCTCCACCGGCACCGGGGCCATGGAAGCCGCATGCGCCAACGTGCTGGAGCGGGGAGACAAGGTCATCATCTGCCGCAACGGTTTCTTCGGCGACCGCCTGGGCGATATTGCCGAGCGCTGCGGGGCGGAGGTCGTAATACTGGACTTTGAGTGGGGCGACCCGGTGGACCTGCAGGTGCTGTCCGATGCCCTGGAGCAGCACGGCCCGGTGAAGGCGGTGGGTGTGGTCCACGCGGAGACCTCCACGGGCGTCCTGACGCCCATGCCCGAAATTGTGGACCTGGTGCACCGCCACAACGCCCTGGTTATCATGGACGCCGTTACTTCCCTGGGCGGCCACGACGTGCGCATGGACGAGTGGGACGTGGACGTCTGCTACAGCGGCACCCAGAAGTGCCTGGGCGCCCCTCCGGGCCTGGCGCCCATCAGCTTCGGCCCCCGGGCCATTGAGGTAATAAATACCCGGCCCAGCAAGGTGCAGAGCTTCTACTTTAACCTGAAGGACCTGGAGGCCTACTGGAACCAGACCCGCGCCTACCACCACACCACGCCCATTTCCATGACCTACGCCCTGCGCGAGTCGCTGCGGATGATGATGGAGGAAGGAATTGACAACCGCATCCGCCGCCACGCCCGGGTGGCCGGGGCGCTGCGGGCCGGGCTGGAAGCCCTGGGCATTGGCCTGATGGCCGCCGATGGCTACCGCCTGAATCCCCTGACCACCGCCCTGATACCGGAGGGCATCGAGGACGCGGCGGTGCGGGGCCGCCTGCTCAACGACTTCAACATCGAGATTGGGGGCGGCCTGGGACAGGTACGGGGCAAAGCCTGGCGCATCGGCCTGATGGGGGAGTCAGCCCGGGAAACCAACGTCTTCGCGCTGCTGTCGGCCCTGGAACAAATACTGCCCGACCTGGGCTACGAGGTAGCCACCGGCGCCAGCCTGTCCGCCGCCCAGCGGGCGCTGGTTGACTATGACGACGGCGGGGTGCTGCCGTAGGGTTTTCGGCTGTCCACGAACGGGCACGAAAAAACTTGCTGGGCAAATGTTACATTCGTGAAAATTCGTGCCTGTTCGTGGATAAACTCCGTCCCTAACCCAGACCCGCAACAAAC
>CAZPMU010000014.1:58947-61410 GCA_964587795.1 uncultured Dehalococcoidia bacterium | reverse complement strand
TCCCATCAGTAAACATTCGTCCGCCGCAGCAAACTCCTGGATCATCCAGCGTGGAGCAGCCAGCCTTCCTCGTCTGCAATGTCAGGCATAATATACAGGCATAATATAATCGTCCTTCTCTCCCAATGTGCCAGGCAAGTCAAGCCAACGACCAACCCGCCTGGCGTGAAAGCTGGACTTATACACCCTGTCAACCCGAGTAATCGGGAAATTTCGGCACATTTTTCGGGACTCTATGACTGCCCCTGCTAAAGCTGAATCTTATGGGATTTCTGGCAAGCCCCGCCGCCGGTCGCTGTCCCTGCGCCGCAGCCTGCTGGCCCTGGTCCTGGCCCTGCTGGCCGCGGCCGTGGGGCAGGCGGATTTCCGCCCGACCCCGCTGGAACTGGCCATGGCCCCCCACCGCTACAGCATCCTGCATTGGGAACTGGGCCACCTGTCCCACAAGTGGACCCATTCCCTCAGCCTGCTGCTGCCGGGCAAACACGACCTGACCGAAACCGAAAGGGTCCAAATGGTCAGGGAGTTCTTTGACCTGGGCCAGGCTCAGCGCCGTCTGGAAAGTCAGCTTCGGCGGGAGGAAATGGGAGGAAGAGGGCCACGCGGCAGCGGGCCTTTTGCCCCTCCCACACCTGGCCCGTCCTACCTGCGCGATTCAATAGCCGGTAACAAGGCGCGGATGGCCGAGTTGCTGCCCCACGTGGAGCATACGGTGGAGGAGACCCTCTCCCGCCTTGCCCGGGAGCAGGGACTGGAACACCCACAACTGGGGCTGTTCCCACCCGTGGATACCGCCTTTGGGAGACCTCCCACCCTTCTGGTCATGTCGCCCCGCGACCGCATATACCGGCAGGACGCCTTCCTGCTGAAACCCGGGCTGGAAGATGCGGTTAAGGACGAACTGGAAGGAGTTGCCCTGGATTCGGAGAACCTGTCGGCGGTGGTGGTCCCCACCGGCGGCCTGTCGGTCTATCCCAGCGTGGTGATGGACACCGCCGGTCTGCGCTTCGGTCTTGAAGTGGCGGCCCACGAGTGGGTACATCACTGGTTTTTCTTCCATCCCCTGGGCCGCAACTTCCGCCGGAGCCCGGAGATGCTGACCCTGAACGAAACGGCGGCTACCATCGCCGGCGAGGAACTGGGCGACCTGGCCTATGCTGCCTTGACCGGCGAGGAAGTAACCCGCCCCTGGGTGAGGGGCAACCCGGCTGAGTTCGACTTTACTGCGGAAATGCGGAAGACCCGCCTGCGCGCCGAGGAACTGCTGGTCCAGGGTGATATTGTGGGCGCAGAGGCGTACATGGAAGAGCGCCGCCGGTTGTTCGTCCAGCGAGGCTACAACATCCGAAAGCTGAACCAGGCCTACTTCGCCTTTCACGGTTCCTACGCCACCGGCGCCGGTTCGGTCAGCCCCATCGGCGAGCAGTTGCGGGAACTGCGCCGCCGCAGCGGTTCGGTAGGGGAGTTTCTGAAGACCATGGCCCAGTTCGGCAGCTATCATGAGTACCTGGTATACCGGGAGAGTTTGAACACGCAGGACGTGGATAGGGCCGGCGGACACCCTTCACCAAAGCCGGGCTGAACGGCGGTATGAAGTGTCCCGCCAACTCGCTGCGGAAGGCATCCGGCCAGGGTCCCGGGGAGTGCCGCGCGCCAAAAGTGGTACAATCCCCGCGTTGACCCGAAAGCCCGTATTTCCGTCGGGGTCCCCCTTCGCCAGGCCTTGCCCCGACCCCCGCCAAGGAGGCCCGCCACGAGTTCACCCTTCCCCAAGTTTCCGCCCTTTCCACCCGAGTATTTCGGGCGCGAGGACGAGAGCGACGACGGCAATTTCTACGTCCAACCCAGGCTGGTGGTTCATATAGACGACGGGGCCATTGCCGCCGTGGGCAATGTCTTTCGCAGCCTTATACCGCCGGACGCGGTGGTACTGGACCTGATGAGCAGTTGGCGTTCCCACTGGCCGGCCGACCACCCCAGGGCCCGGCTGTCCGGCCTGGGCATGAACGCCGTCGAAATGGACGACAATCCGGACCTGGACGACTACGTTATCCAGGACATCAACAAGGACCCGGTCCTGCCCTACGCCGACGACACCTTTGATGCCGTGGTGATTACCGTATCAGTCCAGTACTTGACCAGCCCCATTGAAGTATTCCGGCAGGTCAACCGGATACTCAAGCCCGGAGGCATCTTCATCGTCACCTTCTCCAACCGGATGTTTCCCACCAAGGCGGTGCGCATCTGGCGGTACTCCACCGACCGGGGCCACCTGGACCTGGTGGCCGCCTACCTGGAGGAGGCCGGCGATTTCGACAATGTCCGCGGCGGCTTCACCAACCCCGAGGCCAGTCCACCGGGCGATCCCCTGTTCGCCGTGGTGGCTAACAAGGTACTGGAGTAAGGCCGTTGGCGTAAGGCTGGCGCTCGGCCCTTTGGGACCGGCGCCATCATCCATTGGCC
>CAZPMU010000014.1:49850-58847 GCA_964587795.1 uncultured Dehalococcoidia bacterium | reverse complement strand
GTTGGCGTAAGGCTGGCGCTCGGCCCTTTGGGACCGGCGCCATCATCCATTGGCCTCCAGCCTTTCAGAGGGACGCCCCGGGCCGATGGCGCCTCGGGGCATCTTTAACCGCCGGTTCACGGCCTGCGCAGTGAATCTCTGCGAACCTGGGTGTCCTCCGAGTCTCTGAATGAAACACCCCGCTTGCAAACAAATAAGGTAACGGAACCCGGGAATCAGAAAGCAATCGCCCTGCCTTACCCGCCCAGGAAGAAGTCGGCGACATTGCCCCACTTGGACGTGTCGCCCCGGTAGATTTCCGTGTAGCCGCATTGGGAGCAGGAAACGGTGGTGAACTTCTTGTTCTGCACGTCGAAGAAGCGGGAGAACCCGCCTCCCGTGGCGCGGAACTCGTCGGTGGTATAGCTGTTGTTGTTGCACTTTACGCAAGCGTAAGCGGTCTGCCGCATAGTCATCCTCATCCCTCCTCACTTCGGCGGACTGTGCCAGTCTCAATATTCAGTATAACCCAGCCTACCAGCAAGGCCGACGGCTCTCAAGGCAGGGTATATACCTTAATTTACTTGGCTGCCCGCTGTCATTACCCGGCCATGTGCGCCAGGTAGATGCAGTGGATAGCGGTCGTCAAAGGTTCATCGGCTCCCTCACGCAGGGAACCCTGAAGTCCTAACCCAGGCTGCCTATGAACTCCCGCCACGCCGCTACGCACTTCTCCGGTTCCGAGTGCTGCACGTAACCCGTAGCGTTGGGGATGGCCACCAGCTGGCAGTTGGGCATAAGGGCGGCCATGCCGGAGGCCCGGTCCGGCGTGTTGGTGTCGCTCTGCTCCGCCACCAGGGCCAGGGCCTGGGTATGAATCTCCGGCAGGATGGGCGACAGGTCTTGGGTCGACAGGTAAGCCAGGGTTTCCATCACCACCCTGGGCGTGGTCTGCATCATCTGCTCGGCGTACCACCGGTTATGGGCGACGGTCGAAGGGTCGGGGGTGATGCGGCGGTCGGCCGAGCGGCGGACCCACTCCTCGATGCCGTGGTCGCGGATCAGGGCATGGTTTTCCAGGTACTGGGGCGCGCCCACAAACTTGTAGGGGGACGTGCAGGTCGTGACGGTATGCAGCCTTTCGGGATGTTCGTAGGCAAACTGGAGGGCCACCGTTCCGCCCACCGTCTCGCCGATCAGGTGGACCTTGTTCAGTTTCAGGTGGTCCAGCAAACCCAGCAGGTCGGTGGCAAAGCCGCTCAGCGACCAGTCGTAGCCCTCCGGAGGCACCGTGGAACGGCCAAAGCCCCGGGCGTCCAGCCGAATAACCCGGTACTGGCGGGCCAGCAGGGGCACCCAGGCGTACCACAGCCGGCCGTTCTTGGCGTTGCCGTGGTGCAGCACCACCGTCTCCGGCGTGCGCCAGGGGTCGGTGTAATCATCGTCGTCATAGTACATTTCCAGGTTGCCTGGCAAATTTACCGTGGGCATAGTAGCCTCCTTCTCCAGCACATTTGTTGCGAATCCGCCGCGGCGGGCTAACATTCACTACTAATATTCACTAATGGATGTTGCGCAGTCTGTTAGTGGGTATCGGCGTCGGTTGGGGGAACAAGCGATTGTTGCCCGGTGGCGCACACCGGCAGCAGGCAGCACCCGTCGCACACGGGAGTCTTGCGGCAGTGGCGGCCGGCGTGGTGGTCCAGCAGGGCGTGGAACTCGTTGAACAGGGGTACGTCGACTGGAAGGTTGTCGTGGAACAGGGCCTGCCAGTCGCCGTACTTGCGCCGCCCATCCGCCGGCCCAATGCCCAGCCGTTCCAGGATACGGATGGTATAGGTGTCGATGACGAAGGACGGCTTTGCCGCGGCGTAAACCAGAATGTCGTCCGCCGTTTCCGGCCCTATGCCGTGGATGGACAGCAGTTCCCGGCGCAGGGACGCCGTTTCCTGGTCAAACATCCGGTCCAGGTCGCCGCCGTACAGTTCCAGGACGTGAGCGGCGAAGGCCTTCAGCTTGGCGGCTTTGGCGTTGAAGTAGCCCGACGGCCGGACAATTTCCGCCAACTCATCCAGAGAGCAGGCGCCGATTGCCTGGAAGGACCAGCAGTCTGCCGTCTTCAGGTTCGCCAGGGCCAGTTCCACGTTCTTCCACGACGCCGCCTGGGTCAAAATTGCCCCGATAATGACGTCGAAGGGGCCTTCCCCGGGCCACCACCCCCGGGGCCCGTAGGCTTCCCAAAGCCGGTGGTACACTTCGGCAAGAACAGGAGGAGTAACGGGAACGCCGCTGTCGCTCATCGTCCCGACTCACAGCCGGACCGGAACAGGGTCGGTCAGCGCAATTTCTTCCGGGGTAACCCGGCAACGGTAGGCCAGCACATCCACGCCTGATTCCTTCGCCATTCGCAGCGCTTTCCCGAACTCCGGGTCCGACTCATCGTGAGGCGTGAGGCAGGCGGCATCGCTGCGCTGCACCACGAAGATGGCGCTGGCCCGGTGACCCTCGGCCACCGCCCTCATCAGGGTGCGCAGGTGCTTAACGCCCCGGGTGGTGGGCGCGTCTGGGAAACGGGCCACGCCCCCTTCCTCCACCAGCGTTACCGACTTGGTTTCCAGGTAGCAACGCCCCGCCGTGCCCTCCAGGGCCAGGTCCAGTCGGCTCTCCCCGTAAGCCACTTCCCTGCGAACCTCGGGGTAGGCAGCGAATGGTTCCAGCCTTCCTTCCGCCAGGGCCTCCGCCACCAGGGCGTTGGGCAGCCGGGCGTCGGCGGAGACCAGGGTATTATCCAGGTCCACCAGGGCCAGGTCGTAGCGAGTCTTGCGGTGTTCGCCCAAGGCGGGGGCCAGGAGCAGACGGCGTCCCGGTTCGAAAAGCTCCCGCAGCCGACCCGAGTTGGCCACGTGGACCATCTCCTCTCGCCCCGCCACTTCGGCCAGCGCGGCAAAGCGATTCAGGCGAACTATGAAGTATCCCTCTTCCAGGTTGGGGTGGAGTTTCAAGTGAGCCTCGGCAGGGGTGCTGGACTGCGGATATGGTAGCAAGCGCCGTTGAGGGTGGCAAACCGCGGGGCATGGGCACTCTTGCCGGGGGTACCTTCACCACAGCGGAGCAGAGAGCGCTGAGATTCGCGGAGAGGCTCGGCGTACTCTGCGCCGCTGTGGTGAGAAAAGGCTCAAAGTGAAACAACCGGCGCCGACGACAGGGTAAACACATACTCCCACTTGGCGGGATTCCCGATGGTTAAATGAGAGCTGCGAAATCACCCGCCCCGTTCGAGGTTCCTCGCCTTCCCGCCGGAGGCCGACGTGCCGGCGCGGGAACGACGGACTTTCCCATATTTGGAATGCGTTGGCCCGGGCACCGACGACAATGGTGCGCCACCCACTCCCAACGGGCTATAATTGCTTAACCTTCAGGAGTAAGCCATGACCACATTTCTGGAAAGGCTGGACAATGCCTTCGAGACAAACCGCAGCCTGGTCTGCGTTGGCCTGGACCCGGAACCGTCCCGCCTGCCGGTGGACAACGTACTGGACTTCAACCGCGCCATAGTCGAGGCCACCGCCGACCTGGCAGCCGCCTACAAGCCCAACCTCTCTTTCTACGAGGCCCTGGGCATTCCCGGCCTCCAGGCGCTGGAGGGTACGATACAGGCCATCCGGGAAACTGCTCCGCATTCTTTGATAATCGGTGATGCCAAGCGGGGAGACATAGGCCCCTCCGGGCAGGCTTACGCTCGAGCCATGTTCCAGGTGTGGGGCTTCGACTCGGTAACCGTCAACGCCTGGGGAGGCGCCGATACCATGGAACCGTTTATCGAAGATGCGGATAGAGGCATTTTCATCTGGTGCCGGGGTTCCAACCCGGGGTCGGCAACCCTGCAGGACATGGAGGTAAAGACCGCCAGGGGCGCAGCGCCGGTTTACGAACACCTCGCCCGCACTTCATTGCAATGGAATGCCAAGGGCAACGTAGGCCTGGTGGTGGGAGCCACCGCCCCCGAGCAGCTGGAAACGGTGCGCGGCATCTGTCCCGACGCCCCCCTTCTCATTCCAGGGGTGGGATCCCAGGGCGGGGACCTGGAGAATGCCGTCCGCTGCGGCGTGAATGCCGGCGGCCGGCGAGCGGTTATCAACTCGTCCCGTGGCATCATCTACGCCTCCGCGGGGGCGGATTTTGCCCAGGCGGCCCGCCATGCCGCCAGCACCCTGCGGGACACGATAAACCGGACTCTGGAGTCTGAGGGAAAAGGATGGCGTTAGACCTGAACGTCGGCGACCAGGTCCGCCTGAAGAAGCAGCACCCCTGCGGCAGCTACTACTGGCGAGTAACTCGCCTGGGCGCGGACATCGGCCTGTCGTGCCTCAGCTGTCGCCGCCACGTCATGCTGCCCAGGTCCCAGCTGCAGCGGCGGGTGAAGGAAATAGTGCCGGCCAGCGGAATTGCGGGAGCAGACTCCGGCGCCCGATAGACGGGCTGCCGCCGGCCGTCATGGGACAACGGCGACGGCGGTTGCCGTCGCTGGCCCACCCTGTCGCCCGGCGCACGGGCAAGTTCAGGGATTAACGGGGCCCATTTCGGGCGGCGCTGCCGGAAAGGGTGAGCGAAAAACAGCCGGGGCGGGTTAGCCACCCGCCCCGCGAAACTTCCTCGACTGAAACTCCGCCCTAGCGGCCTATCTGCACCATGTCCCCGTTTCTGCCGCCTGACGCCACCTTGGCTTCCGACTCCCAGTCCTCCAGGTGGACGTGGAAATCGCTAAGGTGCTTCACCAGCGTGTCCATGAAATTGCGGACGGCCCGGCCCAGGAACTTGCCCCTGAGAGTGCATACACCCAGCACGTTGGACGGGAAGATGTGCTCCAGGGACACCACGCCCAGCTTGTTGTGGTCTTCCGGATGAAGGGTGAAGTCATTGCCTACGGCCACCCCCATGCCGATTTCCACGTACTGTTTCACCGACTCAGCGTGGTCCACGGCCAGCACCACATCAAACCGGATGCCGTTGTCCTTGAAGGCCTGTTCCAGGTTGCGGCGGGTCAGGCTTTCGGGGCTGGAGAGAATCAGCGGCCAGTTGGCGATGTCCTCCAGCTCAATGGGGTGCTTCTGCAGCAACTGGTGGCCCGGCGGCGTCAGCAGAACCACCTTGTAATCGAACAGCTTGAAAAACTCCAGGGAGGGCTCGTCTATGGGCGGAGGAGAAGTGATTGCCAGGTCCAGTTCTCCCGACCTTACAAGTTGAATCAGCGTCGTGAAGGGGCGGGCGGTGAGCTGCAGGCGGACGTCGGGGTAAAAGTCCAGGTACGACTGGATGGGCTTGGGCAGGTGGTGCGTTACCACGTCCGGGTAGGCCCCTATGTGCAGGGAACCCCGCCGCTCCGTGTAGTCCATCTGCGTCTTTAGGGTATCCACAGATTCTACTATCGGGGTTATCAACTCAAGGAATATGGAGCCTTCGGAGGTCAGTTGAATCGGTCTCTTTATCCGGTCAAACAGGGTGATGCCGAACTCGTCCTCCAGCTTGCGCAGGTGGGTGGTTACGGTAGGCTGGCCCAGTTCCAGCTTCCGTGCCGCCTTTGACACGCTGTGCAAACGCGCCACATGATAAAAACTGATAATCTCCCGCAGCTCCATAATCGCCTGTTACCTCATGAGGATTTAGGGCATATACTACACTGATATAAATTATTATACAATATCGCTTGACAAAATACTAATATCTATTGAGAATGGGGAAAGTCGGCAAATTGGCAAAACTGCCCGGAACCGGGTATTGGGCCGGACATTTTCGCTTCAACGCATCAGGAGGGACGGGGCTAATGGCTTTCGTTATCACTGAACCCTGCATTGGCGTTAAAGACGCCTCCTGCGTTGAGGTGTGTCCGGTGGACTGCATCCACACTGACGACAATGCGGAGATGTACTTCATCAATCCGGATGACTGCATAGACTGCGCATACTGTGAGTCTGCCTGCCCCGTAAACGCCATATTCGACGAATTCACTGTGCCGGCGCAATTCAGGGAATACGTACAAAAAAACCGGGCCTTTTTCCGGAAGTAGCTTCCTGGAGGCCAGAGCCTTCTTCCTGGAAGGGCTCATAATCCAGGGTTGCCGGCGCCCCTGGGCGAACAGCGGTTCCCTCTCCGGTCTGGCCCATTAAGAGGTCTTTTCCGGCGCTCAATTCCACGAGCGCCCGCTGCCGCCGCAACCAACCCCCAGCCCGCCGACTACCAGCCAGCCGACTGAAGGGTACAGGTAACCCCAACTCAACCGGGCGACGGCCAAGGGGTTTTGTTTGGAACTCTTTCTTCTGGTACTCCGCCGGCTCAATGTTCTCGGCAACTTCAAGGAACTGGGCACCGACCGCCAGCGGCGGGAGACCCTTATCGGCCTTGCCGCCACCCAGTTGATGGTCCAGCTGGCCAGTATGCCCATCGCCCTGGTCATTCCCTCGGTGGCCCGGCATTTCGACGTGAACGTGGCCGAAGCCGCCTGGATGGTGGTAATCCGCCTGCTTATGCTGGGAAGCACCGTCTTCCTGGCCGCCCGCCTGGGCCAGAAGTATGGCCACGCGCGGGTTTACTTCATCGGCGCAATTATCTTGTCCGGCGCCAGCGTTATGGCGGCCACCTCCTTCTCCACCACCCAGCTAATCCTGTGGAGCGGCCTGGTGGGCATTGGCGGCGCCATGGTTACCGCCAACTCCAACGCCATCCTGTCCATGGTATTCTCCGCCAACGAGCGGGGCCGGGCCTTCGCCGTGCCGGTGGTGGCCGCCCGGTTCGGCACTCTCATTGGCCTGGGCCTGTTTGGCATATTCCTCCAGTTCTTCAGCCTGCAGTGGGGCTGGCGGCTGGTTTTCCTTACCTCCCTGCCCATCGGGTTGATGGCCATCCGGTACAGCTATCCCCTGCTGAAGTACCACGCCCTGCAAAACGCCGAGGAGATGAAGCAGGTCTCCATAAATTACATCGGCGCCACCCTGATGGTAGCCACCCTGGGCACTTTCATCCTTTCCGGCCTGCACATCCACGAAGGCGCGGAGTCCTTCACCACGCCCGACGCCCTCAGCTACCACATTCCCATGCACCTGCTGTTCTTCGCCTGCCTGGCCCTGTTCTTCGTCATCCAGCAGCGCAGCGCCGACCCATTCGTGGACTTCGGGTACTTCAAGCAGAAGTATTTCTCCATGGCCCTGTTCACCAACACCTGTTTCCACCTGTCCATGCTGGCGGTGACCACGCTGATACCCATCCTGGTGGAAAACGGGCTGGGTCAGCCGCCGATTTTCGTGGCCCTGGTGCTGCTGCCCAACCAGGTACTGGGCCTGTTCCTGCCCACCCTGGGCGGCTGGATCCACGACCGGTATAATCCCGTTTGGCTGCGGCCCGCGTCGCTTATGCTCATTGCGTCGGGCTTCTTCCTGGCAGGCTTTTTTGCCGACGACATTCCGGTTCTGACACTGCCGCTGCTTCTGTTGCCCATCGCCATCGGCTCCAACCTGTTCAACTCGCCCAACAACGCCACAGTGATGAACTCTCTCCCGGAAAACCGAAGTTTCGCCTCGGGAATGCTGGAGACCACCCGGCAAATGGGCCACTCCGTCGGCACCACCATCAGCGCGACGGTGCTGGGCCTGGCCCTGCCTGTAGCCATCGACCTGCTGCCTTCGGTTGAGGCCCAGGTCCACTACATGAGCGGGTTCCAGATCGCCGCCCTTTCGGTGGTTGGCATAATGATGTCGGGCGGGATTGTAGCCATCTTCCAGCGCACCCCCACAATGCGGCAGGCCCCGCCAAGGGCAGCCGCTGCCGCCCAAACCGGCGGCGACAATTGAGTCTTTTCCCCATTTCCACGAAAGAACGCGAAGCAGCACGAAGGCCTTGCCAATTCCTCCTTCGTGCTTTTTCGTGGATTGGATAGGGAGACTTTTGCCAGACGTGGTCGGGGCGGGTAAACTAGGCGGGCCAATCAGGATGGCGCCTGAACTATTTTTGAGCTATAGAGGTAACGGAACATGGCCCTGTTTCTGCGGGATGAAGAAGTAAACCAGGCAGTAAATATGGACGAAATGCTGGTGGCCATTGAGGAGATGCAGCGCCATTACGGCCACGGCGAGGTGATGAACCTGGGACGACGCAAGATTATCGCCCCCGGCGGGCTGCTGTCGGTTATGGGCGGCGGCCTGTTCTACGACGGTATTCTCGGCGTCAAGACCTACACCGTGGTGCAGGGGAAGTACTCCTTCCAGGTAAGCATCTACAACGCCGATACCGGCGAGTTGATGTGCTACACCCAGGCCAACCGGCTGGGCCAGCTTCGCACCGGGGCCACCACCGGCGTCGCCGTCAAGCACCTGTCCAACCCCGACGCTGCCACCGTGGGCATCATCGGCACCGGCTACCAGGCGCCCACGCAGCTGGAGGCCATCAGCAAGGTCCGCAACATCCGGAAGGTCAAGGCCTACAGCCGCACCGCGGAACGCCGCGACGCCTTCGCCCAGGCCATGACCAACTCCCTGGGCGTGGCGGTGGACTCGGTGGAAACCAGCGAGGAAGCGGTCTCCGGCAGCGACATCGTCATCTGCATCGCCGCCGTGATGGACCCGGTGCTGCAGGGCGAGTGGCTTTCCCCCGGGGCCACGGTCATCGGAGCCGGCCCCACTACCTGGCGCGCCCGTGAGGTGGACGACGCCACCTTCGCCCGCGCCGCAAAGATCTTCGTGGACTCGCCGGAGCAGGCGCCCATAGAAGTGGGGGATATGGCCGGGGCCGTGGATCGGGGCATTCTCCAGTGGAGCCAGCTACAGGAACTGCGCCACGTGGTAGCCGGCACAACCTGCGGGCGAGACAATGCCGACCAGATCATCTACGCCAAGCTGATGGGCACCGGCGTGGCCGACGTGGCCGCCGCCAAGCTGGCCCACGACAACGCCAAGTCCAAAGGCCTGGGAACGGAAATGGAGTGGTAGGTCTTCCGGTTAATCCACGAATCCGCCGCGGCGGATTCGTGGA
>CAZPMU010000014.1:42563-49750 GCA_964587795.1 uncultured Dehalococcoidia bacterium | reverse complement strand
CGCTCCGTCCTGGCGCGGAACAGGTGGCCGCCGCCGGTGGTTACGTACAGCGTCTTCAAGTCGGCGTCGCCGAAGCAGCAGTTGGTGGCCCGTTCCACGCGGATGGGATGGGTCTCCAGCACCCTTCCTTCCGGTGAAAAGACGTAAATCATCGGTCCCGGGCCGCCCGATTCCCAGCCAGCGCAGGCGATGATGTTGCCGTCCGTATCCAGGGTCATTCCGTCCACGCCCCGCTGCGCGCCCCGGTGGTCCACGCCGAAGGTGTGCAGGGACACATACTCGCCCAGGGACCCATCGTCGTTGATGGGGTAGGCCCGCAACTCCCGCACCCGGTCCAGGCCGTAGTCGCTCTGGGCCACGTACAGGGTCTTCTGGTCGCGCGAGATAAGTATGCCGTTGGGACGGGTGATGTCGAAAGTTACCCGCTTCAGGTCATATTCGCCGTCCCCAGTTGGGTCCAAGCGCAGCACCGACATGTGGTCCAGTTCCTGCGGCCCGCTGTCGCCGATGCCGCTGTAGGGGTCGGTGAACCAGATGCGGCCCGAGCGGTCCACCACCAGGTCGTTGGGGTTGTTGTGTCGCTTCCCGTCCAGCGTATGGGGCAGGGATGTTACGGTCTGCCCGTCCTGCTCGAACCGGACGATACGGCGCCCGCCCTGCTGGCACCCGAACAGGTTGCCGGCGACATCAAAACAGAGGCCGTTTACGTGGTTGACGCCAGTAAAATACTCGGTGGTTTCTCCCGTACTTGGGTCATAACGCAGCAGGCGACTCGCGGGGATGTGGGTGAAGATGACCGCCTCGCCGTCCCAGACCGGCCCTTCGGTGGTGCCGCCATAGGGCCCCGCTACCAGTTCAAAGTCCCAGCTCATGGTGCATTACCTCCTGGTGGGTGGTGGCATTGGAGAAATTGTTGACCGAATCCAACTTCAGGCAGGGACTTCCCGAACCTCTCCCGGCTCCATCCCTTCCAGTGCAGCCCGGATTTCCTCAATTCTCAATTGCACCCTGGGCCACCTGTTGGAGAGAAGGACTATGACGGCCACTTGCCTGCCGGCCATGTTCTGCTGATAACGCATGCTTTGGTCAGCAGTAATCAATATCTCATATCCATCTCTTTCTGCATTTTCGAGAAGATTTCCGTTTCTTATTCGTGCCCAGCCCTTCTCATCGGCGGTATCTACGGTGTGTTCAGCAAGATAGCGGCGCAATGGTTCCGGTATATTGACGTCAAACAGGATTCTCATGCTTTACTTTAGCGTCAAGGTTTTCGACAACGTGCTCCAGGACGGCCTCTACCTGCCATCTCTTCGCCACAGGAAACCAGTCCAGGAACTCTTCTATACTGGCTCCCGCGGCCAAGTTTCCGAACAGAGCCGAGACTGGTAGACGGGTTCCGGTGAAGACCCAGGCGCCGCCTACTCTTCCGGGCTCGCTTTCCACTGCCGGGCACTTCTCCCAGTCAATCATTGGTTCCTCTCTTCTATTCTTCAGGTCTTTTCCGGCGATTCGCACAAAAATGTTCGCTTGTAGGGTACATTGTCCATTATCAACCCGTGGGCGTCTACCGCCAATTCCATTTGCCACATTACAGGACGGTTAGCCCGTCCAAATGCAACGGGGCAGCCACAAAAGCTGCCCCCAGGATTATCCTGCAACGGTTTGGGCTGGCGGTAAGGAGTGCGTTCTAATCACCCCTCTGCCGGCTGCAAGTAAGCGTCAATCTGCTCGATGTTGTAGCCGCCCCCCTGCATCAACAGGGCTTCCACAGCGGCGCGGGCCGTGTCCAGGGAAGTGAAGCAGGGTATGCGGCGGTCCACGGCGGCGCGGCGGATGTAATAGCCGTCCCGCATTACCGACGTATCGCCGGACAGGGTGTTCACCACCGCCGCCACTGTCCCGTCGTTGATCACGTCCACCACGTTGGGATAGGACTCGGTGAGCAGCTTGGTTACCATGGTTGCCGGCATGCCGGTGGCCTGGATCATGGCTGCCGTGCCCTCGGTGGCGTACAGCTTGCAGTCTGCTTCCAGCAGGTGCCGGATCAACTCCAGCGCCTCGGCCTTGTGCTGGTCGGCGATGCTCAGCAGTACGCCGTCGCCCCGTTTCAGGCTTAGGCTGGCCGCCATCAGGGCCTTGGACAGAGCCCCGGGGAAGTCCCGGTCGATGCCCATGACCTCGCCGGTGGACTTCATTTCCGGCCCCAGGTAAGAGTCCACCCCCACCAGCTTGGACATGGAGAAGACCGGAGCCTTGATGGCCGCCAGTTTCTGCCGAGGCCACAGTCCGCCCGAATAGCCCATGTCCGCCAGCGTTTCCCCCAGCATTACCTGGGTGGCGATGCTGGCCACGGGAACGCTGGTTACCTTGGAGATGAAGGGTATGGTGCGGCTGCCCCGGGGGTTTACCTCGATGATGTACACGGTAGTCTCTGAGTCGTTTGTAGGCGAATGGGGGCTGCGGTAGGCGCCGCCGCCCTGGATGACGAACTGGATGTTCATCAGTCCCCGCACGCCCATGGCCAGGCCAATGCGGGTGGCGTAGTCCACCAGGGTGTCCACTTCCTGCTCCGTGAGGTTCAGGCCGGGGTAGATGGCCATGGAGTCGCCGCTGTGGACGCCGGCCCGCTCGATGTGTTCCATAATGCCCGGTATCAGCACCTGCTCCCCGTCGCAGATGGCGTCAACCTCGCATTCCTTGCCTTCCATGTAGTGGTCCACCAGCACCCGCCGCTCCGGCGTTACCTCGGTGGCCACCGTCAGGTATCTCACCAGTTCCGACGCGTTCTGGACGATTTCCATGGCCCGGCCGCCCAGCACGTAGCTGGGCCGCACCACCACCGGGTAGCCGATGTTCTGGGCCACCTGCAGGGCCTCTGAAACGGAAGCCACCGATGCCCCCGGCGGCTGGGGTATGCCCAGGCGGGAAAGGAACTCTTCGAACCGCTGCCGGTCCGAAGCTATGTCGATGGCATCGGCGCTGGAACCAAGGATGGGCAAGCCGGCATTGGCCAGGGCCTGGGACAGGTTGATGGCAGTCTGGCCGCCAAACTGCACCACCGACGGCGGCGGTTCGTCGTCCACCGTCTCATTGTCAATGATGTCCCGTACCGCCTCCTCGTCCAGGGGCTCAAAGTAAAGGCGGTCGCTGGTATCAAAATCGGTGGACACAGTCTCCGGATTGGAGTTAATCATCACGCTGGAGACGCCGGCCGCCGACAACGCCCACGCGGCGTGGACGCTGCAGTAGTCGAACTCAATTCCCTGCCCGATGCGTATGGGTCCGCTGCCGATGACGACGGCCTTTTTGCCGGGCAGGGGCGGAGCCTCGTTTTCCTGCTCGTAGGTGCTGTAGTAGTAAGGAGTAACTGCCTCGAACTCGGCGGCGCAGGTATCCACCATCTTGTACACCGGCCGCAGGTCCCAGCGCTGCCGCAGGTCCCGCACCTGCTCCGGCAGCATGTCGGCTAACGTACCCACCTGTACGTCGGAAAAGCCCAGCCGCTTGGCCCGGTACAGCAGGTCCGGCGTCAACGTCTCTCCCAGCAGCCTCCGCTCCATGTTGACGATGCGCTGCATGGCGCTGATGAACCATGGATCCACGTAGGTCTTTCCCAGCAGTTCGTCGGCGGAGGTATTGCGGCGCAGGGCCGACATCATGGCCCACAGGCGCAGGTCGTTGGGCTCCAGCAGGCCCTCCGCGTCCCGCCCCGACTTCAGGCCCTCGGTGGCCGCGCCCTCCCACAGCAGGGTGCGGTTGCCGATTTCCAGGGAGCGGGTGGCCTTTTGCAGTGCCGACTCGAAGGACCGGTCTATGGCCATGACCTCGCCGGTGGCCTTCATCTGCGTGGTAACCTGCCGGTCGCCGTTGGGGAACTTGTCAAATGGCCAGCGAGGAATCTTGACCACGCAGTAGTCCAGGGCCGGCTCAAAGGCCGCGCCCGTTTTGCCGGTTACCGCGTTGGGGATTTCGTGCAGCCGCTTGCCCACGGCGATTTTGGCGGAGACCCGGGCTATGGGGTAGCCGGTGGCCTTGCTGGCCAGGGCCGAACTGCGGCTTACCCGGGGGTTCACCTCGATAATGTAGTAGTCGGAGTCGGGCTCCCACTGGGCCTGCAAGGCCTCGGCCACCCTTGGATGGGGCCTCAGGGCCATCTGGATGTTGCAGCCGCCCTCGATGCCCAGGCCCCGGATTATCTTCAGGCTGGCCGTCCGGAGCATCTGGTACTCCTTGTCGGTCAGGGTCTGGCTGGGGGCCACCACGATGCTGTCGCCGGTGTGGGCGCCCATGGGGTCCAGGTTCTCCATGTTGCAGACGGTGATGCAGTTGTCGTCGCCGTCCCGGATAACCTCGTATTCGATTTCCTTCCACCCCACCAGGGAACGCTCCAATAGCACCTGGGAAATGGGGCTCAGGGCCAGGCCGTTGCTGACAATTTCCTCGAACTGTTCCCGGGTGTTGGCGATGCCGCCGCCGGTGCCGCCCAGGGTGTAGGCAGGCCTCGCCACCAGGGGCAGGCCCATCTGGTCGCAGTACTCCCGCGCCTCCTCCATGGAATTGACGGTACGGTTGGGCGGTTCCGGTTCACCGATGTCGTGCAGGAAGTTGCGGAAGAACTCCCGGTCTTCCGCCTTGCGGATGGTTTCCAGGGGGGTGCCCAGCAGCCGCACGTTGTACCGGTCCAGCACTCCCGCATCCGACAAGGCCACCGCCAGGTTCAGCCCCGTCTGGCCTCCCAGGGTGGGCAGAACGCCCTGGGGCCGCTCCTTGGCGATGATGCGCTCGATGACCTCCACGGTCAGGGGTTCAATGTAGACGTGGTCGGCAATGTCCGTGTCGGTCATTATGGTGGCGGGATTGGAGTTGATCAGGACAACGGAAATGCCTTCTTCCCGCAATGCCTTGCAGGCCTGGGTTCCCGCGTAATCGAACTCGGCGGCCTGCCCGATGACTATGGGCCCGGAACCAATGACCAGTACCTTTTCCAGTGGCGGCGTGTTATTGCTCAAGTTAACCAGAATTCCTCCGCGCAAAATGATTTGCCCTAATCTGCCCTTGCCGATGCGTGGGACGGGCGCCCACAAGGGGCGCCCCTACTCAGCAATATCGCTCGCTGGCTTCTAATCTACCAGAATCCATTCGTAGGGGCAGCCCTTGTGGCTGCCCTCCCTCGCACAAACCCTCTACCCGTCTCAAAACGTAGGCAGCCTGCCTGGCAGCTGCATCAACCCCCGGTCGTACAGGGCGTTGATCATCTGGCAGCAGAATGACCCGTAGTAAACTCCGTCAAAGTCCAGCTTGGCCATACCCGGGAAGTCCTGCTCCGCCCGGGGCGGCACCCGGAAATTCACCGTGTCGTTGCCCGTCTTCTGCACCTCGATGCAGCCCACCGGCTCCTCGTATACCTTGCCGTTGCGCAGGTCTACCAGTTTGACGTTCAGTTCCCAGCGGCTGCCCAGGCGCGCCCGGCTTACCGATGCCAACTGGTAGCCGAAGCTGTTGTGCTCAATGCGGGGCACTACCTGGTCCAGCAGGCCCAGCATATTGGACAAATTTATGGGAAGGTCCGCTTCTACGCCTTCCTCAACCAATACCATTGAAAAGGTGGACATGATAACCCTCCAAATACTGCGATGACTAATACGTGCGACCCTAGTTCGTGGCAGTATGGAAGGTTTATCGTCCTCTAACATACCACCAACCCGAACTTTACCGGCCTCGCCGCCGGTCCCAATCTCTCCTCCCTATCACCTCCCAAAAGCGCGGATTAGTGGTTGAATTCCTTCACCATGTCCAGGAATTCGTCAAAAATGTACTCGTTGTCCCTGGGACCGGGCGATGCCTCAGAGTGGTACTGGATGGTAAACAGAGGCATGTCCCGGTGGCGGGTTCCCTCGACGGTCTGGTCATTCAGATTAATGTGGGACACCTCCAGCCCCGGGGGCAGGGTGTCCGGGTCAACCGCAAAGCCGTGGTTCTGGGCGGTGATATAGACTCGCCCGGTGGCCAGGTCCTGAACCGGGTGGTTGCCGCCCCGGTGGCCGAAGGGCAGCTTGTAGGTGCTGCCGCCCAAGGCCCTCGCCGTCAACTGGTGCCCCAGGCAGATGCCCATAACCGGCACCCTGCCCAGGATTTGCCGCACGTTGCCCACCACGTAGTCCAGCAACTGCGGGTCCCCGGGCCCCGGCGACAGCAGGATGCCCGAAGGCTTCATGGCCATCATATCCTCGGCGGAAGTCTCCGCCGGAACTGCGATTACCTCGCAGCCCCTTTGCTGCAGCAGACGCAGGATGTTGTACTTCAGCCCCACGTCGGTTACCAGGATACGGTGTTGGGGTTCGCTGCCTCTCTCCCCGGGGGTGACAGTAAAGGCGTCCGACAAATTCCCGCCTGCCCCCTCGAACTGAGCCGAAACAGGTCTTCCTTCCCAGCGATACCGTTCCTCTGCGGTAACCGTCTTCACCAGGTCCTGGTCGTCATAGCGGGGCATCTCCGCCAGTTGGGCCGCCGCCGCTTCCGGGTTTCCGGTGGTGATAAGCCCCATCATCACGCCCCGCTCCCGCAGGCGGCGGGTGATGGCCCGGGTGTCCACACCGCAGATGCCGGGTATGCCCTGAGACTTCAGGTATTCGTCCAACGTTCGGTCGCTGCGGCCGTGGCTGGGCTGGTCGCAATGCTCCCGGACAATGAACCCGGCCACCCTTATTTTTGCCGACTCGTAGTCCTGGGAATTGATACCGTAGTTGCCCACCAGGGGATAAGTCAAGGTAACCAGTTGACCAGCATAGGACGGATCTGTGAGGACCTCCTGGTAACCGGTCATGCTGGTATTGAAGACCACCTCGCCGTGGCCTTCCACCCGGGCGCCCATGGATTCGCCCCGGTGCACAGACCCGTCCTCCAGCACCAGGTAAGCCGGAACGGAATTCTCGCTATCGGAAGTTGCCAATGTTCAGAACCCCTTTTCTCTGTTTGTATCCTCGGACAAGCGCAAGTGTCTATTGGTGATTTGACTGTTCAGAAATGGGGCGGGCGCCACCCACTGGCATTCCCCCGCAAACTCGCAGAGTTATCCCTGACCTATCTGGCGGAGCCGGCGGTTTTCCTCTTCCAGTTGGGCTATCCTGGCTTCCGCATCCTGCCGTGCCGCCTGCTCGGCCAGGCGCGCTTCCCGCTCGGCCAGGCGC
>CAZPMU010000014.1:5457-42463 GCA_964587795.1 uncultured Dehalococcoidia bacterium | reverse complement strand
CGCATCCTGCCGTGCCGCCTGCTCGGCCAGGCGCGCTTCCCGCTCGGCCAGGCGCCCCTGCTCTGCTTCCTGATAGGTAGTCAGGTACCGGTTTCCCGCCGGATCGTACCAGCGCAGAAAGCCCTCTTCCCAGCAGATGTATACCCCCAACACCTCGCTGTAACCCCTAAGCCCTCCTTCCGCATCTTCGTGGATGGCGATGGGGACGTACCTTCCCTCTGCCAGCCGGTCTCCCGCCAGCGATGGCCTGCCCGGACGTGCCGGACGCCGGTCAAACCGCCAGTACTCCCGAATCCCCAGTTCCTGGTAATCGATCCGCTTGGCTCCGTCATCGTTAGGACGGGTGGCGGTGGAGGCTATCTCCATGGCAAAGTCCGGCGGTTTCCCCTGGTCGGCTACGATGTACCCGTTTTGTCGATAGTGCAGGTCGGGGTCCACGTCAAAAGCAATATACAGGTCCGGGTACCGAACTCCCCTGGCGTTGGCCGGACGGTCTCGGACGATGTACAACTCCCCAGCTATGATAGTGGTTTCCGCGTTTCCCAAGTGGGAAGCCAGACTGGCCACGGTGCCATTGGCGGTAAACTGGGGAAAGGTGGTCATGTCTTCGGGTTGCTTCTCCGGCGGATCTTCCAGTTGAAAGCTGGCGGCAATGGTTCCGCTCTTACGCTGATTGGCGGCCATAAGCGGGGCCTCCTGGCGCTGGGTTGAAAGGGATTATAGTCTCTGGAGCTGCCTTAATGCAGTCGCACATTTCCGGTCCGGCTGCATTTGAATGGTTGCCCAACGGCGGTTCCCGAAAACGCAAACTGTAACATGACCATCAGCAAATAAACTGACGCCCTACACGCCAAAGTCCTGGTGCACCAGGCGGCCTTCCACCATGGTCGCCACCACCCGGCCTTTCAGGTTGACGCCCTCCAGCGGTGTGTTCCGACCCTTGGAAGCAAACTGGCTAGTATCCACCGTCCATTCCAAATTGGGGTCAAACAGCACCAGGTCCGCCGGAGAACCCGCCTCCAGGGTGGCGTACTGCTCGAAGCTGGGGCCCAGCACCCGCGCCGGCCCCACAGTCAGGCGGTCCACCAGGGCGCTCATGGAGATTCGTCCGTCGTGTACCAGCGACAACAGCGACCCCAGGGCCGTTTCCAGCACGCTGATGCCAAAGGAGGCATCCTGGTAGGTTACCTGCTTGCTGGCCACCTCGTGGGGCGCGTGGTCGGTGGCTATGCAGTCAATAACCCCCTCGGCCAGGCCCTCGATCAGCGCTTCAACGTCGCTTCGGCTTCGCAGGGGTGGATAGACCTTGGTGGAAGTGTCGAAGTTGCGCGAGCCGGCCGTGCAGCGCAGATTCCCCTGGTACCCCAGGGCCCACTCGTCGGTCAGGTAAAGGTGCTGAGGGCACACCTCACAGGTAACCGATACCCCCCTCTGCCGGGCCTGCCGCACCAGGTCAACGGAGCCGGCGGTGCTCAGGTGGGCCAGATGCAGCAACCCGCCGGTCATCTCGGCCAGGGCCAGGTCCCGGGACACCATGGACTCCTCGGCTGCGGCCGGTATGCCAGGGAGCCCCAGGCGGGTAGCGATCCATCCCTCGGCCATCACTCCGCCGCAGCACAGGCTGTGTTCCTGGCAGTGGTTGATAACCGGCATGGCCAGGTCCAGGGTGTAGGTCAGGGCCAGCCGCATCAGGTTCGGGTCAGACACCGGATCGCCGTCGTCGCTGTAGCCAACCACCCCGGCAGCGGCCAGTTCCTCCATCTCGGCCAGTTCCCGGCCTTTCCGGCCTTTGGTTGCGGCGCCAATGGGGAACACACGCACCACGCCATCGGCTTTGGCCCTTTGCTTCACCAGTTCCACCATGGCCTCGTTGTCTATGGCCGGGTCGGTGTTGGGCATACAGCACAGGGACGTGAACCCGCCCCGGGCCGCTGCCCGCGTGCCGGTGGCAATGGTCTCCTTGTACTCGTAGCCCGGTTCCCGCAGGTGGGCGTGCAGGTCTATGAACCCCGGCGCTGCCACCAGGCCGTTGGACGGAATGGTGTGGGTCCCATCGGGCACGTCAGACGGCGTCAGCGTCGCCCCGGCGGACACAATGCGACCTTCCCGGGTCAACACGTCGCCCACCCCGTCAATGCCCCGCCCGGGGTCGACAATGCGGGCGCCCTTGATCAGCACCGGTCTATTGTAGGTTCGATTCATCAAGGTTGTTACTCTAACTTCGATGCCCGGTTATGATTTTACAAAGAGCAACGGGGATTCCGAAGTACACAGAGGGTCTCCGTGAAACTCCGTTCCTCTGCTTCTTTTTGTATAAGACTCTTCAGCAGTCTACCCTGCCTGTACTATCCGGTTGCCCCTTCCGGCACAGAGGCGGTATAGCAGGGCCATCCGCACTGCCACGCCGTTGGTTACCTGTTCCTCAATGACGGAGCTTTCGCCGTGGGCCAGGGCGGTGCTGATTTCCACGCCTTCGTTCATGGGGCCCGGGTGCATCACCAGGGCGCCGGACTTGGCCCGGACCATCCTTTCATCAGTAACCTGCCAGCGGCGGATGTATTCCCGCAGGCTGGGCAGGAAGCCGGCGTGCTGCCGCTCCGACTGCAGGCGCAGGGCCATCACCACGTCCGCGCCCTCGATGGCCCGGTCCAGGTCTGTATCCACCTCCACCTGGGCGAAGGGATGGTCTTCCTCCAGCTCGTCCCGCCCGCTCAGCAAATCCAGGGGCATCAGCGTGGTGGGGCCCGACAGAACTACCTGGGCGCCCATTCTGGTCAGTCCCCACAGGTTAGAGCGGGCCACCCGACTGTGCAGCACGTCGCCCACGATGACTACTTTCGCGCCCAGTAACGTTCCCAGCTTCTCCCGCATGGTGTACAGGTCCAGCAGGGCCTGGGTGGGGTGGGCGTGCAGGCCGTCGCCGGCGTTTATGACCGAAATCTGGGGCAGGTGCCGGGCCAGCAGATAGGGCGCTCCGGAGTGGGGATGCCGGATGACCACCACGTCCACGCCCATGGCCTGCAGGGTAAGGCCCGTGTTCAGCAGCGATTCCCCCTTGTCCACGCTGCTGCCGGAGCCGGACATATTGATGACGTCGGCGCTCAGCACCTTCCCCGCCTCTTCAAAGGAGATGCGGGTGCGGGTGCTGGACTCGTAGAACATGGTGACGACGACGCGGCCGCGCAGGGTGGGTACCTTTTTGATGTCCCGCCCCAGAACTTCGACCATGGCGCCGGTGTCGTCCAGGACCGACGTTATTTCCTCAGCGGAGAAATCGTCCAGGTCCAGCACGTTGCGGCGGTTGCCGGTAGGCGCCGCCAGGGTTACGTCCCCGCTGTCGCCTCCCAGGGCCATTGCGTCCGGCGTGGTCATTTTATCTCCCGCCCCAGCTTGACGATGATAACGTCCTCGTTCCGGTCCGTTTCGGTCAACCTCACCTTGACTTCCTCGTCCAGGCTGGTGGGCACGTTCTTGCCCACGTAGTCGGCCCGTATGGGCAGTTCCCGGTGGCCCCGGTCCACCAGGATGGCCAACTGCACCTGCCTCGGCCGGCCCAGGTCACTCAATGCGTCCAGCGCGGCGCGGACGGTGCGGCCCGTGAACAGCACGTCGTCCACCAGCACCACCCGCTTGCCCTGCACGTCCACCGGAAACTTGGTGGGCCGCACCCGGGGATTATCCCGGGCCTGCAGGTCATCGCGATACAGGTTAATGTCCAGTTCAGCCAGCGGCGCCTTGCTGCCCTCAAATCTCTGGATATTCTCTCCCAGCCGCTGGGACAGAATTACGCCCCGGGTGTGGATGCCCACCAGCACCAGGTCGTCAACGCCCCGGTTCTTTTCCAGAATTTCGTGAGCGATGCGGGACATGGCGCGCTGAATTTCCTGCGCATCCATTATCTGCCGTTCCGGCCTGTCGCTGCCCATTTCCGCCATAACCAGTTCCGCCCGAACCGGGCTATTCCCTCGTGCCGCTCATTGTATTAATGGTCTCCACCAGCACGGCCATAGCCTCTTCAATCTGTTCGCCCACCGCCGAGTCCAAAAGTTCCCCGTCCGGGCCGAAAACGCTGGCGGCGTTGGGCACCAGTATCATGGGCCGGGGAATCAGCCATGCCCCTTCACACTGAAGGCAGTCGGAAAGGTGCAGGTGCATCCGTATCCCGCCCGATCTGCCCGGCGTGGCGCCCATTCCAAAGACCACCTTGTTGGTCCAGCAGTTGGGGGGGCGGCACGTCCACTCTATGGCGTTCTTCATCACCGCCGGTATGGAGTGGTTGTACTCCGGGGAAGCCACCAGCAGGCCGTCGGCAGCGCGCATGGCGTCCCGCAGGGCCGCCACCGGTTCCGGGAAGGTGCCGTCGTCCAGGTCGCCGTTGAACAGGGGCAACCCTGCTAGGCTGGCCTCCTCCACCTCGACGCCCTTCCATTTGAGGATGTCTATGGCCACCCGGGTCAGCTTGTGATTCCAGGAATCCTGGCGCAGGCTGCCAACGATGCTGACGATTTTCATTGTTGCTGCTCCCACTGTCGGTGGATGGCTGGCGATGTTGGTTTTCCAAAAAAACGCCCCTTACCCAACTGGCAAGGGACTAGAGCCGCCGGCCTGAACCGCAACAATGCGGCACACCGCACGAAATCACAGGGCCAAAACACTTTGCCAGCCTCACGGGACTGCTTAAAAGACGGCCTATCTACCAAAGCAAATGGGCCTTGGGCCGGGGGATATTCAGTTGTATGATCTTGGATATCCGACCTTTCTCGGACGGTACTCCCATGGAGAATTCGTAGTGATTATAGCACTTTTCGTCAATGAATTGTAATCAGATCACGTCTTTCGCCTGTCAATTTTGATATCCGGTCACACGGCCCCAGCATAAACCCCTAACTCCACCTGTACCATGCCGAAAGTGGTTGAAAGGTTTGGGGCGTCCTCTCCGAATTCTGCCAATGTTTCCAGTTCCCTTTCAGTCAGAGGCTCGTTGTGATGGGCCACTGCCTCCCTTAACGTCATGGGCCTCGTGGGCAAGGCATCCCCGTGCTGAATCATACCTTCAATATGAAACTCCAGGGCCTCCCTGATCATTCCTTGAATCTCTTGCCAGGTCTCGGCGGCGCTAACGCACCCGGGAAAGTCTGGAAAATACGCACAGTAATTGTTGGGGGTTTGTTCGTATACAACAACGTACTTCGCCTTCATCGACCTCTCTCCAGTAGTCCCGCCTGAACAAGGATAGCCCGCCAGGTCTTTGGTTTCAGGTCAACGCTGGGATGCCCGGCAATGGTGACTGTTCCTGGTTTGTCCGGATGGTGAAACTGTCTATGGCTACCGCTGGTTCGGACTATACGCCAGCCGTCACCTTCTACCAACCTGATGGCGTCCCTGACTTTCGGCATAACGAAAATTAAATGCTACCAGGTCCGCCAGTGTCCCTATCCTACCCCGTAACCCGTTTCTTCCGGTTGTTCATGTAGTCCACCAAAATGTACTCCCCCAGGTTTTCCGAACTGCTGTAGAAGGCCCTGCCCCGGTTGATGCGGGTCATGCGGTCAACGAAGTTCACCAACTGGTAGTTGTTTTCCAGCATGAAGGTGTTGATGACTATACCTTCCTGGCTGCACTTCTTGACCTCCTTCAGTGTCTCCAGCTCGGTGCGGTAGCTGGGCGGGTAATTGAAGTAGGAGCGGCCATTCTCCAGGTGGGCCGTGGGCTCCCCGTCGGTGATGACCAGGATCTGGCGGGTGCCGCCCTTTTCCTTGGCCAGCAGGTTGCGGGACAGCATCAGGGCGTGGTGCAGGTTTGTGCCCGACACCCAGGCGTTCCAGCTCAGCGACGCCAGGTCTTCCTCCTTGATCTCCCGGGCGTAGTCGGAGAAGCCCACCACGTGCAGCGTATCCCGCGGGTACTGGGTGCGGATCAGGGCGAACAGGGCCAGGGTAACCTTCTTGGCCGCCTGCCAGTTGTTGAACAGGCCCATGCTGCGGCTCTGGTCCAGCAGCACGATGGTGGCGGCCCGGGTCATGTGCTCGTTGCGGTAAATTTCGAAGTCCTGGGGACTGATCTTCACCGGCACCTGGGGCCCGCCGCGCACGATGGCATTCTTCACCGTTGATTGCAGGTCTATCTGGAAGGGGTCGCCGAATTCATAGGGCTTGGTCTCGCCCAGAAGGTCGCCGCCGGCGCCCCGGGTGTCCAGCTCGTGGTTGCCGGAGCGGTCCTTCTTCAGGTGAATGAAGACCTCCCTCAGCGCTTTCTGGCCGATGCGACGTATGCCCCGGGCCGTCAACTGCAGGTCGTCATCGCCGGTGACGTAGCCGGCCTCCTTCAGCAGTTGGCGCAGCCGGTCCAGTTCCTCCCACGCCCGCCGCGCCTCCTCACCCAGCAGTTGGGCCAGCTTGTCCGGGTCTATATCGTCCATGTCGCCGGTGCGCAGGGCCTGCTGCAGCATCTGCTCCAGCTGGTCCAGGTCCTGCATCTGGCGCATCATCTCCATGGCCTGTTCCAGCGTCAGGCTGTCGTCGCCCAGGAAGGGATACTGGCGGCGCAGGTCGTCCATGGGCATAAGCTGCTCCATCAACGACGCGAACTCTGCCATCTGCCGCTGCATCCCCGGGTCCAGGGCCGACTGCATGGCGTCTTCCAGTTCCCGGCGGGCCTCGGGAGACATGCTGTCCAGCATGGACTGCATCTGGGCCAGTTGCTGCTGCAGCATCTCCATCAGCTCCTCAAAGCTCTGGGGCGGGTTGTCGCCGAACATCCCGCCGAACTGCTGCATGAAGCCGTCGAAGTCGGGTTCCCGGCCGGCCAGCTTGTCCCGCATCATCTCGTTAAGCTGGCGCATCATTTCCTGCATGGCCGCCATCTGTTCGGGCGACATGTCCTGGAGTTGCTGCTGCATCTGCTGGCCCATGTTCTGGGCCATCTGCTGCTTCAGCATGTCCAGCAGTTCCTGGAACATCTGCTGGGCGTCAGGGTCCATGAAGTCGTACTCCATCAACTCCTGTATCTGGCCGCCCAGGCTGTCGGGAAGGTTGTCCAGCTTTTCCTTGTTATGGTCGGCCCGCTGCTTCAGCAGGTCCAGCAGGTTTTCCTGCATGGAGCGGTCTTCGTCGGACGCTTGGCTGACCTGCCCCTGGGCATCTTCCATGCGCCGTTCGATGCCCTCCCGCTCGGTTTTCAGGATTTCATCCAGGCGTTCCTTCAGGTCGTCCACCACCGAGTCCATGTTGTGCTGCTGGAGTTGCTGGTGGCGGCGGTCCCGCAGCATGTCCATCAACTCGCGCAGGCCGGGCATCTGCTGGCCGTTGCGGTCCTGCATACCGTTGCGCAGCAGCTCCCGCAGGGCCTGCATCACGTCGCCCTGTTTCAGAAGTTCGTCGGCCAGGCGGTCCATCAACTCGTCGGCGTCGATGTCGAAGATTTCCTGGGTGCCGTCCCACTGGGAGTAGCGGTAAGTGCGGTAGAAGAGCATGGTGGCCTCCCTGTGCCTGTAGGTCAGCGTCGCGGGAGATAAGGGGGTGACGGAAAGGATTTCGGGAATGATACAGGGCAATGAAGCAGACCGCAACAAGCAACGCCCCGCGACCGCTCCGGTCAAAGACAGCGCGCCGGTTTCGCCGGAGAAACCCGGAGAGGAAGCGCGGGGTCTAACCCGCCCCCAGGGCCGCCAGACCTGCGTCGGCGCACTCCTGGTCCTGGGTGTAGTGGCCCCCGCTCACCCCTATGCCGCCTATCATCTTCCCGTCCACGTTGATCGGCGACCCGCCGGCGAACAGGATCATGTCTTCCTGGTGGGGCAGGCTGTGCAGCAGGGGTGGGTCTTCCTTGATGAACTCCCACAGGCCCTGGGTGGGCACGCCGAAGGAGATGGCCGTCCACGCCTTCTGCTGGGCAACGCGCACCGCCAGCAGGGCGGCGCCGTCCATGCGGCTGAAGGCTTTCAGGGTGCCGTCAGGGTCCACGACCGCTATGGCCATGGGAACGCCGATTTCGGCTGCCTTGGCGGCGGCGGCGGCAACGGCCTGGTGGGCCGCTTCCAGGGTTATGCTGGTCTTGTCGAAGGTTGTGGGCATGACGGTATCACCTCATCGAAGGTTATAAAGGTCAATATACACCAACCCGCTCAGGGCAACTGGGTTTTTTCTGGCTAAGGACGGGCAAGTTTAGTTGGCCGGACTGGTTTCGCGAGAGTGGGACATATCGGTTGAGGAAGCGGACCGAACATTGTCCGGCGTAACCGTGGCTATGTCGATGGTTCCCCCGTCTATGGACATGAACTCCGCAACGTAGGCCTCTCCCTTGCCGTGAATATGGATAATGCAGCCCACGTCACCGGGCACCAGCTCAGTTCCATCGTCTGCGGTCACCGCTCCTGTCAAAATAATAGTGTCGTGTTCGTTGAACATAATTTATGCCCCTCTGGGGAATGCAGTAATTAGCCTGGGACCTGGCAAGTCCGGTTCGCATTGCCAGACTGTCCTTATCCTGGGGTTGCGACCATCGGGTGTACGAATTGAGCCCTCTACATTGTAGCGCGTGCCGTAGGGAGTATCCACGACGAGGGTCACTTCCTGGGTGCGGCCATGCTCTCTCAATGCCGCTGCGAATTCGTGGATGTTGTCGGCACTATAGCCAAATTGCCGAAAAAAGGAGGCCTTCTGCCGACCCCTGGGATTAGCGGACGGCAGCAAGTATTCGGACAGCTTGGACATTTCCAAGTACAGGTTATCCCTGCCTGGCATTGTCATGGTAATTTCTTTACCGACGCCAGTCGTTGGCGGCCGCTTCAGTGCTCTATCCCCGTTGCGCGGACTTTCAGAGCCAACCCTTGATATCTTCCTCTTTCGACCTATTTGGCGTAGCCGAAGTAGCTCTAATTACAGGCTGTTGGCTTCGATTTATTATAACCGCAACCCCAAACAGGCCAATTCCCACTATTTCAAAGAATGTGGTGCTCAATATGGTGAGTAGATTCCATTGAGATCCGTGACTAAGGGCTGTCGTCAAATTGAGGTTCGGAGCATCCAAGCGCCCTATTTCGTCGTTCCCGCGAAGGCGGGAACCTCGACAGGATCGGTCAAGATTCCTGCCGATACAGGAAGGGCTGGACGAATTTGACGACACTCCCTAATTCCGGTCTCTTCATGGTACAAAATAACGATTGGCACCCAGCACGAAATAAGTCCCAACAACAACAAAATGGACAAGCGAAGCCCCATCCCATTAATTATGGCCAGGGAACCTCCAGCCATTAAGACCATTGCGGGTATAAGAGCGATGAGTGTGATGACCTTTAATTCAAAGATATACGGCAGAAAGGCTTGGAAAGCGACAATGGAGACTGCCACGGACCCCACCAATTTCCAAAAGTTCTTGCACTGCTTCTCCTCTTCCTGTGTCTCCAGCAGCAACACTCCAATCCCTGTAGTGGCCAGTATCACTAAAAGCAGCTCATCTTTCTTTTTGAGAAATAGAGCGTCACAACAATGCCAATACCAAAATGAACAAAGGGAGAACACCCATACGATAATGAACCCCAGGAATACTGTCAGAGCGAATAGCAAGCCGTAAGGCGTGCGGCAAGGGAACAGCCTACATAGGCCACTAAAGGCAATGTGAGATTGTTGCTTAGACATTCGCTATTGTTCCCACTATTTGACAGGACGGCGTCGTGTGGACTTGCCACTGTCTTAGTATCAAATCAAAATGCAACTAACCGGACATTACCAAAATGAAAACCTGATGATAATGAAAATATTCAGAGGCTGATAGTCAGGTGCTAATGGAGGTTTCCTACACCACCCGCGCCCCCAGTATCTTCTCCAGATGCCCCAGCGCCCAGGTATGCGCGTCCGGGTCAAACGTAGCCACGCAGTCGGCTGGCACTTCCACCGCGTAGTCCCGGTTGCGGGCGTCCGACGTGGTGTGGAGAACGCAGATGTCGGTGCAGACGCCGCAGACGATTACCTTGTCGGGCTGCAGGTCGGCCAGGCGCTGCTCCAGGTCGGTATTGAAGAAGCCGCTGTACCGGTTCTTGGGCACCAGGTTGTCGCCGGTCAGGTAATCGGCCAGTTCGGGGATGACCTCCGGTTCCTCGGTGCCGATGACGCAGTGCACCGGAAATATCTGGAACTCCAGGTCGTCGGGCAGGTGATGGTCGGAGATGAACAGCACGTTGGAACCGGCGGCGGTCTCCCGCTCCAGCAGGGCCTGGATACGGGGAATCAAGGGCCGGTAGCCTTCACAGTAAAGGTTATGGCCCGGCTCCACGAATCCCCGCACCATGTCTATTACCAGCACCACGTTTGCCATGATTACGCCTCCCTACGACAATTCATTGGTGATTGTTGTTGGAATCTGTGCTTTGGGGGTAGGGGCAGGTTTGAAACCCGCCCCCACGGCCGGGGGTTTTCACGACCGTAGGGGCGATTCGTGAATCGCCCCTACCCGGCATCCCCTCTTCTTTCTTGCCGGGGGTAGAGTTGAAGAAGTCAGGGCTCCTCCCGAGCCTCCAGCTGGAAGCAGTGCCTGCCGGAATCGTGATCCCAGATGCGTTCGGAAAAGGACCTGCGCTCCTCGCGCCTGTCCCCGGAGTCAGTGGTGAAGACGGCACATAGCTCATACCGCGTTCCCTCTGTCACCCGGTATTCGTAAAGCAGGCCCGTATCCGGGTCTTCGATGGACCTGACGTGGAAACGGGGGCCGCTCAAGTCCCGCAGGCTTCGCGGCATTTCCTCATTCAGGTCAAAGTAGGTATCTATGTTTTGGGAAATGTTGCGCAGGTCGTCAACCCGCCGGTCGTCCAGCCGGACATCCCGTTGCTGCCCCGGGGTGCCGACCAGGTAGATGGAATAACCCAGGGTGGCAATCACTACAACAATTGCCGCGATTGCCAATCCCCGCAGAACAGGCGCGGCGCGGGCGGACGACTCTACCACCTCGTCTTCGGCCTGGCGCATATCCCACAGGTAGTAACCGAAAATCGGCCCGATTATGATCAGGATAGCTGCTACCTTCAGCACAAATCCCATGGTCGGGTCGCCGGCCAGCAGCCTCGCCAGCAGGGCAATTACGTCTCCCAGGATTATCGCCGCCCCCGCAACGAGGGTAAGGTAGGTCAGCCACCGCCGGATCAGCGACTGCCGCCGCTCCGGATCAACCGCCACCGCCGCGGCCAGGCGCCGCATCAGGAAAAGGTAAAGGGGAAAAGCTACAATTACGGCCGCCAGCGCGGTGGTTTGCGCCGCCGACGGGCCAGGGTCGTACCGGTAAATTGAACTGGAGAAATGGTAGTCAATCAGGCCAAAGAACACCGCCCCCAGGCTGAAGGCGAAGACGTAGAGGGAGATAAAGGAGACCAGGTAAAGGAAAGCCTCCCGCGCGTGCAGGTAGGGACGGGGACGAGGCACCGCCACCGGAAAATCCACTTCGGCGAAGGACGCCAGGCCGTTACTGACCTCCCGCTCCTGCCACCCCGCCTGGAGCAGCACGACGCGGATGCTCTCCCGCTCCTGTCCCCTTTCCAGGGATTCCTTGATGAATTGCCGCAGTTCTTCATTCATCGCCGGGCCTGCATAGCCTCTGCCGAATAACTCTCATCCGTCGCCAGCATTTCCGACAACCCCATTAACTCGAAGCACTGGTGCAGGGTTATCATGTTGTCCACCAGGTGGGCCGTGCTGCCTTTTAGCTTCAGTTCCTCCATCAGGCCCGCCACCACCTTGCCCACCGTCAGCAGGGCGCTGGCGGGGTAGATTACGATTTTGAAGCCCAGTTCCTCCAGTTCCCCCGCCGTGAACAGGGGCGACTTGCCCGTCTCCACGTAGTTATAGAGCAGGGGCAGTTCCACCGACGCCACCACCCGCTCCGCTTCCTCCGGCGACCGGATGGCCTCCACGAACAGCACGTCGGCCCCGGCCCTGGTGAAAGCCTCGCAGCGGCGCATGGTATCGTCCCACCCCGTAACCGCCAGCGCATCGGTGCGGACGATGATCACCAAGTCGTCGTCGGTGCGCGCGTCCACCGCTGCCCGAATCTTGCCCACCATCTCGTCAGTGCCGATGACTCGCTTGTTGTCCAGGTGGCCGCACCGCTTGGGAAACTCCTGGTCCTCGATATGCACTCCGGCCACCCCGGCCCGCTGGTACTGCCGGATGGTGCGCTGGATGTTCAGAATACCGCCGTACCCCGTATCCGCGTCGGCAATCACCGGCACCGATACCGTCGCCGCAATGTCGGCAGCGTTGCCCACCATCTCCCCCATGGTAGCCAGGGCCAAATCCGGGTACCCCAGCGTGGCGACCGATGTGCCGGCCCCGGTCATGTACACTGCCGGAAACCCCGAGGCCTCAATTATCCTCGCCGTCAGGCAGTCATAAGCCCCCGGCGCCATGATGATGCCCGGCTCCCGCAGCAGCCTGCGAAGTTGGGTGGTTGAATTTGGCATGGATGACTCCTTGAATTCGTAGCTCTTGTCGGGTCAGTTGCTGCATTTATTCCTGTTCCTGTATAGCACAAATGGTTTGCGGGAGCCAATAAACTGGTGGATAGCGGTCGCATCGTGTTGAGTTTACAGGCAGGTTCCAGTGGAATTCCCAAATCAATAGACGATAAGATAATGCTCCCGTATAATGCCGTACGGAACAAATTCACCGTACAGGTTGGCGCAATGACCAGCAGACTAGATGTACGTCTCGAACCGGAACACCGTCGTCGCCTGGAAGAATTGGCCCTGGACCGGGGTATGCCCATATCGGAGGTGGTGCGCTGCCTCATAGACGGGGCCTATGATGAAATACTGCGGGAACGCCGTAGGCAGGCCGTGGAGCGTATCACCGCGTTGAACATCGAAGACCCCCCCGACCCCGAAACCCTGTCGCGTCAATTGGAGGATGCCCATGACCCCGGCGACCTTTATTGACGCTTATGTCCCCATCTATGCAGCCGGCAGGGACCATCCCTACAAGGAGCCGTGTGCCCGCATTCTCAACATGGCGGCGGACAATCCCGAGGCATTTGCCACCAATGCGGAGGTCTTGCAAGAACTGTTGCATCGCTACGTCGCTACAGAGCGCTGGACACTGGGGAGGGAAGTGGTAAGCAGCTTCGCGGAACTAATGTCCGGCCGCATAGAACCGGTTTATCCCCAGGACGTTTTGTTGGCTGCCGAATTAGCCAACGAACATCGGGGAGTGCGCGCCCGCGACCTGGTCCACGCGGCAGTAATGCGGCGGCTTGACTTAAGCCGGATTATCTCGGCGGATAGGGATTTCGACCGTGTGGCTGGAATCGAAAGGTTGGATCCGCTTCAATTGGCCGACTGGCAACCTTACATCCTGAGTGGCTGAAATCAGTATGCCTGCCTTCAGTCTCCGGACTGGCCCCTATGGCGCAACCGCTCGAACAGCAGCGGGCCGCCGCCTACCCTACCCCACCATCCCCCCATCAATGGTAATAACCTGCCCCGTTATGTAGCCGGCCCCCGGCCCGCACAGGAACAACACGGCCTCGGCCACGTCGTCGGCGCTGCCGAACCGCTCCATGGGAATTCGGCCAAGTACCGTCTTTCGCGCCTCCTCCGTCATCTGGTCCACCATGCCCCCCGTATCTATAAACCCGGGGGCCAGGGCGTTGACGGTAATGTTGCGCGACGCTACCTCCCGGGCCACGGCCTTGGTGAACCCGATGAGCCCCGCCTTGGAAGCGGCGTAATTGGCCTGGCCCGGGTTGCCACCTATGCCCACCACGGAGGAAATGTTCACCACCCGTCCCTGCCGGCGGCGTATCAAATGGGGCATTACGTACTTGGTGCACAGGAAGGCTCCCCGCAGGTTAACCTCCAGCACCCGGTCCCAGTCATCGGGGGTCATCCGCAGCAGCAGCCTGTCCCGGGTAATGCCGGCGTTGTTCACCAGGATGTCGATGCGCCCCCACTGCTCCAACACGCTCTTTACCAGGGCATCGGCGTCTTCCTCCTTCGAAACATCGCCCGAAATTACCACCGCCTCGCCGCCGTTTCCGGTAATGCCCTGCGCCACCTGCAGGGCCGCCTCCTCCGACGCCTGGTAGTTGACCGCCACCTTCGCCCCGTCCTGGGCCAACCGCCGGGCAATTACCGCGCCTATGCCCCGGGACGCTCCCGTAACCAGGGCCACCTGTTCCGCCAGCCGCTGCGTTGGCATCACTTCGAGTCTCCCACCAGGCCGTTTCGCCCTATCTCCACCAACTCTTCCCGCATGCTGTCCAGCAACCCCATCTCCACGTAGCGCACGGCCGTGTTGATGGCCCCGGCCACCCCGTCGGCCCGGGACGAGCCATGGCCCACGATTACCGCCCCGTTCACCCCGAACAGGGGGCCGCCCATGGTGCGGGGCAGGTTGGTGGTCTGCCACAGCTCGTTGAAGACGCCCCTCATCTGTTCCTCGGACATGTAGGGAGACAGCAGCCTTCCCAGGTAGCCTCCCAGGGCAGTGCCCATGCCCTCGGTAAACTTGATAAGGATGTTACCCACGAAACCGTCGCAGACGATGACGTCCGCACGGTCGTTGAAGAAGTCCATCCCCTCCACGTTGCCCACGAAATTAAGGTGGCTGTTCTCGAACAGATGGAAGCTTTCCTGCACCTGACGGTTGCCCTTGGACTTTTCGGAACCAACACTCAGAAGGGCCACCCGCGGATTTTCCGTGCCCAGGAACCGGTGGGCGAACACCGAACCCAGGGCCGCGAAGTTCAGCAGCTGCGACGGACGGCAGTCCACGTTGCTCCCCAGGTCCATCAGCACTGTGCGGGGCGCCAGACCCAGGAAGGGTCCGCCAATGCAGGGACGTTCCAGCCCTTCCATCATTCCCAGCACCAGGGCCGACGTGGCCATGGACGCGCCGGTGGAACCCAGGGAAACCAGCACGTCGGCCTGCCCCGCCTTTACCAGCCTGGTACCCACTATGATGGACGCCTCGGGCTTCTGCCGGAAGGCGTGCATGGGATGTTCTTCGTCGCTTATTTTGCCCACCGAAGGCACCACCCTTACCGCATTGCCGCCCAGGTCGTGCTTGTCCAGTTCTCCTTCCACTTCTCCGGCGTCACCCACCAGCAACAGTTCAATGTTGTGGGTGTCCAGCGCCGCCACGGCGCCTTTCACCGTCTCATAGGGGGCGTAATCGCCGCCCATGGCATCCACCGCCACGCGAATGGGCGCCTCCGGTCTTGATGACTCCGTATTTGGTTTCCCCGGCTTTGACGATGGCTTGTCCGCGCTCTGCATACCGTATTCCCTTTACCTTCACATCCCCGGGCCGGGCCTGGCGCTGCTGCCCGAGAGACCACCCCAAAATCCGGCGGCGACATTCGCATTTGCGTGCGACGCTGGCAGCATACTGCATGTCACCCCCCATCCTGACTTTCCCCATCTAAGGGGAAGGGACCTAAGGGATAGTCACTAAGTCAGCCTCACTGTGGCTGTGCCCGTCACCAGTTCTTCCTCAGTTTCGCCGTTCACCACGGCCACGTTGCAGGTTACTACTCTGTGGCCGTCCTTATCTTCTTCCTTAGTCACTCTTCCCCGGCCGACCACCCGGTCGCCCAGGCGGGCGGCCCCCTTGAAACGGGTCCGCAAGCTGCCCGACTCCAGCCAGGCCGGCCCGTAGGCGGCGGCCATCATGCGGGAAACCAGGGCCAGAGTAAGCATACCGTGGGCGATGACGCCGCCAAACTGGGTGGCGGCCGCGAACTCCGCGTCCCAGTGCAGGCGATTGTTGTCGCCCGACGCGGCGCAGTAGGCGTTCAACCGTTCCTGGGTAATTTCCAGGGCAAACTCCGGCAGGGGCGTCCCCGCCTCCGACACTCCTCCCATAACCGCCCTATCCCGTCCCCTCCGGTGTCAGGACCGTGGTCCTGCCCCGCTGCACCGGGTCGTTCGACCCGTTGTACAGCGTGTAGCCAACCGTCATAAACCGCAGGCCGCCCCGGCTTCGGGGCCGCTCGGGGAGGGCCTCGCCGCGAATTTCTTCCCCAACGGGCACCCCTGCCAAGGCCTCCATTTCCTGGATGCTGTGGATGGTTCCGGCAGGCAGGGACAGTCTTTCCAGCATTGCCCCCAGGGCCCAGGCGCACAATGCCAGCGGCGGGACCAGTCCCGCTTCGGCGTACACGGCCAGGTCATCCCCCACCGCGTCCAGGTACTCCCGCACCCTATCCTCGGTCAGGGTCCATCTGCCCAGGTCTATGCCTGCCCCCGATGCAATCTCCACGCAGGTTACCCTTTCTACCATTGGGCAATCCCATACCGGAAATGCCCTAAGGGATTATACCTTAATCGGGGAAATGCCGGCGGGGCCGGCCGCGTTCTCGTGCTGCAGCCATACCTTGAGTCGACCATGGGAGCAACTCGTCCTGACCTGCGGTCATGTCGCCCTGAGCCTCCCGAAGGGCCTGAAATCCTTCCCCAAGCCCCTCTCCGGCTCCCTGAGCCTGCCCTCTGGAAAGATAATAGAAGCTAGTGCGCAGCCAAGGGCTGACCTACAGCGAAACTGGCCCGCTGGCGCTCCCCTCTTGCCAACTCGCATTACCCTACTCCACCATAAGACTGTAACCATGCCATGGAAAGGGGTTTGGAAACGGTCCACCCTTCTACCGCAGGGACATACCTGTATGCCTGCCTTGATGCAGCCCGCATACCATCCATCCACCGGCTGCTGTCAGGTTCAACACCAGGGAAATGGGTCAGAATGGGACCAAATGGAACGAAATAAAAAAATATCCGCTCCCTCGCGGCGGCGCTGGCGCCATCATTTGACTCGTTGCTTCAAATACAAAACAATCGAATATGAGCGGAAATAGTCGGGAAACGGCATTTTCGGCATCCTCGAGCAAAGGGCAGGGGCGCACACCGCGCGCCTGTGCGCCGCCCGCGGTGAAAAAGTACGCCAGATTGACCATCACCCCGCGTCCTTTGTATTATCACTCCAGAATTACCCCGAACGAACCTGATGCAACGTCTCCCACCAGGAGGACAGCCATGACGCAAGACCGGACAGCCACCCTTTCCGCCGCCAGGCAGGGCATCCAGCGCATTGAAATCGACCCCAGCCGCTCAGAATCCCCCACCTTTGAAGGCCGATTCTTCGGCCCACCGGGGCGGATGGTCCAGTACGAGAAACTCCGGGGGACCGCCTACTGCGAACTGGACCCGACCGACCCCCGCAACGCCGTCATCACCGACATCGAACTGGCCCCGGTCAACGAACGGGGCATGGTGGAATATTCCATGGACATTTTCATCCTCAAGCCCATGGACCTGGCGCTGGGCAACCGCCGGGTTATCCTCGACTTCAACAATCGCGGCGGTATGCGGGTGGGCCTGCTCAACGACGCCCGGGCCATTAACAACCCCACCGCTGCGGCGGACGCCGGAACCGGCTTCATCTTCGACATGGGCTTTGCCGTGGTCGGCAACGGCTGGGATATCAGCGCCAGCGGGCACGACTCAATGACCATCAACGTGCCGGTGGCTACCAATCCGCCCGGGGCGGACGAGACCATTACCGGCCCCTCCTACGAGTACATTGTCTTCGACAACGAGACTACCACGGTCAGCGACCTGGCATACCCCGCCGCCACCCTGGACCGGGGTCAGGCCTGCCTGACGGTGAAGGAGCGCCTGGACGACACGCCCGTGGAGATACCGGAGTCGGGCTGGGAATACACCTCCGACGACGGGAAAGCTATTCGCCTGCTGCCCGAAGGGACGCCCTTCAAGCAGAGCCACATCTACGAGTTCACCTACACGGCGAAGAACCCCCTGGTGGCCGGCATCGGCCTGGCCGCCACCCGCGACTTCCTGTCCTTCCTGCGCCATGCCCCGGCGTCGGCGGACAACCCCCTGGCCGGCCACGTCGATTACACCTACAGCTATTCTATTTCCCAGCCCTCCCGTACCCTCAACGACTTCCAGTTGCTGGGCTTCAACGAGGACGAGTACGGCCAGAGGGCGCTGGACGGCATCCTCAGCCACACCGGCGGCGGCAACGGCGACCAGATCAACTACCGCTTCGCCCAGACCGACCGCACCGAGCGCAATCGGCAGAACCACCGCTACCCCGAGGCCGTGTTCCCCTTCGCCCACCAGGTGACCACTGACCACCTCAGCGGCAGGACCGCCGGCCGCAGCGAAAAGGGCGCCGCCACCAACACCCTGCCCAAACGCCTGGAAATCAACACCGCCAGCGAGTACTGGGTAAAGGGCTGCTCCCAGCTGCATACCGATAGCCAGGGCAACGACCTTCCCGACCCGGAGAATGTCCGCTATTACCTGCTCTCCGGCCTGTCCCACGGGGTGGGAGACATCACCCGGAAGGGCAAAAACCAGCAGTTCACCAACGGCGTCAGCCCCTACGCCGCCCACCGGGCCCTGCTGGTGGCTTTGGATAAGTGGGTATCGGAGGGTATTGAACCCCCGGCCAGCCGGGTCCCTCGGGCCTCGGAAGACGCCGCCTTCGCCGTTACCCGTCCCGGATTTGAGACCGGCGTAGTCCCCAGGGAAGAACTGGGCTGGCCCGACATCCCCGGCGTTACCTACTCCGGTGTCATCACCACCCACTACTTCCTGGACTACGGCCCCGACTTTGACCAGGGCATCGTGACCAACCTGCCGCCCTCCCTGGCCGACCGTCCCGCCTACCCCATCTTCGTATCCAGGGTGGACGAGGACGGCAACGAGGTGGCCGGTGTTCGCCTCCCGCCCGTGGCGGCCCCGGTGGCCACCACCACCGGCTGGGCCCTGCGCCGGGCCGGTTTCGGCGAGAACGACGGTGGCGAGGGCGACGGCCAGCACATCCCCTTCGCCGTAACGAAAGAAGAACGCCTGGCCGCCGGCGACCCCCGCCTGTCCCTGGAGGAGCGCTACGGGACCCACGAAAACTACGTCAATGCCGTGGCACAGGCGGCTCGCCAGCTTGAGTCCGACGGCTTCCTGCTTGCGGAGGACGTGCAGGCCTACATTGACGAGGCGGAGGCGAGTGACGTGCTTAAGGGCTAAGTTTCGTTTCTCATCCACGAAGAAGCACGAATCTTCACGAACAGCCTGACTTCATTCCAACGGCATTCGTGAACATTCGTGTCAATTCGTGGATTGCCTCTCCCTACCCCTCTAGCCCGAAACTTTCCACCGCCAGGCCGACGATGTGTTCGCCTATCGCCAGGGATGACGTGGCGCCGGGGGACGGGGCGTTCAGGACGTGGATGGCCTGCCGTCCCTGCAGGATGGAGAAATCGTCCAGCAGGGCGCCGTCCGTGGCAACGGCCTGTGCCCGCACGCCCGCCCCGCCCGGGGCCAGGTCCTGCTCCTTGATTTCAGGAATCAGTTTCTGCAGGTCGTGGACGAACACCGACTTGCTGTAGGAACGGTGCATCTCCGAAACGCCCGTCCGCCAGTGCTTCGCGGTCATCTTCCAGAACCCCGGGTAGGTGAATGTGCCAAGAGACTCGGCCACGTCCACGTTGCTCTTGCGGTAGCCCTCCCGGGCAAAGGCCAGCACCGCGTTGGGGCCCGCCTCCACGTAGCCGTGAATGTTGCGGGTGTAGTGGACGCCCAAGAAGGGGAAGCGAGGGTCGGGAACCGGATAGATCAGGCCCTTGACCAGGTGCTGGCTTTCGGGCCGCAGGGTGTAGTATTCGCCCCGGAACGGGATGATGCGGACGTTAGTCCGCTCCCCCATCATCTCGGCGATGCGGTCGGCGTACAGGCCGGCGCAGTTGATAACGTGAGCGGCCCGCAGCGAACCTCGGGTGGTCTCCACGGTCATCGCCCCGTTCGTGCCGCCGATGGACTGCACGGCGGCGTCCATGTAGATGTCTCCCCCCTGCTGCTGGAACCTGGACGCGTAGGCCTCGGTTACCTGCACGTAGTCAATGATCCCCGTGGCCGGAGACCAGAGCGCCCGCAGCCCGAAGGTGTGGGGTTCGATCTCCTTCAGCCGCTCCGGGCCGATCATCTCCAGGCCCGGCACCCCGTTGGCCACGCCCCGCTCGTACAGGTTGTCCAGCCGGGGAAGCTCCGACTCGTCGGTGGCGACGATGGTCTTGCCGCACAGTTCGTACTCGATCTCGTTCTCGTCGCAGAACTGCTTCAGGTTCCGCGCTCCGCCCACGCAGAACTGGGCCTTCTGCGACCCGGGCCGGTAGTAAATGCCCGAGTGGATTACGCCGCTGTTATGGCCCGTCTGGTGGTTGGCCAGGTTCTGCTCCTTCTCCACCACCGCCACTTTCAGGCCCTGGGGAAACCGGCGAGCCAGCTGCATGGCCGTGGACATGCCAATGATTCCGCCCCCAATGATTACAACGTCGTACTCCATGGAGTTCATCACGTACCTCCGATAATCCACGAATGATCACGAACAAACCATTGCCAAGGTGGTAAGCGCATTTCCGCTTGGGGCCGGCATTTCCGCTGCCAAGAGCGCCCGCCCGCCCTAACTGTCATTCTGTGTGAAGCAAAGAATCTAACATTCTCGCGGGAAATAAACCTTCCTTTTGGCAAGAATTCCAGATTCTTCACTCCGTTTTAAATGACTGTTTCGGTTTTTCAATGCACGTTTCACCGCGGCTCTGGTTCGGTACCCGGTCAAGCCAGGACTTGATGGTCATTACTTCCGCTCACCCTGAGCCTGCCGAACCTGCCTCAGGCGGACGCCTGAGGCGGAGCAGTATAGATTCAATTGCTGGCTTGACCAGGTACCAGGCGCCCATTATACATAGGTCCCCGTCATCCGGTCGGGGACACTGACACCCATTCAGAACAGGAAATCCTAACCTGAATTCTGCTCCTGTGTGTTGGCCCCATCGTCGGCTTCATCCAATGCCAGCGACCGGTCTATCGCCGCCAGGTAAGGCTCCAGGCCCGGATCATCAGCGCCATCTTCCGGAGCGGCGTCTGTCACTCCATTTTCCCTGCCCTTCATGGCCCGCAGTACAAAGAAAACCGCCACCAGCGCGGCCAGCAGGCCCGCAATGGGCAGCGCCCACGCCAGCAGGTTCACCCCCGACTTGGGCGGCGAGGCCAGCACATCCTGGCCGTACCGGTCGGCAAAGTAATCCAACACTTCCTGGCGGGTGGCGCCTTCCGCCAGCAGTTCCCGCACCCGCTGCCGCATCTGCTTCGCCAGGGGCACCTGGGCCTGGTCGATGGACTCGGCGGGGCACACGGGACACATCAGCATCTGGTCAATGGCCTGGGCTTCCTCCTCGTTGTAACTGCCCTCCGGGGCTTGGGCGTAGGCCGTGTTTACCCATAACGCCGCCGCCAGCGCCACCAGCACCAAGCCGGCCACCCAAATGTTGCGCGATGCGCGAATAAAGACAAAGGGCAGGCTTAACACCTGCCCTTCCCTGCGAATTCTGTTAATGCTCACTTTCTTCCCTGAGCGGTTTGCCTGCCATGGGCCGTTCTCAGCCGTACGGCCGCGAAGCTGTCCTTCCCTGGCCCCATCGTCAGCAGCCTTCCGGATTAACCCCCTGCAAACAGTCCACCACGTAATTGGCCACCGCATCTATCTGCTCCGGCGTCAGCAGCTTGGAGAAGCTGGGCATTACCGTCAGACCGCCCGTCATAATGTTGGTGACACCGGCAGTGTCCTTGGCAATCATCAGCGGGTCATCCACCGCCGTCAAATCGGCGGGAACGCTGGGCACATAACCGTAGACTGTTTCCATCTTGACCAGTACCGGTCCGTCGCCCTTGCCCAGGGGCCCATGGCACATGGCGCAGTTGATGTCGTACAGTTCGCCGCCGTCGCTGTTGGAGACCTGCACCTCATAGTAGGGAACGGCGCTGGCCGGCGTGGTCAGCCGGGGCGGTTCGTGGTCCTTAAAGGACGGCTGGTAGTGCATCTCGTAGAAGATGTCCAGCGGATAAGACCCCTGGGAGCAACCCAGGGCCATTATACCCACCACAACAGCCAAAAGGCCCACGTAGGTTCTGCTCCGGAACTGCCGTCCCTTCGCCATAACATTCATCAGTTGTCCGGAAAGTTTGCTCATATCAGGTTGCCTTCCACCGGCTCCGACCGGCCTCCGGCTGTTCCCATTTCCTTCGTTAACCGGATCTCTTGCTGGAGCGGCTGCTGCGTCACTCCTTCTTAACGTCCACGGCGCCCGTTTGCCCGAATACATTCTCAACCGCGCCGTGCTGAGTCTCCTCGGTATTCACCAGGACGCCAATGTAACCTTCGGTGATGCGGGTGTCGTACAGACCGGCCTTCAGCTTGGGCAGGCGGGACTCGAATATGATGCCCAAAACCGTAAACAGGATGGCCCCCAGCATGGTGCCTTCGTAGCACACCACCGCCATCGGCGGGATGGAAAGGATGGGCTTGCCGCCGGTTACCAGCGGGTAGGCCACCTGGGTCATTGAAGTCAGCAATATGCCGGAAGTCAGGCCCAGCAGCGCCCCAATAAACGGGAAAATATACAGCCGGTGCGGCTCTTCACGTTCCCCGAAGGCCCCTTCCGGATAGGGCGTATCCGTCAGGAAGTCCACTTCGGTTTCGGCAATACCGGCCCGGCGCAGGCCATCACCCGCGTCGGCGGCGGCATTGGCGTCATCGAACAACCCCAATATAGGACGTCTCGCCATAGCTTCTAACCTCTCTGCCTTTACCAGGATGTCCCTTCTATAGCGTGGGACAGCGTCTAGTCTTCTCTGAAGGTTGCCGGAACAGTCCGGCGGCCAATCTGCACCTGGGTTTTCAGCACGTCCCCTTCCTTTACGTCATACAGGGGCACCAGCGGGAACACCCGGCTGAACAGCAGCATCAACAGGGTTACCAGAGCGAAGGTGGAACCAATGATGATGTACTCGAATATGCTGGGCCGATAGTCAGCCCAAACGAAGGTGAACAACTGCTTGTTGATCAGGCCCGGAACGATGATCAGGAAACGCTCCAGCCACATGCCTATGTTCACCGAAATACAGGCGATGGACATGATCCACAGATTCCGCCGCCAAGCCCGACTCAACCACAGGGCCACAGGTATAAAGTACGTTGTGACCACAAATACGATGAACCAGAAGTTGTAGGGCCAGTAGGTGAACTGGGTCTGCCTGACCATCAACTCGTCGGCTTCACGACCGTACATGCCGAACAGGATTTCCATTACCAGGAAATAGAACCATCCGGTGGCCACCACTATCAACAGGCGGCCCAGGGCGTCGATGTGCTCGTGGCGTATATAGTCCTGCCACCCGTAGCACCAGCGCAGCAGTATCAGCGCGAACGCTACCGCCGAAACACCGGAGTGTACCGCGCCCACCACGAAGTAGGGAGCAAACACCGTAGAGTGCCACGACTTGACCGCCACTGCCATACCGAAGTCCCAGGACACGATACTGTGGACGGACACGAAAACGGGCAAAATCAGCGCGGACAGCAAGACGCCGGCCACGATCTGCAGCTTCCACTGCCGGGCATTGCCCTCCCAGCCCATGGCCAGGACACTGTAGACCCGGTGAGCGATGCCGGTAGTATGATCGCGCAGCACCGCAAAGTCGGGTATCAACGCGATGATCACGAACAGGGTACTGGACGTCAGGTAAGTCAAAATTGCGCTGGGGTCCCAGACCAGCGGAGTCCGGATGTTAGGCCAGATGCCCCGGGCAAAGTCGTATGGGAACACCCAGTAAAGAATGCGCCACGGCCGACCGGTATGCACGATGGGCATGACCATGGCCGTCATCAGGGAAAACAGCGTCAGCACTTCGGCGGCACGGGTAGCCGGACGGCGCCATTCGGCCTTGGCCAGGCGCAGAATGGCCGACAGCATTACACCGGCGTGGCTGATGCCGATCCAGAACACGAAATTGGTGATGAAGAAACCCCACGCCACCGGCCGGTTCAAGCCCGTGACGCCCAGGCCCCGGTTCACCATTATCCCGACGACAATAGCCGCTACCAGCAGGATCAGTCCCAGGACAGTAACCACCGGCCAGAACCACCGGGGCGTCTCCAGAATCGACCGGAGCAAATCCCGGTTTATCTCTCTTGTACTTAGGACTCTGCCTTCCTGCATGGAAGCTCCTGCTTACCTTCCTTTGCTGGGTTACGGGGCCGTTTCTGCGACCCACCGCGACGGGATAAACCCCGTCATTTTCGACTATGCGTAAAAGTGTCTGCCGCTTACTCGGGTTTGGCCAGGACCAGGTACTCGCCCTTCATCAGGGTATCCATCTTCTGGTACAGGGTGCCTTCCTTGACTTCCCAGATAGACATCAAGGGCAGCAATTTCGCCGACAACAGGTACACCAAAGCCGCTATGCCTAGCCCGCCCAGGATGATAAATATATCCCAGATATCGGGCCAAACTGCCGCCGGCACATGGGAAAGGGCAAATTCATAGTGATTCCCGGTGTTGAAGGCTGCCGCGAAGGTCCGCAGGTTGAACAGGAACGCTCCCACCAGCGCGGCCAGGCCGGCCAGGGGCGGCCCCCACGCACTGCGGCGCAGCGGGTTCCAGATGAGCAACGCGAACGGGACCAGGAAGCTGAACAGCATGTTCCCCAGGAAAACCACCAGGTATGGCTCGGTGAACAGGTACTTCAAAATGTTCTGTTCCACTTCCAGCCGACCATACCAATAGGTAATGAAGAAAGCGAACAGGTGATAAGTCCAAAGCAGGGTCAGACCCAGCAGAATCTTGCTGGCCGACCAGAAGGGCGCCTTGCCAATATAGCCTTCGTATCCGCCCCATCGCCGCATGATGAACATGATGATCAGGATCATGCTCAACGCCGACTGGAAGCTCATCACCGTGTACATGGGCGGCAGCACCGAGTCCTTCCAGAAGGGCACCATGCTCATGGCAAACTCGGTGACGAATATGAACTGCACGAAAATCAGCAGCATGAAGTAGAAGGCTCCCAGCAGGGCCAGACCGGCCTTCTGGTGGTTCCACTGCCGCTTGGTCCCGTACCACCAGCCGGACAGGCTGCTATACAGGCTCCGGCGGAAACCCGTCGCCGTGGACCGCGCCTGGGCCATGTCGGGAACTGCCGACAGCCACAGAATTGCCACGCTGCACAGGGCCAACCCCACAAAGCACAGCAGGTCCCAGGTGAACGGAGCGCCGATAGGCACCTCAAACCACAGGGTGCGCCGCACTTCCAGGTCAGTACCCTGGGCGTCCGGATTCTTAATGGGCGGCATTGCCAGCAGCAGGGGTATGAACAGTACGATATTAACGACGCCCATGATGGCGAACAACTCGGAAACGCGGGACAGGGGCCGCCGCCAGTGGCTCTTGGTAAACCGGAACGCGCAGGCCACCAGGGGCGCCGCTCCGGTAATCATGAACACGAAGGAGAAAATTCCAGCGTAGTACCCCCAGGGACCGGGGCTGCCAAAGCCGTCGGAAGTTGCGCGAATGAAAAACCCCACCACGCCCAGTACCGTCAGGATAAAGGCAATGCCCAGGGCCAGCTTATATCCGGAAGGCATGGCAAAGGTCTTGCCAGACACGTCGGGGGTAATGTTCTCTTTCCGGGGAAACACCCACATCCCCGCGTGGTGCCCGTGCCCGCCCGTTTCGTGGTGTTGAGCGCTGCTAGCCATGATGCCCGCCGGTGCTGCTCAGGTTAGGGTCAACCTTCTTCAAATAGATCACGTTGGGCCTGGTGTTCATTTCTTCCAGGACGCGGTAGCCGCGCGTCTGGCGTTCCTTCTCGTGGTGGATATTGAACCGGTTAACGTCATCAAAGTAGGGCTTAACCGGACTGTTTGCGTCGTTCTGGTCACCGAAGACCAGGGCATTGGTGGGGCAGGCCTGGACGCAGGCGGGCATGTGGTTCCCCGACTTCAGCGTGGCGTCGTTCAACTCGCCGCCGTCCCGCCGCTCCACCTGTAGCTGTCCCCGGCGGATGCGCTGGATGCAGAAGGTACACTTTTCGGTAATACCCCGGGTCCTTACCGTCACGTCGGGGTTAAGCTGGTTCTGCATTCGTTCCGGCCAGTTGGGGTGCCAGTAGTTGAAGAACCGCACCTGGTAGGGGCAGTTGTTGATGCAGTACCTGGTGCCCACGCAGCGGTTGTAAATCTGTACGTTCAGCCCCTCGTCGTTGTGATAGGTGGCAAACACCGGGCACACCGGCTCGCAGGGCGCGTCCTGGCAGTGCTGGCACATCACCGGTATAAAGCGGGCTCGAATGTTGGGGTAATCCCCTTCCCAGTACCTTTCCACCCGTATCCACTCGTAGGCACGGTTTTGCAGAAAGGCATTCTTGTCGTTGATGGGGATGTTATTCTCCACCTGGCAGGCAACCACGCAAGCCTGGCAGCCATTGCAGCGGTCCAGGTCCACCACCATTCCCCATTTGTGATCAATTCGGCTTGTAACCATTCTTCATTCCGTTGCGGGCCCAGCCGGGCCCCGTGCGTTTCCCTGATGCCAGCCTGTCAGAAGACCGGCTCTAATGGTCCGTAACCCTGATTACCGCTTCGCCCGCGGTGTGGCCTATCTCTCTCGCCGGGAAGATGCCCTCGAACTTGGCCACCTTCAGGCTGGCGCCGGTGGCCGTGACGCTGGCGCGATGACCGGCCCAGGCCAGCGCGCCGTTCTCAGTCAGGTGGCTGGCCGACAGGATATCCAGCACGTTGGAGCTTTCCCTCGGGTCCCCGCCGGTGGCGTAGTCCGAACCCGACTTTCGTCCCTGCCCCAGGGGGACTGCCACCACGTTGGGCGGAAGCGCCGGATTGGGATACAGGACTCCGGTAATGCTGCCGGCGCCAGTGGTTACACTGACCACATCGCCCTCGCGCAGCCCCATCCCCTCGGCCCTGTGGGAATTCAGCTCCACCCAAGTCTGCCAGGTTACCGTGGTAACCGGGTCGGGCACCCCCTGCATCCACGGGATGTGGGCGTGGCGTCCGTCCAGCAGGGTATTGTGAGAGAAGGGCAGCAGGTAAAAATCGCCGCTGCCGGCATAGCCCGGCTCCCTGCCCTGTCCCGCTATATCACTCAAGAGTCCAGCGGGAGCGGCGGGCGTCGGCCCGTTGGCCCCCTCGTCCCACCATCCCCCCTGGCGCAGCATCAGGTTCCAAAGCTCGTCGGCGGAAGCAGCCTGGCCGGAAGTGCCGCGCCCGGTGGCGAACAGGCCTTCCACGCAAACCTTCAAAGCCGCTTCGGTATTTGCGAAGGGCAACTCGCCTTCCTGCCCCATCTCCTGCGCCACACTCAGCAGTATGTCCCCGAAACTGCGGGGATCCAGGTCGCTCAGGGGATTTACCACCGGCTGCTGCATACCGACTACCTGATACCCGGGGCCGGGCTCAGGCACGTCGTTGCCCCAATCCTCCAGGAAATTCCGGTCCGGCAGAATCAAGTCAGCCAAGATGGTTGTCTCATCCATGAAGGAAGAGAAACTGACGACAAAAAGGTCGTCGCGGTCGAGAGCGCTCCGAAGCCCAACGCCATCGGGCAAACCGTGAACCGGGTTGGCATCGTGCACCAGCACCAGGCGGGTATCCCCGTTACGAATATTGCTGGCCACAGTGGCCCAGTCCGCAGCGCTGCCTACGCGGGCAACGTCCGTCAGCATAGCCAGCGGACTGCCCGGGTTGAACCGGACTCCGCCGTTGCTGCCCACACTGCCCACCAGGTAGTTGAGCGCGTAAATGGCCATCAGGTTGAACCGGCCGTTGGTATGCGCGCCGGCGCTGTCGCCACCCAGGGCGATAGCCGGCCCGTGGTGGGAAAAATTGTTGGCCAGGTCGCGAATCTTCTCTGCGGCCGACTTGCCCTCGTGCAGTTGTTCAGGGATTCCCAGTTGCCCGGCAATCTGTTCGGGAGCAAAGGCTGCCAGGGCTGCCGCGCCCTGCCCGTTGGTCAGGGCATCCACGTCCACGCCACCGGCCTGCATCCCTTCGCTGATAATCACGTAGGCCAGGCTCAGGGCCAGGTATCCCTCCATTCCCGGGCGTATGGGCAACCACTCATCGGCGTTGGCCGCTGTCAGGGAGAAGCGGGGGTCCACATGCACCAGGTAACCCCGGCTACCCTGGGCCTGCCGGCTGCTGCCCTGGCGGAACTCGCCATAGGCCGTGGACAGGCGGGTTGAACCCTTCCAGGTGGAAAGAAAGTCGGCGCCAAAGGAAATAACATAATTGGCATTGCCAATGTCGAAGTCGGGCAGGCGGTCCTGGTCGAACACGCCCTTGATGGCGGCGCGGTAAGTGGTATCGTCCAGCGCCTCAAAGCCCAGGTGTCTTCCGCCCAGGGACGAAGCAAACCGGTCGGCGACCATGCCCAGGGTGCCGCGCAGGGGTTCCGTAATCAGGACCATACCCTGGCTGCGGGCACGCACTTCCCGCCGCAGAATGTCCAGCGCTTCCGGCTCCCATTGGATGGACCGGTACTGGCCGGAACCGCGGGGACCGGTACGGAGCATGGGGCCGGCAAGCCGGTCCGGATGATACATGGCCTGGAGGCCAACTTCGGAACGGACACTCTGCTTCCCGTGGTTTACCGGGTACTTCGGGTTGCCCTGAATCTTCTTGGCGCGGCCCTCCATTACCCGGACAATGACTCCCTCCCCGTCGGTGGCCTGGCGGCCCAGGGTGGCGAACCAGTTGTCCCTTCCCTTTACCAGGTCCTCCGGCAGGGAGCGGGGGCTTTGGAGGCTCAGTTCCTCGTCCTGGATAACGTCACAAGCTACCGCTCCGATGGCGGAGAGGCCGGCCCAGGCCAGGAAGTTGCGCCGTGTCAGTTTCATACGTTGATGCCTTCGATCAGATTGGCCAGATTGGCTCGCGCCCGTGCTGGCTCACGCCGATTACTTGTGACAAATAGTGCAGTCGGTTCCCACGTTCAATTCCCGGTGGCAGTCCACACAGGTGCCCATCTTCAGGGACTGGCCCTGCGTGGGCTGGACTACCCTCATGTTGGCCACGTCGCCGTGACAGACGGAACACGCCTGCTGGGTGGTCAGCGGCAACTGCCGGGGTTGCCCGTCGCCGATGGGCATGGCCACCGTGCGCGGCTGGCCCTCGGTCAGGAATCGGATATGGGCCTCGTGGACGAACCTTACGTGGTCGGGAATCCGGTGGACCCGTTCCCAGTTAATGGGGTCGTTGTCGTTGAACTTGTCCACCACCAGTTGCATATCCTCCTGGTCCGCATCGGAGGAGGCCATCAGGTTTTCGGGGTTGATCTGCTGGTGGCAGAAGACGCACTGTTCCACCGCAGGAACCGTGGCGGCGGCGCCCTCGGTCACGTTGCGGTGGCAGAACTCGCAGGAAATGCCCACGCCACCCTCTTCAACGGTGCCGGCATGGATGGTGTGGGGGAAGGCAATGGGCTGGGCGGGAGCATTGCCCAGGCCGAATGGCGGGTTGGAAAACCAGGAAATGAAGAGAATTGCTACCAGGAACCCAACGATGCCGGTGACGACCAATCCAACAATGGCCAGTGGGATGATATTTGCGCTTGGCCTCATCGGCGCCAAAACCTGCCTATCTCTTAGTTTCCGGCCGGACCGTTTGCCCGGCGGGAACCCCGTTTGTGCCGCAACCCGGCAGTTCTTCACAACCCGGGAGGCGCCAGGGAACGGCATTTTCCCGGACTAGACCACGAAATTATCGAAAATGTTCCCCAGCATGTCAAAGCCCAGGGTAATCGCCGAAATCCATAGAATCCACGCCACCACCCACACGGCCACCGCGAAAATGGTCAGCGGCCACACCAGGCGTCGGAACCCCTGGGGCAGATGGCCGGTCTGAACGGCAGAGGGGATAAAGCACTGGGCAATCATCAGGGTAAAGGCGGTGATGATAACCAGTGGGAAGGCAATCCAGTACATGGTGAGCCAATTAGAGATATTGACCCAGTCTACATTGGTAAGCGCGTTCGGATCGCCCATCAGTCCTGCCTTGAAAATGTACCCTCGCTGGATTCCGGGACGTATCCAAATACCCCCGGTCGGCAAACCTAGTGAAAATTATCACAGTCTTCAGGGGGTGTCAAGGGTATGGGGAGCGGGGCAATCGCATTTTGAAGATCCCTTTAACCACAGAGGCGCACAGGATTCAAGAGAGCGCAGAGAATCTCTGTGCAACTCCGCGGTCTCTGTGTCTCTGCGGCGAGAAACAGGCTGGGGTTGCAGCAGGTGAACCGGAAGCTCCCATAAAATGCGATTGCCCCAAATAGGCCTTGGGCGTGTTTGCCCGCCCTCACCCCAGCATATATAATTGCCACACCATACATTGACATTCCATTTCAAATTGCCCGTGCCAACTCGTTTGGCGACATACCAGCCCGGTTCATCCACCGGAGGAAACCATGACACAGCTTACCAACCAGACCGACAGCCAGGCTGACGGCCCTATTGAGGAAATCGCGGCCGGCATTTCCCGGCCGTTGCCCCAGGGCATCACGCCCGAGGACCTGGTTGACTACTACCGCCGGATGGTTACCATTCGCACCATCGACGAACGAATCTGGATGATGAACCGCCAGGGGAAAGTCCCCATCGCCGCCTCCGGCCAGGGCCACGAGGCCGCCCAACTGGGTGTGCTGCTGGCCGCCGAAAAGGACGGCAACTGCTTCCATTTCCCCTATTACCGCGACCTTTCCATCAAGATGGGGGCCGGTCTTACGCCCACGCAGGTTATGCTTTCCTTCATGGGCAAGGAGGGCGACCCCTACAGCAACGCCCGCCAGTTTCCCCTGCAGGGCGCCGACCTGGAGCATAACGTCATACAGATTTCCAACGTGGTCGCCGCCGGACTGACCCAGGCCGCAGGGTACGCCCTGGGCAGCAAGATGCAGGGTGACGGCCGGGTAACCTTCTCGTATTTCGGTGACGGCGCCTCCAGCCAGGGCGAGACCCACGAAGCCATGAACTTTGCCGGCGTCCACAAGCTGCCCGTGGTTTTCGTCTGCGAGAACAACGGTTACGCCATATCCGTGCCCCAGCGTATGCAGATGGCCATCGGCGACGTGGCCAACCGGGCCGAGGGGTATGGTTTCCCGGGCATCATCGTGGATGGCATGGACCTGCTGGCTTCCTACGAAGCGGCCCGTGAGGCCATTCACCACGCCCGCCGCGAGGGGCCGGTGCTGCTGGAGATGAAGGTGGAGCGGCTGATGCCCCACACTACCGACGACGACGATACCCGCTACCGGCCCCGAGAAGAAATCGAGGCCGTACGCCAGCAGGACCCGGTGGTCGCCTTCGGCAACTTCATGCTGGAGCAGGGCTACCTTACCGAAGAGCAGCAGGAGGAAATCCGGTCTGAGGCCCGACGCGCCGTCAACGAAGCCACCGACTTCGCCGACGCAGCGTCTCCGCCTGACGCTTCAGTCCTGCATGAGAACGTTTATGCCCCGTAATTCCTGCGTGAAGCTTCGTGCCCTTCGTGGACGAATAACTGTAAGGAAAGCTAATGGCCGTTAAGAGTGTAATTGAAGCCGTACGGGAAGCCATGCGCGAAGAGATGCAGCGCGACGAACGGGTCTTCGTCCTGGGCGAAGACGTGGGCTGGCGCGGCGGTGTATTCCTGGCTACCCAGGGCTTTATAGAGGAGTTCGGACCCGAACGGGTCATAGACATGCCCCTGGCAGAAGCCTCCATCATGGGTATTGCCCTGGGCGCCGCCTTCAAGGGGATGCGCCCCATTCCCGAGGTGGAGTTTGCCGACTTCCTCTGGCCGGCGGTCAACCAGCTTATCGGCGAGGCCGCCCGGGTCTGCTACGGCACCGACGGGAACCTGAACGCCCCCGTCACCATCCGCATTCCCTACGGCGGCGGCATCCGCGGCGGCCTTTTTCATTCCCAGAACGTGGAGGCCTACTTCTTCCACACCCCGGGCCTGAAGGTGGTTGCTCCCTGTACCCCCTTCGACGCCAAGGGCCTTCTCAAGTCCGCCATCCGCGACAACAATCCGGTGGTCTTCCTGGAACACAAAAAGACCTACCGCCTGGTGCGGGGCGACGTGCCCGAAGAGGAATACGTACTGCCCATCGGCGAGGCCGAGGTGAAGCGGCCGGGCCGGAACATCACCGTGGTCAGCTACGGCCTGATGATCCACTACTGCCTGGAGGCTGCGGAACAACTGGCCGCCGAAGGCGTTGCCGACGTGGAAGTGGTGGACCTGCGCACTCTCAAGCCCTTGGACACCGAAACCGTGCTGGACTCGGTGAGAAAAACGGGCAGGCTGCTCGTCGTCCACGAGGACAACATTACCGGCGGGGTGGGCTCCGAGATTGCCGCGCTGGCCGCCGACCGGGCCTTCGATTACCTGGATGCGCCCGTGGCCCGGGTCTGCGGCCCCGACGTCCCCACTATGCCCTTCGCCCAGACCCTGGAAGACGCCTACATGCCCAGCGCCCATAAAATTGCCGAAACCCTGCGTACCCTGGCGGCCTATTGAATATATTCCACGAATAGACACGAATACCCACTAATATTAGCTGCTTGGATTGGTGACTGTTCGTGTTCATTCGTGGATAAAAAGACAACCTTAACCCAGGGATGGTGAAGCCTTGGCCCAGACTATAGAACTTCCCCACGTCGGCGAGTCCGTCGTAGAAGGCACCATTGGCAAATGGCTCAAAAAACCGGGCGACCGGATAGAACGCTACGAGCCCCTGGTGGAAGTGGTAACCGACAAGGTAACCATGGAAGTCCCGTCCCCGGTGGATGGCGCCCTGGTCAAAATCCTGGCCCAGGAAGGCGAAACTATCCCCATGGGCGCTCCCCTCGCCGAGGTTGAGACCGCCGACGGTCCCCCTTCGCAACCCGCACAAACCGGACCCGTCGAATGGTCGTTCGGCGCCGGACCCGCTCATCCTGAGCCTGTGAAAGTACCGTCGCCCGGGCCTGACGCAGGGCCATCCGATGCAACGCCTGCCACTACCCAGACCACACCTCCGGTGGGCCGCATCGGCTACCTTAATACCTCCGCCACCATGGTTGGCCCCACCGGAGGCGGCGCCGGTGACGACAGTCCGCCCGATTCCGCGCCGGAACGCACCGCCGCTGCATTGGCGGCATCCATGGAAGCGCAGGTAGCCATTGCAACCCCCGTAGTCGCTCCCCCCACCGCCGACGCTCGCCGCCGGCTGTCCCCGGCCGTGCGCCGCCTGGCCAGGGAGCACGACGTTGACCTCTCATTGATAGACGGCACCGGCATGGGCGGCCGCATCACCCGCGATGATGTGCTGCAACACCTGGAGACCCGTGCCGCCAGTTCCTCTCTATCGGAGCTTGCCGAGGGACTGGCTGTTTCCGCCAGCCGGGAGACCGCCGCGGAATCCGACGAGGAACACATCCCCCTGACTCCCGTCCGCCGCATGATCGCTGAGGCCATGGCGCGCAGCGTCAGCCAGATACCCCACGCCTGGAGCATGGTGGAGGTGGATGTTTCCGGCCTGGTGGCGGCCCGCGCCGCAATGCGACCGTCCTTCCGCCAGCGCGAGGGCGTGGACCTTACCTACCTGCCCTTCATCATCCAGGCCCTGGTGGAAACGCTGAAGGAAAACCCCACCTTCAACGCCACCTGGGGCGGAGACAAGATTATCCTGAAGAACAGGCTGAACATTGGCCTGGCCGTGGCCGCGCCCAACGGCCTGGTGGTGCCGGTAATCCACAATGCGGACCGTCTCAGCCTGTCGGGCCTGGCTCACGCCGTAGCCGACCTGGCCCAGCGGGCCCGGGACAACAAGCTGACCCTGGACGACGTGCAGGGCGGCACCTTCACCCTGAATAACACCGGCGCTTTGGGGTCCGTGGTGTCCCAGCCCATCATCAACTTCCCCCAGGCCGCCATAATGACCACCGAGGCGGTGCAGAAGCGTCCCGTGGTCATCAACGATGCCATCGCCATCCGGTCGATGATGAACCTGTGTATGTCCTTCGACCACCGCATCAACGACGGCGCCGAATCCAGCGCCTTCATGCAGTCCATAAAGCGCCGGCTGGAAGCCATAGCTCCGGGGGAGTAGGGGACTTTCCCGGCAAGCCCTTCACCTGCTTCCGGAACCACGCCCCAATAAAGCCGGTTGATTATCAGCCGGCTTTTCTCTATGGAATCCCCTTGAAGTACAGCAAGCCAGAGGGAGACAAGGGCACAACCTGATACAGTTCCCGGGCACATTAACGAAAATTGACGTTTCAACTTGACCAAATCTATAATCGCCGTACAACTTGAAGGATATTCTCTTGCCTTGGGCGTGAGATTCATCGAAGAATCGACCCTATGGAGAAGAATGACGGCAAGTTCACGAAGGCAGAGTTGGAGTTGCTTGAAGAACTGGAAGAAATGCCTGAGAAAGACATAGATACCGACAATGTTCCATAGGTTCTTGAAGTTGTGGAGCCAAGGCGGGGGGCTTACTATGAGCCGTTCCCTCGCTCAAACATGATAACTACAAAGTAATTTAACGGAGGTCAACCAATGAACTTTATCCGACTGTACACCGGCGACGACGGCCATACCCACATTGAGGAACTGGACTGGGAGTCCCGCCCCGACTTTACCAACCTGCATCATGCCCAGGGCGTTGTCTTCCGCGCCGCCGAGGTGGGCCGGTTCAGCGACTGGCACGTGGCTCCCCGCCGCCAGTACGTCATCACCCTGTCCGGCGAGGGCGAAATCGGCCTGCGCGACGGCACCAAGTACCGCCTGGGCCCCGGCGACGTCAACCTGGCCGAGGACACTACCGGCGACGGCCACACCACCGCCGTGGTCGGCGACGTCCCCCGCGTAACGGTAACCATCCATCTGGAGGACTAACCAGGAATAATCCACGAAGGACACGAAGCAGCATGAAGGAGTAGAAAATCTATTCGTGCTTCATTCGTGTCCATTCGTGGATTAACTTTCTTCGTGACCCTTCGTGCCATTCGTGGATTGAACAATTAAACAACGGAGGTCTGAAGCATGGCAGTTTCCCGACTGGAAGTACACTCCATCCGACCCTTCGCCAGCGGCGCCGTCTTCGGCGACACCGGGCCCTACCGCCAGATTGAAGGCATGGTCCACGTAGCCGTTGATCCCAACCACCCGGCCAACCAGGTCATCACCGACATAAAGCTGGCCCCCCGGGATGCGGCGGGACGGGCCCACTGCTCCGCCGACTTCACCATCCTGCAGCCCGAGGACCCTGCCCGGGGCAGCCACCGCATCGTCTTCGACGTGGTGAACCGGGGCAACCCCACCATTCTCACCAACCTGAACAGCGCCGGCCAGCGCCTCGGCGCCGGCAACGGTTTCCTCATGCGCCACGGCTACACCGTGGTCTGGTGCGGCTGGCAGTACGACGTGCCACCCAACACCCCGGGCCTGGTCAGGGCCTACGTGCCCGAGGCCCTCAACCCCGACGGCTCGTCCATATCCGGCCGAATCGCCATCGGTTTCCAGCCCCACGCCGTAACCCACACCCATACCCTGGCCGACCGGGCCCACAAGCCCCATCCCGCCGCCGACATCAACGAACCCGGCGCCACCCTGGTTGTGCGGGACTACCAGGACGGCCCTGCCGAAGTCATCCCCCGCGACCGGTGGGCCTTCGCCCGCCTGGACGGCGAAGAAGTGGTGGCCGACAGCCGCTCGGTCTACTATTCCGAGGGATTCCAGCCGGGCAAGGTGTACGAGATAACCTACACCACCATCGGCGCCGAGGTGGTGGGCATGGGAATGCTGGCCCCGCGCGACCTGGTTTCCTTCCTGCGATACGGAACGGCGGCAGCGGGCAATCCCTGCGCCGGCGACATTGAGCACGCTTTCACCTTTGGCCGCTCCCAGTCCGGCGGCTTCCTGCGCCGTTTCCTCTACTGCGGCCTAACCCAGGACGAGGAGAACCGGCCCGTGTTCGAGGGGCTGATTCCCCTGGTGGCCGGCAGCGGCCGCGGCGAGATGAACCAGCGCTTCGGCCAGCCCTCCACTCCGGCCCGACCGTCGGCGGGACGCAGCTTCCCCTTCCACGACACCCTGCAGACCGACCCGGTCTCGGGGCGCACCGACGGCCTCCTGGCCCGCCTGGACGCCGCAGACAAGACGCCAAGGGTCCTGTTGACCAACACCTCGGCCGAATACTGGAGCGGCCATGCTTCCCTGATCCACACCACCATGGACGGGACCGCCGACCTGGAACCATCGGATAACGTGCGTATCTACCACTACTCGGGCACCCAGCACGGCCCCGGCCAGCTCAACCTGTTTGACGTGGACGTGCGGGAGGGGCCCAGGGGTCAGCAGCTGGACAACTCGGTGGATTACCGGCCCTTGCTGAGGGCAGCCCTGAAGAACGTAGAAAGGTGGGCTATCGAGGGTGAGGAACCGCCGGCCAGCCGCCATCCCCGCCTGGACGACGGCACCGCCGTCCCCGCTCCGGAACTGGAGGCAACCTTCCGGGCCATTCCGGGGGTCAACTTCCCCGAAGTGCTGAAGCACGTTCACCGCGCCGACTTCGGTCCCGAGGCCCACAACGGCCTGGTGCAGCCAGCCCCGTCCAGCAACGAACCCTATCCCAACTTTGTGCCGGTCGTGGACGCCGACGGCAATGAGGTTACCGGCATACGCCTTCCCGACCTGACGGTGCCCCTGGCTACCTACGCCGGCTGGAACCTGCGCCACCCCGACAGCGGCGCCCCCGGCCAGATAATGCCCCAGATCGGGTCCACCATCCCCTTCCCGGCCACCCGGGAAGCTCGCGAAGCCTCCGGCGACCCCCGTCTCTCCATCGAGGAACGGTACGCTTCAAAGGAGGAATTCCTGGACCAGGTAAGGCAGGCCGCCCAGGCCCTCATCGATGCCAGGTATATGCTGGCCGAGGACATGGAAACGGTGATGGAACAGGCATCCCAGCGCTACGACTCCCTGATCGCCATGCGCGCCGAGGTGCCAGCGGCCACGGACGATGATTAGCAGGGGCACCCGTAGGGGCGGGTTTATAACCCACCCTGGCCTCACACCCAAACCACCTCCGCAATTGCCATCAATCTACTGCCGGCTCCTAACCCCGCTCC
>CAZPMU010000014.1:0-5357 GCA_964587795.1 uncultured Dehalococcoidia bacterium | reverse complement strand
CCCAAACCACCTCCGCAATTGCCATCAATCTACTGCCGGCTCCTAACCCCGCTCCATTTCCATGCTCAACCTTCGCGCGAAAGGCAAAACCACGGGGCAGGTCAAAGACCTGCCCCCATTTAATTCACCCATTAGTGACTATTCGTGAACATTCGTGGAGCAATCACAAATTCCGCGCCGGACTGGTGTAGTCCTTCAGCTTGTTGTAAATCTGGATGCGGTTGCGCTGGGTGTCCATAATCAGCAGGCGGTTATTTGCGGCGTCGAAGTCCACCGCCCGGGGCATCTGCAGCCGCCACTCAACGGTGATGTCCTTCACCTCCCTGCGCTTCTTCACCGCCTCCGGGTTCACCTCCACCACCTGCGCCGACCAGGGAGTAAGCTCCCGGGCATCGCCCTCGAAGCTGGTGAAAAACCGGCCCGTGGCGTCGTAGGCCTGCACCCGGTCGTTGCCCCAGTCGCAGACATATACGTCACCGTCCGGGTCCACCGCCACGTCGGAAGGCCGGCTGAGCTCTCCGCGCCCCCTGCCGGGGCTGCCGAACTGGGCCACGTACACCCCGCCGGGAGTGAATTTCTGGACCCGGTCATTGTTGCTGTCGGCCACGTAGATGTACCCGTCCTCGTCCAGGGTAATTCCCCAGGGGGTGTTGAACTCGCCGTCGCCTGACCCTGGGAAGCCGAAGCTGGAAAGATACCTGCCATCGGTCGCATACTTTTGGATTCTGTGGTTGCGCGAGTCCACTATCAGCAGGTTGTCGTCCCCGTCGCAGATAATCCCGGCGGGGCCGTCAAACTCGCCTTCACCCGAACCTACTACGCCCCACTCCGTAACCAGTTCCCAGTTGCTGTTCCAGACGCTCACCTTGTTCAGCCACTCGTCCGTAACGTACAGGTTGCCCCTGGAATCCAGCGTTACTGCGGTCGGCCACATGAACTCGCCATAGCCGTCGCCGGTCTTGCCGAAGTCACCGTGGTATTCCTCTTCCCCCGACCGAATACCCACGTCGAACTTGCCCACCCGGGCGCCCCGGGCGGTGCGGTTCCACGGTACGCCGGTAACGAACTCTGCGCCCCGGCTGACCACGTAAACCATACCCTCGGAATCTATGAACATCGCGTTGCCGTAATTGAAACCCATGCCGGCCACCGCGCCGCGGCCCATGGCATGGCTGAAGTCGTAGGTCCTGCCGGCTACCACTCTTGTTACCATACTTGGCTTAGCCTCCCATATTAAATCAAAGGGCCAGCCATCTGTGTCCAGACGCTGGCCCCTGGTGATAAAGCAGGTTTGGTTCCTACGGAATTGGCTTCTATAGGAACTTGGGCTTCTCGAACTCGCCCTTGACTATGGGCTTGGCGTCAAGCCCCATCCAGTCTTCCAGAACGGTCGCGTAGAAGCCGCGGAAGTCCAGGTTGGGAGCCAGGTCCCCCTGCGACAGGTCCTCGGGCCGGCGGGAAGGATACTCGCCGTAGAAGCCGCCCCTCACCGGTTCGCCCAGGGCGAAGGCAGCCCCGGCTGCACCGTGGTCTGTGCCGGAACCGTTGTCCCTTACCCGGCGGCCGAACTCCGAGAACATGATCATCACCACGTTGTCGGCAGCGTCGTGCTCCTTCAGGTCGGCGAAGAAGTCGCCCACCGCGGCGGAAACGTCGCTCCACAGGCCGGCGTGCATGCCCACCTGGTTGGCGTGGGAGTCAAAGCTGCCGTAGTCGCAGTAGAAAATGCGGGTGCCCAGGTCCGCCAGGTGAATGCGGGCCACGTCCTTCAGCTTGCGGGCAATGGGGGTGTCCGCGTACTCGATGGTGGACGAGTACATGCCCGGGGCGACTTTCAGGATGTCTGCCCCCTGCATTGCCTCCAGGCCGGTCTCTCCCAGGAACTCCATCACGGCGCCGCTGCCGATGGTGGGGGTGTACATCTGGGTAAAGCGGTCCAGAATCTTCAGGCGCTGTTCCTCGCTGGAAATGCCGGTCAGCAGTCCATAGCTGTCCAGCCCGTCAACGGCGGCCACGGGAACGCCGGGCACGGAAACGGCCCGGAACATGCTGGGGCCCATGCTGACGGTGGTTACCACGTTTTCCTTGCGGGGGTCGATGTCCCGGGCGGCCAGGCCCAGCCAGCCCTCGGTCCCCACCTTGTCCGGCTCACAGGTGTGCCAGATATCCATGGAGCGGAAGTGGGACCTCGGAGAGTCAGGGTAGCCGACGCCGTGGATAACGGCCAGTTCGCCCCGGTCGAAGATCTCCTGCATCACCTTCATGCTGGGGTGGAAACCCAGCTCGTCGTTGATGCGGATGATCTCCTCGTCAGCGATGCCCACGGTGGGACGGTTGTCCTTGTACAAAGGGTCGGTATACGGGATGACTGTATTAAGATAGTCATTCCCGCCGGAAAGCTGCAATACTACCAATACCGGGTCTTTCTTGTTGCTGGTCATCTCCTATCTCCTTGCTGGCCTAACCTTTCGATTGCTGCCTGGTCGGCGACAAGTCAGAAATTTTCGGCCTTAAGCATACTGGTATTCGCGCAAAGATACAACCAACTGGAGCATCTCGCCTACCCGGGCGCTGGCCTGGGCTTCATCCGTCCAGGTAAGCTTCCCCGTTTCCTGCGCGTGCGTTACCAGTTGCTGCCGGTTGTCGTCCTGCACCACCATGGGGCCCATCAGGTCCAGGCACGCGTCCACAAACTCTTCCGGTTCCAGGTCTCCCCGCGCCTTCAGGCGGTTGACGATGGCCCGGACGCCGGGCTTGCTGGTGTCGCCGATGCGGTCTGCCACGAAGTTGATCCGCTTCATCAGGGTGCCGCTGTTTATCCACTCGGATCCCGTGTGCCAGCCCTCCACACTGGGAGGATTGAGCAGTTCCTGGCCCATGTAGCCGGCTTCCTTGGACAGGTTGCCGATGCCCGGGGCGGGGAACTTGTAGCCGCCCACCATGCGCAGGGTTCCCACCATCACCTCGGCGGGACTCTTGATCTTGGCGAAGCGGGCTTCCTTGAAGAAGTCGGACTTGAACAATACCCGCAGCACTTCCGTCATCTCGTAGCCCGAGTCTACGAAGGCCCTGGCCAGGGTGTCAATGGCCTCCGGGTCCCTGGGGGGAACATCCAGCCAGGAGGGGACCTGCGGCTCGTCGGCCACGAAGAAGTTGTACAGGTGGCGGGCTATAAACCGGGCCGTGGCCGGCTGGGCGCAGACAATGTCGATAATGTCATCGCCGTTGAAATTCCCCGTGTGACCCAGGAAGGTCTTCTCCCCATCGTCGTGGTCCTCTTCCTGGTACTCGAACTCCCAGTCATAGCGACCGTGGGCCTGCCTGGGAATGGCGGCGGCAATGGTCCAGCCGGTAAAGGCCCGGGAGCATTCCCGCACGTCGTCTTCCGTGTAATTGCCCACGCCCATGCTGAACAGTTCCAGCAGCTCTCGGCCCCAGTTCTCGTTGACGGCGTAGGAGTGGTTGTCGCAGTTGTCCAGCCAGTAAATCATGGCCGGATTCTTCGCCAATTGCACCAGCAGTTCCCGGTAGTTGCCCATGCCGTACTGGCGGAACATGTCAATCTGGTTGACCATCTCATGCCAGTGGTCCAGCTTGGACCCGCCGGTGGCGAATACGTGGTGCCAGAACAGGGACATCTTCTCTTCAAGAACCCGCTCCGTGTTCATCAGGTTGTGCACCCAGGTGGCGGCGCCCATACCCGGCGAAGTAAAGGGTTTCCAGAAGGAAGGATGGTAGCGCAGGAACTCCAGGCGGTCGGCGCCGACCACCGAATCCGGGTCCAGCAGTTCCTCGACGGTGGCGTCGTAGCCCTTCTCCGCCCGTTCCTCCAGTTCCTCGCGGGTGGCGCCGAAGCCGGCGCGGCGCATGAGGTGAGCCATCAATGCAATGTCTTCAGCCATATTCCTCCTTGTTGCTGCCAAAAGATCGGATCAAATCCTGCCTGGGTTGGAATAGGGCAAACCACACTTGGGTTTCCGGTCGAAACCTTTGGCGGCCATTATCTAGACCATTGCAGCCCTTGTCAACTTGGCGGGCCGTTTTTGTAGTGAATCGGTCATTATTCAGGCACATTGTGCGCCGAATGCGCCGTTGACGATACTTGACCGCCGGGCTATCATCCATTCAGCAGAATACCGTCAACAGACCACCGCAATTGCAAGTAGTGACGCAGGAGGGGCCATCATGGACTTTGGTTTATTCACCACCTGGAACGCAGTGTACGATGGCGGCAGGGTCCCCTGGGACCCGGAATACCAGGGGGGCAAGCTCCAGGAAGCCGCCGCCTACAAGCAGAACTTCAAGGAGATTGACCACATCGAGGAAGCCGGCTGGGACTACGTCTGGTTCGGCGGCAGCCACTTCTCCATCCAGGGCAGCATGGACCCCCAGCCCATAATGCTCTCCGCCATTGTCGCCAACCATACCAAGAACATCAGGATTGGCACTTCCATCCACCGCCCCACTTTGCGGCTGCCCGGCGAGACCGTATCCGAGCGGGCGTTACCCCACGAAAGGTACGCCTTCGACAACCTCCAGCCCGAGGACCCGTTCCAGGTAGCGGAACAGGTTGCCATCGTTGACCAGATCAGCGAGGGACGCTTCATCTACGGCCCCGGCGCCCGCACCCGTGGTTCCGACGAGCGGCGCGAGTACTTCTTTGAGTACCTGGCCCTGTTGAAGCAGCTTTGGGAAGAAGACCGGTTCTCCGGCTTCGAGGGCAAGTACTTCAACTACCCCGCCTTCTACGAGGGCTACATGAGCATCCCCAAGCCGGTGCAGAACCCCCTGCCCATGCTCCTGCCCGTGGACAGCCAGGAGAGCTTCGTCCCCATGGGCGAGCAGGGCTACAAGATTGCCATCGGCGCCGGCAGTTCCCCTCATAACCTGCGGGGCTCGGCCGTCTTGCGCGAGGACGTCAAGGCCTATCGCCAGGCCTACAAGGACGCGGGACACGAGGGCGAACCCACCACCGTGGTGCGCGTTCCCACCCTGGTGGCCGATACCCAAAAGAAGGCCGACGAGCGGGTTGAGCACCTGATGAACCTGGCCCGCCTGTACTACGCCGGCCGCATCGCCATCGGCAGCACCGACGCTGGCAGCGCCGGTCCCGAGGCTACCGAGGAGGTCAACCTCTTCGGCACGCCGGAAGAGGTGGTGGAGAAAATCCACATGTTCCGCGAAGCCTTCACCACCGACGAAATAATGTTCGAATGCAACTGGACCGCCTCAGTCCCCCGCGAGGTGGTAATGGACACGCTGAAGTGCCTGAGCGAGGATGTCATCCCGCACTTTAAGTAGGGGATTTGGGTTTCAAGGAAATTAGAACGGCCCGCCAAGTGGCGGGCCGTTCGGTT
>CAZPMU010000013.1:21855-61415 GCA_964587795.1 uncultured Dehalococcoidia bacterium | reverse complement strand
CATAGTGGCCTGCAATGCCCCTGCTTACAGAATTCACCCATAGGTCTGTCTTTCTGAGTGAAGCGAAGAATCTAAAATCCTTGCAAGAAGAAACATTCCAGACCCATAGAATTTAGATTCTTCACTCCGTTCAGAATGACGGTCTTTAAGGGCACGGAACCTCATGCGTATTCAGCCTTGGCTTCACTTTAGTCGTCCGCTGTGGCCGGGGCCAAACCTGGCAATGAATATCCTCTCCACCATTCCGGAAAATAGCATAAAGCCAATTACCACCAGCCACGCCACAAAGGCAACCCCGCTGACCCGGTGTACGGCAGTCAGGGCATCAATCCAGATTAGCAGCATGGCCGCCCCGATAATTACCGACAGGGGCGATATGAACCGCAGCGCCCCGCCGGCCATCCACTGGTAGCGGGCGGCCACCAGCAACGCCGCCCCCGCCAGGGCGAATCCCAGCTTTCCGGTAGTCCAGCGCAGGAATTCGGCAGCCTCAGCGAAGGAACCGGCCTCAGGGGCATTGGTGGCTGTAACAGCCAATGCCACGGCACATACGCCGGACAGGGCAGTGATGACGCCGGACGCCCCAAGCAACCAGGGCGCCAGGGGCGTGGCCCGGCGCTGGCGGATTATCCAGGTGCCCAGCAGGAGCCAGGCGCCCCAGAGCAGCGTAATTCCAGAGACAAGGCGGGCCGCACCGCCCAGGCCATAGGCGAATCGACTCTCCGCGATGGCGGCCAGGGATTCCGCCAGGGTTGGCTGGTCGGCGTCGGCCATGACCCTTCCCCCCACCGCCACCAGGGTTATGACGGCCGTTGCAATCAACAACAGTCCGGCATTGCGGGCGGCTCTGTCACCCGGCCGGTCGGGAACGCCATTTGAGAGTTCCTGGCGTTCGGGCAATGATTCCTGCATTTTTAGTTCTCCCGTTATTTAGATCGAGCGTAATCCAGGGTTTGAGGTTACCGCCGGGCTGAATGGTTACCAGGTCTGCCGTGGGTCCAATCAGCCGGGCCGCCAGCCTGCCGTTGTAGCTGACATAGGCGTCGGCGCGAACCTGCACTCGCCCGTAACCCTGGGCAGCGCAGGTATCCCTTATCAGGTGGGCCGCAGCCAGTATCAAGTCAGGCTGGCTTGCCATCCGTTCAGCCTGCCCGGGGGTGAGGTATTCCCCTTCGCCACTCCGTCCCCGTGGCAAGCCCGTCGGGGCGGTGGTCGGCCAGGCCTTCCCCATATCCTGCAGGAGCAGGTTGGTATAGGGATAGATTACCTGTCCCCGCAGAGGTTCCAGAGAATGGGTATCGCCGGTCTCGTACCTGGGAGTATGGCAGGCCGAGCATTGCGACTGGACGAACAATCGGGCTCCCTGCTTTACCTGCTCATCCTCAGTGTTCCTCATTGCCGGCACTGCGAGAGTCTGGGTGTGGATGGTCACCTTCTCCGGGCGGTCCTCAGTCAACTCGGGTTCGCCGCCGTTGGGCGCCTGGCTGCGCGCCGACTGGACCTCCGGACAGTTTTCATCCGGAAACAGCCTGGAGGTGATTCCGATGGCTCCCGGGAAGGCGCCGGCCGCCTGCTGCTCCACGGTGGGCTGGCTGGCCTCCCAGCCAAAACGACCCAAGCCCAGCTTACCATTGCCGACATCCCAAACATAGTTGGCCCGTCCGGAAATTCCGTCGCCGTCTGCATCGTCCGGGCCTGCCAGGGCAAGGATGCCCTCCTCGGGTATGGCTTCCGGCAGGCCCATGCCAAAGGTGGCCAGGGGCAACCCTGGGTGAGATCATTACCTCCGGCCGCAGGGGACCGAACCGGGGTTCTTCGATGCTGCACACGGGACTGCGCAGACTGTATTCGGCGCCGCCGGGATAGGTCCCGGGAATTTCCTGGTAAATTATGCCTGTCCGGCCCTCCGGGGACACGCCCAGGGAGGGATGCCCCATTTGTTGCTGCCATTGGGGATACACCGCTCTGCTGGCATCCGGCCGAATGGCGGTCCAACGCTCGTACCAAGGCCTGCTCCCCGGAAACGTTGAACCGGCAGTTGGGGTATTACCCGCAGTAGGGGGCGGGGCCTGCCAGTTGATGACAACCATTGTCCCAGCGGTTAACATTGCAGGCGCAAAGGCTTGTGAATAGCCTTCCTGACGTGTCAGACGGGAGTACTGACTCATCCCCGTTTGCCGCAGGTCATCTGAACTACAGGGCTGAGGATTTACCGGGTACATTGGACGCAGACAGAAACAATTTCCACGATGGCGACCTGGTGCTGCTGCAGGACCGTAAGGCCCGCCGGTACCTGACCACCCTGGCCGAAGGGCAGGTATTCCACTGCCACCTGGGCCGGCTGGCCCACGACGGGCTCATCGGCCACAGCGTGGGAGGCTGGTACCGCACCGACCGGGGCCATACCCTGCTGGCGGTGCGGCCCACCCTGGGCGAGTTCGTGCGCCAGATGCCCCGCGGTCCCCAGATTATCTACTCCAAGGACCTGGGCAACATCATAGCCTTTGCCGACATATTCCCGGGAGCCACGGTGGTGGAGTCGGGCCTGGGGTCTGGCGCCCTTACCGCCGCCCTGCTGCGGGCGGTGGGCGACGGGGGCAGGGTGATTACCTACGAGATCGAAGAAACGGTGGTTCCCCGGGCCATGGCCAACATCCGGCGGGTAATCCCCAATACGGCCAACCTGACGGTTACCATCGGCGACGTTTACCAGGGCATCGAGGAGCGGCAGGTGGACCGGGTGGTGCTGGACGTTCCGGAACCCTGGCAGGCGGTGCCCGGGGTGGCCGAGGCGCTGGTGATGGGCGGCATCATGATCAGCTTTCTGCCCACCATTCTCCAGGTCCACCAGCTGGCGGGCGCGCTGGAAGAGGACGGCCGGTTCCAGATGATCGAGACGGTCGAAACCCTGCTGCGGCCCTGGCACGTTACGGAGCGCAGCGTGCGGCCCGCCCACCGCATGGTGGCCCACAGCGGCTTCCTGACCACCGCCGTGCGCTGCCTGCCGCGGATAATCGGTACCGTCAGCAATCCGGCCCCTCCTCCCGATGCAGCCGGGGATGGACAGGACATACAGGACTAGAAGGGAGCGCTTACATGGACGTAATGGACCGGGACAACACCCTGGAATTTCTCAACCAGCACGTCAAGACGGATATGCTTATGAAGCATCTCTTCACCGTGGAAGCGGCCATGCGGGGCTATGCCCGCAAGTACGGCGAGGACGAGGACCGCTGGGCCATTGCCGGGTTGCTGCACGACTTCGACTGGGAAATCTGCCCTACGCCCGAGTCGCATCCCACCTACGGCGCCGAAATCCTGCGCGAACACGGCTACCCGGAAGACATTATCCGGGCGGTCCTGACCCACGGTGAGCACACCGGCATCCCCCGGGAGTCGTTGATGGAGCATACCCTGTTCGCGGTGGACGAACTTTCCGGCTTCATCCGCGCCGTTACCCTGGTGCGGCCCAACAAGAGCCTCGACGACGTGACGCCCCGCTCCGTCCACCGGAAGCTGCGAGACAAGAACTTCGCCAGGGACGTTAACCGGGACGACATTCGCAAAGGGGCCGATGAGCTGGGGGTGGACCTGGACGAGCACATCAGCTTCATCGTGGAAAGCATGAAGCCCATAGCCCAGCGCATAGACCTGACCACGGGCTGAAGGGACGGATTCCAGGGCGGCTGGAGCGGCGCCCCATAGCGCCCCGTAACCGGTTCGGGCGGAAAATCTTTTACAGGAACAGGTCGAAAACGCGCAGCTGCAGGGTGAAGGTCAACGCCAGGGGAATTACGGCGATAATACCGGATATGGCTACAACCAGCATGGCCCGGCCGGTGCTCTCGTAGTCCATCCCCTGCCGGACTCCCAGCACTGCCGCGGCCAGGGACCAGAATACTGCCACCCACACGAAAACCCAGTCGAAGAAGGGGACGCTGGAAAAAACGGCCAAAAATCCCGGGGTCAGGGCAAACCCCAGAATCCGCCCCATCTCGGCCCAGCTGGTTTCCGTATGGTGGGTACGCAGCAGGCCGGCCCCCACCATGAAGACTACGGTCACCCACAATGCCCAGCGCAATATCCCGAAGGCAAGACCAAAGCCCAGCTCCAGCGCTACCTCCAAAAAGGTCGCTTCCTCCAGCACCTCGCCGACGAGGCCCCCGCCTATGGCGCACAGGGTTACCAGCAGCACCACCGTTATGGCCTGGACCATGGAGCTGGGATCGTGCTCAATCTCTTCGTAAGTGTGGGCGTTGAAGAAGGCCGCGCCGAACATACGTCTAATCATGTGCCCTGTTCACCATTCGCAGGGGCCGGGGGAAGAACGGCCCCACCGGTCAAACTAAATCACATCAACAACAAGCAATGCCGACCTGCATGGCGCGCTGCCGGGGGCTGCTGCCGGTTGTTCCCTCTTCCGGCGCACCTGAAGGAAAGGCCTGCCAGTCTATTGACAAGCCGATGACTCCCGGCTCTGCTTGAAGCCTGGGTCACAAGGGGACGCTGGGGAAGGAGAGAAGGGAAGGCAGCCCGCCGCCCGTGTTGATTACTGGGATGCGGAGATGTGGAAGGTTCAACTCCGGCCAAAGGCTGGGCCTGGGCGGCGCCACGGCTCCGGTCTTCCCGGAAAATCCGTTCGTTGACCAGGGACATGGTCAGTAACCCTGCAATTGGCGCACGCCCGCACCCGTCGCTCTTGAGGCGCTTTAGAGGCGACCGGAAAACCCCCAGGATGAATGCGCCCCTGGACCGGTGTGGCCCGACAACTCCATTCCAGACCTTTCCCAAGCCTGGAAACTGGAGCTTTACATTGACTTGCAAGCCGATTATTCCTAAGGCCTGTGCCAGATCTCTCGCCAGTTTTCCATTTGAAGTATGGTGTTTCCGGAAACAGGGCTGGGTACAGGACCCGGGAACCACGAGCCAGGAGATTATCCAGAAGACTGCAATGGCAGGAATCAACTGGCCCGTGCTCCCTTATGCCCTGTTGATCAGACAGAGGAGAGAAACACCCACTGGATGCCCAGAAGAATGAGCCAGGGAATGAAACCGATAACGCCGGCGATGGCCACCACCAGTATGGCGCGGCCCGTGCCTTCAAAGTCCATGGCCTGGCGGACGCCCATGATGGCTGCCGCCAGGGTCCAGAAAAAGGCTATTACCGATATCAGCCACCCAATTCCCGGTATCCAGGAGAATATGGCTAGCACCCCGGGCGTGTAGGCGAAGCCCAGGACTCGACCCATTTCCGACCAGCTGATCTGCGTACTGCTGGTCCGCAGCAGGCTGCCGCCCACCATCAATATCACGGTCACCCACAGGGCCCAGCGCACGATACCGAAGGCCAGACCGAAACACAGCCCCAGGATGATGCCCAGGAACGAAGCTCCACTCAATATATCCGATACCAGCCCGCCGATGGCGCCGCAGACGGTAACCAGGATCACCACGCCCAGGGCCTGCCCCAGCGCCGACTGGTCGGCCTCGATTTCCTCGTACGTCTGGGAGTTAAACAGGGCCGCGCCGATCATTCGCTGAATCATCACTCCTCCTCACCAAAACAAGATTATGGGACCCCACCGGAGGATTATACCCGTTTATATCTTCATTTGTGCTTTGAGATTTTCAACATTAAATGAACATTTGACCCTGCTTTCAGACGTCGAAACAGGCTTCCTATTGGGGCCCGGGCGGGGAAAAGTCATACGGCGACCAGGCAACCTCCGGTTGGAAGAAAACCTGGTGGTGGAACGGGATTTAGGTATCCCCAAAGGGGCCGGCCATCAGGTCGTCCAGAACAAACTCCTGGACGGCCGGCTGGGGCCAGCCCTGGGGCAGGGCAATGTGGTCGGGCGACAACAGGGGCAGCGAAACCGTCCGCGCCAGGCCCGGCGCTTCCTCTCCCCGGGTAAATCCCCACAGTTCCGGCTTCCCCCCCGCGCCGGAACCCAGACCCTTGCCCTGCGCCAGCACCTTGAAGTCCCCCAGGCCGTCACCGCGGGTCAGGGCCATAAGGCCGGCCCGGTTGGCTGTGGCCTGGCCCACCGGCATGGGCGTAGAAGTAATCCGGCGGCGCAGGTAATCGAAACCCAGGTTTCGCAGGAAACCGGCCTGGGTGGTATAGCCCAGGAGGTTCATGCCCTCCCTGCGGCCGGCGTTGACTGCCGAGCTGAAATCTACCTGGGCGGTTATATCCTGTTGCCCCACGTTCCGGAGGGGCGCATCGGTCTGGGTGTGGCGGTGGTAGGTTACCAGCGTGCCCCGGGGCCGCTGCTCTGCCGAATACAGTTCCTCCGCTCTCCTGCCGTAATCTACGGTAAGGACAAAACCTGTATCCAGGGCGCTGGCGATGGCCGCGTACCACGCTTCCATGCCCAGGTTGATTTCGGCAGTCTGCCCCTCGGCTAACCGCACATCCAGTTCGGCCAGGCGGGCCTCCAGCGCCGGGGTTCGGGGGTCGTCCAGCCTTTCCACCAGGCGTGCCTCGCCGGACTGGCCATCCCGTTCCAGGTCTACGTACACTTCCCGCAGTCTGCCCTGTTCAACCCTTACCTGGTGAACGGGAAAAGCGTCCAGCAGTTCGTTGGAGATGATGCAGCCCCGCACGTTTCGCAGGGGCGCTCCGGCAGTCGTTATATGGCGGGCTTGGGGTGTTGACGGCAGCGCCGTCCCGTAACTGCGGTCCAGGCAAAGGTAACGGAGAGACTCCTGGAACCCGTCGGGCAGGGATGCGGCAGCCCACAGGATGTCGCGACAAAGCTGGCCGTTGCCGGAACCGGGTTCCACCACCCAGAAGGGACTGGGCCGGTCCAGCAGCAACCAGAACTGGTAAAGCTGCACCGCCAGCAGGGCCCCGAAGGCGGGGTGGGCCATGGGCGAGGTGTAGTAATCTCCGCCGGAGCCGAAGGGGCTTCCTTCCGGACCCCTGGAGGCGGAGTAGTAACCGCCCCCGGGCCAGTAGAGGGCGACCTCCATGAACTCGGCGAAGGGGATGGGGCCGCATTCGCTAATGCGGCGGCGGATTTCTGCTTCGGCGCTGGTCGTCAATCGGCTTCGAAATAAAGAAAATGTCCACGAGTGGTTATATGAAACCACTTGTGGACATCGGTGTCTATCCGTTGGCCTCGGACTGCCCCGCGACTCTGCCGGCAAGAGCCAACCTCAGTTGGCGCCAAACGGTTATGGGGGCCTTTCCCCGTCCGGCGTACCGCCATTCGGCGCCCGGCGAAGGTCAACGTCGTACCGGGCGTCAGTATTGTCTATAGCAGCCCGGGAAATGGCCTCTACCAAAGCGGACACCATTCCCACTATCCAACCGCAGTCGCTCCTAGTCGGGAGAGAACGGGATGGTGCAGCGGAAGCCCCGGAGCATCAGGGGAGCCGGTGGAGTCCGGGTATCAACGGGCGATACCTCTTCTGGCCTCCCCCGCGCCTTTGTGGTAGTGGGCGGGCAGTCCAGGGGCAGGGCCGCCGCGCTTTCCGCCCGGGGCAGGGCCGCCACGGCGTTCAGCACCCGGTATTCGGCAAAGCCGGACCCGGCCACCCCCAGGGCGATGACCAGCGCCGCCACCATCAGCAGCCGGAGGGGCCGGTCAATCCATGGGTTACGGGAGCCCGCCTGTTGGAGGAAGTTTCTGAGTCCAGCCATTTTTGACGCATTCAACCAAAATTGTTTCGCTAGATCTATTGTATCCTTGTATATTTGGTAGCACAATACATAGTATTACGATATTGGCAGCAACAATACCGAGCAAGTACATATGCCTGCGGCAGGAACCCGGCAAAGGCAGCGGGCGCCGAAAAAATGGCCGGGGCCGACTTGGGGAGGGACACACATCTCCGGGCGGACTCTTGGGAAAATTCCGGCCATTAGCTCCTGGAGAATGCTCCAAACGTTCTCTCAGGGGCCGGCGGATTCCGGGAAAATATGCCGCCCCGGCGCGACCTCCGTCACCTCTCCCACTGGTTTGTGGGGGTAAGCGCCCGGTTCCGGGAGGTCCGCTGCCAGTTGGGAGGTAATTCCGTCGTCTTCCAACTACCAGCCTGCCCCTCGCCGCAGAATATTCGACAGGTGTCTCACCATAGTGAGAGCCGTGTGACGGCGGCCACTGGTAAATCGCCCAGTTTCCATTACAATTGGACCATTCCACCGGCATTGGAGCGGGCACAGCCGCCCGCAGAGGTCTGCCATGACTACCAGGGATACGGCAAAAGAGAGGCAGGGGAACCGGCCGCCCATCATGCTGCCCGATCCGCCGAAGCACAAGCCAGGGGAAATGACCAGTTTCGACCATCTCGCCAGAAACGGCAATGTCCATCACCTGGTCCACCACCTGGGCAACCCGGAGACCACCATAGTTGTGGGCGAGCGGTACCTGCTCAGCGCGCCGGGAGTGCCGCGGACGGAATGGCGAATTCCCGACATGCTTATCGCATTCAACGCCGACCCCCAACTGTACCGGCAGAATAATGCCTGCATCGTTTCGGAGCAGGGCAAGCCACCCGATTTTGTCATGGAGGCCGCTTCCCGGGGCACGGGTCGGCGGGACGCCACGGCCAAGCGGGAGGACTATCTTGCCATGGGAATCCCCGAATACTGGCGATTTGACGAGACGGGCAATTACCACGGCGCCCGGCTGGGCGGCGACCAACTGGTGGAAGGGGAATACCGGCCGTTTCCCATCGAAACCCTGGCCGACGACGTACTGCAGGGCTACAGCCCTGCGCTAAACCTGTACATCCGGTGGGACCATGCCGACCTGAGGTGGATTGACCCTGCCACCGGCGAGCACATTCCCACTTTCGAGCAAATGCAGGCCCGAGTGCGGGAACTGGAAGCGGAACTGGCCCGTAGAAACGGCCAGGCATAGGCCATGGCCATTGTTTAATCCCAACCTGCGCCCAAAAGGAGGTAACCATGCCTAAAGTGACTGTGGAAGAAAACGTGATGGTAGCCAGCGCCGACGGCTTTAACCTGGGGGTGGACGTGTCCCGCCCCGTCGGCTCCGACGGCAACGCCCCGGGGCTGCTGTTCCTGCCCGGCGGCGGGTGGGTTACGGCCAACCACGAACCCCTGAAAGAACGGTACGGCATTCCCCTGGCGGAAAGGGGCTTCGTCTGCGTTACCGCTCCCTACCGCATTATGGAACAGGCCATCTGGCCCGCTGCCATCCAGGATGTGAAGGCAATCCTGCGGTGGATGCGGTCCAGCCACGCCAGCCTGGGCATTGACCCGGACCGCATCGCCGTGGCCGGCAAGTCGGCCGGCGGACACCTGGCCCTGCTCACCGCCGCCACCAACGGCAGGCCCGAGTACGAAGGGCCCGGCATCACATCCGCCGACCTTAGCCGGGTTTCCGCCGCCATTGGCGTAGCCCCCGCATCCGATGTAAGGGAATACTGGCGACGGGAACCGCTGATTCCCTACACCGCCAACGATCCTTCGGACGCGGCCCTGGATGCCGCCAACCCGACGAAGCTGGTGCATTCCCACTGGCCGCCGGTTTTGCTGCTCCACGGTACCAGCGATGAACGGGTTGACCACCGGATGTCCATGCGCCTGTTCGACCTGCTGGAGCAGGCGGGGGTGCCCGTGGATATGCGCCTGTTCGCCGGCCAGGACCATATGTTCGACCAGATTCCCGAGTTCAGCCAGGCCATCGTCGAGTCCGTCGCCCTGTTCCTGGAACGGTACGTGGCGGCCCCCGTCGCCGAGCCGGTGGCAGCGGATAACTAGCGGTTTTTCAACTCGTGGGCGCTGCCCCCATCCCTGTTCCAAAAGAAAACCAGGGTCTGAAAAATCTATCTTGGATCTGTGTTTCCCTTCCGCCGTCTTAGTCTCTGGCAGCGGCAGGCTGTACTCGATGTCTGCATTGTCATCGAACAGTACGACTTTCCTGATGAACAGCCTCAGGAATTCTCGCACCGCCGCCTTGTCGTCGGAGTAAAGGAAGGTCTTGTAGTGTGTTGCGATCTGTATGACCTGTTCCGGGTTCGACAAGAATGCCTGGGCCTCCGTGGCCACCTCGTCTATGTTGGATAGTTGGGACTCCATACGGTCTGATTCATCCCGGAGTTCTCGAAGGGTCTTCATTAAGTCTGCCGCGACCCTGGGGTCACTGGCACCGTGTTCTTTGATGAAATCCTCCACGTTTTCACGCTTCTTCCGGATTTCCTTAATCCTTTTTTCGATGCCGGCCTTGCGCTCCAATTCTTGGTTAACCACGACGTGCGCATTCTTTTTCACCAGTTCAATCTGGTCCATGATCACGTCTGGAGTGATAACTCTTTCGTGGACCTCCAGGGTGATGCGCTCCAGAATATCGAACAGCGAACAGTCCTTCTTGGAACACTGTGAAACGCCCGAGTTCTTTTTTCTGCTGCAGGTCAGAGTCTTCCTGGTTGACACTGTCATGTTTGACCCGCAGTAACCGCAGACTATCCGCTCGCTCAGCGGATTCGGGCTTGCTGTAGACCGGGGGGATGACACGCCGGGGCCGTTAGGTTCGTCCTTCGGCCTTCTTCCGTTCGCAGCCCTCCTCTGCTGGATGCGTTCCCACTGCTCCAGGGGTATCAGAGGTTCATGGCAGTTCGGGACTTCCAGGTAGGAATCGTCCTCCCATTCTTCGTCTTCCAGATACTCGTCACCGTCATCAAACATGGTGCTCAGGGTTTTTCCTATGACGATGAATCCGGCGTAGACCTTATTCTTCAGGATGGTCCTGACAGAGGAGGTCGTCCAAATACCTCCCGATGGGGAGGGTATTCCGGAAGTGTTGAGGTACTGCACGATTTCCATGACCCGAGTCCCTTGGTCGTACATCCATGCAATACGCTTGACTATTTCCTCCTGTTCAGGATGGGGTTTAAGTCTGTAGTGAAACTCCTTCTTCTGGTAGCCTTTTTCCCCCTTTTTGGACTGTTCCTCCTCCGTTACCACGGCCAGGACTCTACCGTCGGCGGTAGTAAGGACTTTTTCCTTTTTGTATCCGTATGGTGGGGTACCGAAAGGGTAGAGTCCTTTTTGGGCGGTGGTTCTCAGCCCCTCCTTGGTAAACGTGGACGTGGCCCGCGACACTTCATTGTTTTGCCAGACCTTAACGCGAACCAGCATGTCCATTTTGCGGGTGTTAATCAGCCCGCCCTCTGCATGGGAGAATACCCTGATGCCTTGCCGCCGTAGCTCTTTCAACTTCTCCATGGGGAAGTAGTCGTGGCGGCTGAATCGGCTAAGGTCGTCGAAGATTATTGAGTCAATCTCGTTGTCGGGATCGTCCACGAAGTCCAGCATTTCCAGGAATACGGTGCGTTTGTCTGTTGTCACGCCGCTTGCGACCTCCCCGAACTCGCGAACTGGAGTGAGATTTTGACGTTTCGCCTCCGCTATGACGTTGTTTTTCTGGCGGGCTTGCGATGTTATCTCGTTCTGACTGTCCGACGACGTTCGGTAGAGCAGAACTGCCTTGTTGGTCCTGGGTCTTTTCTGTCCCCGCTTGTTACTGCTGGTCTTTGGTTGCGGCATACTTGCCCTCCAGTTCCGCCCCTGCTTCGTTTACTTACTGACGTCTTCCCGTTGACGGTATAGAACATCTATTCTATTATAAACCTGGCTGTCCAATTGGTAAAATCAGCTCTGAGTGAATGAACCATGGACTGGATCCAGGTTATGTACAACGACGAACCACCTGATAAGCACGACTGCAATGGACAGCAATCAGAGCCCTCTGGCGAGGCCTCAGGCTCCGATCTGTCCGATGACTATTCCATGACTCCGGAGGTTGCGGAGGCTATCAGGTTAGACCGTGAGCAGACCGCGGAATCCATGAGACTCCTGCGCGAGAGCGGGCCTCTTATAACCCGACTCATCGTGAAAGGTCTCTGGGCTGAATACCGCAGGCAGTCCGGTATGTCTGATTCCGCCGGCCGGGAATCCGGGTGTGAATAGTAGCAGTTGTAGAGGAGCCCCTTCCGGGGCAGGTAGGGGGGAATGGCTGGGAAGGCGGGTAGAGCCCTACTGAAGCACTATTGTCTCAGCAGTGATTGAGGTTCCAGTATTCTCGTCGGGCAATCCCCTGAGGTACACCAATTCCACCGAATCCGGTCCAACCCGGATCTCCTCCACGAAGGAACCTAGCAACTCCCTGGTTTCGCTGGGCTGGGCGTTGTCCAGGTACGTTCTCGGATCCCTTGCTTTTTCGGCAATTCTCTCCTGGTCTCGGAGGAATGGTGCTGCTTGGGCCTGGTCCCTCAGGCTGCCCAGTTGGCTCTCCAGGGCCTCAACCTCTGAGTCAATCCGCCGGGCCTGTTCTTCCTGGTCGGCGCTGCTGGCGTCGAAAAGCCTTCGCTCCCTTTCCAGGGTTCTCAGCCTTCTGCGATTGTTTCTGATCTGGCCTTCGAGGTCCCCGATCTCCTGGTTGATTTCACCATAGGCGACGTTAACAACCGCCTGGGTTACTCCCTTGGTCATCAGCCTGTCGATGAGGCAGGTCATGACCCTATCCAGGAGGACATCTGTTCCCGTGGGCACGGACTGGCATTCGGCTGTTCCGCTGTTCCGGCTCCGGGGGCAGCGGAATATGTTGCCGCTCAACTCCATTGGAGTGCCGCACTGGGCGCAGTGAACCAAGTCCTTTACGGCGTTACCGTATTCCTCCAGGTCTGCGGTCCTGACCATCGATGTTGCCTCCTCGTGAAATTCGCACTCTGTAACCGGGTCTTTTTCGCTCAAACGAGGGTATTCAGTTGTCTGACCTGTATTCGGTCCGATGGCCTGCGTGGCCAGTTTCCCGGCCATCGCTCCCTCATTCTACCCGGACTGGTGCGTGTTTGAAAGTGCCTGCCGTCATCAAGTTGCTCTGAGAGCGGAATTAAAGGGGCTCCGAGTCTGCCCGGTCTTGGGTTGCCCTGGGGCTCGTGATCCCGGTCCCTGCCCGCCTCAGGCGGTTCCTGGTCCTGTTTTCCGGCAGTCTTGACGATTATAGATGGATTGCTGTGGGGAACCTTTGGTTATTGAAATGCGGTCGGGCCCTTATCAGATCACAGATTGGGCGTACGCAGTGATCCCCCTCCAAATGGCCCTGGCTAGCTCTCTATGCTGATTTGATTCCCATTGAGCAGACGACTCTGATAGAGTTGTCCGCCGGCGGTTCGTGTCTGCTGACCTCCTCCGCCTTCGGCAACTCATCCCTCATGTCGGCTAGTGCTAAAATAAGTCTTTTCCCCTCTGCGTTTTCACGCATCAGGGCTCTGATACGCTCATTTACGCTTACTGGCAGGTCGTTGTTGAAGGCCACCCGCAATTGTTCCAAGTGTCTCAGGTGATCTGGGCTTGCCATGGCGTCTAGCCGAAGTTGAGCCAGTTGAGTATTGACGAAGCGAGTTACCTGGCTATCGCGCTGGCGCGGTTCCAATGCCGCTGCTCTGGGCGCCAGTTTTTCCGCCAATGTTGCCACTGACCGGCTTACCCGCGTGTTGGTGTCGGGGGGCAGAGAATCTGCAGGGGTGCCTGGTTCACACTCTAGTTGCCTCACCAGTTCTGTGTGTGTCAGCTCAATAGCGGCTCCGCTGGATTCGACAGCATACCCTTGCTTAGTGTCTCCTTGGGAGACCAGAGCAATGGTCGCACCAGCATTGGGATGGTCTTCCACTGTTATCGCAGCACGGAGACCGTCGGGCATTAACCACAGTCGCTGCCACAATTCGGGTTGTTCCCGGCGTATGCGGTTGAGCAGGGCGTTGGCCTCTTGCGCCATTGCCAGACTGTCGGTAATGCTATCCTCCTCCTCCGGCATCTCCCCATCGTAGATGCTGTAGATTGAGTCGGGGTTCACCCTCTCTCCGGTTTCCAGGATGGCGCTGTCCAGCCCGATCAGGTCGTGGAAGGCCTGCACCCGTTCACGTACCGTCTTCCTGATTCCGATGGTGTTCTCCACCGCGGGATCTGGCATCATATTGTGCAGATACACCTCTTCGTGTTCCGTGGTGATCCGATCCACCCGCCCGTAGCGTTGAATGAGGGTCACAGGGTTCCAGTGTAGGTCGTAGCTGAACACCCGATTGCAGTCTTGCAGGTTTTGGCCCTCGGCAATTACATCAGTGGCTATCAGGATGCGGGTCTGGTCCGCATCAGGCATATCTTTTTTGTCGTTGCTCTTGGGGGAGAATTTGGTAATCTTGTCCTCCGTGCGGCTGTCGCCTCCCATCAGAAGGTCAATGTTGACTTCGGGGTTGTCTTCTTGCAGTTCCTTTAACAGGTAAGTTGCGGTTACTTTTGACTCGGTGAATACCAGCAGCTTCTCCCCAGCAACCCCGGGAGACTTTACGAAGCTCTTGAGTTCGTGGAGTTTGGCGTCGTCGGTGGATTGGACATCCTTCAGGGAGTCGACAATTTTCGCCAGAATCTCTCCGTCCCGATCAAGGTCGTTTAGCCACCTGGGGCAGTCAAAGTCCTGGGCCGGATAGGACTGGTCCTTGATTTGGATGGTTTCTTCGTCCTGGTCCATCTCATCAATGTCCAGTTCTTCGTCACCGGGCAGGTCTATGGTCAGGGCTTCCTCGCTATCCTGCTCGCCCTCATCCTGACTTACTCCGCCGTTGAGGATCTGGTTGCGGAATTCCAGATTGCTCCTCATCAGGACTTCCAGCGTGCTGCGGAATGCAGGAATGGATGATTCCAAGCGTTTCCACAGGTTGGTGGTCATTATGCCAGCGAGGTTGCCGCGGTAGCTCTGCACGATATTGGAGTACTGAGGCAATACCTTGGCATCATCGGTGAGGTACTCGGCAGGCTTGTAGCGGGTAGCCTGGTACTCACCGAGGAGGTCAGTGACATGCTTCAGGCCGCCCGCCTTGCGATACACATGGTCCAGGTTGTATTCCCGGTTAGAAAGCCTGGGTTCGGGAAAACTGATTGGGTGCCCGTTGAGAGTGGTTCCGGGGTAGTGGCGCAAAATATCCTTGCGCCGCCGCCGTATCAGCAGGTGCTGGAGAATCTTCGCTATCTGTTCCGGGTCCGCTTTGCCACCGTCCCTGGGGAAGTAGGTGGACAGGTTGCCTGCAACGTCCGGCAGGTTATGGTTGTTGGGGTTCAGGAACAGTTCCAACTGGTTCAGAATGTCGCGGGGTGCCAGGTTCTGGGGCGTCGCCGACAACAGGATAACCTTGTGCTGCTTGGCGCCTTCGAGCAAATCCAGGAGCGCCCGGCGGCGCTGACTATTGTTGCGAAAGCCATGGGCCTCGTCTATCAGCACTGGCCCGGAGTTTCGTAGCGTCTTCCGCAGGCTGCGGTCGTTTTGCAGGTTGGCATCGGTGAGCCGTCCCCGGCTGATGACTTCCGCATCGGTGAGTCCGAAGTCGTCGCAGGTCCGGCCCCACATCCTTTGCAGGCTGGCTGGGCAGATTACCAATGGGTCGCCGGACTCCCGGTTTCGGAACCATAGTTGGCGCAGGATCTCAGCTCCGATGAATGTCTTGCCCATACCAACCACATCGGCGATGTAGCAGCCTCCGTGTTTCTCCAGCATGGTCAGCCCGGCTGCTACGGCGTCCTGTTGGTACTCGGTAAGTTCCACGGGCGGCCCCGCGCTCATGGTGGGCAGGTCTTGGCCCAGGGTGTGGCCGTACAGCTCGTACAGGGCCTTCAGGTAAATCAGGTATGGTTCCGGGGCAGCTAGCGGCCAGCTGTTTCTGAGTTGCTCTTCCACCCGGTCGTTGACCGACTCGCTTTCCTTCCAGAGACGCTCGAACCAGTCCTTGATCTCGGCAACGTCGCCCCCGTGGGTTACGGGATAATTCAGTTCGGTGTTGCCGGTGAAACCGGCAACGGAGAAGTTGGTACTGCCTATGATGGCGGTGCCGGGAGCGGACTCCAGGCCGGTGTATCCGATGTAGGCCTTGGCGTGCATCCGGTCTTTCAGGTAAACGCGGACATCGGCCTTGCCGCTGGCAATGAGTTCAGCCAGCGACTTGATTCCTGTTTCGTTGGCGTCGTCCTGGATCTGGGCGGCAGCGTTGCGGCCTACATTGCCCAGCGTCTCATCGAGGGCTTTGACTTCCTCTTGCCGGTTCTGGTCAGAGTGGTAGCTTTCGGCAGATTCACGGGGGTTGTACCCGGCGGCGATTTCGGCTCGCGTGGGAGTATCGGTGCGGCCGATGAGGATGCGCACCTTGCCGGGCCGTGACGCCAGTAGGTCGGCAACCTGGTTAAACCCCGACAGGTAGAAATAACCCACGGCGATGTCCACGCTGTGAGGGGTGCCATTGGCCTCGGCCAGGACGTAGCGCAGGTACTGCGTGAATTGGGGATCGCTATGGGCGTGGAGGATGGTCATTCCTGCGTCTCCTACTGGTCTACCACCGGGGTCTGCTTCTTCTATAATCTGCCCATCATGCCCGATGCAGATATAATCTGCCCGTCACGCCCGATTCGGAACTCGCGTTCTTCAAAGACTTCTTTAACTATCAGGCGGATTGCTTGGGCTACGTCGATGACGATCTCCTCCTCATGGACATCGTATCTCACTTTGAAGCGCACCGCGTCAATCATTGGTTGTTTGTCTAACCCTGCGATCTGCATCGCGGTTCCGGTAGGGAACCTAACCTCGATTGCTTGATCTGGTGGAGTAAACGAGCTGTCGGCGTTGTTTACGACGTGGTCGAGTGTTACAGGTTCCTTTCCAGGTTGCTTGATCGTTAGGTCCTGTCCCGAGATCGTGACTTGGGTCCTTTCCCCTGTCTGGTGCGGAGGCTGTAGTAACTCCAAGTCATAGAATTCGGGCATGTTAAGGCGAAGCATAATGTGGATGGTCTTGATGCGCCCTTCCAAATCAGCATCGTTCGGCTCCCGCATCTCGACCAGACTAATGTTTTTCTGTTTCGCCAGAGCCATGGCACCAGATGTGAATCCTTCTTTGGACACGACCACTCCCTTTTCGATATTGGTGTCTTCGAGTAGGGTCGCTAAGTTGCTCACCACATTTCTGGTGACTCTCTTTTTCCGGTACTTGCACTCGATAGCTGTCCTCACGGTTTGTAGTCCGTTGGACTGCTTCGTCAGCACGTCTATTTGGTACCAACTTCCTGACTTTCCTCGAATGCGGCAACTTGCCCCGTATCCCTCGATTGTGATTCCAGAATCTTTTCCGAGTGCTTGGTAAAGCGCGGCGGTTGTTTCTTCGTATTCTTTGTCGTCCATTTTCCGTTGACTCTCTACGGTTTTCTGTCACCCTCTCACCGTAGTTTTACGCACTCCCTGCCTTTCGCTTCCGGTTCCCCACCAACTCATACACTCCCTCGTACACCGCTTCCCGTTCCCCTGCGGTCAGCCCAAGGGCCTCAAACACCGCCTCATCTATCTGACGGCGTTCCGGCGAAGGGTTCATCACGTCCCAATCTGCAGTATTCAATATGTTGGCATCCAGTACGGGCAACAAGGAGGGGTCCACTACTTCAAGACCGGTGAGTTCGAATGCTTGTATCTTTAGCAGTCCTCCTCCAAAGTTTGACCTTCCTCCGATATTAACCATCAGTTGCGCTAGAGTGCAATTTAGGGCAATGCAGACCTTAATAGGAGAAACTGAGCAACCTGTTATTTCATGGATGTTGTCTCCGAAGTGAAGGCCTTGTTGAGCGTAGAATGTACGTGACGTAGTGTCTATCTGATAATTCGTTCCAAGAACAACTAAATCCCGTTTTCCCAGGTCATACCACCTTGGTCGCCCTCTCGTGCTACTGCGGGTGTGATAACCCTGTTCTTCGCCCCACTCGATATATGCCAATGCCATGGTATTTTCCAGATTTTCCCTGTCCTCGTGGCACATGAAAAGTTGGTTTCGCAACCTATTTGGGTTGACTGCGATTCGGCGGGATTCCTGCGAGCTGGCCATTACTGGTCGGCGGTATTCCGTCTCGATGCCCCACTCTTCAATGATTTCCGGCGTCAAATGGAAAAGTCGTTTGCGCCAGTCTTGATGCCGAACCGCACCGTTGCCACGTCGCCCAACCTCACCAGCCTATCACCGTATTCCCTCAATATGGCGTGGTAGATATCTGGTGCCCGCAGGTACTTGCCGCCCCACTTGTCACCCACGTACTTGTTCTGGTTCCTTCCGGCAGCACGCAGAGCGGCGCGGCTGCGGACGATTTCCCGTCGGGCAGAGGCGTCTGCCAGTGCTATGCCAAACTCAGCCCGCAGCGACACGAATCTGGTGGCGTCGCCATCGGTGGTGGCGCTGGTCTTGCGGATGAGACTGATGATGGTGTTAATGTCGGCGGTGGCGAACTGCCTCTCCACGGCGCTCTCATAAATGGCTTGAACATGAGCGTTGTTCAGCAGGTGTTCCTGCAACTTTCCCCCATAGCCTACGTCCAGCCAACTGTTGGAGCATACAAAAACGTGCATCCCTCCATCGCGAAGCAACTGCAACGCCCTGGCATAAAAATAGCAATATAGGTCTGACTTCCCTGTGACCGCCTCCCTGTATTGCTTGGTCAGGGCAGTCTTGCTGGGGCCGATATCTTCCTGGCGCACATAGGGCGGGTTGGCAATCACCACGTCAAATCCGCCGTTTAGCATCACGTCGGCAAAGTCAATGCGCCACTCAACCACGCCTATGGGAGCGGCGTCCTTCATGTTCTCGCGCAGTTGGCCTTTGGTAGCCTCCACCCTGTCCTTGAGGTTTGCCTTGCGCTGCCCCTGGGCGGTGGTGTAGGCCGCGATGTCCTCTTGCAGACCGCTGTTGACGATGCTTTGAAGCGTCAAGTCCAGCTGCTGCGGGTTGGGTCCTGCGATTGAGTCGCCCACCACCATCTTCAGGTCCAGGTTGGGCAGCGGGTCCGGTACTCCCTCGCCCTCATAGTCCACCGCCAGGGAGAGCCACAAGCGGAGCATGGCGGTGCTGACCGCCAGGCCATCCTTGTCCGCGCCGTAAATGTTGTTGCTGATGATGTCCAGCTTCTGTTGGTAGAGGCTTTCCGGGGTGTTGCCGGCCCGGAACAGGGTGTCGTTGAGGGCCAACATCTCCTGGAGCATGCCCAGCAGGAAGGCGCCGGAGCCGCAGGCGGGATCCACGGCCTTAATGCCCTTCACCGCGTTGGCGACTTCCAGGGCCTGTGGGACGGTGACGGCCTCTGGGTTGGCGTTGTCCACCAGGTCGGCAACGGCGGCGGCATCCAGCCCGGCGATACCCTGGCCGGCCAGGTAGCCCTTGATGGCCTCGCGGCACATGAAGGCGACCACAGGACGCGGGGTGTAGTAGGCGCCGCTCTTGTTGCGCTCGTTGACCGTTTCCTCGAACAGCTTGCCCAGCATCTCCGGGTCAACAGCCACCTCGGTGTCCAGGGGCGTGGCCTCCATCACGGTGAAGTTGTACCGGTTGAACAGCCCGGTTATCACGTGCCTGATGATGTCGTCGGGAACGGCGAACTCGCCGGCGGATGCACGGTCGTCCTGGGGCGTCCGCTCAAACAGACCGCCGTTGAGGAACGGCACCACACCGATGACGCGCCGCGTAGCCTCGTTATACCGGTTCAGGTCCCGGGACTGCGGATTGTTCAGCCCAGAGAAGAAGAGGGTCTCCAGCCTGGCGATGTAGAAGTTATGATCTCCGTCCAATGAGCCGTAGTCCTGCCACAGGGCGTTGAGGTAGTCGGCGTCGCCATTGAACCGCAGCCAGCCCTTGCGGCTGACGAAGTGGACGAACAGCAGGCGGTTGAATAATGTCTGAGTAAACTGCTCGGCATCGGTCTCACCGATTGATGGCGCTATCTGACCAACGGCAGTGTCGTAGGCGGACTTGTAGTCGAGGAAGAAATCGTTTGTGACCGGTTGGACATCGAAGGCTTCGCCGAACGCCCGATGCGGTACCGCGCCACCGGCGAGGGCCTGACCCACACGCTCCAGGCAGTCCAGCGCGGTGCGGTTGTCGCCGGCCCAGTAGGCGGTCACACGCACAACGTCCCGCAATCGGTAGGCGTTGCCTGGTTCCAGGTTGCCAGTGACGAACTGGACGCCGCTGTTGTCGGGCAGGGTGAAGACCAGCAGCGGGTAGCGTTCCCCTCCGGCGTACCTCTGCACAACTCCATTCGCCGCCTGGACCTGAGCGTTTGTGACGTAGGACCGGGGTCGTGCGCCGTCGCGGGTGGACAGATCAAAGTGGGCGGCGACGTAGGCTGGCCCGTACTCGTTGGGCAGGGTTGCGACCAGCGTTGCCAAACGGGGTAGCTCGGGATGCTCTGGTGCGACGATTGCGCCGTGAACGGGGGTGAATCCCAAGACGGATGCGGCAATCCGTTGTAGCCCTTCGTCGCGCTCCTGGGTGGACTGATCCGCCATTGCTGCCAGGATCTCTCGGGCAAATTGCCGACGGTCACTGAGGTTACCAGTGGTCATTAAGGAAGGCTCCTTGTAATTGATGCTTGGTGCGTGTATCCGCCCAGCTTCTCGGCGTCATTTTGGGCATACCCTGCGTATCAAAGAGTGTACAGTCTAATTTCCACCTAAGTCAGGGTTCTCCAGGTCTCGCTCTTCGAGCTGGTACCAGTGAACCAGCCCGTCCCCGATCTGCTCGTCGGCCTCGTCGTCGTTCCTGACACTGATCAGGGCGGACTCGCACGGTGCGCCGGTGACCCGAGTGATAATGGCAGCGTTCCTCAGCGCCCTGGCGGTGTCCCTGGGGGCCCCGGTGTAGGATACCTCTGCAGCGATGTACCGGGGACGATCCTGCTCTGCGCCTCGCTCACCGGCCAGGATAACCAGGTCGGCCTGGATAAAGCTGCGGCGCTGCGCACCGGTTAGCCCGGCAGTTACCGCCATATCTGTTAAATCCTGCGGCTGCAAGCAACGTATAAAGGCAAGCTCCAATTCCGCGGCCAAGGCCGGGGCGTACTTCTCACTCTGAATCCGTGTGGTCAGGTTCTTGAGCGTGGACCGGTCCTGCTCCATTCGGTTCATGCGGGACCTGGCGTTGGCGTTTGCCTCAGTCAGTTGCTTCAGTAATTCCTGGATGCCGTCCATCCGCTCCTGGTTGCTGTCCAGTCGTTCATGAGCATTTTCGAGAAGCTGCTGGTTGCTTCCCTGGATGGCTTCCATCCGCTCGGCATGGGCCCTGAATTCGGACGTCAGGCTCTGGAGATCCTCGTTTGGGAGGGCCCTTCGTAGCTCCTCTGCCAGCTGCGGGTTGTTGTGGAGGAGTTCAATCAGCTCCTCTATGGTGGTGATGGGCGTCATGCGCAGTTCTGTCTCGCTCCCTTTTAGTGGCGATTATACTTTGCTGCTGCGGTGCTGTCAGCCAAGGCCATCAAGGATTCTGTTGATTCGCTGATGGGCAACAGCACCTACTGAATCTTACTCTGTGGTTCCCTGCGGCTCTGTGGAAGCTGCGTTTTAGGATTCAGCCCGCCGTTTGGCCTTGTAGCGTTGCCAAGAAGCCCTTCTCTTGTCGCGGCATACCTCGCAGTGGTTCTGACCTGGGATGGCTTTATTGGAGCAGTTCTCACAAATACCAGCGGCTTTCCTTTCCTGTCGGTATTTCTTTTCCTGGAGGTTACGATTCTCTCTCCACTCGGGCGATTGGCTGCTGGCCTTCCGGTATCCGGCGTTCCGTTCAAGTATGATGGTGTGGCACGGTTCGCAATAAGCCTTCCCCGGGACGGCAGGTGCTGGACACCTGTAGCAAAGGCCGGCAGCCGCGCGCTCCTCCCTCCGTTGCCGCTTCCTGTTGCGGTCGGCCTCCCTTGCTTCGGGCGTCTTGCTTCTTTGGCTGGCATACTCTTCTCGGCGAGCCTCGGCATGTTCCTCTGGCGTAGGCCCAACGCGTTTGGGCTTGGGCTTCTTGGCTTTGCACCCGTCTTTCGGCTTCGGTATGCGGAATCTGTGGTGAAAGGTTATTCTTTTGGAATAGGGATGCCCCGGAAAGGAAACGGCCATCCTGGAACGCTACCAGGTAACACCACTATCCGGGTACGGCGACGCAGTCGGTCGCTGGCTTTGGGCCATGCAGGAGGCTCGCAAGCGCACGCTGCGCTTGCTGGAAGACAAGGCCCTGGACCAGCGGCTGCTGGACTGGGGCGGCCCCGACGGCAATGACAACACCATCGGGTCGCTCCTTTACCACATCGCCGAGGTGGAAATGGGGTGGCTCTGGGGAAACATCAAGGGCATGACCCAGATGCCACCCGACGTGCTGCAGGATTTCCCGTTTGAGCCGGAGGACGAGGAAACGGGCCGGATTACCAACGTACCTGGCGTACCCCTTGCGGAGCACCTTGCCCGCCTGGAGAGGAGCCGGGACGTGTTTCTCCGGGAGGTCAAGGGCCTGCCCGCAACGGAATGGCGGGCGCTGAAACCGGACCCGTTGGACAGCAGCTTCGAGGCAACGCCGGAGTGGATACTCTATCACCTCATTGAGCATGAACTGGAGCACAACGAGCAGATTTCCGCAATTCTGAGCCGGGCGGCCGCCTCCCGGTAGATTCACCCAGGGATGCGCGGGTTAAACAGGGCCATTCGGGAGCATGGGCGCTTTCCCTTCGAACCCGGGAAAGGCTTGTCAGTCCTGCGCATCCACGTCCATTTCACGCGAACATCTCCCGATGGTGGCGGTACCAGTCGCTGCTGAATACCCCCTGGGGGTCGTGCTCTTCCTTCAGTTCCAGGTACTTCCGGAACTGGGGGTAAGCCAGTTCCACCTGGTCCCGGCGAGCCCAGCGGTGGTAGGTAAGGTAAAAGCTCCCGCCCCGCTCCAGGGCGCAGTCGGTCAGGGCCCGAAACTGGTCCCTCCCCCGCTCCAATCCTTCAGGAGAATGCTCCACCAGCAGGTTGAATATTATGCAGGCGTAGCTCTCCCGGGCCCATCGCAGCAGCGTCTCCTCTTCCTCCTCTATCAGCCGCACGGTGCCGTACACCACGTTGGCGCCCACCTTCGTCACCGTTTCCCTCGCTGCCGCCATAAAGTCCACGAACCGGGCCCGGGGCACATACAGTTCGGTTATCATCAGGGAAGCGTAGGTCCGCCACCCCAGCTTCCGGTAAAGCGCGTCGCCGGCCTCGGGCAGGTAGGGGCTGAACTGGAGGTCGTCAGACCAGTAAAGCTGACCGTCGGTCTGGCGGTAATGGGCCGCGTACTCCTTGTAGGCCCGGGCTTTATCGGTGTGGGCCAGCACGTAGAGGCGCATCCATTCCTCCTGAGACAAGCCCAGTTGTCCTTCCGGCACAGCCGCCTTGCCGTCCTCCGGCAGGTAGACCGACATAATCCCCCGGGCCATGAAATCGGAAGATTTCTCATCCGTCATGTACTGGAAGTCGCCGTAGGTGGCGCCGGCCTTTGCCTGGGCCTCCAGGGCGGGTATTACATCGTCGATGCACAGTTCCTGCACCCGCCGGACGTTTAGCCGCCTGGGCGCAAGGCGAAGGTTGATGGCGTCGACAAAGCCAAACATGCCGTACCCGCCGATGGCCTGGCGGAACAGGTGAGCGTTCTTTTCCCGGCTGCACAGCGCCCGGCGTCCGTCGGCCTGGGTAAGGTAGAAGGACGCAATGTCGTCCACGATGGGACGGCGACCCAGCACCCGCCCGTGGATGTTGGAGGACAGGGCGCCGCCCAGGGTCAGTTCGTCGGCGCCCGTCTGCTTCTGGATAATGGACAGGGCAGGCGAGTCATCTTCCTGGTTGTTCTGAAGCCAGCGCACCAGTTTAGGCCAGGTGGCGCCGGCCTGGACCCACACCGTGCCCTGCCGGGTATCCAGGGGACCGACGAAATCCAGGGCCTCGGAGCTGAGGGAGACGCCACCCGTGGCGAACTGCTGGCCGCCCATGGAATGCAGGGTTCCGGCAGGACAGACGGGCAGGCCCTGGCTGACGGCTTCGTAGATGGCTTCGGAAATTTCTGACGGGTTGGTCGGGGTTACAATGCGCTCCATTTCGGTAGCGTTGAGGCGCGACTGAACGTCGTTAACGGTGGGCAAGGGGCAACCTCCTGGTTGAGTGGGCACTATTCCTGCGGGTTTAATATTAACTGCAATCCTGTTGCGGCCTAAAACCTATTATTCCTATAAATAATATACCGGAATAAGTGGCTGAATACCACCGGAACCGCGGGCGGAATCAGGCCCGTTGCTGCTCTGAAAGCTGCAGCCCGGGCGTGGAAGCATCCTCCGCAGCTCTTGCCAGTTCGCATAACCCGCCCCCACCATATAACCATTACCCGGCCGCAACTCCGGTCAAACAGCAGCGGCAAACCCACCCCTCGGCCAGGGCCGGGAGGCGACACCAAAAATGGGCCGAAATGGAACGAAATGGAACGAAAAACTAAAAAAAGCCCGTACTCGTGCCTTTCGTTGGAAATCCACGTCTTCTCGGTAGCGTTCCAATTCAGGTGGTCTTGCTATGGAACCAGGGCAGACACCTGGGTCTGCCCCTGCTGTTCCCGCGTTCGTACCACCTGAACCGGACCGCTATGCGTCTTCCCCACATCGTTGGCAGCCCCTACCGGCAACGGGTACAATTTGCCGGGCCGCAATCCCGCCCGCACTGAACTGCGGCAATTGAGGGACGCAAATGGAAGATAGTTCGCCCGGTAACGACCGCCAACCCACTCCATCCCTGGGCCGGCGGCTGGCGGAAGTCGCCTGGGCCTTCCTGCCCCTGGGTTGGATTGCCTTCGGCGGGCCCCAGGCCCACATCGCCCTGCTGCAGGAGCGGTTCGTGGCACGTAGAGGCTGGCTGGACGAGCAGCGCTTCGTGGAATTGCTGGGGCTGGGCCAGGGCCTGCCCGGCCCCACCTCCACCCAGATGGTCGTTGCCGTGGGAACCGCCCGCGCCGGCCCCCTGGGCGGCCTGCTGGCCTTCATCCTCTTCCTCTATCCGGCTGCCACCATCATGGCCCTGGCCGGCCTGGGGGTAGCCACCTTCCTGGCCGACGGCGGCCGGCCCCAGTGGCTGGACGGCGTACAGCCGGCCACGGTTGCCCTGGTGGCCGTGGCGGCGTGGCGGCTCGGAACGGCGGTAATCAAGACGCGGCTGACTATGGCTCTCATGCTGGCGGGGGCGGTGGTCACCATCCTGGTGCGGCAGCCCTGGGCCTTTCCCGCCACCCTGGCCCTGGGCGGCGTGGTTACCATGGTCGCCCTGCGCGCCCAGCGCCACGACGCCGGACAGGGCGCCGGCGTGCCGCTGGACAACCTGGGGATTAGCCGCGCCGTTGGCGGCGTTTTGCTGCTGCTCTTCTTCGGCCTGTTGGGCGGGCTGATTCTGGCCCGGCTTTTCCTGGACCAGACGTGGCTGCAACTGCTGGAATCTTTCTACCGCACCGGTTCGCTGATTTTCGGGGGCGGCCAGGTGGTGCTGCCCATGCTCAGCGCGGAAGTGGTGGAGCCGGGGTGGGTTACGGAGCAGCAGTTCCTGGACGGGCTGGCCCTGATGCTGGCGCTGCCCGGGCCACTGTTCAGCTTCAGCGCCTACCTGGGCGCGGTGGCCGGGGGTGTGCCGGGGCTGTTCCTGGCCTTCATCGGCCTGTTCCTGCCAGGAGTGCTGATAATCTACGCGGTGCTGCCCTTCTGGGAGCAGTTGCGGCGGTATCCCTGGGTGCGCATAGCCCTGGTGGGCGTAAACGCCGCCGCCATCGGCCTGGTGGTGGGCGTGGTCTTCCTGCTGTGGCAGCGCGCCGACCCCAGCGCCGCGGGGGCGGTCATAGCCCTGCTGGCCTTTGGGTCGGTCATGTTCTTCCGCATCCCCGCGCCGCTGGTCATCATCGGCGCGGGCGTCCTGGGCTGGCTCTTCAGCTTGGCCGGGCTGCTGTGAGTTTTAGCCACGAATATTCACTAATCAAATTCGTGATCATTCGTGCCTGTTCGTGGATTAGAGATTCTACTGGCCGGAAAACTCCACGCCCACGCCCACTATCTCTATCTGCATGGCGCGGGTGTCTGGCGCTCCCTCGGCGAAGGTTACGCCCACGGTAATGTTCAGCCCCTTCTGCACCTCGGGTGAATCGGGTATCTCAAAGCGGGCGTCCAGGTTATCCCCCTGCAGGTCCACCGCCATGTGCTCGGCGATGCGCTTCTCGCCGTCGTACACTATCACCTCGTGCACCGTGGCGTGGGAGCGGGTGCGGAAACTGACCAGCGCCGCCTGCGCCCGCGTAGCCTTGCCGTTGGACACCGCCAGCGTGGGAATGGGGAAGTGGACCCAGGTATTCTGCCCGCCGGCCCCCTCGATGCGGACGAAGGGCCCCGTATGCCGCACCGAGGTGATGCGGCTCAGATACTCCACCTGCATGGTTGAACCGTGGACCCATTCTACATACGTGCCTTCTGCCATTTTCAACCCTTCCTGTGTGGTCGTTGGGATTTGGTCGCCTTCCGGTAGGGGAAACCGCCATTCGTCTTCTGACGGGATTATAGCCGTCAGGAGGGCGGCGGTACAGAGGCAGCGGACGCCAGCGCAGGGCGTTGACATCCGCCGGTGCCAGCCTTTAACTTGTGCTCGTTATGCTGACTGTCGGTACCGTTGCCCCAGCCTTTACCGTGCCCCTGATTTCGGGAGGAGAGTTTGACCTCCTGGAGCACCGGGGCAGGAACATTGTCATCTATTTCTTCATCCGGGCCTCCACCTATGGTTGAACCGTCCAGACCAGGGAGTTTGGAAACTCCCAGGCGGACTTTGAGGAGCGCAATACCCTGGTCATAGGCATCAGCCCGGATAACATCTTAAGGCTGAAGCGGTTCGCAGAGGCCAATCGCCTTCCCTTCGGCTTGGCCAGCGATTCCGCCGGCAAGGTCCGCCGCCTCTACGACGTGCGGCGCCGGTTCGGGCTGGGCACCTCCAGGTTCACCTATGTAATAGATACCCAGGGCATAATTCGGGACGTCTATCACAACGAGTTCTCCATGACCAGCCACGCCACGCGGGCTTTAAGGGTGGTGAAAGAACTCGAGCAGCGGGGGCCGGTTGCCCCTCCCTGAACATCCCTTTCACAAAGGACTGATGCCGGCAATTTTCGCTGACACCGGCTGCCGGATTGGTCTGCTCAACCCCAGAAACCAACTCCACCGCATAGCAGTGAGGATGCGGAGAACCCTGTCCAATCACCAGGTAATCACCACCGGAATGGTACTAACCGCCCTTCCGCATGACAGCAATTGAGCATCCCGTCAGCCCTTATCGAAAGTCGCTCCTACGGTTCTCCACTCCCCCAAAGGACGCAGGCAGGTTTCGCGCTATCATCTGCTATCATTCTATTTGACAGGATCGACCGGCATTAATTACGATAATCGGAGGTTCAGACCCCGCCTTAGATACTAACTAAACATTGCTCAACGGTAGTTTTCTGACGGTTGTTTTCTGATGGTAACGTACGACGTAAAGCTGGAAGATAACAGAATCCTGCCCGAAACCACGGCTATCAAGCACGATGTGCCGGCCTTTCGCAGCATCGAATACCTGGCCTATCGTGCGGAATTGCGGATCTTGCGGCGTCAGTTGCTGGCCCTGCAGGAATGGATAGCCGAAACGGGGCAGCGGGTCGCCATAGTGCTGGAAGGGCGGGACGCCGCCGGCAAGGGCAGCATAGCCTCCACCATTACCCACTACCTCAACCCCAGCGGTTACGAAATCATCAGCCAGGGCATACCCACTCCCCAGGAAATGCGCAACTGGCTGGGCCACCACCACAAGCTCCTGCCAGAACCCGGGAAAATTCACGTTTTCGACCGCTCATGGTATTCCCGGGCCCTGATTCAGCCGGCCATGGGCTACTGCACCATGCGCCAGTACCACTATTTCATGAACAAGGTGAACGACTGGGAAGAGGAACTGATTGACGAAGGGCTGACTTTCATAAAAATCTACCTCTCGGTGAGCCGCGAATCCCAGGACCTGCGGTTCCGCCTGCGCCAGGACAGCGACCTGCAGTACTGGAAGTACTCGGCCAACGACCGCAAGGTGGCCGAACGGTGGCAGCTGCTGACCTATTTCAAGGAGCGCATGTTCGCGGTTACCTCCACCGACTTCGCTCCCTGGGTAATCATCGAATCGGACAACAAGCAGCAGGCAAAGCTGAACGCCGTACATTACATCCTGACCCGCTTTGAATACCCGGGCAAGGACCTGAGGCCCGAGTTCATCTACCAGGTCCCGGACACGGATATGCTGACCGACGTGGTGGTGGACGGGGTGCTTTTTACCGGATTGAATCGCGACCAGATAGGAATATTGGAGCGCATACTGATACATGAATAGAGATGAACTGCCGAAGATGTATGCCGCCGGGGGCCTGGTTCTCTGCGGCGGCCATGCCCTGGTAATCCGCAAGCACCGGCTACTGGACCTGCCCAAGGGCAAACTGGACTATCCCGGCGAACCCTGGCAAATGTGCGCCCTTCGGGAAATTTCCGAAGAGACCGGCCTTTCCCCCTCTCTAATCACCATCCGCTCTCCCCTCTGCCAGACCAGGTATATCTCCTATTACAGCATCGGCCCCGTGGACAAGATCGTCCAGTGGTTCCTGCTGGACTACGCCGGCGACCTGTCGGACCCGCTGCAGCCCGACCTGACCGAAGGCATTGACCAGTGCCAGTGGATTCCCATGGAAAGCCTGCTGGAGCGCCTGCGTGCCGCCCGCCCATACCTGCGTCCGGTGCGCGAAGCCATAGAACAGGAACTGTACTCGGCGGCCATCTCCTGAGATACCTCTGACCTCCTCCCTGCCCTCTTGACGGGGAAGGTCAGGGCTATCGCTCTTGGAGACTTTCCTTAACCACATAGGCGCCGGGTACCCAGAGGAACGCAGAGATTCCCCGGGCAACTCCGCGTTCTCCGTGCCTTACCCTAAAGACCTGGGGTTGATGGGGGTGGGCATGGCCTGCACCTCAGGCAGTACCTCCCTGGCGAAAAGCCGAAGGCTCTTCTCGGCCTTGTCCCTGGGCATCCCGCCGTAAAACACGTGGACCACCAGCTTTTCACAGCTGATGGTCTGCTGCACCGCCCGGATCTTCTCGATGATCTCGTCCGGGGTGCCAATGGGCTGGGTGGCCCGGCGCGCGGCGAAACCTGCATCGGCGGTGCCCACGTCGGCCCGCTGGCGAATCAGGTATTCCTCGTACCCCGCTATGCCCTCATAACCCGGATTGTTCCATTCGAAGTAATGGTGCTGGGCGGCGGTAAGCTGGTTGTGGAAGTAGGTCCAACCCTCTTCGGCCTCTTCCCTGGTCTCGGCGCAATACATCCAAAGCAGGGTGGTGGGCTGGTCTGGCGGCAAGCCCAGTTCCCTGCGAATACTGTTGAACCTGCGCACCTTGTCGGTCATCTCGTCCACATTATCGCCGGCCACAAACATCTGGCCCAGGCCGTTTTCGGCGGCCATGCGTGCCGACGCCTCCGTGGTGAAGGCCACCTTTATGTCCCGGGTCAGTTCGCCCTTGTGGCGGGCCTGGGGCCGGATGGTTGTGGGCGGTATATCATAGACGTCGCCTTTGAACTCGAACCGTTCCGCCCCGTCCGCCGCCCGGATGGCGTTGATCACGTCGTAGAAGTATTTGTGCGACTGCTCGATCGGGTAGCCCAGCGAAGCATACTCGTGGGGCGAGATGCCCCGGCCAATGCCCAGGTGGAGCCTCCTCCCCTTCAGCAGGATGTCCAGCATGGAAATCTCGGATGCCAGCCGGACGGGGTTCCACCACGGCGCGACAATCACTGCCGTGCCCACGTCCACCCGGCTGGTGCGGCCCGCCCAATAGGCCAGGTACTGCAGCGGATTGGGCTGCATCGAGTAGGCGGAACCATAGTGTTCCGTTGCCCAGATGGAATCGAACCCCAACGGCTCGACCAGTTCTCCCATGTAGAGAGTGTCGTCCATGTTCGCGGCGTCCGGTACTGCCGGGGGACGGTCATAGTCCCCCGCCATGAGACGGGGCCAGTCTCCCTGGTTATATCCCGTGACCATCACTCCACAGTGCATTGAAACGCTCCTCCTTCGGCAGGCCGGCTCTCTTCCTCAACAGGGCCATTGCACCCGGAACCTACTGCCGGAAACACCTGAATGGGCCCGATGCCCCCGCGGCAATCGGGTCAATTAAATCCTTGTGCCAGTGTCTTGCGCCAGCGCGGCGCCTTTTGCCAGTGTAAGGAAAACCACACCGAATGACAAAACCAACCCGACTTCCGGCTCCGGCGCCATCCATTGCCCAAACCCCTGGCCATTCCTGGAATCAGGCTCTGCCCTCCACCTGGACTGTAACTATATCCACCCCGTGATACTTCTGGTGGCGCACGGCTGAGGCGTGGTGGCGCAACAGCCGCAGTGAAAGATCGTCAACTGTTGGCATGGTCTCTTCGTCATTCAGAAAAACCAGTTGGTCCTCAATGTTCTCCTGGCGCGTTGTAGCTACGAACTCCAGCTCCACCAATGTGGTCTGAGGCCGCGCCCCGATACTCAAGCGGGGCCTGGCCCGGGCATCAACATCATCCCCCCATAGCACCAGGTTGGCCAGGGTTTCTTCCCCGGCAGACCGCAACCGCAGCGTGGAAGCTTCGTTCCAGTCTAATCGGGCCGCCAGCCGGATGAGAAACTCGTCTATGGCCGGCAGCGAGGCCATGTCCAGGGTAACCTCCAGACGCGCGCGGCGGGACCCCATTGTTTCAAGCAGGAGAGTCATCACAATCGCAACCACAGCCCCAATGGTGACTCCACTTCCCAGCAGCGCGCCCAAATCATCCCCAAACAGCTGCCGGGTGATGGGGTGGCCGTGGAGCCCGAATCCCAACGCGGTCGCCACGGCAACAATCACAACGCGCCGGGTGTCCAGCCCTTCCCGCATAATCGTCTGGAAGCCGCTGACGAAAAGGATGCCCATGGCAAGTACCAGGTAAGCTCCCATCACCGGTCCGGGAATACTCAGCAAAAGGGCGGTAAGCTTGGCGAATAAGGCCAGCGCCGTTATGACCACCGCCACCCCAATGCCCACCCGGCGGGCAGCCACCCCGGTAAGGCTGACCAGCGATACGCTGAGCGAGGAGATAACCATGGTTGGCAGGGTGACGGCGATGCCGGCAAGAAACATCCCGATGCCGTTTACGGTTACCATACCCTGAATTTGCCGGAAATCAATGGCTCGCGGCCTGCGGCGGGAGCCCTGCTGTATGGCAACCCCGTCGCTGATGGTCTTGATCCCGAGCACCAGCGTGAGGATCGCGAAGGAAGGCAATAGCGCCCAGAACTCCCTGCCCGGCGTGAAGTCAATGCTCAGGGAGGGCACCCGGGGAATACCAAACCAGTTGGCCGCGGCGATCTGGTGCCCGTCCAATACCCCGAAGGGAACGGCGGCGACGCACCCTGCCAGGATGCTGACGAAGGGAGCAACCAGGCGCCATCGCCCGCCGGTCCACAGCATCACCATCACTGAAACCAGCAGGGTAACTCCGGCTATGACCGGCCCGGCAACCACGGGAGAGCCGGCCGGAAGGTCCTGGATAATATCAAAGGCGATGGGCAGCACACTCACTGCCACCAGCATGGTCACCGTGCCCGAGACCGTCGGCGTGATGATTCGTCTCAGCGTGGGCAGCCACCAGGCCAGGACAACCTGAATAACACTGCAGACCATCATCAGGCTGGCGAAGGTGGCCGGCCCGGCTGCGGAAATTGTCCCCACCATGATGGCGATGAACATGGCCGCCGGCCAGCTCAGCGCGACGTGGCCCGCCCCAATCCGCCCCACTTGCAGCGCCTGCCCCGCCGTGATCAGGCCGCTAATAACCATTCCGGCGAAGACGCTCCAGGCCAGGTAACTGTCGTCCAGGCCAGAGGCGCGAATGGCGATGGCCACGTTGAGTACCGTCGGCGCCACTATGAGCGCTGCCCCCTGCAATCCCACAACCAGGGCTACCGATGGCGGGCAGGTATCCTCGGGCTCAAACCGTATGGCCCGCTCCTCAATCCTGGCAGTCAATAGTCAACACGCCTCTCCGCAGCTTTCCGCCAATACGTCAGGCTTTCATCCTACCATCCCCGCCACTCTCCCGGAATATGCCCCATCCATATCGCGTATTCAGTTCCGGCAAATGCCTGCCCTTTTGCCGCCGACCCATCGCCCGCCTCGGGCAGGCCCCAGGCAGTTATGATAAGGCGGCCGCACGGGGTATAATTCAAGACGATGCACTGGTTTCTCCCCTGTCACAGTCACGCCACCCCACCGATTAGCCGGAGGTTTGCCTAATGGCCACTTCAACCACCGCCACCGTTTACACCGACGTCGCCGCCGAATACCGGGCCATCACCGAAGGGGCCGGACTGCACGACAGTTCCTACAACGGCCGGCTGAAGACCACCGGCGAGGATGCCCTGGACCTGCTGAACCGCCTCTCCACGAACGGCATCGTCAACCTGGCCCCGGGCCAGGGGGCGCCCACCATCCTGACCACCGACCGGGGCCGCATCCTGGACCTGCTGGGCGTGGTAAACACCGGCGATTACGTGCTTCTCATCACCAGCCCCGACTGCCAGCAGGCGGTCATCGACTGGCTGGACAAGTACACCATCATGGAAGACCTGGAGGTGGAGGACATTTCCGGGAAAACGGCCGCCTTCACCCTATGCGGCCCGGACAGCGCCGCGGCCCTGGCCGGGGCAATGGCTCCGGCAGTGACGGCTGGCGACCTGGAAGACATGGGACCGTATGCCGCCCTGGAAGGCTCCCTGGCCGGACACCCTGCCCTGTTGACCCGCCGCCCCCTGGGAGACCTGGCTGCCTTTGACGTGGTGCTGGCCTCCGACGGCGCGGCCCCGGCATGGGAAGCCCTGGCGACGGCCGGCGCGACCCCGGTGGGACTGGAAGCCTTCAACGCCGCCCTGGTCCAGAACGCCGTACCCCGTCACGGACGGGAAATGGGCGACGCCTACAACCCCCTGGAAGCGGGCCTCATCGGCACAGTGGACTTTGCCAAGGGCTGCTACATCGGCCAGGAGGTAATCGCCCGCCTGGACACCTACCAGAAGGTGCAGCGCTACCTTGTACGCCTCCGCTTCTCCGAAGATGCGACGGTGGAAGAGGGCGGCGGCCTGGAGTTGGACGGCCTGCGGGTGGGCCAGGTAACCTCCCTGGCAGCCATTCCCTCCACCGGCCAGTTGGCGGGCCTGGGCTACGTCCGCACCGCCCGGGCCAACCCTGGCCAGGTACTGACCCTGGCCGCCCCCGCCAGCGGAACCGCCGAGATTGTGGACCTGCCCCAGCTGTTTGGCCCGGGGGAGTAAGGCCATTTGTCCACGCATGGGCACGAAAGGGCGCTAATTTTCACGAATGGCCGATAGAAAATTAGCGCCCTTTCGTGGATAGAACTACCCCTTACTCCGCCAGTCCCATTGCCGCCAGCATGAAGGCGTACTCCTCCGCCACCTCGTACAGGCGGTCATAGCGGCCCGACCGGCCCCCGTGGCCCGCGCCCATGTTGGTCTTCAGCAGCGCCATGTTATCGTCGGTCTTCAGGAAGCGCAGCTTGGCAACGTACTTGGCCGGCTCCCAGTAGGTTACCCGGGGGTCGTTCAGGCCCGCCGTCACCAGTATGGGCGGGTACTCCCGGGCCACAAGCTGGTCGTAGGGCGAGTAAGAGCGGATGTACTTGAACACGTTCTCATCCTCAATGGGGTTGCCCCACTCGGGCCACTCGATAGGCGTCAGGGGCAGGGTATCGTCCAGCATGGTGTTCAGCGCATCCACGAAGGGCACGTGGGCGGCCACCGCGCCCCACAGTTCCGGCGCCTGGTTCACCACCGCGCCCATCAACTGGCCTCCCGCGCTGCCCCCGGCGATGGCTATGCGTCCCTCCCGCACGTATCCCTGGTCCACCAGGTGGCGGGCCACGTCCACGAAGTCGTTGAAGGTATTGGTGCGGCGGTCCAGCTTGCCGGCCTCGTACCAGTGGTAGCCCAGGTCGTCGCCGCCCCGGATGTGGGCGATGGCGTATATGAAGCCCCGGTCCAGCAGAGAAAGGCGCGTGGTGGAAAAGCTGGGCGGAATGGCATAACCGTAGGCCCCGTAGCCGTACAGGTACAGGGGCGCCGCGCCGTCCACTGGCGTGTCCCTGTGCCGTACGATGGACACGGGAACCTCCACGCCGTCCCGGGCCGGGCACAGCAGCCTTTCGGTAACGTACTGGGAAGCGTCGTAGCCGCTGGGAACCTCCTGCACTTGCCGCACCTCCAGTTCCCCCGTGTCAATGTGGTAATCGAACACCGTTCCGGGCGTAACCATCGAAGCGTAGTCCAGCCGCAGGGTATCCGTCTGAAACTCTCGGTTGCGGCCCACCGAGGCCGAGTAAGCCGACTCCGGGAACGCAATGCTCTTCTCCCTGCCGTCCCGCCACATCAGGCGCACGTGGTCCAGGCCGTCAATACGCACCTCCACGGCTATAAAGTCCTGAAAAGTGTCGAAGCCCGTTATGTAGTGAGAGTCGGACGCTTCCACCAGGGTCTGCCAGGCTGCCTCGGTGGGGTCGTCCCCCGGGGCCGTGGCCAGCCGGGTATTCTTGTGGGTGTCGTTGGTGCGGATGATGAACCGGTCGCCCTGGTGGTCAATGGAGTATTCGTGGTTGGCCCGGCGGGGGGCCACCACCGCCGGATCCGCCCCGGGGTCGGCGGCGGGAACCAGCCGCACTTCGCTGGTAACGTGGTCGCCCGCGCCGATGATAATGTACTCCCGGGAAGCGGACTCCCGGATGCCCACGAAGAACCCCGAATCGCTCTCCTCATACACCACCGCGTCCTGTTCCACGGGCTGACCCAAAACGTGGCGGCGCACCTGCCAGGGCCGCCAGTTGTCGTCCACCACGGTGTAGAGGAGCGACGAATCATCGGCAGACCACACAATCTGGCCTATCACGTTCGGGATTTCCCCGGGCAGCATCTCCCCGGTTGCCAGGTCTTTCACCACCAGCTTGTACCGTTCCGACCCGTCGGTATCGGTGGCGTAGGCCAGCAGGGCGCCGCCGTTGCTCACCGATAGGGAGCCCAGCCGGAAATACTCCAGCCCCTCCGCCAGTTCCGGTTCGTCCAGAAGCGTCTCCACGTCACCGGTGGGCCCCTCGCGGGCCGGTCCATCGGTATCGGAGGCGTTGGCCGGCCAGCGCAGCCAGATGCGGTACTGGCTCTCCTCGGCAAACTTCCACTGGTAATACCAGTCGCCGTCCTTCCAGGGAACGCTGGCCAGGTCGGGTTGCTGCCGGCCCTTGATTTCCTCGAATATGGCGTCGGTCAGGCCCTTGTAAGGCTCCATTCGGGCCTCAAAGTAGGCATTCTCCGCGTTCAGGTAGGCCAGCACGTCAGCGTCGTCCACGTTGGGATAGCCAGGGTCCCGCAGCCAGTGCCAGGGATCCTCGATAGTAACGCCGTGGTGAGTGAAGCTGCGGGGCCGCTGCGGGGCCAGGGGCGGGGTGATTTCGCTTTCGGGGGCGGGTGTAGGTTCAGACAAGAGATTTGGCTCCTTGTATGCGTAAGTTCGGGAACGGATTAAGAGGTGGGAGGCGGCGCTGGCCTGGTTTCAGGCGTTGGCTGCGGCGCCGGGACAGCGACCGGTCCCGGCGTTGGGCGACTGTCGGCCATCGGCTCTGGCTGCGGGATTGTTGTTGGCCCCACGGCAGCCTCGGTGGAGGTTTCCGGGGCTGCGACCACCGCAGGCAAACGCGGCGCCAATTGACATAATCGGGGCTATCCCGCAGACCAATGGCTTGACCCGGCAGTACACAACGAGTTCATCATCCCCTTCTCACCAAATCCATTTTGATTATGTTACCCAACGAATCGAGATTTCGTATTAATCCAGTAGACCATACTATATCTTGTGTCCCAAAACCACCATCGCAGCAAAACACTACCAGTCCGATTTACCCGGCGGGTGACCTAAAGAAATCAGCCCTTCCCGGCCGCCGGGAAAACGTCCTGGAAAAGCCTCCCCGGGATCTTCATTTCTTGCGAATTTCCCTGGCAATCCGGGCGCAGTCCTGCCGCTCACCGGGTACAGACGCAGATACGGCGTGACCTTGCCGGGCCTTCGCCTTCCCTTCAGTCCCTATTTGAGGAGTGCATCTACCTCGGGTTGCCGGGTGTCTTGCGTGGCCGGACTCTGGCGGTTAACCTTTTCGTTACCCTTTTTCCGACCATTCTTTCCATCGAGCGCGCACCTTGACAGACCGATCGGCACAAGACACCTGGACCGCTACCCTGGGGCAACTGGAAATGGAGTTGCCCAGGACCACTTTCGACACCTGGCTGAAAGAAACTGAGGGCCTCGCCTTCGACGGCATGGACCTGCTGGTCCAGGTCCCCAGCGTTTTCACCATAGCCTGGCTGGAACAGCGCATGTACCAGACCATCCTTCGCGCCCTTCGCCAGTCCTCCGGGGACTTGCTGGACGTCCGCTTCCAGGTTTCCGCCGAGGTGGCCGGAGATGATATCCACCCCCCATCAGTCAACGGGCATGCCGACGAAGCGGCGCCGGCGGCCGACACACGGGCCGCGAAGGGTTCTTCGGCGCCCATTGCCAGCGGGGTTAACTTCGACCGCAAGTACTCCTTCAACAACTTCGTCGTGGGCAACTCCAACCGCATGGCCTTCAGCGCGGCCCAGGCGGTGGCCGACGCCCCCGGCCAGGCCTATAATCCCCTGTTCCTGTATTCCGGCGTAGGCCTGGGCAAGACTCACCTGCTCCACGCCATCGGCCAGCAGGCATCGCGCAGTGGCAAAAGCGTCCTGTACGTCTCTTCGGAGCAGTTCACCAACGACTTCATCTCCGCCATCCGCAACCGAACCACCGAAGAGTTCCGGCAGCGTTACCGCAGCGTCCAGGTGCTGCTTATCGACGACGTGCAGTTCATGAGCGGCAAGGAGCAGACCCAGGAAGGCTTCTTCCACACCTTCAACGACCTCCACACCGCCGGCTACCAGATTGTACTCACCTCCGACCGGCCGCCCAAGGCCCTGGCCCTGCTGGAAGACCGCCTGCGTTCCCGCTTTGAATGGGGGCTGATTGCCGACATCCAGCCGCCGGACCTGGAAACCCGCATGGCCATCCTGTCCGCCAAGGCCGAGCAGTTGAACACCATCATCGAGGAGAGCGTCCTGGAACTCATCGCCAAGCGAGTGCAGAAGAATGTGCGCGAACTGGAGGGCAGCCTCAACCGGGTGGTCGCCTACTCCCAGCTGATGAGTGTGCCCATGAACATGGAGTCCACCTCCCGCCTGCTGGACGACCTGACCCTGGACACTGCCCGCCACGCCATTGACCCGGAGCGGATACTGGAAGAGGTGTCCCGCCAGTACAAGGTGGCCACCGCCGACCTGCTGGGCCGCAACCGCAGCAAGACCATCGCTCTTGCCCGCCAGGTGGCCATGTACCTGCTCATCTACGAGCTGGAGCTTTCCCCCACCGAGGTGGGCCGCCTGCTGGGCAACCGGGACCACTCCACCGTCATTCACGGCGCCGGAAAGATCAACGGGGAAATAAACGAAGACTACCACCTCCGCCAGAACGTACTGACGATTAAAGAGGCGATATTTACCTGATCTTCCGTTGATAGTTGATAACTCCCGGATATTTGTGGATAACCCGTTCTAATCCGGGGATAACCTGGCCTGGCTTTCCATCCATCCCCAGAAATCCGTTGACCACGCCGCCGCCAAATTTATTAAGAAATCGTTATCCACAAATATTATTGACTTACCCACACTTGAACTCAATTTACCTGTTAGACCTTCTCTCATATCCACTGGAACACGACATACCTGCAAAGCTGTTTGTCCACTTTTGCACGTCTTTATTATTCCTGTTATCTAATCTACAATTATTCCATGATAGATACAGTTAGACTTAACATTAAAGCGGGGGACGGAGGCAACGGCTGCGTCAGCTTCCTGCGCGAAAAGTTTCGTCCCCGGGGCGGACCCAACGGCGGCGACGGCGGTAACGGAGGCAATGCCTACATTGTTGGCGATGGCTCCATCAACACCCTGCTGCACCTGAAGTTCAACAGCACCATGTACGTAGACCGGGGTGGCCACGGCAAGGGCAAGGGCCAGCGTGGCGCCAATGGCGAGGATACCGTCATAAAGGTGCCCTTGGGCACCGTGGTATGGCGGATGCTGCGGGGGGGCGAGCGGGAGTTCCTGACTGATATTACCGACGACACTCCCCGGCTGGTCGCCCAGGGTGGCGCCGGAGGTTGGGGAAATGCCCACTACGTGTCCCCCACCAACCAGGAACCCATGCTGTCCCAGCGGGGTGAACGGGGCGACTACGTTGTCCTGTTCCTGGAACTGAAACTGCTGGCCGACGTGGGCTTGCTGGCTCGTCCCAACGCCGGCAAGTCAACCCTGATCTCCCGCTGCTCCGCTGCCAAGCCCCGTATTGCCGACTACCCCTTCACCACCGTGGAACCTGTGCTGGGCGTGGTTACCACTCGGGGCCAGGACTTTGTGATGATGGAGGTTCCCGGCCTGCTGGAAGGAGCCCACGAGGGCGTGGGCCTGGGAGACCAGTTCCTGCGTCACGCCGAAAGGGCCCGCCTCTACGTCCATGTTCTGGACGGCCTGTCCGAAGACCCGGTGGCAGATTTCCACATGATTAACCGGGAGTTGCAGGAGTTTAATCCGGCCCTGGCCCATAAACCCCAGGTCATCGCCGTCAACAAAATCGACGTGACCGAAGTCCGTGAACGGCAGGATGAGCTTGCCGCCGCGCTCAGGGAGGCTGCTGCCCAGTCGCCGGTGCTCAGTAACGGCGCTGATACCCCCATTTTCTTCATCTCCGCCGTGAGCGGAGAGGGCGTCGACCCCATGCTGGGCCAGGTTATCGAAATGATGGAAAGGGTCGCGGAGCACGAGGCGGCGATGCTAGCCGACGAAGAACCTGTGGAAGATGCTCCCACCCGCCCCAACCGTCGTAGGCAGCCCGCAGAGCCCGTCTCCTTCTACAAGGACCGGGGTGTGTACGTGGTCAAGTCCGAGCAGTTGGAACGGCTAAGCGCCCTGGCAGACACGCGAGACTACCGGGTATTGCTGCAACTGTGGCGGGAAATGAACCGCCTGGGTATCGCCCGCAAGCTGGCTGAGGCCGGCATCGAACCCGGGGACACCATCCGCATCGGCCGCGCCGAAATGGAGTGGTTCTGATGGGGATTTTCAACCTAACCATAGCGGTGGGGAACGTCAACGGCGACAGCTTCGAGGACGTCGAAGCCATTGTGGATACCGCGTGCGATTACACCACGGTGCCCAGGGAAATGTTGCATCGGCTCGGTATTCCCGTGAGCGGCGAGGCGATTTCCGAAATGGCCGATGGTTGCCAGGTGCCTTCGGATACCGGGTGGGCTCGGGTAAGGCTGGAGGGACGTGAGGTTTATACGCCGGTGATATTCGCGGATGAGGGCGAAGCCAGCCTGCTGGGCGTAACCACGCGGGAAGTAGCCCGCCTGGGGGTAGACCCCACTGACCAGCGACTGATTCCGGTGAACCACCGGCGGTACTGAGGCCGCGCCGAAATGGAGTGGTTCTAATCAATTTCCAATCAATAGTTAAGAGCTA
>CAZPMU010000013.1:0-21755 GCA_964587795.1 uncultured Dehalococcoidia bacterium | reverse complement strand
GGCCGCGCCGAAATGGAGTGGTTCTAATCAATTTCCAATCAATAGTTAAGAGCTACGAATTGACCTGGAAAAGAAGAATAATTGGCAGATCTTGATTCGTAGCTTTTAGTTGTACTCATGCGCATAGGCATACTGGGCGGCACCTTTGATCCGGTCCACCTGGGCCACCTGCTCATCGCCGAAGAGGCCCGCATCGGCCTGCAGTTGGACCGGGTATTGTTCGTCCCCGCGGGGCGGCCCTGGCTGAAGGAAGGTCAGCCATTAACCGAGGCCCGCCACCGGGTGCGCATGGTGGAACTGGCCATAGCCGCCAATCCCCACTTCCAGGCCCGGCGTAACGAGGTGGACCGTCCCGGCCTGACCTACACGGTTGATACCCTGGAAGAACTGCGGGCGGAAATGCCAGCCGGTACCGAGTTGTACTTCATCCTGGGCCTTGATGCCTTCGAGAGTTTCCACCGCTGGAAGGAACCTGACCGTATTCTGGAGCTGTCTCGCCTGGTGGTGGTCAGTCGCCCGGGGTACTTGGTGGAGGAGCGGGACCAACTGCTGGCCCGCTACCACCAACAGCGGGACCGAATCTGCCTGCTGCCCGTCCACAGCGTGGACTTCAGCGCCACCGAAATTCGACGCCGGGCCGCCGAAGGCATATCCTTCCGCTACCAGGTCCCCGAGGCGGTGGAGGGGTATATCGTGGAAGAGGGGCTGTACCGGCAATAGAACCTGGCTTGGTGACTACCCTGGCAATCGGCTAATATAATTGCATCATTCGCGGCGCCAAAGAGGACGGCGGCATGTTCAGTAAAGCGAAAGAGATAAAAGGAGAGGAACTCGGTCCGCACCGGTTTCCCGCATATCCTCCCAGGGACGATATGCAAAATCCCATACACCTCTACAAACTGGGCTACTTGTACGCCCTGCATCGTCATTTCGGCCTGGCGGATAGAACTCTGGTACACAGCGAAGTACCCATTGGCCACACCACCCGGCAACGGGCGGGAGTATTGATTCCCGACCTTATGATTGCCTTTGACGTAGATGTCCCTGCTATCATAGAACAGTGGGGCTTTGCCATCGACGTACAGGGCAAGGCTCCCGAGTTTGTGCTGGAGGTGGCGTCGCCGAACACCAGCCGTAATGATGAAGCTGGCAAACAGGTTGGGTACGAGGCCTTCGGGGTGCGGGAATACTGGCGGTTCGACCCAAAGGGAGGCAGGCGCTACCGGCAGGGTATTGCCGGGGACCGTCTGGTTGACGGGGAATATCATCCGGTGGACATTGACAGCGACGGGGCCGATTCCTGGGGTCATAGCGAGGTCTTGGGGCTGGCTTTGTGCTGGGTGGACGGAAACCTGCGCTGGTGGAATACTGCCAGCGGCGAGTACCTGAGGAACCAGTATGAATTAGACGATGAGTTGGCCGCTGAACAGGAAGCGCGAATCGCCGCCGAAGCCCGCGTCAGGGACCTGGAAGCCGAACTGGAGCTCCGGGACCGGCCTGGTGACCCCCGTTAGCGCCGAATACTGCCAAAATCCCCGTTATCGGAGAAACTGCATTGCCCGCCATCACCGCCCGCCTGCTGCAACTGGCCCTTGACCTGGGCGCCCTGCGATACGGGGACTTTACCCTGACGTCGGGCAAGAAAAGCAACTACTATTTTGACGGGAGGCTCCTCAGCCTGCACCCGGAGGGGGCTTACCTGGCTGCCAACGCCCTGCTTCACCTGGTCAGGGCCTCGGGCGCCGAAGCCATCGGCGGGCCCACCCTGGGCGCCGACCCCATAGTGGCCGCCGTCTCCCTGGCCAGCCACCTCGAGGCGGAAGGTGCGCCGGTTCCCGCCTTTATCGTGCGGAAAGAGGCCAAGGAACACGGCATGGGCAACGCGGTGGAGGGGCACCTCACGGCTGGCAGCAAGGTTGCTGTTGTGGACGATACCTGCACCACGGGAGGCTCCCTTTTTCAGGCTATCGAGGCCGCCGAGGCCGCAGGTTGCACCGTGGTAAAGGTCCTGGCAATACTGGACCGGCGCGAGGGCGGCAGCGACGAACTGCTGCGCCGGGGGTATGACTTCGCGGCATTGTTGGTGGCGAATAGCGCAGGGGAGATCGAGGTGGCCTAACTACCAGCCTCATGCTTGCTATGGCTATTCTGTAACCTGATTAATCCGACAGCTACTCTTCCACCTGTCCGTTTTCGCTGGGAGCGTGATTGCCCTCGTCTCCGAAGACCGGAAGTTCCACGTCCTCGTTGATATTCCCGGCTCGGATTTGTTCCTCCAGCCACGACTTCATGGCCCTGGTGTTTTCCCCCGCTCTTCCTCCCGGCTTTCCTCCCTGATCTTGTCTATGGTAGGTTGCAACAGAAACTTCAGGTTCATAGCTACTTTGCCTCCTGCGTGGTGGACCAGGATAACTACGCTTAGGCTTATCAGCAGGTCCCATGGGTCGGTCCTGTTATGGTCTGTCCGTTAGGGAATGGGGGAAGGACTGCGACTCCACTGATCCACTGAACAGGCAGGCAAAATCGGGGGAGGGCCATTGGCCCTCCCCCGATTTTGCCGTGTTAGCGTTGCCGGTAAGTGGTGGTCTGCCTACTCCTCGAACCACATGGCGCTGACGCGGATGGTGGGGTCTAGGCGGGGTTCCCACTGCAGTTTGGGGTTGACCGCGTACACCACCGGCAGGTCGAACAAGGGCAGCATGAACACTTCCTCCCGGAACCGGTCGGCCAGCACCTCCAGCCGGTCCTGGCGTTCCTGGCCCGATGAGGCAAGGGCCTCGTCAATCTGGTCCTGGATGCCGCCCGGTGCGGGATCGCATACTGCGGAGCGCTGGCTGGTGCAGTTCATGTAGTAGCGCACCTGCCGTCCGAAGTCCAGCGTCTCATTGGAAGGCTGGTTGCCGATCATGTGGAAGCCTTCGCAGCTGGAGTGGCCCTTATCCATGGCGGCAATCATGTCGTCGCGGGTAGCTTCGGCAGTCTCCGGGTCCCGTCCCGACTCCTCGATTATATCCAGCACCGCCTGGCCTATGGCGCACCGGGAACGGGCGCTGCGGATGGAAGGTTCCACGATCTGGAACTCGAAGTTGATGCCCACCTCGTTCAGGTAGGCGTGAATGGCCTCGGAGATTTCCGTCTGCTTGGCCACGCGCACTCCCCGGGAGATGAGGGTAATCTTATTCTCCGGGTTGTAGTCGGCCTGCTCAAGCAATTGCATGGAAAGCTCCGGGTTGTACTCGTAGGGAGCGGTATTCGCTTCAGTGGCCCCGATTATGCCCGGCCAGATGATGTTGCCGCGGCAAGTGGTAAGGCCGCTGTAGAGGGTGTCCACCAGTTCCTGGCAGTTGACCGCGTGGGCAATGGCCTGCCGTACTTCCTTCTTCCGCAGTTCCGGGTGCCAGGCGGTATCAATCTGCAGGGTGTACGTCTCGGCGGAAGACCCGAACCTCAGCTGCTCTGCGGGGAAAGCCTCAATTTGTTCAACGCCCACGTCCCAGCCCATGTCCGCTTCTTCGGTCTCCACCATGGCGGCGATGACGGTGGGCTCGCCGCGCCACTGCCATTCGATGTTCTTGATCAGGGGCTTCTGGAACTCGAAGTGGTCCCCGGCGGGCACGTAGTCCTCGTAGGCCTCCTGGGTAATCGACACGCCAGGGGTCCACTCTACCAGCTGGTAGGGACCCAGGCCGACGCTGACTCCGGCCCGGTCCTCTTCCGCGGTGGCCGCCGTCCACTCCGGAGCTTCAAAGCCCAGGAAGAAGGCCGTGTTCGGGAAAATGGGACAGGCATCCTGGCAGTTAATGTCCACCGTGTAATCGTCAACCTTTACCGACGTGTGCGGGCCGGTGTAGTTGATGCTGCCGCCTTCCGAGGCCGGACTGCCGTTGGCCGTCAGGCTGGGCAGGGCGGCGTCGGCGTTAAAGGCCTCGCCGTTGTGGAACTTCACGCCCTCTCGCAGGTTAAAGCGCCACGTATCCGCGTCAATCTGCTCCCAGCCCGTGGAGGCGCCGGTGGGCACTATCCGCAGGTCGTCGCCCGACTGCCAGGTCAGGGGGTCCTGCAGGTTGGCCCGGGTGATGGAAGCGTACAGCGACCCGCCAATGCTGAGGAACGAGTTGAGGTTTACCGGCTCTTCCGGCACCACCAGTACTATGGAGTCCTGGGCGGTGGCCGTGTCTTCCGGCAGCGGCGTAGCGGTGGGTGCCGGCGTGGCCGTGGCGTCCGGGATTGGCGTGGCCGTGGGCTGACCGGCGGCCGGCTCCGCTTGCGCCGCCGGCTCCGCTTGCGCCGCCGGTTCGGCCGGAGCTGCCGGCTCCGGCTCCGCTGCGCCGCCACAGGCCACTATAAGCAAGGCCGATAAGGCCAATACTCCGGTTAACCAGGTGGTCAGGTATCTCCTCCGTTTCATGGTCGCTCCTAAGTCTGTTTTTTGCCTGATTCGGGATTACGGATGGGGTGACTCACACCAGACCCAGCACCAGCCCGGTATGTTAAGGGAAGGTTAAAAGAATTCTAGGGTTGCGGGGGTTAAAAGGCAATAACCTTTTATTTGGCGAGGGCGAATGACCTCGCTGACTACCAGAGGAGAGCCGATTGTCTTCCTAGCCTTAGTGAGAATATAGAGACGGGTAGTCTGCGAGGGGCAGAAAGGGAGGTTGACCTCTACGGCTCTTGTGGCTTTGCTCTCACCTCAATAACAATTGGTTCTTCTTCAATGTATGTGTGGGGCCAATCTGTGTGATAAGTCATTTCATCCAAACTTAGGGCCATCTGTATTCTTCTATCCCAAGGACCGGTCCTGTATTCCGAATCCGATAGCCGTCTTTCAAGGACTGACAGGGCAGCTTCTGTTGCAAAGTGAAGGTAATAGAGGTTTATTGGGTCAGGCCAATTCTTAGCTCGGTCATTAACTTCGTCCAGTCCGTACCTACCCAAGTTTTGCCATGCATATCTGACGGAGTCGAATTCCTTCTCGAATTTGTCGAATACTGGTTGTTCTGACAACTTTAGCGGATCCGACAAGGGCTCACCCTTAGCCGTAATGGTATGGGGGACGTTCTCAAAGTGGTGATTGCCATATATCTCGGCGTACACCTGGTCTTTAGCACATTCTGGTACCTTCTTCCACAACTCGCGAAGGTTGTGTCTGCCAACCGTAGGGAGTTCGTTTAGGGGAGCAGGACCTGTAGCGGCGACCAGAAGCTTCAATGCCAGTTCGGCCGCTCTGACGATGTTTTCGTATACCGGGACCCACGTGGGACCAGCCCGCATCCGCCGGATGCGCTCGGATCCATTGCTGTCTATTCCCGAGTATGAGTCCATCGCAACTGCAGATTCAGTGGTCATGGGACGCCTGCAAGATTTGCAATACCCGGTTGTGGGTCGATGCCCTGACGAATATGTACATTGGCAATAGGGGCTGCGTAGCCACCTGTTCCACTCTTCCAGGAGTTTAACGTTGAGCCATTGCCGTTCCTCAAGCTCGTATAACCCCAGTTCATCTCTATTGAGATCGGGTCGACGGTTGCAGGTTATTCCTTCTTGGCACCACTCTTGGTTTTCCTCCAGTTTCTCTTCCGAGTACAAGACGTTGCCGTATCCGTCGCAACCTGCGTAACGGCAGATTATTTCCTTCTTATTGCCCAAACTTTCTCCTAAGGAATACCTTGACGGCATTTTGCGGTCAACATTTCGCGCTACAGACGGGTGCTTTTCCCAACTTGCGTACAGGTCTCCTCTCATTGTAACGGTCGCGTGTCGCTTTAAAGAAGAGTAAGAATCCCCAACCCACTGACACTTGCCCGTTGACGCTCTGGAAATCCCGCCCCTAGCCTGAATATTGTCGGGTGGGACGGGCTAGCCCAGGCAGGCCGCCACCCGCTGTACAACCGAACTGGACGGGCGGCGGCGTCCGCATTCAAACGCGAGGGACTGACCTTTGTGGCTCAGTCCCTTTTGTTGTCGCCCCACGGCCCGTCCACCCGACCAAATCCGCAAAGGGAGGTGAAAGATTGACGGCAATGTTTCCCCAAGGAGTTGAAGAGCCACGGGACCGCGAGCGGCTGCTGGAATCCCTGGAAGCCAGCCGGAGGGGCCTGGCCGAAGCCCCCTTGCTGCGCCAGTGGAGCGGCGGTCCTACCGGCGGGCCCCAGGTGTCAGTCGAGGACAGCGATGACTGTCCCCGCTCCGAAAAGGACGACCACGCCGACGTCCCCATGACCTTCGTAATTTCCAGCGAGGAGGTGGACCGCCACGGCGACGTAGTCCTGGCCCAGGGCTGGCGGCTGCAGGCCTACCTGCAAAATCCAGTCTTCCTGTGGGCCCACGACTACACCCGGCCCGTCATCGGCCGCGCCCTGGCCGTGTGGCCCGAGCCGGGGCAACTGCTGGCCCGCCTGCAGTTCGCGCCCACCGACTTCGCCTGCCAGGTGGCCGCCCTGTACCGCGGCGGATACCAGCACGGCGTCTCCGTGGGTTTCCGGCCCCTGCGCTATGAGGAACGGCGCGACTCACTTTCCGGCGCCTTCCTGGGCATCCGCTTCCTGGAGCAGGAACTGCTCGAGGTCAGCGCCGTGCCCGTCCCGGCCAACCGCCGCGCCCTGCGCCGGGCCGTTTTCCCGCCATTGGAGGCCCCGGCCATCGCCATCGAAGAGGTGTTGGCCGCATTAAGGACGGCTACCTGGTAACCCCTTCTCACCAGGAGACGCGGAGGCGGAGAGGATTCTCTGCGATTCTCCGAACCTCTGGTTCTCTTTGTGAGGAATCTCAACGGAACAATCTGGCTACAAGGAGCAACTTATGACACTGGCAAATCAAGACCTGGAACTCATCAAGCGCGAAGTCGCCGGCATCCGCGACTTCTACCAGTCCCACCTGGACGCGGAACTGCCGCCCCTGCAGGAGGAGGTGGCCCGCATCGCCGCCCAGCTGGGCCGGGTGCAGGAACAGTGGCGGGACGGCGAACGCCGCGCCATCCTGGCCAAATACGGCGGCGACGACCGCCCCCGCGTAACCCACGGCAAGTACAAGGGCCTGGACGCCCTTTCCCTGGCCTACGTCCGCAGCGTGCTCAACGCCCAGCTGCGCGAACCGGCCGGCCTGAACCAGCGCATGCTGGAGGACTGGCAGAACAATCTCAAGGCCGCCCTCGACAGCACCACCGCCGGCGGGGGCGACGAACTGGTGGCCACCGCCGAGGCTTCCGCCCTCTGGAGCGACGTCAACCTGGAAACTCTCATCGCGCCCCTGTTCTCCAGGGTGGATATGCCCACCAACCCCTTTGAAATTCCCCTGCAGCTGGGCGGCGTCACCTGGTACCCGGGCACGGAGAACACCGCCGTCACCAACTCCGCCCCGGCCACCGCCCGCCAGACCCTTACCGCCCAGGAACTGGTGGCCGAGGTGCCCTGGTCCCTGACCCTCGACGAGGATGCCGTCATTGCCATGGCCGACGAGGTCCGCAGCTCCCTGGTGCGCAACGCGGTGGAGGTGATTGACGACGTGCTGCTCAATGCCGACACCACCGCGCAGAACGGCATCAACTCCGACGGGGCCACCATCACCGCCGCCACCGCCGGCAAGGGCCACTGGCTGGTGGGCTTCGACGGCCTGCTTCACCTGCCCCTGGTGGACAACACCACCCAGGCCAACAACCACAACGCCGCCGTCAGCGACGCTATGTTCAACGAGGCCCGCGGCAAGCTGGGCAAGTACGGCGTCCGCCCGTCCGAACTGGCCTACATTATGGACGTCAACACCTACATCAAGTCCCTGACCGTCACCAACTTCCGCACCCTGGACAAGCTGGGCAGCCAGGCCACCCTGCTGCGGGGCCAGCTGGGCGCGGTGGAGGGCATCCCCGTCATCGTCTCCGAGCAGATGGCCACCGCCGACGCCGACGGCAAGGTTACCGACGGCGGCAGCGCCAACACCAGGGGCCGCCTGCTCATCACCAACCGCACCCAGTGGCGGCTGGGCTTCCGCCGCGAACTGCTCATCGAGACCACCCGCGACATCCAGAAGCGGCAGAACATCATGGTGGTCAGCATGCGTCTGGCCTTCATGGAACGCACCGGTAGCCGCGGTACCGCCACCCACACCGCCCTGCAGTACAACATCACCGGCGTCTAGGCCCCTGCAGGAAATGGTGCGGGTGTAGGGGCGCACGGCCGTGCGCCCCTACGGAACCTGACGACTGCAGGCAAACGAAATCAGGAGACATCCAGATATGACCAATGCCTATTGCGACCTGGCCCTGCTCAAGTCCGGCGGCGCCCTGAACATCACCGGCGCCGCCCACGACCGGCGCCTTCAGGCCCTGCTGGAGGAGGCGTCGCGAATCATCGACGGCCACTGCAACCGCCACTTCTATGTCCTGAACGCCACCCGGCAGTTCGAAGCCAACTGGTGGTCGGCGGGAATGCAGCAGCTTCTGGTCCCCGACCTCATCGCCGTCGACTCGGTACGGGTGGCCGCCAGGTTCGACGGTCCGCCCCGGGAACCCCGCTGGCGCGCCGCGTCCTACCGGCTCTACCCCCTGGACTCCGCTCCCGACCAGCCCTGGGGCCGTCCCCACACCCGTATGGCCATCGACCCGGTCTGCACGCCCCAGTGCCGCCGTACCGACTGCCACGCCTTGGTGGAAATAGCCGGCCGCTGGGGCTACCGCCAGGTAGTCACCGACTCCGGCGCCACCCTGGTCGCCGACGTGGCTGTGGAGGACGCCGCGCTCACCGTTACCGACGGCGCCCCCTTCGTCCCGGGCCAGACCCTGTCCCTGGGCGGCGAGCAACTCACCGCGACCGCCGTCGCCGGGGCGGTGGTAACCGTGGACCGCTCCATCAACGGCACGGAGGCCGCCGCCCATGCTAGCGGCGTGGCCGTCGGCATCTACGTCTATCCCGCCCCGGTGGTCGAGGCCTGCCTGCAGCTGGCGATGCGGCTGTGGCGCGGCGACGACCAAACCCCGCCCGGCCGCAGGGGCCTGGGCAGGGAGGTAGAAACCCTGCTCTCCCCCTATCGCAAGCTGCCCGTCTAATGCCGTCAATCCACGAATAGACACGAATGAGCACTAATGGGATAAGGAAAAATTTCTTCGTGCCCCTTCGTGTCCTTCGTGGATAAAAAGGAGAAAAATCATGAGTCTGGTAGCGGTAAGAGACGAACTGGCCCAACGCCTGGCCGCCCTGGACGGCCTGCGGGTCTACCCCGTCCCGCCCGACACCCTCCAGCAACTGCCCGCCGCCATCATCCAGCCCGGCCAGCCCCTGGCCGAATACGGCCGCACCCTGGCCGGCGGCGACGTTACCTACACCTTTGCCGTCCTGCTCCTGGCCAAATCCGGCGACGACGACCAGGCCTGGCAGGAACTGGCTGCATACCTGGCCTCCACCGGCAGCGACTCCGTCAAGGCCGCCGTGGAAACCCCCACCGGCGCCAGCCCGGCCGACTGGTTCCGCGTCCTGCGCGCCACCGAAGGCGGCCGCGTCACCTATCACAAGGTCAACTACTGGGGCGCAACCTTCCACGTCCAGGCCTGCGTCGGCGGGTAGAGGGAACTCTGACCACCTTGCCCGCCAATATCATCCCCATTCCTGGGGGCGGCCTTGTGGCCGTTCTGGTTCGGGGAACCAACCGCAGGGGCAGACTTATGTGTCTGCCTTGACCAGGGGTGAGGCCCAAAATGGGCCTAAATGGAACCAAATGGAACGAAAATAAAAATTTTCCGTCTTCGTGTCCCTTAGTGTCCCTTCGTGGCTAAATCCCACTCAGGAGGTCCACCATGCCCAGGGCGCCCGTGGCAGGCAACAGCTACATCGAAATTGACGACTCCGGCGGCACGGCCCGCAACCTTTCCCCCTGGGTCGAGGAGGTGGAACCCCTGGGCCGTCAGGTATCGGCGGTGGACGTTACCGCCCTGAACGACACGTCCCGCCAGGTAACGTCCGGCGTCGAACCCGTGCAGGAGTTCACCCTGCGCGGCCTGTTCGACGACACTCCTGTTACCGGCCCCGATGCCGTCCTGGCCGGCATCGTGGGAAGGGTGGTAACCGTCGCCTACGGACCGGCGGGCAACGCCGCTGGCCAGCGCAAAATCTCCGGCCAATTCCTCTGCCTGGCCTACCAGGTCGGCGGCCGCGCCGAGGAGGGCCGCAACCCCGGCCTGGTCCGCTTCATCGCCCGCTTCCGCCAGTCCGGCCCCGTAACCCTGACCCAGTGGGCCTGACCCGCGTCGGAATTTCATCATTTCTTACTAAGAGACGCAGAGGCACAGGGGCGCCGGGAGACTCTCTGCGAACCTCCGTTTCTCTGTGCCGCTCTGTGAAAGTTCTCCAAAGGCTTGTAGTGAGGTAGCGCATGGCAGACTTGCACCGACTCCACTGGCGCATCTGGGCAGACTGGAACGACAACGGGACCTGGGCCGACAACTCCGGCGCCTACCGCGAGGACATCACCCCCGACGTGCTGGACCTGGACTGGCGCTGGGGCCAGCCGGTGGGTTCCTTCCGCGACCCGGCCCGTCCCCGGCCTGCTCAACTGCACCTGACCCTGGGCAACGAAGACCACCGCTACACTCCCGGCAATGCCCGATCGCCCCTGGCCGGCAACCTTTCCGCCGGCCGCCGCGTCTGGGCCGCCTTCGCCTGGCCCCTGGATGACTTTGCCGGGGCGGACGGTACCGACCTTAACGGCCGGGCCGTACCCCTGGGCGACTCAGCCTGGGCCAGGGTCTCCACCGGCCCTGCCGGCCTGGCCCTGTCCCAGGGGATGGCGGCGCCTACCGTCGGCTTCGGCGGCGCCGTCTACACCCTGGACTTTGGCGACCCCGACGCCCACCTGGGCTTCATCTTCCGGCGCAGCGGCAATGGCAGCAGCGGCGTGGCCCTGCGCGTGACCAGCCAGTGGGACTACCTCCGCGTCAGCTTCGGCGATACCGCCACCCTGCTGGAGGACGTTACCTTCGGCTTCCCGTCGGTCGTCCGCCGGGGCGACCCGCTGGCGGCCAACCGCGACTACTTCATCGAGATTGAGATGCACGGCAGTTCGGTCCATCTCTACGCCACCGACCTGACCGGCGGCGATATGGACCGCAAGGAGATACTGGACGGCGGCGGTACTGCCGGCAACGCCGCCGCCACGAAGCACGGCATCTGGCACGACGGATCTGCCGCCGCCACCGGAGACCGCTGGGACGACTTTGGCGGCTGGCGCAGCTTCTTTCACGGCGCCCTGGTCCGCATCTCCCCTGAGCGCGACCCGGACCTGGGCCAGGTCTGCCGCGTCCGCGCCGAGGACGATTTGCGCCTGCTGGAACGGCGGCCCCTGTACAACCTGTTCCACCAGCGTCTCCTGTCGTCCGCCGCCATCGCCAACGGCATTCTCACCTGGGCCGGCTTCAACCCCAACTACCGCCACCTGGACCAGGGGCAGACCCTGGTGGCTTCGTCGCCCCGCGCCCTCTGGCGCACGTCCGCCGCCGCGGCCCTGGCCGACCTGGCCGAGGAGGAGAACGGCCGCATCTACGTGGACGGCCGGGGTTACTTTCGCCTGGAAGCCGCCGATCACCGGCTATCAGGCTCCCACGCCGCGTCCCGTGCCACCCTGCGTGATACGTCGGAAACCGGCGCGTACTTCTCCGACCTGGACTGGGACGAGGGCAGCGAAGGGGTGGAAAACTCCGTTACCTTCCGCTACCGCCAGGCCGTCAGCCAGGGCGCGCAGGAAATCTGGCGGCTGCGGGACGTGCCGGCCATTCCCCCCGGCGAAAGCCGCGACTTCCTGGCCGAGAGCGGCGGCTACGACGCGGTGGACGGCATCCGCGTCCCCGTTGCCGCCACCGGCTACACCGCCAACTCCCGCTCCGGCGGCGACGGCGACGACCTGACCGCCAGCATTACCGTCACCTTGCCCCACGTTACCGGCGGCGCCCTGGCATCGGCTTCCGACAACTACGTAGGCCGGGGCACGGTGGTGCGGGTAACCAACAACCACGCTACCGCCGCCGCCTACATCACTCTGCTGACGCTCACGGCCAACCGGGCCTACCAGGCTCCCGACCCCACCAGCTACCAGGCCGAGAGCGCCGCCAGCCAGGCCGTCCACGGCCTGCGGACCCACACGGTGGACTGCCGCTTCATCGACCACTACGAGGCCGCCCGTGCCAGCGCCGAGGCCCGTCTGTCCCACCGCAGCCGGCCCCGCGCCCGCCTGGCCCTGACCATCCCCGCCGGCTCCAACGACAACCTGGCCCAGATAGTCCAACGATCCCTGTCCGACCGCGTCGCCGTGGCCAGCGGAAACCCCGTCATAAACGCCGACTTCTTCATCGAGGGAATGGAACTGAAAGCAACCGCCCGCACCGGCCAGCTAACCGCCCGCTGGCTGCTTCAGGAGGCGTAATGCGAAAAACACTCGTAGGGGCGGCCCTTGTGGCCGCCCTGTCCCCGGCGCATCGTTTACCTCAGAGGCACAGAATATCTCTGCGAACCTCTGCGCCCTCCGCGTCTCTGCGGTTAGAGGAATCCTCAAAATGGGAGTGCCCTGGGCCCGGCCCCGTTTGCCCCCGTCCCGTCTATCCCTTACAATTCCGCCAAAGCCAGCGGATCCAACTGCACCTGGGGAGGCGCCTGCCATGACACAGAAACCGGCGGCACAGGAACCGGCCCGATGCGAGGCCTGCGGTCGTGAACTGGACGAACGGCCCTTCGACCCCTCCCAGATTCCCGTGTCCCTGAACCCCAACCCCGACGAACCCAAGAACTTCGTCGAGCGCAGCCTGAAGCAGCACATCCAGACACTGGACAGGCTGTCCGGGCAGTTGGACGAACTGCTGGAACTGGTGCGGGCCGGGGGCGACGACGATGGCCGGTTACTGGAACTCCTGGACCTGCTGCGCCAGTACATGAAGCCCCGCCACGGCCTGTGCATCGACGGCCATTGCGCCCCCTGCCGCGTCCACGAGGAAGCCATCAAGGAGCACGTAATGCTCTACATCGACTGGAAAATCCCCGGTACCGTGGACAAGCTCCAGCAAGCCCGCCACCGCAACTGACTCTCCATCATGCTGGAAGTCATAAGCCCGGGATTAACCGTCATACCGGCTTTCGCCGGTATCCGGAAGTAATAGCACCCAATGCGCTGGACTAAACCTGTCCTTTGCCCTGGCCTGCCCAATAGCCTTCCACCGCGCCAGACAGTATAATTCGCCTAGCACCAACCCTTGAAACCAAAACCCCTACGAATACTTTAACGACAGGCGGTGATTGTTATGGGAAAGGACTATAGCATCTGCGTTGGCGCCGTTGGTTTCGGCGGCGGCGTGTGGCACAGCCCCGATACCGGCGAGACCTGGAACCGCATCCGCGACCCCTTTGTGCTGGGCGCTGATGTCCGGGCCTTGGTACCCTACCCCGACAACCCCAACCGCATACTGGCCGGTTCCAACCAGGGCATCTTCCGCAGCGAGGACAGGGGCGCCACCTGGGAGAAGCTGTGGTCGCCCATGGAGGGTGTGCCCATCTGGAACATCGCCATTGACCCGGTGGATACGGGCAACATCTACGTCGGCATCAAGCCGGCGGCCCTGTTCCGATCCCGGGACGACGGCCAAAGCTGGACCAAGCTGCCCGTGGACATGGCCCAGTACTGCCACATCGGCCCGCCCATGGTTACCGCGCTGATGGTGGATCCCAGGGCCCATAACACCGTCTGGGCTGGCGTGGAGGTGGACGGCGTGTACCGCAGCCTGGACGGCGGCGATACCTGGACCCACATTACCACCGGCGTCCACCCCGACATTCACGGAATGGCCATCAGCCCCGGGGACGAGAACAGGGTCCTGTTCAGCACCCCCGGGAAATCTACTGCACCACCGACGTGGGCGAAAGCTGGGAGTCGCTGAATAAGACCGATGATCTCCCCTTGCCCTACAGCCGGGGCATCGCCTTCAAGGCCGACGATCCCAACGTGCTGTTCTCGGCGCTGGGCGAATCGGCCATCAGCAGTCAAGGCGCCCTCCGCCGCTCCAACGATGGAGGCCGGACCTGGGAGAATAGACCGCTGCCCGTGGAGCCCAACTCCAACATCTGGGGCTTCGTCACCCACCCGGCCGACCCCGACTTCATCCTGGCCTCCAGCCTGTTCGGCGAACTCTACACCAGCGAAGACGCCGGTGATTCCTGGAACAAGCTCAAGCGGGAGTTCACCGAGATAGGCGCAATGGCCTGGGTACCCAACTAGGGCTTGCGCATTCTGAGGCTGCCTTCACCGCAGAGACGCAACGCAATCAGAGACGCGCGGAGACTCTCCGCGAACCTCCGAGTCTCTGCGGTGAGAAAGTCCCTGCCGCCAGAAACCCTTTCGAGGCGTTGCGCCCACAGTCCCCCGTTGCCAACTTCCCTAACCCCTCCCTTTGGGTGTATGGTACATCCCAACGAAGGCCCGGGGCGCCGAAGCCCCCGCGCCGCATGGCCCTGGAGGCACCTTGGCAGATCCTGAACACGTCGCCATAGCGAAAGCAGGCCCCAATGCCATATCCCGCTGGCGGGAAGCCACCTTTTGGGTTCCCAACGAGCAGCCCATCGTCTACCACCTGAACTACAGCCTCGGTGACCGTTCCACCGGCGAGACCTTTGAACGAGACCTTGTCCACGGTCGGGCCAAGCTGGACCTGTCCGGGGCCTTCCTCAGCGGGTCAAGGCTGCCTCGTGCCGACCTGGCCCACGATGACCTCAGCCGCGCCGACCTGACCGGCGTCAATCTTCAGTATGCCAGGCTGATGGGGACCAACCTGCAATCGGCCCACATTTCCCGGGCCAACCTCTCCCACGCCGACCTGACCCTGGCCAACATGCCCGGGTGCACCCTCATCAGGAGCGATCTCTCCAGCAGCCACCTCGGCCGGGCTTTGCTGTCCGGCGCCAACCTCAGCTTCTCCGACCTCCAGTACGTTAACCTGGAAGGCGCCAACCTTTCGGGCGCCAACCTGTCCTACACCGACCTTTCCTGGGCCAACCTCTCCGGCGCCAACCTGCGGGGCGCCAACCTGGCTGCCACCTCGCTGAAGCTGGCCGACCTGACCGGCGCCGACCTGAGGGGGGCCACCTTCTCCGGCGCCGACCTTGAAAGCGCCGTCTTCCTGAATACAACCCTGGGGTTTACGCGGCTGGTCAACTGCGACCTGAGCATGGCCATCGGCCTGGACATGGCGGTCCATACCGGCCCCAGCGCCATCACCCTGGATACCATCGCCAGGTCGGGTGGCCGGATACCCCGGGCCTTCCTGGCCAGCGCCGGCGTGGCCGAGCCGCTGCTGGCTGCCCAGGACGTGATGCGGGGCGTTAGCCGTGCCTACCCCACCACGCTGATTATCGGTTCCATCAACGACGCTGACCTGGCCGGCCGCCTCCGCGCCGGCCTGGCGCAATCCCACATACCCGCGTGGGTCCTGGCCGCCGACGACGAGGCGGCGGTGCAGGCAGGCCACATCCTGTTCGAGCATACCCCCCATTACGACCGGCTGGTCCTGCTCTGCACCGACCAGTCCCTGGAAAGCCCCCAGGCCAGCACCTACCTGGCCCAGCTGGCCGGCGGGCAGCGGGCCACCGGCCAGGCCCTGGCAACCGTCGCGGCCGACGAGGTCTTCTACCAGCGGGACGACCGGCTTTGCAGCCTCCTTAAAGAGGGTCTGGTCCTGGATTTCCGCGGCTGGGAAGACGCCAGCGCTTTCGATGAGGCCCTGGCCTCCCTGGCCGCACACCTGTCCGGCGCGGGCTTCTGAGGGATCCCCGCTCAATTGCGGATAAGCCTGCCCCACCATCAAGGCATCCGCAGAATCTGGCCACCCTGCGGAACATCTCTCAAAACCTGTTGAAACGGGAAACGAGGCCGAAAGTGGTAATACAAGGCAAACGCCCGCAAGCTGTCTGGCGAGAAGATTGCCTGCTAAAGGTCCCCCGTTGTTAAAGCGCGATTGCCGTCGCTCCTGGCGGGTTGGGTGGCGGGTTGGGCTTATTTTTGGTATTATCCGGCAAATTTATGGTATGGAGGGTCGCGATGGCGCGGATAAATCGGTTGCAGCACATCGTTTTGAACTGCATGGACGTGGGTGCATCCATAGACTTTTACACCCGGGTGCTGGGGATGGAAGTGGTGAGCCACAATCCAGAGCGGAACATGGCGTTCCTGTCCTTCGGCAAGGAGCACCACGACATTGCCCTGTTCCCCTTCCGTGAGCCGGCGGAGCGGCTGGAGAAGAACCACCTTGGCCTTAACCACATTGCCCTGGAGATTGAGGGTGGCGAGCAGGAGTTGCGGGAGTATTACCGGCACCTGAAGGCCAACGAGGTGGAGATTGACGGGACGATGGACCACGTCATGAGCCAGAGCATCTACTTCTTCGACCCGGACGGCAACCGCATCGAAGTGTTCGCGGATATGCTGCACGACGAGGCGAAGGAGTGGCTGCACCAGAATGGCGGGGTGGCCAAGCCGCTGGTGCTGGAAGAGGTGGCGGGGGACTAGAGGACACTTACCCCCGGCAGGGGATATTCCCCACGAAGGGCGCGAAGGGGCGCGAAGGAGTTTCTGATTTCCTTCGCGCCCCTTCCCGGTCCTCCGTGGATTGAATGGAAAAGAATAAGGTATGCTGTACGAAGTGGAAGTTTACGATGGGGAGAACAGCCCGCTGGCGGTGGACCGGGTGTTCGACTTGCTGGAGGAGCCCCGGCCAGTGGGGAGAGTGGTGACGGCAGACCCCATGGGCGTGGACGGGTGGCAGCAGGTTACAGGTTGGGACGATGACGGCCCCTGCCTGGCCATGGCGGCATTGGCGGAGGACTCGGGGGACGGCGTGATACTGCTGGTGTTCGGGGGCAACCAGGGCATCCGCCTGAAGGCGTGGGATGACGACGGGCCTTGGGATTTGGATGACGGCCGCCAGTGGGGGGAGCCCTGCCTGATGCTGGACAAGGCGACGGAGTACGGGGAGTAGGGGCGCGTACCGGGCGGGGCAATAGCAATTTGGGGCTTCTCTAGGACACAGAGGCAGAGACATTCCCCGCATACGCTGCGCCCCTGCTGTGAGAAAATGTCTGAGACAGTTCTCTGGCGCTGATGGGTTATACTGCCATGCTGAGACAATCCTGAGACTAGCGGATGCCGGTTATGCTACCACGAAGATTTGAACCGGGGGCCGCCTGCAGCGAGTACCTGGGCGCAGACGGCGGGGTTCACCCCAGGTACCGGAACGCCTTCGACCTGCTGGAGGAAATGGGACAGGAGCGGCTGGCGACGCGGTGGCGGCAGGGAAGGCGGATGGCGGCGCTGGACGCGTTCACCTTCCTGCTGGACCCGCGGGTGTACCGGACCGTGCCCACCGACTGGATACCGCGCATTATACCCCAGGGGGAATGGGAGACCATCAGCGCAGGCATTACGCAGCGGCTGCGGGCGCTGAACCTGTTCCTGCTGGACCTTTACAACGGCGGGCAGACGGTGGCGCCGGATGACGTGATCTATTCCTGTCAGTACTTCTATCCGGAGTACCAGGGGTTCCGGCCGGCGGGGGATGTGTTTGTCCACATATACGGGAGCGACCTGGTGCACCTGGCGGACGGTCGGTACGTCATCCTGGAGGACAACGTTCGTATCCCATCGGGGATAACCTACCAGCTGAAGTTGGTGGAAATGGCGGGGCAACTGCTGCCAGAGTTGGCGTCGGCCTACGACATTGTCCCCTACGACATTCGGGAGACCTACCTGGACCTGTTTCGGTCCCTGTGCAATGTGGAAGACCCGGTGTGCGTGCTGCTGACGGACAGCAAGTTCGGAGCCGCTTTCTTCGAGCACCGGTACCTTTCGGAACTGCTGGGCATCCCCCTGGTGGAGGGATCGGACCTGTACGTGGGATACGACGGTCGCGTTATGATCCGGGGCCTGGGAGGGGCCACGCCGGTGGACCTGATCTACCGGCGGGTGGAAGACCTGGAGATATTCGTGCCGGGGCTGACGGACGCCTACCTGTCGGGGAAGGTGGCGCTGGTCAACGGCATGGGAACCAGCGCCGCGGACGACAAGCTGGTGTTCAAGTGGGTTCCCGACATGATCCGCCACTACCTGGGTGAGGAACCCATCCTGGAGCAGGCGGTGAGTTACGACCTGCAGGACGGGGAGAGCCGCCGGTACGTGCTGGATAACCTGGACCGCCTGGTGGTGAAGACCCGGCAGGGGTACGGGGGCCTTGGGGTGTATATAATGCCGGACCTGGGCGGCGAGTTCCGCACCAGCCTGGCACGGAACATCATCGAGCAGCCTCGCAAGTTCATTGCCCAGGAAACCCTTGACTTTTCCAGGCATCTGATATTCGACGAGGAGGCTGGCAAATTCGAAGACCGTTACATTGACCTGCGGGTGTTTGCCGTGCAGAACGGACGCGGTCAGGCAACGGCGTTTCCAGGCGGCCTTACCCGGGTTTCCCGGGCCAACAGCCGCATAACCAACAACTCATCGGGTGGCCTATGCAAACCGACCTGGGTGGTTCGTTAAGCGAAACCGGCGCCGGCAGCGGTATTGTAGCCGCTTACAGCTATGCCGCCCGCTACATATACAGTGAAGTTGTGCTGCAGAACGACAACTTCCTGCAGGTGACGGCTGCCGCCGACGCTTACCAGACTCCCGTAACCACATCGGTGCTGACTCGGCCAACGGGCGGGACAGTCAGCTTCCAGAACGTGTTCGGCAACTCCGTCCACCGCTCCAGGGTAACTACGCCCCACCAGGAACTTACCATCCTTTCCATCGGAGTCGTGCGCTTCGACGCGCCACAGGCATTTCCACTGGAAGTGGCGCTGGTCCCCGTCTCCTACGAGCCCTCCCTGGAGGAGTTCCTCACCGCCACTCCCCTGGTGCATCCCGTCCAACTGGCGGACAAGGCAAGGGAAGTTGTGGGCCCCGCGCCCGGCCTGCTGGAGGCGGTGGAAGGGATAACCGACTGGGTTTACCGGAATATCCAATACGTCAAGCAAAGCACCACGGTATCCACCACGGCGGAAGAAGTTTTGCGCACCGGCGTGGGGGTTTGCCAGGACATGGCCCACCTGGCCATGGGCATGCTGAAAGCCCTGGGCATCCCGTCCCGCTACGTTTGTGGACTGCTGACCACGGAGGTAGGCGAGACCCACGCCTGGCTGGAATTCTGGCACCCCTTTCAGGGCTGGATTCCGTCGGACCCCACCCGCGGCCATTCGGTGGCCCGCTACGGCGATCTTCTGAAATTCTCCGTGGGACGGGATTACACGGAAGCAGCCCCGGTGGCGGGCTCTTTCGTTTCCAGGGGCGCCGGACAGCTGGATATCGCCGTAGCCCAGGTACAGATTGGCGTGGATTTCATAACTTTTGACGACGCCCTGCGTTTGATAGAAATACCCCCTGGTGAATGAAGGCAGGTTTTCTTATGACAGACCCCAGGTCCCTGGCTGCGAGCACCACGACATGGCTAACCGATTCTCGAGTCTACAACCTGATCTGGCTGGGGCGCTGGCTGGAGCGGGCCGAAGCCATTACCCGGGCCGTGAACGCCACCGCCCGCCGGGTGGCCGCCAGGGGTTCCACGGAACTTACCCTGGGCGACGCCCTGGTCCCGGTGGCCCATGCCACGGGAGTACAGGTGGAGGACAAGAGCAGCCTGGTTGCGGAACTGCTGCTGGACAACCCGGCTTCCTCCGCCATGCACTGCCTTTCCAATGCCAGGCTGAACGCAACCCAGGTGGCGCCGGTGGAGCTTATCCGCATCATCGCGGAGGCCATCCTGGACCTGCAAGAGACGGACACGGCAATCCTTGATTCTCCTGAAGAGGTAATTACCCTCACCGAAGGCATAGCGGCGCACCTGGCCAGCGCCTACGACGCCATTGAAAACCGCTGGTTCAGCCGGGAGTCGCTTACCGAGGAAGAGGTGTTCCACCGGTTCGTACAGCAGCAGTAAGGCAACCCACAGCAATGGAAGGCGCAGCTCATGAGCGTGTACAGGTTTGAAGCGAACCTGGAGAGGCCGGACCTGAAGGGAGCGTGGACCTTCGTCCGCATACCCTTCAGCGTGGCCGACGAATTCGGCCTTAAGGGACAGGTCCCCGTGCGCGGGACAATCAACGGCATCCCCTACGAGAACTTCCTGCTGCCCCAGGGCGGGGGCGTCCACATCCTGGTGGTCAAGAAAGAGATACGGGACCAGGCCGGCGTTACCGCCGGGGACGTGGCCGAAGTAACCCTGGAACGGGACACAACGCCCCGAGAGGCGGAAGTCCCGCAGGAATTAGCGGAAGCGCTGCGGGCCAGCGCCGGAGCGCAGCAGGTCTTCGACAAGCTGGGCTATTCCCATCGGAGGGCCTACTGCGATCACGTGGCCCAGGCCAGAAGGGCAGAAACACGGCAACGGCGGGCCGACAAGTGCGTTGAGTTGCTGCTGGAGGCGGAGTCCCTGGGCCTCAGCCCGCGCTTCCGGCGTTCCAACAGTTGACTGGTCAAGCTGCCCTGATTCCGGCGTGGCCGGAAAGCTAAACCAAAACCAGGGTGGGAAGTGCATTTTTCCCGAAACCGGCAACTTTTGGCGACTCAGTCTTCCTGCGCAGGGGCGGTTCGCGAATCGCCCCTACGCAGTTGGTGAAGGTCCGGCGCCACTTTACCAAATGCGCATTTCACCTTGGCTTTAGTTCAGGAAACTGCGGCCCTCGCTGGCAACCGGCGGGGGCCTTGACGTTTGGGCCCGCAATTATTCCCTGGCATCCAGCCTGTCCAGGCTGCCGCTCCAGTTAAGAATCAACTCGTCGGCCGTGAGCAGCCGGTGGCCCTCCATGGCGGTGGCTACGATGATGCGGTCGGCGGGGTCGGGGTGGAAGTTGGGCAAGTTGTTGGCCCGGATTCCGATTACCCCGTCCACAGGGATTTCAATGAGGCCATCTTCCAACAGAGCGCTGCGCCAGAGCAATAAGTCCGGCGCCACGGTCAAGCGCCCCTTGTCGCTTAACATGGCAATTTCCCAAAACGTATAAGCGGAAACCGCCAAGTCAGCTTCTCCCGAAGCTTGCTCGATTAGTTGAAGGCAAATTGGGCCGATGGGTGACCGGTCTAGTCTAGACCAAATCAGCACATGGGTATCGAGCAAGATCACGGGTTCAATACCCGGTCAGGATTCACCATGGCTTCCCATTCCACCTCGATCGGAGAAATTATGTCGCCAAGTATCTCGATCTTACCCTCGTCCGCACCTATCCACTTGTTCTTTTTCGCCTTATATGCCACCAACCTTGCAACCGGCCGCCCGTTTTTGGTTATTACTATTTCTTCGCCGGTTTCGGCCACTTCGTCCATCAGCTTCAGGCATTTGGCCTTGAATTCGGAGGCCTTGATGGTCCGGGGTTCGTTGGGGCTTGCTTCAGAAGCGCTCATATCTCTGTCCCTGTGACTAATCTTTCCTCAAATATACCACGCCTCAGACATTACCCGTGTTTATCCATGAATCCGCCGGGGCGGACGAATGGTCTCAATAATGGGAATTTTTTTATTATCGTTCCATTTGGTTCCGTTTTGGCCCATTTTGGTGGGTTATCCACGAATGGGCACTAATGTTCACTAATGGGAATTTTTTTGATAATGGTTCCATTTGGTTCCATTTTGGCCCATTTTGGTGGGTTATCCACGAAGGGCACGAAGGTTTTAGCGGGCCATGGCGAACCATTGGGCCCAGAGGAGACCCAGGTCGG
>CAZPMU010000012.1:42387-64192 GCA_964587795.1 uncultured Dehalococcoidia bacterium | reverse complement strand
CCGGCTCCCCGCTTCAATCCTTTCAGGTAGGCTATCTGGCCCTGGTGCTGGAAGAATTCGCCCAGCAGCTGCCGGTAGATGCTGCCCACCGTCAGGTTGGGACGGCGTTCCCGGGGGACGTGGTCAAAGTCATCGAGGGATAGCCCCCGCAGGTGTTCCAGGGTCGCGGCCCGCACCGCCTGGCCGTAGCGCAGCAGTTCCGGCAGGTCCAGGGCGGGGAAGTTCGCCACCTGCTCCGGGGTGTGGCCGAAGCCGTTGTCACGGGTGGGCAGGCCGAACTTCTCGTGCCAGTCCTCCCGTTCCCAGATTTCAATCTGGCCCTGGATGAAGAACTGGACCCACATATCCTCCACGCGGATGGCGTGCCACAGCATCCAGCCCATGGGGTTGGTACCGGGCCCCGGCTGCCAGGTCAACTCTTCGGCGGTCAAGTCCTCCACCGCCTCTACGAGAAGATTCTGCTCCATTTCCAGGGCTGATTCGATGAATTGGTTGAGGTTCATTGCAGGGCCTCGACTTGCCAGTAGTCTGGATGAAGTGAAGGGTCAGTCCTTGAAGAACCCCGTTATCGCGGCGAAGAACTCGTCGGGGCGCTCCACCTGGGGGATGTGGCCGCAGCGGTCGATGACCTGCAGGGTGGCGTTGGGCAGCAGTTGCCGGAAAGCCGGGCCGTAGGCCGGGGGCACCACGCCGTCGGAGTCGCCCCACAGCAGCAGGGTAGGCATGGTGATGCGGTGGGCCCGCTTGGGCAGCCCCTTGTCGGGGATGGGCCAGACGAACTTGCCCACCGACGCCAGGGTCTGGGTGCGGGTCAGGTCTGCCTCCATCCGTTCGTGCGGGTCCTCGGGCGGGGCCATGAAGGCCTGGGCGATTTCCGACTGCCCGTCGTGCCACAGCAGTTGTTCCCGCTCCGAGCGGGTGAGGATGAAGAAGTCGGCCACGGGCGTATCTTCCAGCCACAGGCCCAGGGAACCCACCAGGGCCAGCCGCCGGATGCGTTGGGGACACTGGGCCGCCAGTTCCGCCGCCAGCAGGCCGCCGTAGGAGTGACCCACCACGAAGGTCCGGTCCAGGCCCAGTTCGTCCAGAAGCTCTTCGTAAAACAGCACCAGGTCCCACAGGTCGTCCAGGTGTTCCAGCCCGCCGGACTGGGCCACGCCGGGGTGGGCCGGAGCGATAACGTGGAACTCGGCGGCCAGGCGGTCCAGGCAGTCGTCCCAGCCGGTAAAGCCGCCGGCGCCGTGGAGATAGAGCAGGTTGTCGCCGCTGCCGCCTTCCACCACCTGAACGTTGAACTTGCCTTCCCTGAAGGAGACGAATCTTTCGGTGTGCTGGGCCAAGGATGGTACCTCCGGCGAGGGTGTGGTAGCTGGAGCAAATTCAGGGCCGGGGAGGGTATCCCGGGTCTTCGGCCAGGCTTTTGCCCTTGGCCGCCGCCACGGCCAGGCGGTCGCACCGCTCGTTGTCGGCGACGCCCGAATGGCCCCGTACCCAGCGGAACTCTACATCATGGATGGCGCACAAGTCCAGCAGGGTAGCCCACAGGTCGGGGTTGACCGCCCTCTCCCGCTTGTTGCGCATCCAGCCGCTGGCCCGCCACTTGACGGCCCAGCCCTTTTCCACACCGTCCACCACGTACTTGGAATCGCTGTAGAGGACTACCTGGCAGGGCTGGTTCAATGCTTCCAGCCCCTTGATGGCGGCCAGAAGTTCCATGCGGTTGTTGGTGGTGAGGCGGAAGCCGCCGCTCAGCTCCTTGCTATTGTCGCCATAGCGGAGCACGACGCCGTAGCCCCCCGGGCCGGGGTTGCCCAGGCAGGCGCCGTCGGTGTGTATTTGGACCTGTTCAGGCAGGGAGTTGCTCCTTTTCGGTGGGGAGCGGCCGTTTCCGGAAAGTGAACATTAGTGGCGCAATTTATCTATGGGCTAGGTGGAATGCTGCGAAAGAAGCTCTCGAACCGCAGGGACCAACTCATTGGGAATTAGCATGACTGTATGAGTCTTGTCTTCGAACGCTGCCTCATCTTCTGCGATGGCCTCTTCCTCAGATTGCGATTCGTAATGCTCTATTACACGGCGAACCCTTTCCTCGTCCCAGCCGGGTGGAAAGTATGCTGAGCTTGTCATCAGTTCCTCCTTTCCCACCTGAAACGGAAGGCTCTCAACGCTCTGCCCGTCAGGTCGTATGCTGTGATGACGAAGAAGCTATCGGGCGCGGGGTCTCGCGAATACATGACTCGCAGGTACCGTCCATCCCTGGTGCGTCCGGTAGCAGCATACGCTCCAGCTCTTCCCGGTCGATCTTCCCCAGGTGAGATCAACACTTGCTCAACTTCCTGCTCAGCAAACCTGGTGACCATAAATGTGTGGGAGGTCTGTTATCGGGTCAACGTAGTAGCGAAAATTCATGCTGGCCTTAGCTCAGGACAGCCATCATAACAGATACAACGGCAAAGAAGCGGAATAGGCCGTCCTTACTCCGTCGTCACCGAATCTTCCTTGCCATCAATGGCGGCGTTCAGGGTGTGCCAGGCCAGCACGGCGCACTTGATGCGGGTGGGGAAGGCGGACACGCCCGACAGCATTTCCAGGTCGCCCAGCAGGTCGTAGTCCACGTCCGCGTCCGGGTCGGTAATCAGGGAGTGGAAGCTCTCGAAAATCTCCTCGGCTTTAGCCAGGGTCTCTCCCTTGACGCACTGGGTCAGCATCGACGCCGAAGCCCTCGAAATGGCGCAGCCCACTCCCTGGAAAGCCACGTCGGCGATTACGTCGTCCTCCACCTTCAGGTAAAGGGTTATCTGGTCGCCGCACAGGGGGTTGTAGCCGTCGGCTTTGCGGTTGGCGTCCTCCATCTTGCGGAAGTTCCGGGGTTTGTTGTTGTGTTCCAGCAGAATTTCCTGGTACAGGTCGTGCAGGTTCGACATCAGCGGCTGAAAACCTCGATAACCCGGTCAATGCCCTTGACCAGGGTGTCTATCTCTTCCTTGGTGTTGTAGAAAGCCAGGGAGGCGCGGATGGTGGCCGGCACGCCGTACCGGTCCATCAGGGGCTGCGCGCAGTGGTGGCCGGTGCGCACGGCGATACCCTCGGCGTCCAGGATGGTGCCCACGTCGTGGGGATGGGCGTTCTCCATCACGAAGGACAGGATGCTGCCCTTGTGTCGGGCGGTACCGATGAGCTGCACCAGCTCAATTTCCGACAACCTCTCCGTCCCGTAGGTCAGCAAATCCTTCTCGTAGGCCGCTATGTTCTCCATTCCCACACGGTTAACGTAGTCGATGGCCGCGCCGAGGCCAACGCTGCCGGCAATATTCTGGGTGCCCGCCTCAAACTTGGCGGGCAGCACGTTGTACAGGGTCTTCTCAAAGGTAACCGACCGGATCATCTCGCCGCCGCCCTGGTAGGGAGGCATGGCGTCCAGAAGTTCGGCCCGCCCGTACAGGACACCCACGCCGGTGGGGCCGTATAGCTTGTGGCCGGAAAAGGCGTAAAAGTCGCAGCCCAGCTTCTGCACGTCAATGGGCACGTGGGCTGCCGACTGCGCCCCGTCCAGCAGCACCGGTATGCCCCGGGCGTGGGCCAGTTCGATTATCTGCTCTACCGGATTGATGGTGCCCAAAGCGTTGGACTGGTGGACGACGGATACGAACTTTGTTCGGGGACCGAGCAGGCTCTCGTACTCGTCCAGCAGCAGTTCGCCATCATCGTTGATGGGAATAACCCTCAGGCGGGCGCCCTTTTCCTCGCAGAGTATCTGCCACGGCACGATGTTGGAGTGGTGCTCCATGGCGGTGATGATAATTTCGTCGCCCGGGCCGATGTTGGAGCGGCCGTAGGTCTGGGCTACCAGGTTGATGCCCTCGGTGGTGCCCCGGACAAAGATGATCTCCTTGTCATGCTCGGCGTTTATGAACTGCCGCACCTTTTCCCGCGCGCCCTCGTAGGCGTCGGTGGCCAGTTGGCTAAGGGTGTGGACGCCCCGGTGGACGTTGGAGTTTTCGGTAACGTAGTAGTTGACCAGCGCGTCGATGACTGCCTGGGGTTTCTGGGTGGTGGCGGCGTTGTCCAGGTACACCAGCGGCTTGCCGTGGACCAGCTCTTTCAGGATGGGAAAGTCCTCCCGTATCCTGGCCACGTCAAAGGGGTTAACGGATGTCGTCAATCTAGGCACCTCCCTGACCAGGGCGGGAATTGGGACTCCTGCCTGCTATGCCGGTCAGCACCTTGCCGCTCACCGTATCCAGGAACAGGCTGTCCAGGTACTCCCGCACCAGTTCGTGCTTCACGGTGTCGATAATCTCGCTGGCAAAGGCGTGAATCAAAATCTGGCTGGCGGTCTGCGGGTCCAGTCCCCGGCTGCGCATATAGAAAAGGGTGTCTTCGTCGATGTGGCCGGCGGTGGCCCCGTGGCCGCATTTCACGTCGTCGGCGTAGATCAGCAGGCTGGGCTTGCTGTCCACCTCCGCCCGGTCCGACAGGATCAGGTTCTTGTCCGTCTGCTGGGCGTCGGTCTTCTGGGCATCCTCCCGCACCAGCACCGTGCCCCCGAACACCGCCCGGGAGCGGCCGTCCAAAATGCCCTTGTAGTACAGGCGGCTGGACCCATGGGGATGGGCGTGGTCGATGGAGACCAGGTTGTCCATGTGCTCCGTGTTGTCGGTCAGGTACAGGCCGTTCAGCGAGCAATGGGCTCCCGGTCCGTCCAGCAGCACCGAAAGGTCGTGGCGGCCCAGGGCACAGCCCATGGCAAAGGAACCCGACTCGTAGCTGCTGTCTTGGGCCTGGGTGACGCGGGTGGTTCCCACGTGGTAGGCAGCGCGGCTTTCGTTCAGCAGGCGGTAGTGGTTGACCCTGGCGCCCTCCCCCACGGCTATCTCGGTAACGGCATTGGTAAAGTACTGAGGCGCACTAGCGGGCTCGACGTTAACGTAGGACTCAAACACGGTCACCCGGGTGTTGCGTCCCGCGACTATCAACGTGCGGGGATATACCACTGAATCCGGGCCATTCTGCACGTACACCAGGTTCAGGAAAATCTCTTCCCCGTAATCATCGGGCAGCCTGACATACGCCCCGTCGTTGAGAAAGGCGGTATTCAAGGCGACAAAGGCGTCCTCGCCAATGCTGGCGTGACGTCCCAGGTTGTCCCGGGCGCCGGTCTGTTCGCCGATCCCCGCTGCCCACGCTGGCGCCAGGGTGCCTACAATGCCAGGCCGGGTATCGGGGATAACCACCGGCTTGCCGTCGGCAAAGATCAGGGTCAGCCACTCCGGTTCGAGACCGGTGGAAGGCAGATTCCCGCCTGAGCCAAGCAGCAGTTCCACGGGGTCCTTCCCGCCGGCGGGAGAATCGAACCTGCCCTGGGCTATGGGCCTGACGTTGGTGTATTTCCAGGGTTCGTTTCCCCGCCGTGCCGTGGGAAAACCGCTGGAATCGAATTGGTCCCATGCCGCGGCGCGCAGGTCGTTCAGCCAGGCGGGGCTGTTGCCCGAAAGCTGCTCCCGCAGGGCCAGGTAATCGTTGTAGTAAGACGGATGATTGATGGTAGGCGCGGTGCTCATATCTAGCTGCCGGCCTCCACCGCTTCCTTGATCCAGTCGTAACCCTTCTCTTCCAGTTCCAGGGCCAGCTCCGGGCCGCCGGAGCGAACGATGCGGCCGTCCAGCAGCACGTGGACGCGGTCGGGGGTGATGTAGTTGAGCAGGCGCTGGTAGTGGGTTACCAGGACGATGGCGTTTTCGGAATTTCGCAGGCTGTTCACCCCGTCGGAGACGATGCGCAGGGCGTCAATGTCCAGCCCCGAATCGGTCTCATCCAGCAGGGCCAGGGTGGGTTCCAGGATGGCCATCTGCAAAATCTCGTTGCGCTTCTTCTCGCCGCCGGAAAAGCCCTCGTTGACCGAGCGGCGCACCAGTTCCGGGTCGATCTCCACCAGCTTGACCTTTTCCCGCAGCATCCCGTCGAAGTCTCGGGCGCTGTACTCCTCCTCGCCCCGGTGGACACGGGCGGCGTCGGCGGCGGCCTTCAGGAACTGCCAGGCCCGCACGCCGGGCAATTCCATGGGGTACTGGAAGGCCAGGAACACGCCCTCGCGAGCCCGTTCCTCGGGTTCCAGGGCCAGCAGGTCCATCCCGCGATAGACGGCTTCCCCGTCCGTAACTTCATAATCGGCTCGCCCCGCCAGGGTGCTGGCCAGGGTGCTCTTGCCGGACCCGTTGGGCCCCATAATGGCGTGGACCTCGCCGGCGTTGACGGTGAGGTTTACGCCGCTAAGTATTTCCTGCTCATCCACGGAGACGTGGAGATTCTTGACTTCCAGAATGGGTGGCATTTTGGTGGTGTTTCTCCTTTTGGGTAGTGTTCCCACTAATTTGCGACAAGGGGTTGAATTTCTACTGTTCGGGATAGCCATTTTAATTGTTGCCGTTGGGCGGCGGAACGCTGGGCGGACGACCGGCTTTCAAGTCCGCCTCCACTGCTTCGTACCAGGCCAGCCATTCCTGACGTTCTTCTTCCCGTCCCGCCATCTTGCCTCTCTTGGCCGCGTCAATTACTCTTCGACGATTTCCTAGCCACGTAAGCACCATGTATATCACCTCAGAAGTCAGGAGAATGGATAGGACAGTGGCGCCAAAGGCGCTGAATCCATTGCCTCCCAGTCCGCCATTCCATATGTTTAACCACCAGTTCCCATGGGATGAAATGGCCGCATCAATGGTGGCCCCTGCGATAAAATACAGCCACCAAATCCCACATAGGGCTGCCAGCATCGGCCGAGATACCGGTGGCATACTGAATAACCACGTCAGGATGTCCGGCGGACTCTCGGTATGGTCCAGGTGTCTAATAGATTAGATGCTCCGAATTGTTCTGCAAGCAGTTTATCTGAATAATCTAAGAAACTGCCGCCCCTGACAGCAAGGACAAGACCTTACTGTTGGCTAGTTCTATTTCTGCAGACGGGCCCAAGCCTCATCCTCTTCCGGCCGTAGCCAATCCCTTGCCAGGGATTTTTCACTAAGCAAAGCACTCTCAGGCTCTTCTTCGTCCAAAATTGTTACTGATGCCTTGCAAGTGGCCGCAATATCCACAGGTTCCAACAAACGCACATTGCCTTGGGCATCGACCATGGCTCTGACGGTGCGGACCTCTAGCTCCTCTCTCTTCGCTCTGACTTATGCAAAGTACTTGATAATCTCCCTTCCAGAACCCCTACCCCACCGTACCCTCCAAACTTACCTTCATCAGTTGCCCCGCTTCCATGGCGAACTCGAAGGGCAGTTCCTGGAAGATGCCCCGGCAGAAGCCGTTGATGATCATGTAGTTGGCTTCCTCGGGCGATATGCCCCGCTGCTGGCAGTAGAAGAGCTGGTCGTCGCTCACCTTGGAGGTGGTGGCTTCGTGCTCCAGCTGGGCCGTAGGATTCTGCACCTCGATGTAGGGGACTGTGTGGGCCCCGCACTTGTCGCCGATAAGCAGCGAGTCGCACTGGGTGAAATTCCGGGCGTTGGTGGCCGAGGGCATAATCTTGACCAGCCCCCGGTAGGTGTTCTGCCCCTTGCCGGCGGAAATGCCCTTGGCCACGATGGTGCTCCTGGTGTTCTTGCCCAGGTGAATCATCTTGGTGCCGGTATCGGCCTGCTGGAAGTTGTTGACCAGGGCCACCGAGTAAAACTCCCCGGTGGAGTTGTCGCCCTGCAGGATTACGCTGGGGTACTTCCAGGTTATGGCGGAACCCGTCTCCACCTGGGTCCAGGAAATCTTGGAGTTGCGGCCCTGGCACTTGCCCCGCTTGGTAACGAAGTTATATACGCCGCCATTCCCTTCCTTGTCCCCGGGGAACCAGTTCTGCAGGGTGGAATACTTGATCTCAGCGTCGTCCAGTGCCACCAGTTCGACCACTGCGGCGTGAAGCTGGTTGGACTTGCGCATGGGCGCGGTGCAGCCCTCCAGGTAGCTGACGTAGGCGCCCTCTTCGGCCACAATCAGCGTCCGCTCGAACTGGCCGCTGTCCATGGCGTTGATGCGGAAGTAGGTCATCAGCTCCATGGGGCAGCGGACGCCCTTGGGGATGTAGGCAAAGGAACCGTCGCTGAACACTGCGGAATTGAGGGCGGCGTAGAAGTTGTCGGCGTAGGGGACCACCGACCCCAGGTACTTCTGTACCAGGTCCGGGTGGTTGCGGATGGCCTCGCTCATGGAGCAGAAGATGACCCCTGCCTTCTCCAGCGTGTCCTTATAGGTGGTGGCCACCGAGGAACTGTCCAGCACCGCGTCCACCGCCACGCCGGCCAGTTGCTTCTGCTCTTCCAGGGGAATGCCCAGCTTGCCGAAGGCCTCCAGCAGTTCCGGGTCCACTTCGTCCATACTCTTGGGGCCGTCCTTCAGGTTGGGCGAAGCATAGTAGCTGATGTCCTGGAAATCTATTCGGGGATGCTGAATGTTGGCCCACTTGGGTTCCTCTTCATTCAGCGTTACCCAGTACCGGTAGGCCTTCAGGCGCCACTCCAGCATCCATTCCGGCTCTTCCTTCTTGGCCGAAATGAACCGGACAATGTCCTCGTTCAGGCCCTTGGGGGCAATGTCCTGTTCAATGTCAATGGTAAAGCCCCACTTGTACTCGGTGTCGATGTCCGTGGACTCCCGGGAAATGACCCGCTGGGTCGTCATAAGGCACTCCTCCCGTTGCTGGCGCCTTCGTGGCCGGGTTATCTTCCCCGATACCCCGCCGGGTCAGCCTGCGCCGCTTCCGGTGAATAATTGTTGACTCATTCAGTCAACAATTAATATTAGCGTTGCCCAGATATGATGTCAACGGGAAACGGGTGACCGGGTCACGATTCAACCCATTTGGTCTATACCCTTTTTGTGCCTGATATTGTCTAACCGCTGCCGTATTTCGGTCTTTGCAGGCAGGCCTGGTGGCTTGAATCGAAATAACTTCCTGCCAACTCCGGTACAGTAGCTTTTGCCTGCCCGCGCGTCCAAAAGCGGGTGGCCCGGCTATCCTGCCTGCCGTGTTGCTCTGGGCCAGTCTGAATTCTATAGAGCCTGGCCGGGCGGGTTTGCCAGGGGGAGCGCAGCCCACCCACCAGGCGGTTAAACCCGGCCCCGGTTAGTCGGATAGGTCTGGTCAGAAAGGTCTGGTCGGAAATGTTAAGGGGAGAACGAGGGGGTTCAGATGAGGTTCTTCAGCCAGGGCCGCAGCAGTATGTGTATGCTCGACAGCATAAACATGCCCACCAGCACAAACAGGGCCGCGGAGAAAGTCCAGTCCGCCACCACCAGGCCCAGGGCGGTCCCCGCGGCGGGGGGATGCTCCGTGCTGGTCACGATCATTACCAGGAAGCCCAGGCCCACCGCCAGCACCGCTATCAGGTTCTGGGATGCCGGGGACATGGCGGCCAGGTCGCCCCAACCAGGGACCAGATACAGCAGGGACAGGCCGGTACCTACCGCTACCGCCACGGCATGGCCGCCTACTACCCGGCGCGGACTGGAAGCCCTGCTGTGGGGCAGCATGAACACGATAAAGGCAGAAGAAGCAACGCCAACCACTATGGCCGCCTGAAGCACTACGTCTAACACCAGGATGATGGCCAGCAGCGCCAGCATGCAAAGGGCGCTCTGAAATACGTAGCTATGCGGATGGTGCCGCAGTCGTCGGCCCAGGAGGCGGCTTTCCAGCAGAAAACCCCGGGCGGGCCGCCTGCCCAGCTTGCGAATGGTTGTTGGGACTGTCATAGCCATAGCGAGTATATTGTCGCAGTTGCGCCATCCTTTTGTCCCTGTGGGGCTTGACCGATTCCGGGCATTCCCTGCCCGGATTGGCCCCAACTACTGACACCCAGTTATTGTTGGCCTTTTTCGCCCTGTGCTAGAATCGCGCTATGGACAGTAACCAAACCAAGTACTGGGTGGCTTTGGGCCAGGTCAAAAAGCTGGGGGCCGTCCGCTTCAGGAAACTGGAACGGCGCTTCCAGGACATGGAGCGGGCCTGGGCAGCCGGCCCCCGCGAACTCCACAACGCCGGCTTGGAAGACGGCATAGTCTCCGCCCTGGTGGAGGCGCGTAGCCGCATATCGCCCGATGATGAGATGGCCAGGTTGGAAAGGGCCGGAGTCCAGGCGCTGACCTGGCGGGACCCCGCTTACCCGCCACGCCTGCTGCAGATTGACGACGCGCCGCCCGTGTTATACGTTAAAGGCACGCTCTTGCCCGAGGATGAACGTTCGGTGGCCATTGTCGGCACCCGCAGCCCTACGTCCTACGGCCGCGAGGTGGCCTCCACCCTTTCCGGAGACCTGGCCCGCTGCGGCATTACCATCATCAGCGGACTGGCCCTTGGGGTGGACACGATGGCCCACCGGGCCGCCCTGACCCAGGAAGGCCGTACCGTCGCCGTGGTGGCCAATGGCCTGGACCTGATCTATCCCAGGGACAATGCCGCCCTGAGCCGCCAGATATCGGAACAGGGGGCGGTCGTAAGCGAGTACCCCCTGGGCACGCGGCCGGATCCCCGGGGCTTCCCCCGGCGAAACCGCCTGATCAGTGGCATGAGCCTGGGCACCCTGGTGGTGGAGGCGGGGGAAAAGAGCGGGGCCCGCTGGACGGTTTACCACGCCCTGGAGCAGAATAGGGAAGTCTTCTGCGTGCCGGGCAGCATATTCTCCCCGGCCAGCCTGCTGACCAACCGCCTGATTCAGGACGGGGCCAAGCTGGTGTCCAGCCACATGGACATTTTGGAAGAACTTAACCTGACGGTAGTAACGCGACAGATAGAGATGCGGCTGGCGGAAAGCCTGCCGCCCAGCCCGGATGCCGAAGGCGAAGCGGACCTGCTCCGTTGCCTGGACCACGAACCCACACATATCGACGACATTGGACGCAGCGCAAGCCTGCCCATCGCCACGGTGGGCAGCCTGCTGACCATGCTGGAACTGAAAGGCCTGGTGAAGCAGGTGGGCGCCATGCACTACGTCCGCATCGGGGAGGCAACCCCAACCTATGGCAACTAAGGAATCAACATCAACCAATGCCAGATCCGGCAGCCGGAAGAAGCCCGACAGTATGACGTCGAAGACGGTAAAGGCCAAGGCTACCCGCGGCAAGGCGGGGGCTAAGTCAACTGGCAAGCCCGCCGGCAAGGCCACGGCCAAGTCATCCGCCAAGGCCGCAGCGGGCGGTAAGTCCACCCGCGCCACTTCCCGTGCCTCCGGGGGCCTGGGCAAGACGGCCGGCAAACGGCTGGTGATTGTGGAGTCCCCGGCCAAGGCTCGCACCGTTGGCCAGATTCTTGGCAATCGCTACGTGGTTACCGCGTCCCAGGGCCACGTCCGCGACCTGCCCAAGAGCAAAATGGGGGTGGACCTGGAGAATGAATTCCAGCCCACCTACGTAACCATGCGCGACAAGATGCCCCTGGTCAAGGAGATCAAACGGGCCGGTGACGAGGCGGCCGATATTTTCCTGGCCACCGACCCGGACCGGGAAGGCGAGGCCATATCCTGGCACCTGCAGACCGCCGCCGGCTGGGACAAGCCCAACGCCAGGGTCCCCAAGCGGGTGGTGTTCCACGAGATAACGAAGGACGCAGTGGAGGAGGCCTTTCAGCATCCCCGGGAAATCGACATGAAGCTGGTTAACGCCCAGCAGGCCCGTCGCATCCTGGACCGCCTGGTGGGTTACCAGATAAGCCCCCTGCTGGCCAAACGTGTCCAGCGGGGCCTTTCCGCCGGAAGGGTGCAGTCCGTCGCCCTCAAACTGGTAACCGACCGGGAGAAGGATATCGGGGCCTTTGTGCCTGAAGAGTCCTGGACGCTGGACGTCCAGCTTCACAAGTCCGTTGACCCCGCCACCAGGGCCAACCTGTTCCCCGCATGGCTCCATTCCATCAAAGGCAGCCGCCGCCGCCTGACCATCAGCGTCGAGGAGGACGCCCGGGCCTACGAGGCCGAACTGAAGGACGCGGCCTACACCGTGGCCGAGGTGCGGAAGCGCGAAGTGCGTCAGCGTCCCGCCGCTCCCTTCACCACCAGCACCCTGCAGCAGGAGGCCGGCCGCAAGCTCCGCTTCACCGCCCAGCGCACCATGTCCGTGGCCCAGCAGCTTTATGAAGGCCTGTCCGTGGGCAGCGAGGGTTCGGTGGGCCTGATTACCTACATGCGCACCGACTCCACCCAGGTGGCCGATACGGCAATCCAGGAAGCGCGCCAGTACATTCGGGGCAAGTACGGCAAGGAATACCTGCCCGACAAGCCCCGCACCTACCGCACCCGCACCAAGGCGGCCCAGGAGGCCCACGAGGCCATCCGCCCCACGTCCATCGCCCGCACCCCGGAGTCCCTGAAGGACCACCTGACCGCCGAGCAATTCCGGCTCTACGGGCTCATCTGGGCGCGGATGCTGGCCAGCCAGATGGCCGACGCCCGCTCCGACGCCACCACCGTCAACATTGACGCCGCCTGCCAGGCCCAGGCCAATGGCGAAGCTGGCAGGGTGTTCAACTTCCGCGCCACCGGGTCGGTGCTGAAGTTCCCCGGTTTCCGGACCCTGTACCTGGAGGGCAGGGACGAGGGCGACGCCGAGGAGAGCTCAAATTCCCTGCCGGAACTGGCCCAGGGAGATGCCCTGAACTGCAACCAGCTGGAGGCCAACCAGCACTTCACCCAGCCGCCACCGCGCTTCACCGAGGCCACTTTGGTCAAGGCCATGGAGGAGCGGGGCATCGGCCGGCCCAGCACCTACGCCCCCACCATCGGCGTGCTGCTGGCCCGCAATTACGTCAGCAAGGAGAACAACAGCCTGCACCCCACCGACCTGGGGAACACCGTTTCCGATCTGTTGGCCCAGTTCTTCACCGGCATAATGAACCCCGACTTCACCGCCCAGATGGAGGAGAAGCTGGATGAGGTTTCCCAGGGCGAGCGGGACTGGATTCCCATGCTGGAGGAGTTCTACGGGCCCTTTGCCCAGGAACTGCTCAACGCCAATGAGAATATGCCCCGGGTAAAGCCCGACGACGAGGCTACCGACGAGGTCTGCGAGAACTGCGGGCTGCCCATGGTTATCAAGACGGGCCGGTTCGGCCGCTTTATGGCCTGCACCGGCTATCCCCAGTGCCGCACCACCCGTCAGCTGAAAGAGGAAGGGGGCGCCGCCGCAGACGTGGAAACCGACGAGGTTTGCGAGCAGTGCGGCAAACCCATGGTGCTGAAGACGGGCCGGTACGGCAAGTTCATCGCCTGCAGCAACTACCCCACCTGCAAGAACACCCATCCCATGAAGACGGGCGCGGCCTGCCCCACCTGCGGGGGCGACCTGGTGGAACGGGGCAGCCGGCGCGGCGTGTTCTTTGGATGCTCCAACTACCCTGACTGCAAGTACACCAGCAACCGGCGGCCCCTGCCCGAACCCTGCCCCGAGTGCCAGGGCCTGATGGTGGTTAACCGAGACGGCAGCCACGCCTGCACCGTCTGCGCGTGGAAGGTGGCGGCCCCCAGCCCCGACCAGGAACTGGCGGTAGTGGGGGGCTAGGTAAACACCTCAAAAGCCCCCTTTCCCCTTGATGGGGGAAGGTCAGGATGGGGGTATTGGGTGCCACCAAGGCATCGCCGCTGGCTGGTCAAGGGTTCACGAATACCTGGAAATGGTCTCTAATTGGATTGGGCTTTGCGAGCGGCAGGTCCGACACTTCCCCTTTGGCAAACCACTCCCGCAGTGGGAGGAAGCCATGATTGACAAGCTAAGACAGCTGCCAGGCGACGACCGGTTGGAAGTTTTCCCTGACCTGAATTCCAGGGAAATTCACCAGACGCCGGCGTGCCTCGCCGACGGGAGCGACCGGTTGGAGAAGTTCCCTGACTTTGGACCCAGGAATGATATGCAGAACCCCCTCCACCTCCACCTGGACGGCCACCAGACCATGCTGATCCGGCACCTGGGCCAACGGGAAACCACCCTGGTGCTGTCTGAGGTACCGGTATTCTGGTATTCCAGCCGCAACGCCCGCATACCCGATCTGACCGTGGCCTTCGACGTCAACCCGGCCGCCATAATAGACCGCAACGGCTACTCCATCGAAGAACAAGACAAGCCGCCGGACTTTGTGCTGGAAGTGGCTTCGGTAAGTAAGGCCCATAACGACTATACGCGCAAGCGGGAAGACTACGCGGCCTTCGGTATTCCCGAATACTGGCGGCTCGACCCAACAGGGGGCCGCCGCTATGACGCACCCCTGGCGGGAGACCGGTTGGTGGATGGGGTTTACCAGCCCATTGAGCTGGTGAGGCTGGATGATGAGCGCCTTTGGGGCCACAGCGACATGCTTAACCTGGACGTGTGCTGGGAGTACGGCCGCCTGCGCTGGTGGGACCCGGCAACACGGCAGCACCTGCAAACCCACGGGGAAGAAGCCGATGCACGGGCAGTTGCCGAACAGACTCGTTTGGCCGAAGCGGCGGCCCGCTTAGCCGCGGAATCAGACAGGGATGCGGCCCTGGCCCGCGTCCGTGAACTGGAGGAGGAACTGCGCCGGAGGGGAGGAGCGTAGTCCCCGAATTCCCCTTCTCCTTCAGGGTCAACCCGCGAGGCTATCTATTCCCGCCCTGGCCCAAACTGCCCTGAACGGGGAAATTGCCAGATACGCAGCAACCGGCCCGGGTCGATATGCTGGACCCATTCCCACATCCTGGAGTCCAGCATGGCCACCCTTGCCGAAACCCTCACCGATACTGTAAGCGCCTCAACTCACATCCGAGACCTGCTGGAAAAGTACGAAACCTACCTGCGGGGGCAGCGCGGTCTGTCGGACAACACTGTCCGCGTTTACCTTACCGACCTGGATTCCTTCGTGCGCTATATCGAAGAATCGGGCCAGGGTTTCAGGGAAATGAACCGCCGCATGGCCCGCAGCTACCTCGCCTGGCTGGCCACCGAGGCCAGGGAGACAAAACACCCCTACTCAGGCCGCAAGCAAAAAGAGGGCTATGCCCGGGTTAGCATCGTCCGCAAGCTCACCGCTCTGCGTTCCTTCTACCAGTTCATGGTGCAGCAGGGAATGTTCAAGCACTGCCCGGTGCCCTCGGGCCGCAGCCTGCAGGTCAAGGTGGAGAAGCCCCTGCCTTCCTTCATCGGCAAACAGGAAACGGTACGCCTGCTGGAAGCCCCTGACGAGGAAGACCTTTATGGCATCCGGGACCGGGCCATCCTCGAGGTGCTCTATTCCTGCGGGGTACGCCTGGCCGAAATTGCGGGCATGGACCTGCCCGACGTTAATTTCGAGGAGCGCCGGATACTGGTAGAGGGCAAAGGCTCCAAGGAGCGCTGGGTGCTCTTCGGGCAGCCCACCGCCGGCGTGTTGCAGAAGTATCTGGGGGAGGCGAGGCCCCAACTGCTGGACGGCCCCACCGAGGCCCTGTTCCTGAACCGCTACGGCCAGCGCCTGTCCCGCCGCAGCATCGAAAAGCTGGTCAAGGGCTACGCCGCCCGGGCCGGCCTGCGCGACGGCGTCCACACCCACACCCTGCGCCACACCTTCGCCAGCCACATGCTCGAAGGCGACGCCGACCTGCGGGTTATCCAGGAACTGCTGGGTCACTCCAGCCCCACCACCACGCAAATCTACACCCACATCACCAAGCAGGAAGCCAGGGCCGCCTATCTGAACTTCCACCCCCGGGCCGGCAAAGAATAGCCAGGCAAAGGTCAGCTAACTCCGCCCGTCTCTTGCCAGGCCTGGAGCATTTATCCGAGAGCAAGGAAAGGTAGTACGGCAAGCTTGCCTCGAAATCAAGGTTAATTCGGCCCAAAACCGGGGAACAAAATCGAGGGCCCATGCGTCTTGAGGGATGTAACGAATAAACCCTCAGGAGGTTTGGCCAAAATGTTCGCTGTACGACGTACCCTGGCAACCCTTGGTTTGTCCCTCTTTTTCCTCGCCGCGGTTGCCTGCGGCCAGTCTTCTTCCCCTGAACGGGAGCTATTCAACGAGCCAGCAACGGAGGAACAGTCTCAGTCTGCCCAAGCTGTCCAGGCTCCTGCATCGGCGCGAACCCAACCAGAATCTGCAGCCACACCCCGAAGCCTTACGGTCTCTCCCAGCCACCCCTCCAGTCCCGCTTCTCCGCCACCGGCCGACGGAGCGCCTGCTGTGTTGGAAAGGTCAGTGGAGGTTGAACGAGAGGTCTCTAAGGAAGCCTACGCCATGGCGGAGTCAGCGCCTGCCGCCGAGCAGCAGGCATCCTCCAACGCAGCTTCTTCTGTGAGCGCCCAGCCCCGGTCTCAGCCAACTCCCGCCCCGCAGGTAGCGGCGGCGCCCGGCCCCGCCGGGCCCGCTGGCCCCCCCGGTCCCCTGGGCCCTCAGGGACCGGCTGCTTCCCAGTCCAGCGGCCCGGCTCCAACGGCCGTCCCTTCCACGGTCACCAGGCGTGGCCCGGCCGGGCAGTCCCAGCCCGGGGCCACCACCTTCCAGGACAACTGGCGCATTCCCGCCGTATCCACCCGCGATGACGCAGTCTCAACCTTCAGCCTGGACACCGACCGCACCTCGTACCGGCTGGCGCTGAACTGGGCCAGCCAGGGCTACGACGTGGAACCCGACTCGGTGCGGGCGGAGGAGTGGGTCAACTCCTTCAATTACGGCTACGGCCTGCCCAACAGAGATGATGAGTTTGCCATCTACACCGATGTATACCGCCATCCACTGGACGACCACAGGCACCTGGCCCGGGTGGCCTTTCAGGCTCCGGACCTGCACGATGACTCCAGGCCCCTCAACGTCACCCTGGTGCTGGATGCCTCCGGCTCTATGGGCGACGGAAACCGGGTTGCCATTGCCCGCGCCGCCGCCGATGCCATTCGCAAGAGCCTCCGCGAACAGGACCGCATCGCCGTCGTTCACTTCACCGATACCGTCATCGGCCGCTTGACGGTGGAGCATAGCCGCCCCGACGACCGGGACGTGCGCCGTTCCATTGACCGCCTGCAGCCCAACGGCGCCACCAACGTCCAGGCCGGCCTGGACCTGGGGGTGGAACTGGCCGATGAGGCCCGCCGCCGTCGCCCCGACGCTTACAACTACGTCATTCTCATGTCCGACGGGGTGGCCAACGTGGATGCCACCAACCCCTTTGCCATCCTGGAGTCGGCGGGAGACCGCCAGCGGCAAAATCCCATCCGCCTGATCACCATCGGCGTGGGTATTGCCAACTACAACGACTATCTGCTGGAACAACTGGCCCAGCACGGCAACGGCTGGTATCGCTACCTGGACGACGTTGACCAGGCCCGGCGGACCTTCAGCCGCGAGAACTGGCTTAACCTGGCCGTTCCCTTCGCCGACCAGACCCGCGCCCAGGTAACCTGGAATCCAGAATACGTGCAGTCGTGGCGGATAGTGGGTTACGAGAACCGGGTTACTCCTGACGAGTTTTTCACCCAGGACCGCAAGGAGTTTGCGGAAATACCCTCTGGTGCGGCTACCACCGTCTTCTATGAACTGGAACTGACTGGCCAGCTGGACCGGCGGTCGGCCAGTACCGCCAGGCTGGGCGACATTGAACTGCGCTGGGTGGAACCCGATACCGGAATGCCCCGCGAACAGTACGCCACCCTTTCCGGCCACTGGCGTCAGGACTTTGATAAGGTCAACAGCCCATACTTGAAGCTGGGATCCATCGTGGCTCTGGCGGCCGACCGGTACAGCGCCCTGCCTTACCCCGGCCACCTGGATTACGGTTCCCTCAACTGGGAACTGTCGGAATTGAACCGGCAGCTGTGGACACTGCAAGACGACCTGGGCAGCCTGACGGCCTTCAACGACTTTGGTTACCTGCTGGACCACATGACCCGTTACATCCCTCCCGAACCCGCCCGACCCGCCGATTCGGGGTATAGCCCCTAGCCCCCGTAAGCCCCGTTAGACCGCGGCAATGTAATGGGCCTGGAGATTTTCTCCTCCAGGCCCAATTATCTGAGTTAAAGCAATGGTGCTTACGGGTTCTGTTCGGGTTCCTTCCTTACGCGCCGTTCTCGTTGGGCATCATTTCCAGCAGGCGGATGACAAAACGTGGCACAATCCTCCTGGCCCTCAACAGTTCATGGTCTTCCATGAAATCGTGGTAATAGTTGGCGTGGCATTTTTCTACTGCGCCGAAACCAGGCTCGAGGGTCAAGTCGCCGGACTCTTCGGCCAGTCGCTCTACCGCCTGTCCCATTGCCCGGTGGCTGCCGAAATTCCACCCGCGGACCTGGGCGTTGGCCATGATTGCGTGGGTGGCGGCGCCCAATAATTTCTCCGAGCCTTGCAGGATATCCCCTGCCTCAAACTCGGCCTCCGCATTTTCCAGGAACTCATGGGCCGTCTGGACATGTTCCTGTATCGGCATATCGAAAATGTCCTTCCATGAGGTTACAGCGTCCCTGACTTGCTGTAACCGGCAATTCGCTTAGGAACATATTGCCTATAGTATATACTGGAACCCTGGAAAGTGATTACCTGGCAACGCAAGGGTGGCGGTGGCCCACCCGGGTTGCCGGCCAACAAACTCCGTGCTCAAGCTCCGGACGCAAGCTCCAGACTGAAAGGACTAAACTCGCCATGCCTCGCATACTTGTTCTCAACGGCCCCAACATCAACGTCCTGGGACGTCGCAACCCCTCCATCTACGGGACTTTGACCCTGGATGAAATTAACCGGCTCATCTCCGAGCAGGCCGAAACCCTCGGGGTGGATGTCTCTTTCTTCCAGTCCAACCACGAAGGCGCGCTGATCGACCGAATCCAGGAAAGCTGGGGCAACATCGACGGCATCGTCATCAACCCCGGGGCCCTTACCCACTATGGCTACTCCCTGAAGGACGCCCTCATCGACGCCGTGGTACCCGTTATTGAAGTTCACCTGGGCAACATCCATGCCCGTGAGGAGTGGCGCCGTCACTCGGTGGTGGCCGACATCGCCCGCGGTCAAATTGCCGGCTTTGGCTGGAGAAGCTATACTTCAGCTATAGAAATCATCGCCGGCATCATCGAAGAAGAGAGCGCCACGTGAAGGATCGCGTAACCCGACTGGCCGCCCTGTTGTCGGAAAAGGAACTGGACGCCGTCCTCATTTCCTCCCCCCATAACCGACGCTACCTTTCTGGGTTCACGGGTTCCGCCGGTTACCTGCTGGTCACCCCCCAGCGGCAGCTCCTGTTCACCGACTCCCGCTACACCGAGCAGGCGGTCGGCCAGGCTCCCCACTTCCAGGTCATCCTGACCGATCCCGGCCTGGGCTGGCTGATAAATGCCCTGAAGGAGACCGGAGCCAGGCGCGTGGGCTTTGAGAGCGATCACATGACCGTCGCTTCCTATAGCCGGGCGCTGGATGCCATCAAGGAGGATAACGCTTTGAGCGGGACTTCCCTCATCGCCACCTCCGGCGTCACCGACGAGTTACGCGCCATTAAAGACCAGGACGAGCTGGCCCAGCTTCAGAAGGCCATTGACGCTTCCGACCGGGCCATGGAGACCGTCTGCCCCGCCATCCAGGCGGGCATGACCGAAAAGGAAGTGGCCTGGCGCATGGAAGTGGCTATGCGCGAGTTTGGCGCCGACGGCATCAGCTTCGACCCCATCGTGGCCGCCGGCCCCAACGGCGCCATGGCCCACCACCGGCCCGACGACACTGTAATCCAGGCCGGTCAGCCCATCGTCATCGACATGGGCGCCCGGGTCAACGGCTACTGCAGCGACATTACTCGCACCGTGGTGGTGGGTGATCCCGACGAGACTTTCCACAAGGTTTACAACATCGTCCTGGGCGCGCAGCTTACCGCCATCAATACGGTGCGCCCCGGGCTGACCGGCGAGGAGTGCGACGCCCTGTCCCGGGACATCATCGCCGAGGCCGGCTACGGCGACAACTTCGGCCACAGCCTGGGCCACGGCGTCGGCCTGGCCGTCCACGAAAGCCCCCGCGTGGGCCCCCGCGCCGAAAACGAGCTAAAGCCCAGCATGGTCTTCACCATAGAACCCGGCATCTACCTCCCCGGCTGGGGCGGCGTCCGCATCGAGGACATAGTGGTCCTGGGCGAGGATGGGGCTACGGCATTGAGCAAGGCGGGGAAGTAGGGGGTTAAGCCCGTGGAGGAGTCCTGATGTACAGTAGAGAAGTGGCGGACAAAGTAGGAAAACTGGTCGGTGAATCGCTGCGCGAGCGGTTCCAGGATGACCTTGTTTTCGGCCCAATTGTAGTTGAGCCAGCCATTGACCATGACGGCGACGAATACCTGGATATTTTCATAATTTACGAGGGGGACTACAGGAAGCTGGATCCGGGCTGGAGTTCCGGCTTGCCAATGCTTCTTCGGCCCGACTTGCTCGATTTGGGCGTAACTAGCGTTCCCTATCACTCCTTCGTGCCTAAAAGCGAGTGGAAAGAGGTATTCAAGGAGAAACATCCTAAAGCGAATGAACCCACAAGACCTTATTAGGATGGCCCGTCAGGTTGCCGAGTTGTCTTCGACGACCGGGCTACCTGAAACGGGGCAGACCTATCTCTGCCGTGCCATCAGTACTGCCTATTATGCTATGTTCCACACCCTGGCACACAGTTGTGCAGATACCCTGGCTGGCAATAACAGGGGACGCCCGAGTTGGAGGCAAGCATATCGATCGCTGGAACACGGTCTCGCTAGACGACAGTGTGATAGAGTTTCCAATATGCCGGAATACGGTCCTGAAGTAGTACGCTTTGCAGATAACTTTGTAGTGGCTCAGGGACTCCGCCACACTGCGGATTACGATCCGGCAGCCGAGTTCTCCCAGCTTCAGGCATTGACTCTGATTGACGAAATTGAAAGTGCTATTGCCGGGTTTAACGCCGTTGGTCAGGACGAACGCCGTGCCTTTGCCATCCACGTCCTGTTCCGCCAGCGAACCTAGCGGCCTGTCCCTTTGCAATCGAGAATCCAAGTGCGTAGGGGAAGCTGATTGAGACCGGAACCGACCTGGGAAGAACTTGAGGCCGAGTATGAATTCATCTGGCCGTGCCACTATTGCGGCAGCAAACTTGATCCCAGGTTTGATTACTTCTGCCCCATGTGCGAAAGGCAAAGCTGCGACAGGTGCAATCAGGCTTGCCAGGTAGATGACTGCGATGAAACAACCTGTGGTAATTGCATACGGGAGCACATGAGAATAGCCCATCCGGATAGCGAAGAATGGTAGGTGATAACATTCCACAGGAACTTGCTCAATCCGGCCTGAAGCAAATCGAAGAGGCTATCCTCCGCCTTCTGGACGCCAATTCCCAAGGCCTCCGGAACGTCGACATTGCCCGCACTCTCGGCCTGCGGTCAGATTTCCCAGATCGCCAGAGGGATTATTTGACCTACTCTGTGCTTGGGGGGTTGTTGGCCAGGGGTGAAGTGTTATGGGATCAACAGAGCAAATTCTTCACTAGCAAGAATGCTAACGTTTCTCCGCTAGATCAAGCACAGGCCGGGCTAGAAAGTGTTGAAGACGCTATACTAATATTGCTCCAGTACCATCCAGATGGGCTGAGAAATGCAGAAATAGCCGATTCGCTCAATTTACGTTCAGACTTCAGAGGCCGTCAAAGAGATTATTTGACCTACTCTGTGCTCGGCGGACTGGTATCCCGAGGTAAGCTTAATTGGGACTCACAAACCAAGCTTTTTACTGTTGCAAGGAACACAACTATCAACAACCAGGAACTTTAGACACCGCAACGGGAGATAACAGGATATGAGCATTAACTTTAGCGACCTTAGCCGCAACATGGTTATTGAGTTGGACGGCC
>CAZPMU010000012.1:27553-42287 GCA_964587795.1 uncultured Dehalococcoidia bacterium | reverse complement strand
ATGAGCATTAACTTTAGCGACCTTAGCCGCAACATGGTTATTGAGTTGGACGGCCAGCCCTGGCAGATCATGGACTACGAGCGGCACAAGATGCAGCAGCGGGCCCCAGTTACCCGCATCAAGATGAAGAACCTGCTGTCCGGCGCGGTGGTGGAGCGCACCTTCCAACGCTACGACACCGACTTCACCGTGGCCGAGATCGACAACCGGGAGACCCAGTACCTGTACACCGACGGCACCTACTTCTATTTCCTGGACCAGGAGACCTTCGACCAGTACGAACTGACCAGGGAAACGCTGGGCGACAGCCTCAACTATCTCAAAGAGAACATGATGGCCGAGATGGTCTTCTACAAAGGCTCGCCCATCAACCTGAACCTGCCCACCCACGTTGAACTGGCGGTTGCCGACACACCCCCGGCCTTCCGCGGCGATACCGCCCAGGGCGGCAACAAGCCGGCCACCCTGGAAACCGGCCTGCGCATCAACGTCCCCATGTTCATTACCCCCGGCACCATCGTCAAGGTGGACACCCGCACCGGCCAGTACACCGAGCGGGTCAGCTAGCGTTTTGACTCTCCCGCAGGAAGCAGTCCTTACCGTCAGCCAGGTGGCTGTCCACCTGCGGGAGTTGCTGGAAAGCAACCCCTTCCTTTCCGACCTGTGGATCGTTGGCGAGGTGTCCAACCTTCGCGCCTCATCCTCCGGCCATTCCTACTTCACCCTCAAGGATAGCTCGGCCTCCCTGAACTGCGTCCTCTTCCGGGGCCACGGCGGGGCCGGAATGCTGGAAAATGGCAAATCGGTCCGCGCCCACGGGCGGATGAGCTTCTACGAACCCCGCGGTTCCACCGATTTCATGGTGGACCGCGTATTGCCCGAAGGCGAGGGCGCCCTGGCCCAGGAACTGGAACGTCTGAAGGCCCGGCTGGGCCAGGAAGGCCTGTTCGAGGAGTCCCGCAAGCGGCCCCTGCCCCAGTTCCCCGAAGTTATCGGCGTGGTCACATCCCCCACCGGAGCGGCCTGGCAGGACATTCAGAACGTCGTCCGCCGCCGCTATCCCCTGGCCCGCCTGCTGCTCTCTCCCACCCAGGTCCAGGGCCTGGACGCCGCTCCCCAGATCTCCGACGCCCTGGAACGGCTGGACGTGGACGGAAGCGCCGACGTGATCATCGTAGCCCGGGGCGGTGGTTCCCTGGAAGACCTGTGGCCCTTCAACGAGGAAATCGTGGCCCGGGCCATCTTCCGCAACCGTATTCCCGTGGTCAGCGGCGTGGGCCACGAGACCGACTTCACCATTGCCGACTACGTGGCTGACCGTCGCTCCCCCACTCCCTCGGCCGCCGCCGAACTGGTGGTCCCCGATGGTTCAATCCTGCGCCAGACGGTGCAGGCATGGACCGAGCGGGCCTGGCGCGGGGCATTGCGCAGCGTCGAATCCAGCAGGGGAGAAGTGGCCAACCTTGGGCGCCGGTTGGAATCGGGTCTGCCCGACCTGGACCACCTGAAACGGCAGGTGGACGACCTGGCCGACTCCCTGGGCGGCAATTTCCAGGGTCGCATCAGACTGGCGCGCCTGGAGGTGGATGGCCTGGAGGGCCGCCTGCGCACCCTCGACCCCGCCGCCACTTTGCGCCGGGGCTTTGCCATGGTGCAGCGCTCCGACTCCGGTCAGGTAATCTCCGCCGTGGGCCAGGTGGGCAGCGGTGAGTCTCTGACCATCACCGTGGCCGACGGCGTCTTCCCCGCCGTTGCTGGAAATGGGAATGATATGGAGCCCGATCCTTCCGGTGCACCGGCTGTATCCGACGAGCCATTACCTGGCGACACCGGGACCGGTGGGCTGCCTTCCCCTGAACCAGCTTCCCCCGAACCAGCTTCCCCCGAACCTGCTCCTCCCGCACGGAATCCTCGTCGGGGCCGTCGCCGTCCACCGGAGCCACCCGGCATGGAGCGGCTCATCTAGCGCCCCGTAGTTCCGGGCGCGAAGCTGAAGGGCTGTCTGACATCTTCCCCTTTCCTCCAACCCACTGCCGCGTTAAACTGTTCACCGCGAAGCCAATTACCCTGCCGCCGGTTATGGACTGAAATGACTGAACCCCAAAACAGCGAATCCCTTCCTAACCCTGCCTCCCTCACCTTTGAGGATGCCTTTACTCGCCTGGCTGCGATGGTTGAAACCCTGGAGGCGGGCAACCTGCCCCTGGACCAGGCCGCCCAGATGTTTGAGCAGGGCATGGCGCTGGTGCGACGCTGCACCCAGCTTCTCGATGAAACGGAACTGCGCATCGCCGAAATCCGCGAAAATGGGGGTGCTCCCGCACCTGACCAGCCAGACGCCCTGTCGTGGGGGGACCTGGAAATGCCGCCACTGGATGAGGAATGGGAACCGGAAGAGGACCTTCCCGATGGAGACTAGCTCATGCTGAACATTGGCTGGTTCTCTACCGGCAGGGGTGAGGGCTCGCAGGGCCTGTTGCGCTTTATCCAGGACCGCATTGCCCGCGGTCTTCTCGATGCCCGCATCCGGTTCGTATTCAGCAACCGCGACCGGGGCCAGGCTTCGGGCTCCGACCGCTTCTTCCAGCTGGTGGACAGCTACAATCTTCCCCTGGTTACCCGCTCATCAGCCCGCTACCGCCGCTCCCGCAGTTCATCCGGTCTCTCCTGGGAGGAACTCCGACCGGAGTACGACCGCCAGGTCCTGGAAGCCCTGGAGGAATACCGCCCCGATGTATGTGTCCTGGCCGGTTATATGCTCATTTGCGGCGGTGAAATGTGCCGCCGTTACCCCCTGCTCAACCTCCATCCCGCTTTACCCGACGGCCCCATCGGTACATGGCAGGAGGTTACCTGGGAACTGATTCGGCAGCGGGCCACCCAAACCGGCGCCATGATTCACCTGGCCACCGAGGACCTGGACCGGGGCCCAGTGGTCTCCTACTGCACCATCCCCATTACGGGAACCTGCTTTGACCGGGGCTGGCAGGAGTTGGAGGGACGGGACCTGGATGAGGTGCGGGCAACCCGCGGTGAGGAACTGCCCCTTTTCCAGCGAATTCGCCAGACCCAGTACCGGAGGGAACCTTACCTGGTATTTGAGACCCTGCGGGCCATGGCCGAAGGCAGGGTTGTTGTCCGGGACGGTACGGTTCTGGACTCACAGGGCAACACCCTTTCGGCTGCCACTCAACGTGGCCTGTGCCTGGACGAGGAAATCAATTGTGCGATGTTCGCCGACGGCCTGTCATAGGGGCCGGTCCTCCCACGATGATTACACCTCGAGGCGTCATATATGCACAGAGACACACAGTTCCAGAGCGGCAGGAAACACTTCTGTGAAACTCCGAGTTCTCTGCGCCTCTGTGTTAAAAGCCGCCCTTGAGGGGAACCAGCGTAACTAAACTCGGAAGTTCCCACGTCATGTCCACCACATAGGTGGTCATTCGTGTCTATTCGTGGATTGGAAAAGAAAAGGGGAAATCAGGCAGACTGTTGCAGCAGTTCGGGGTAAAGCGGTACGTTTTCGCCGCCCTTGCCCACCAGGGTTGGGTTGCCCCGGCCTTCTATGGCGTCTCGGTCAACGATGCAACGGCCGACGTTCTTCAGCGACGGCAGTTCGTACATCACGTCCAGCAGGGTTTCTTCAACGATGTAACGCAGGCAACGCGCTCCCGTGTAGTGGTTCAGCGCCCGCTCAGCCGACGCCTCCAGCGCCCCCTCGGTGAATTCCAGTTCCACCCCGTCGATGTTGAACAGGTACTGGTACTGCTTGACGATGGCGTTCTTCGGCTCGGTCAGCACCCGCACCAGGGAGGCCTTGTCCAGGTGGTCCAGGCTGGTCACCACCGGCAGGCGCCCCACCATCTCCGGTATGAAGCCGAAGGCCAGCAGGTCCTCGGGCGTAACCTGGGAAAGAACGCTGTCCTCCACGTCAGTACGGTTCCGAACCCCCCCAAGGAACCCAAGCTGGGAACCGTGGGTGGCAATACGGCGGGATACAATTTCGCCCAGGCCTTCGAATGCTCCGCCACAGATGAACAGGATGTTCCTGGTGTTGATCTGCAGGAATTCCTGCTGGGGGTGCTTGCGTCCGCCCTGGGGCGGCACGTTGGCGATGCAGCCCTCGATGATCTTCAACAGTTCCTGCTGTACGCCCTCGCCCGAAACGTCCCGGGTGATGGACCGGTTAACACCCTCCTTGCGGGCTATCTTGTCCATCTCGTCGATGTAGATTATTCCCTGCTCGGCCCGGGAAATGTCCCAGTCCGCCGCCTGGATCAGCCGCAGGAGGATATTCTCCACATCCTCACCCACGTACCCCGACTCGGTGAGGGATGTGGCGTCGCACACGGCAAAGGGCACCGCCAGAGTTCGGGCCAAGGTCTCGGCCAGCAGTGTTTTGCCGCTGCCCGTCGGGCCCATCAGCAGAATATTAGCCTTCTGCAGTTCCACTTCTGAACTGGCGCCGCCGGACCAGGTGCGCTTGAAGTGGTTGTAGACGGCGACGCTCAGGGTCTTTTTGGCCCGTTCCTGGCCAATGACGTAGTCGTCCAGGTTGGCGTAAATTGCCCGGGGTACCAGGGGGCCTTCCGACGGGGACTGGTAAACGGGAGCCTGGGGAGCCTGGGGTTGAATGAGTTCACCCATGGCCCGGATGCAGTCGTAGCATACCGAAGCCCGGCCCTGGCCTGCCAGGAATAACTCGCTCCTGGTCCGCCCCTTACCGCAAAAGGAACATTGCAAGGCCCGGGTGCCGCTTCTTCCTCTGCTTTCCCTGCCGTCCGGACTTGCCATAATTGAGCCCTGCCCCTGTGTTATTGCCTGACGCTTTAGACCCTGTCGTGATATCCCGTCCCCTGGACGGTGGAAAACCAGTATGGGAGTGCAGAGCAGTCAGGTCTCACTCCCCAACCCAGGGTGCTTCCTTCCCTGGCACTTGTTGGGATAAACCCTGAAAGACCCCGGCCTGACGCTTTCTGGATAAACCCCTGATAACCCTCGGATTGACAGTCAATATTCCGTTGGCCCTGAAGATTTTGAAGGAACCGGTCCGGCCCGCAGCAACGGTATCTGGTCGCTGGTTGGACAAGCGCACCGCCGGCGACATCCGGGTTAAACGGCCGGAACGGCAACCGCTGGTTCCCGGACCACCGGACCCGGGCTGCGCCGGACCCGTTAGCCGCTATTCGGTGGCCGCCGCCGCCGCCGCCGTACTTTCCCCTTCCGAGGCCCCTGCATCCTGGTTGGCGCCCAGAATTTCGTCCACCAGGCCGTACTCCACCGCCTGCTCCGGGGTCAGGTAGAAGTCCCGGTCGCTGTCCTGGGCAATCCTCTCGTAGCTCTGGCCGGTATTGGTGGAGAGTATGGTCCGCAGGCGGTCCTGCAGCCGGAGAATCTCCCGGGCCGCGATTTCGATGTCGCTGGCCTGCCCCTGCGCGCCGCCCAGGGCCTGGTGCATGTGTACCGTGGAATTGGGGAGACAGTAGCGTTTGCCCTTGGCGCCGCCCGAAAGCAGCACGGTGGCCATGCTGGCCGCCATGCCCACGCATACGGTGGAAACCTCGGGGGAGATCATCTGCATGGTGTCGTAAATCGCCAGGCCCGCGCTAATTACGCCGCCCGGGCTGTTGATGTAGATGCTGACGCCCCGGTCCGGGTCTTCCCGCTCCAGGTAGAGAAGCTGGGCGATTATGGTATTGGCTACCGGATCCGCAATGGGTGTGCCCAGAAAAATAATGCGCTCCCTGAGCAGCAGGGAGTATATGTCGAAGGCCCGTTCTCCCCGGGGGCTGGTCTCAATGACCATGGGAATGATGCTCTGTGGCGCCGCCAGGGACGATTCGTAGGGGTTATACAGCATGGGGTTATGCTCCTTCATTGCTTCCTTGCTCTTCCGACGGGTCTGCCTCGCCGGTTGGGTTGTCCGCAGTTGCCGCGGGAGCTTCCGAATCTGCCGAGGCTTCGGCCGCGGGAGCTTCCTCCTGGCTTTCAGGCTCTTCGTCTTCCGGCTCCGCTTGCTCTCCGGCGCCGGCTTCAAGGCCCTGCACAATCTCTACCAGCCGCGCCATTACCTTCTGGTTCAACAGAGAGGAGCGAATGGACTCCCTGGTGCTTTCAGAGTTGAAAGCCCTTCGCATGGCGTCCACGTTTTCTTCTGTCGCGCCCGAAAGAATGGACTCGATCTCTGCCTGGATTTCCTCCGCGCTTACCTCTAATCCTTCTTCCTGGGCCAGCTTGCGCACCACCAGCATGCGGTTCAGCCGGTCTTCGGCCACGGGGCGAAGCTCATCCTGGAACTCTTCCGGGGTCTTGCCCACGTAGCTCAGGTAGGTGTCCAGGTCCAGCCGCTGGTTGCGCAGCATCCGCTCCCGTTCTTCCTGCATGTTTTCTACTTCCCGTTCCAGCAGCAGGTCGGATGCGGAGATGGTGGCGCTCTCCAGCAGCGAGTTAAGGCTCTGCTCCTGGAAGGCGTAATCGGCCTGGGACTCGGCTTCGCCCGTAACCCGTTCCAAAATGTGGGCCCGCAGGGCGGCCATATCGTCGAATCCTTCCCCCACCCCCTTGGCAAACTCGTCGTCCAGGTCCGCCAGGGTCTTCTCTTTAATGGAAAGGACGTCCACCTTGAAAGAAACGTCCCTGCCGGCGTACTCGGTGCGGGGATAGTCCTCGGGTACCGATACTACAAACTCCTTGTGCTCCCCTTCTTCCAGGCCTTCCAGGTACTCGGCAAAGCCGGGAAAGGGTAGAACGTTGGTGGTCTCGGGTATGTAGTCCACTTCCTGGTCGTTGACCAGCGCCTCACCGTCCATCTCCCCTTCGACATTCAGGTTCAGCAGGTCGCCGAATGCCACCGGGCGGGACACCGGTTCCCACGGGGCCATTTCGCGCCGTATGCGCTCCAGGACCTGGTCAACCTCTTCATCGGAAATTTCCACCGGATCCTTTTCCAGGCGCACACTGTAGAAATCCCCCAGGTCCACGGTGGGTTCCAGGGGGACGGTTGCCCTGAATGAAACGGGCTCCAGTTCGGTAACTTCCACCCGCGGCTCAACAAAGGCCTGGATTTCTTCGTCCTGCAGGGCCTGGTTGAGGGCCTCTGGAATCATGAAGTCCAGGGCGTCCTGTACCAGGGCTATGCGGCCCACATAGCCTTCTACGATGGACCGGGGGGCTTTGCCCTTGCGGAATCCGGGGATGTTCAGTCGTCCAACAGTGCGGCGGTAGGATCGGTCAATGTACGGGTCTTCGTCCGATGCGTCCATTTCGACATTCAGGATTATCTCGACGGGGGTGGACGATTCCTTCGTAACTTTCACCGAAATTCACTCCGTTTCTTGGTACTCCGCGCGTGGCACAACTAGGGTCAGCCACTAAGAGCGGAAAGCTGAATTATAGCATAAACCACCGGCGCGCAAAAGTTCGCCGGCTCCGTGAGCGACCTCACAAACTGAGTGGTCTGGTACCTGACCTGGCGGGGGCAGGCCTGTGTCTCGGCCCTGGTCCGGTGACGTTGCCGCTTGAATCGCCGCTGCCTTGCATTTCTCCGCATTTTCGACCCGGGTTATCGCAGGAATTGGTTGGGGAGCGCCCGTCGTTCCGGCGAAGGCGGGAACCTTGAAGTCTGTGCAGCCCTGTCCCAATTGAAATGAACACAGTGGATTTCACACAGGAAGTTTCATGCCATAGCCCTGCGGATTACCGCCCCTTCCACCTTTGCGCAGGCGAAAGCTGGTAGTATAATCAAGCCAAGTAGTCCAAATGGACGGACGTTACCCAAGACTCAACGAAAACAGGAGGTTTTGAGCCATGACACAACAGGTAATGCACGCTCAGATGGGTGGTACCACGGGCGGTTCCGAGGAACTGGTCGAGGCCGGCGCCGTCACCTTTGGCCTTGAGTACCGCACTAACGTGGGGGCCATGAACGACGAGGGTATCTGCATCCACGTCTATGGCAACGAGATTGAGGGCAACGACAAGGAACTGCTGCGGTTCGACTGCTTCCGCATCAACCCCCACTACCACTACCGCAACAAGCCCATGGACCAGAACGTCCGCCTGGAGCTGGACTTCACCGCCGAGGGTGACCCCCTGTCCTGGACCCTGGACAAAATCCGCAACCGGCTGCCCATCATGCTCATCCGCTGCCAGGCCGACAATGTAGCTCGTTCCGTGGACCAGCGCGACGTCAACGCCGCCATGCCAAAAATCGTAGCCTGGGCCGAAACCAAGACCCATAACCGGGGCTAGGCCCCCCCGGCCGGTCTCGGTTATCTGCCGGTTCGGGCATCAACTGTAACCGCGGGATTAACGGCCAGCGGGGTGGGACATCGGCGACCACCCCGCTTCTTTATTGCGCCGACAGGCAATGTCCCAACGTCCGGAAAAGACCGGCAGCATATAGCGCCCAGGGCTTTTGGCTGAGAGAGACCTGTCCCTGCGCCACGAGGTACGGTGATGAGCAAGTCCACAGTTTTGGCAGCGTTCCTTCTGCTAATCATGGCCATGGTGATTTCCTGCGCCAATCCCCCTCCCGTGGGCATCGGAACCGAGGGGGCCTATCCCCCCTTCGGTTACCTGAACGACGCTGGAGAACTGGAGGGCTTCGAAATCGACCTGGGCAACGAACTTTGCCAACGAGCGGGCCTGGAGTGCGTGTGGGTGACCAACGACTGGGACTCCATGATTACCAATCTCCGTGCCGGCAGGTACGACACCATCATGGCCGGAATGAGCATCACCGACGAGCGGGACGAGTTGATTGACTTTACCCAACCCTATTTCCCCCCTGAACAGTCCGTTTTCGCTGCCTTGGCCGGTTCCGGTGAAGACGTCACCCGAGGCCGTGTGGCCGTGCAGACCGCGACAATCCAGGCGGACCACCTGGCTGGGAAAGTAACCGAGTTAATCGAGTACGGCCTGGCCGAAGAAACCATCCAGGCCGTGCTGAACGGAAATGCGGACTCCACCTTCGCCAGCCTCTCCTATCTAAAGGGCATAGTGGCCGCCAGCCAGGGCCAGCTTGACTTCGTAGGCCCACCCGTCTCCCTCGACTCGGGCGTCGGCATAGGCGTTCGGGAGGAAGACGAGGAACTCCGCAACAAACTGGACGAAGCCATCAGTTCCATGAAGGAAGACGGTTCCCTCAATGCCCTGATCCTGCGGTGGTTCGGAGAGGACGAGCCCACCTTCTGAAGGAAAAGACCAATGTCCCTGCCCAGGAGACGGCCCCATCAGTTCGGATAAGGGCTCTTCGGCTCAAAATGCTCCCTGTGTTAAACTGGGCGCTGGTCCCAGCAGCACTTAAGGAGGAATCATGCCCCCAAAGCAATACGCCAGCGCCCCGTCTCTCATTCTCGACCCCACCAAGCTCTACTTCGCCAGCATAAGCACCAATCACGGTGAAATGCTCGTCCAGTTGTTCGCCGACGAAGCTCCCCGCACCGTCAACAACTTCGTTTTCCTGGCCCGCGAGGGCTTCTACGAAGACGGCTCCTTCCACCGCGTAATCAAGGACTTCATGATCCAGGGCGGCTGTCCCGAGGGCACCGGCCGCGGCGGCCCGGGCTACCGCTTCCAGGACGAAACCGTAACCCGCCCCTACGTCAAGGGCACCCTGGCCATGGCCAACGCCGGTCCCAACACCAACGGCAGCCAGTTCTTCATCGTCCACGGCGCCAACGTGGGCCTGCCCCCCAACTACACCATCTTCGGTATGCTGGTGGAGGGCGAGGAGACCCTGGACACCCTGGCCAATTCCCCCGTGGGCTCCGGCGCCGGCGGTGAGCGCTCCGCCCCTTCGGAACGGCTCCAAATCCACAACATCGAAATCCACGAGCGGGAAGTAACCCCCGCCTGAAATAACAACATGGATGGAATGGATGGACAGGATGATAGGTTGGCCGGGCAATAAACGCTACGCGGCGCCCTGCAAAAATCCTGTTAATCCTGTCCATCCATGTTTGAGTCCCCCCTCACCCCTGGCTTCCGCGCGAACAGGAACAGCACTCCTCCCAGGAAATTGAACCCCGCCAGCAGCAGGAAAGCCATGTCGTAGGAATGCTGGATGTCCCGCATGTATCCCGCCATGGGCGACCCGATCAGCAGCAGCACGTTCATGGGCACCGTGGAAAGCCCCAGTATCCGGCCAAAGGAGGCTCGCCCGAAGTACTCTCCCCGTATGGCCGTGGTCAGCGGGTTGCGGCCCCCGAATCCTATGCCGAAGAGCACCGCGTAAAGGTAGAACATAAACAGGCTGGACGCCAGGGTCAGGACCACCACCGCCGCCGCCTGGATGGTGGTGAAGATGAACAGGGCGATGTTTTTCGGCCACCGGTCGCCCACATAACCCCCCACCAGCTGGAAAACCATGGCCGTGGCGGTATAGACCACCACGATCCACCCTGTGGTCTGCACGTCGAACCCCTTGTCCTTCAGCAGCAGCCCCAGGTGGGTCATAATGGCCAGGATCACCATCGAAGTGAACCCGTGCCCGAAGGAAATCAGCCAGAAGGCCGGCGTCCGCAGGGCCTGCCCCGCCGTCATATCGCCGTCATCCTGGGCCGCCGCGCGGCGGGGCGGGGCGGCGGCGGTTCTGGTGTCCTGCGCCTGGCCGGAAGCGGATGGGGGATTGGTGACTTTGGCTGGCTGGACTGCCTGCTCCGGCGGATCCCCGTCCGGCCGCTGCCCGTACTCCTGGGGCCGGTTGCGGATGAGGCGCGTAAGGGGAAAGGCCAGCGCCAGGGTGACCACACCCAAAATCAACGCCGTCATTTGCCAGCCCAGGCGGGTCTGCTCCGGGTCCACGGCCCAGGCGATGGCCGGCACCAGCAGCAGCGCCCCAATGCGGCTGCCCACGTTGGCCCAGCCCATGGCCGTGGCCCGGCGGCGCGAAAACCAGTTGTTAATCGTCGTCATCAGGGGCAGCCAGCTTCCCAAACCCTGGCCCAGCGCCATGACGATGAACGCCAGGTAGAACATCCACAGGTTGCGGACTCCGGCGAATACGAGGAACCCGACCCCCAGGATCAGCAGGCCGATGAAAACCATCCGGCGCGCCCCCAGCCGGTCGGTCAGGTAGCCTTCTATGGGGCCCATCAACCCGCCTTCAATGCGGGTGAAGGTCAGCGCCAGCCCCAGTTGCCCCCGGCTCCAGCCGAAGTGGGACTCCAGGGCCACCGACCACACTGCCATGGCGTGGTACAGGGGGACCGTGGCGATGGTCATGGTGAACCCGCTGATGACCACCAGCCACCAGCCGTAGAAGACTCCCCGAGCCCTTTGGGGAGCGGTCATAATTTGGCTTGCCAGACCCAAGGTTAGCGCTCGCGAAATTGAAGAAAGTGCTGGATGACCGGGGGAGAAAGCGATGGATGCCGCGCATTCTCGCTGGAAAACGTCAGTTTACCACAGGGAAAGTGACGCCAATGGCGACAGTTCGGGACGACCATGCCCATCGCGTTTCAACAATTCCTTCAACCCCGGAAACGCAGAAAGCGCACCGATGCACCTAGTCCCCCTGTGAACCTCCGCGTCCCCTGCGCCTCTGTGCATAACATTCCCCGGGACAGGAACATCGTCACAGGACCCTATAATGGGAAGTGAGGCGCCCCAGGTATGCGGCTGCCCAGACACTGGCTGACTTGCCGAAACTGGGAGAACCCTGCGAACGCTATTGGGTTGAGGGCCGCCCCGTCTCCACCCACAGGCGATACACCTCGCTGCGGGGCAATCCTGTCGCCGCCATCACCTCCGCTACCGCCTCTCGGGCCCTCTTTCCCGATTGACGCATGGCCGCCAGCAATTCCCACGCCTGTTCTGCGCTGGCCTGCCCATCCTGCTCCTCCGGCTCACCGGCCCCGGCTACCACCAGCACGAACTCTCCCCTTGCTTCGGTAAAGTGTTCGATGGCGCCGGACAGTGGCCCCTGCCAGACCTCCTCGTGCAGCTTGGTCAACTCCCGGCACACCGCCACCGGCCGGTCGCCCAGCGCGCCCAGCAAATCGGCCAGCGTGGCCCGCACACGGTGGGGAGCCTCGAAGACAACCAGGGTGTCCGGCAGCGTTCCTGCCCAGGCCAGCCGTTCCCGTCGCTCCCTCCCTCGGCGGGGCAGGAAACCCACGAAGGTGAATGAGTCGGCCGGAAAGCCCGACACTGCCAGGGCTGTAGTAATCGCCGACGGCCCAGGGATCACCTGGACTGAAAAGCCCATCGCGGCCACGGCGGCCACGACGCCCGCCCCGGGGTCGCTTACTCCAGGCATACCCGCGTCAGTTACCAGGGCCACGTCCCCCGTCTCCAGCGCCTCCACCAGTTCCGGCGCTCGCTGCCGCCAGTTATGCTCGTTGCAGCTGATGCATGTGACCCGGATTCCCAGGTGGTTCAGCAGTCTCCTGGTCACCCGCGTATCCTCGGCGGCTACCAGCGAAACCTCGCCCAGCGCCCTCGCCGCCCGCAGGGTAATATCCTCCAGGTTACCTATGGGTGTCCCCACAACGTAAAAGGTGCCCATGCACCGGACTATATACTCCCCAGAGCATGGGTACAAACTTGGCCAACCATCTCAACAGTCCCGCCCCGATGACACCACCCCCTTGCCACCCTGCATAACCCTTCCCCACCATATAACCATGAAAACGCTGAAACTCGCCCGTCGTAGGGCCGGCCCTTGTGGCCGCCCTGCCCTGGAATGGAAACAACCGTAGGGGCAGACCTATGTGTCTGCCCTGCCCAGCGGACAAAATCCCCCCAAACGGACCAAAATGGAACCAAATGGAACGATAATCAAAAAATTTGGTCTTCGTGTCCCTTTGTGTGCCTTCGTGGATAACTCTCCCACCGCCCCGTGATGGAGGGCAGGGGCGACACTTCTCTTGCCGAATCCAACCCTGCAAGTTAAGCTCTTAGCAGTCCCGGCTGCCCCAGGCCGGCTTGGAAAGGAGTTGTTTATGCCCAACCTGAACGGAGGTCACCTGTTCATCCGCTGCCTGAAGCAGGAAGGCGTCAAGCGGGTGTTTACCATTGTCGGCGATACCGTCCTGCCCCTGGTCGATGCCGCTGCCGACGAGGGGATCGAATTCATCGACACTCGCCACGAGGGCGCCGCCATGCACATGGCCGACGGCTATGCCCGCATCACCGGCGAGCCGGCCGTGGCCCTGTTCACCGGCGGCCCTGGCTTCTCCAACGCCATTTCCGGCCTGCCCGCCATCTACACCTCGGAAAGCCCGGTGATCTTCGTAGCCGGATGCGCCGAACTTCCCGAAAAGGGTATGACCACCTTCCAGGAAGTGGACCAGATCGGCATGACAGCTCCCGTCACCAAGGGATCCTGGCTGATTCACGACCGCCGCCGCATTCCTGAATTTGTGGCCACCGCCTTCCGCACCGCCATGTCGGGCCGCCCGGGGCCGGTTCACCTGACCCTCCCCATAGACATCCAGGACGAACCCATTGCCGAGGAAGACCTGCCCCCTTACCTGCCCAGCGAGTACCGGAACATGGGCCGCCCCCAGGGCGACCCTGCCTTGGTCCAGCAGGCCGCCGACCTGCTCCGCAACGCCCAGCGTCCCGTCATTATCGTCGGCAACCCCGCCCGCTACACCGCTACCCAGGAGCAGTTGACCGTTCTGGTGGAAGCCACCGGCATTCCCGCTTTCACGGTGGAGCAGGCCCGGGGCATGATTGACGACGAACATCCCCTGTGCTTCGGTTACGCCGACGGCGCTCTCAATACCGCCGCCCGCCGGTTCCGCGAAGCCGACGTGGTGCTGCTCCTCGGCAAGCGCCTGGACCACCGCTACCGCTATGGGCAGGTCTTTAGCCCCGATGCGAAGCTCATCCAGGCCGACCCTTCCGAGGCCGAGATCGGCCGCAACCGGGGCGTAGCCGTGGGCCTGCTGGGCGACCTGGGCGCCATTACCGAACAGTTGACCGCCGCAGCAGGGCAGGGCAATCGCGCCAACATCAGCGACTGGGTTAACCTGCTGGGCCAGGACCGTCAGGCCTGGCTGGACGAACTGCGCTCCAGCGCCACCGGCGAGGAGCCCATGCACCCGCTCGACGTCTACACCGGCATCGAGCATCTGATAGACGAGGATTCTTTCATCGTCATGGACGGCGGCGACTACGTTCAGTGGGGCCGTTCCTACTTTAGCGCCCGCAAGCCTGGCCGATTCCTCCGCCTGGGCCCTTTGAGCCACCTGGGCGCCGGCATCCCATACGGCATGGCGGCCAAGCTGGCCCACCCCGAAAGCAAGGTGTTCGTCTTCTGCGGCGACGGTTCCTTTGGCTTTTACCCCATGGAGTACGACACTTGTATCCGCCACGACCTGCCCATCACTACCGTCCTGGGCAACGACTCCAACTGGGGTATCGACAAGACTTTCCAGCTTGCCTACTACGGCCGCGCCGTGGGCACCGACCTCCGCACCATCCGCTACGACCAGGTAGTGGAAGCAATTGGTGGCTACGCCGAGTACGTTGAGAAGCCTTCAGACGTAGGAGCCGCGGTGGAGCGGGCTATCAATTCCGGCCGGCCGTCCCTGGTCAACGTCGCCGTCCGCCCCGGCGCCAGCCCCCTGGCCAAGGCCATGATCGCCCGCAGGACGGGGAGTTAATCCGACTTCTTCCTGACGCAAAACAAGGGGGCGAGCGTTGCGCTCGCCCTCTGTAGTTTCCCTATTGCCAGGTTTCCGGTCGCCAGGTGAGGGTAGCCAGGTGAGGGTAGCCA
>CAZPMU010000012.1:3407-27453 GCA_964587795.1 uncultured Dehalococcoidia bacterium | reverse complement strand
TCCCTATTGCCAGGTTTCCGGTCGCCAGGTGAGGGTAGCCAGGTGAGGGTAGCCAATGACGGCGATTCTACCCGTCTTCCTTGTCGCCTGGAGCATCGGGAGGCAGCTCGTCGAAAGGGCGTCCCTCGCGTTGGGCAGCCAGCATGCGTTCGTACCACGCCCGCCAGGCCTGGTTTGATTTTGCCGCTCCCTTCGCCATGCCTTCGGCCCTGCCTTCGACTATGCCCTGAGCGATGCCCTGAGCGATGCCCTGAGCTTCTCCTTTACGTCGAGCTTCCTCAATGTGCCCTCTGATCTTCTCTCTCGCCCAGAACACCATGTAATAGCTCCTTTCCACAACCGTTACGAGAAAAGTATAGCTGGCGCCCACAACTGAAACCAGGGTCGCGCTGGTCAGAATGGTCTCCTCGCCCAATCCCCAACCTTTTATGATCCCACCCCAAAGGTAAGAAACTGCAAGCACTATTGGAATGCCAACCAGAATGTGGCGGATCGGCCATTGGGCGCTGTGGTTCATGGGCGACTCGGACGACCTGTTCTCCTTCAGTATGACCTTTACAGTATCTGGATGTAAAGCAGCAGGGCGGATCGCATATCCGCCCTGCTCCATCAACCCGCGTTACCAGGACCGCCCTAGTAGTGCCGCAGCTCAACCACGTTGTCGTCGGGATCGTAGACATACAACGAGATGCCGTCGCCGTGGGAACCCCACCGCTTGCCCGGGCCCGCCTGGATTTCCACGCCGATGGCCTCGAACTGGGCCTTCAGCGCCTCCATGTCCGTGGGCTCGATGACCATGCAGTAGTGGTCCTGGTTCTTGGCCCCGTCCTTGCCAATGGGTTCCTGGTCGCTGGCGAACAGGTCAATAATGGTGTCGGCATTCAGCCTTACCGAAGGGAAACGCACTTCCCCGGCCCGCCACTGCTCCACCCGTTCCACTGCCAAGCCCAGGACCTCCGAGTAAAATCGAAGTGATTCCTCAACGTCCCTGACCCGCAGAACAATGTGGTCCATCTCGGTAATGGTCACCAGGGGTTGAGACACCCGGGAACCGGTTTCAATCTGTGTAGCCATGTTCTCTCCTTTACTTGGGGCTGGTTGGGGCAATCTAGTCGGCTGGAACTGGCGCCGAGTTGTACTGGGGGTGCCGCCGCCACTGGGGACTTTCGTCGTAGTGCTTGATATCTACCGTGTTGCCGTCTGAGTCCTCAATACCCATGGGGTGCTGTACCAGCTCAATCATGTTCCCGTCGGGATCATGTATGTAGGTAAAGCAGCCGCTGCTGTATTCCCGCCGCCCCCAGGAGTTTTCCGTCGAGTTCCGGCGGCCCGGCGTGGTGGTGTAGGGGACGCCCAGCCGCTCCAGGTTCTCGATCAGCTCGTCCCAGTCCTGGATCTCCACGGCGAAGTGCACCGACGGTACGGGAGTGGGGTTGCGGGAATCCGTCGTGTGTATCTCCCCGTTGCCGATGCGGAGTTGAAGCTGCCGCTCGTTCAGTTCAGGTCCCCGGTCCAGGAACTCGGCGCCCAGGACATCCTCGTAGAACCTGCGGGTCTTCTCTCGGTCACTCACCTGGATGTTTATGTGCTGTATAAGGGTCACTCTGGACATAAAACCCCTCCTGCTCTCTGATGGGGAATGAATCCTTCAGGATAATCCTGACTTTACTACCGAAATCGTACAATTTCAATACATAGCTTATCCACCAAAAGTCCGCTCCCCGCCGTTGACGTGAATCGTTTGGCCGGAAATGTAGTCTCCGGCGTCGGTGCAAAGGAACAGGCACAGGTTAGCGATGTCGTCGGTGCTGCCCATGCGCCCTGCCGGAATGTCGGACAGCCGGTTGCTGGTGCGGGCAGCGTTGGCCCCGTCCCGCGTGGTGTCGATCATCCCGGGCACCACGCAGTTGACTCGTATGCCGTGGGGGCCCAGCTCTGTAGACAGGGCGCGGGTGAATCCCACCAGGCCCACCTTGGCAGCCGATATGTGGGCGCCGCCGTGCCGCCCCTGGTGCGCCTGCAGTCCACCCAGGTTGATGATGCGGCCCCATCCCCGTTCCAGCATCCCTGGCACCGCTGCACGGGACGTGATGAAGGCAGAGTCCAGGTCCACCGCCAGCACGGCGCGCCAGTCGTCGTAGCTCATGTCGGAGAAGGGCTTGTGGGGCCGTACCGAAGCATTGTTGATCACAATATCCAGGTGACCAAACTCGGCCAGGGCCGTTTCCAGAAGTTGGTCCAGTTCGTCTTTATTGCCTACATCGGCCAGGAGCGGCAACGCGTTGCGTCCCAGTTCCTTCACCTCCGCAGCGACCGATTCCACGTCTGCCTGGTTCGACCTGGCGTTCACCACCACGTCGGCGCCTTCCCTGGCCAGTGCCAGGGCGATGGAGCGGCCAATGTTGCGCCCGGAGCCGGTAACCAAAGCGGTTTTTCCTTCCAGTTGCATGTATCCTCCGATGGTTGTCCTGTGGGGACTGGTATGAGGTATTTGGCATTATGAACAGGCCCGTTGCATCTGGCAACTGTGAGGTCCACGGTTTGCGGAGTCTGCCCGCATCCATCAGGCTGGCAGGCCGGACGGTTTACAGGCTGGCAAGCCCGACGGTTCAATTGGTGCTTTAGTAACATGTTACTGGCACGGAACCGACGCCCGGCCTATAATGGCAGCATCTTCCCAAAGGAGCATTGTATATGTACCTGGTACGCAGAGTTTGCAAGACCAAGCCCGGGCAGTCCTGGGCAGTGGCCGGTTACCTTGCCAAAATATGTGAGGCTTACGAAGCCAATGGCCGAGACAAGGCCCGCATCTACATCGAGGGTCAGGGCTTGCCCGGCACCCCGAACAGGGTCTATGCCGAATGGACCCAGGACACCATCGAGCCCAACTGGTTCTCGAAGGTTCCCCAATCGGTACGAGAGTACAATCCCCGATTGCAGGAACTGCTGGACGAGTACCTGCTGGAAATCTACGAGGTTGCCACCCCTGAAAAGCTGGTGGAACGGGGCGTTGCCCAGTAGGCAGACCTTTCCCGCGACAAAACGGTGTATGGCGGTTCCCACTCCACCATCGGGCGGGGGCCGCCTCGCCGGTTAACCCATAACGACAGGAGTTGACTATGTTGATAGTTGATGCCCAGGTGCATATTTGGGGTGCGAACCTTCCCACCAATCCCGCACATCGGCAGATTACTTCCTACACCCGGGACGACCTGCTCCGGGAGATGGACGAAGCCGGCGTGGATGCCGCGGTTATCCATCCCCCGGGCTGGGACCCCAATTCCGGTCAACTGGCCTTGGAAGCCGCTGCCGAACACCCCAACCGCCTGTCTATCCTGGGTAACTTCCCCCTGGACCAGGAAGCCAGCCGCGGCCTGGTGGATGGATGGAAGCAACAGCCTGGTATGCTGGGCCTGCGCTTCACTTTCCAGCAGCCCCACATGCTCTCCTGGCCCACTGACGGGACCATGGAGTGGCTCTGGCCTGCCGCGGCGGCGGCCGGACTGCCCGTAGCTCTGGCCTGCTCCGCCTTTCTAAAGGACGTGGGGCCTATCGCCGAGCGGCACCCCGACGTAAAACTCATCGTGGACCATTTCGGTCGGGGCGGCGGCGCCACCGACGAGGCCGCCTGGGCCAACCTGCCCGACCTGCTGGCCCTTGCCCGGTATCCTAACGTAGCAGTGAAGGCCACCGGGGCGCCCAGCTGTTCCAGCGCCGCATACCCCTACGCGAATATCCACGACTACATTCATCAGATTTATGATGCCTTTGGACCCGAGCGCATGTTCTGGGGAACTGACATCACCCGCATGCCCTGCACCTGGAAGCAGTGCATAACCATGTTCACCGAGGAACTGTCCTGGCTCAACGATAGCGACAAGGAACTCATCATGGGCCGGGCTATTTGCAACTGGCTGGGGTGGGAACTTCCGGGCTAGTTCTCCGAGCCGGAATCGTCGGATTTCGTCGGATTTCGTTACGGAGTTGCCGGTAGAGAAACTCCGATACTATTCTTCGGTTGTTATTTGACCGGCCAATAAAAAGGGACTAAACTGTAGCTAATTGCAAGGGGGTCTGCCCCTGCGTTTAGGTATCTTGTCGGAATCCAGGTTTTCAGTGGGACCCCATACCTCAGCCGAGCAAATCAGGAGGTAAACCCTATGGACTTTGGAGTCTTTCTCGACTTCCCAACGGGCGGCGGGCCCCACGAGGCGGCCTTCCGCGACACTTTTGAACTGGTGGATCTGGCGGACGAGTGGGGGCTGGACACCGTCTGGCTGGGCGAAACTCATTTCACACCCGATCGGGCGGTGCATTCGGCCCAAATGGTCATTCTCAGCGCCATCGCTTCCCGGACCAGGCATTTGCGCGTAGGGTCGGCGGTCCACGTTCTGCCGCTTATCCACCCCCTGCGCATTGCCGAGGAAGCGGCAACCGTGGACCAGGTCAGCGAAGGCAGGTTCGAGTTTGGCGTGGGTCGCAGCGGCAACATCCGTGCCTACGACACCATGGGCATAGATTACATGGAGAGCAAGGACCGGTTCCAGGAAGCCCTTGAAATCATCATGCAGGCTTTCAGCGGCGAGACTTTCTCCTACGAGGGCAAGTACAACCACATCACCAATGCCCGGCTTACCCCCAGGCCCTTCACCAAGCCCCATCCCAAGGTTCGCATAGCCTCCAGCGGGGAGGACAGCTTTGAGCGCGTGGGACGCCTGGGATTCCCCATTTTCCTGTCCATGCGCGGTATGGATGTTAACGAACTGGAAACCAACATGGTCAACTACCACGCGGCGTGGCAGAATGCCGGACACGAGGGCGAAAGCGGCGACATATCCGTGCGCTTCCCCATGTACATTGCCCCCAACGAAGAGGACGCCGTGGAGGAACCCCGGGAGACCATTGAGAGCTACTTCCGACGAATGCGGGAGCGTTTCCAGCAGGGCCGCTTCGAGGAAGCCCTGGCCGACGTTACCGGCGGCGAGGACCTGATCGAAGTTCGCCGTGCCCGCCTGGCCCGCCTCGAAGCAATGAGCTACGAGGAAATCCTCGATACCAAGGTCATAGTTGGTAGCCCCGACCAGGTTATAGACAAGCTGCACCAGTACCGGGAAAAGCTGGGCATCACCGGCTTCACCGCCGAACTCAACCCGGGAAATCTGCTTCCCAAGGAAGCGGTCCAGCGCAGCCTGAAGCTTCTTACCCAGGAAGTGATGCCCGCCTTCAAATAAGCGCGCCGCACCCAGCCGCAAGTGCCAACCAAAAGTGGGGCGGGATTTGATCCCGCCCCACAGTCTTTTTTCCTTCAGGCACGATGTCGGAAAGTCGGGCTACACGTTGCGCAGCTTGGGGTCCAGCCTGTCCCGCAGCCAGTCCCCCAGCAGGTTCATAGACAGCACCGTCAGCAGAATTGCCAGGCCGGGAAAGAGGGATATCCACCAGCCATTGCCGGCTGCAATCAGGTTTCGTCCGTCAGCCACCATCAGTCCCCATGCCGGTGTAGGCCGAGGGATGCCGACGCCCAGGAAGCTAAGACCGGCTTCCAGCAGGATTACCTGCCCCACCTCCAGTGTCGCCAGCACAATAATCGTATTGACCACGTTGGGGAACAGGTGGCGAATCATTATGCGGAAGTCGGAAGCTCCGGCTACCCGCGCCTTGGCCACAAAGTCCTGGTTCTTGAGGGCCAGAACTTCTCCGCGAACAAGGCGGGCGTAGCGGACCCACAGAACAAGGGCAATAACGATAATCACCGTGTGGAAACCTGGCCCCATGACGCTGACCAGGACCAGGGCCAGCAACACGGCTTGAATAGACAGCTTGATGTCCACCAGGCGCATGATGATGTGGTCCCACCAACCGCCAAAGTAACCGGCAATTAGCCCCAGGAGGGTACCCACCAGCCCGCCGGTAAGGATGGACAGCCCCGCAACGATCAGGGACACCCTGGCCCCATGGATGATGCGGCTGGCGATGTCATATCCCACCTTGTCAGTGCCCAGAGGATGGTCCCATGATCCACCCGCCTGCCAGACGGGAGGGGTTAGTCGCTCCGTTAATCTTCCTTCCAAAGGGTCTTGAAGCCATGCGTCTGTTATCTGGGTCGCGAAGACTCCCGGGAGGGCCAGGACAAATATTAGAATTGCCAAGGGAATTAATGGGTAGCGCCGGGCGGTTTCCCAAGTCCTAGCTAATCTCCCATTCAGCAGAGTCTGACGGGAAATTTCTGCGATCGCCATTGGGCTCTCTCCTTATAATTTGGGAGCAATTCCGTAGGGCAACAAAAAGGCCCAAGCTTAAGTCAGCCGGATTCGTGGGTCCAGGTAGGCATAAAGGATATCCACCAGCAGACTGATGAACACATAGATGAAGGCAAAGACAACCACCACGCTCTGCACGACCTGGAAATCGCGCGCACGTATGGCCTCAATTGCCAGCAAGCCAACCCCCGGATAGGCAAACACGGTTTCGGTTATAACTGAACCGGTGATGAGGCCGGCAAACTGGATGCCGAAGTAGGTGATGGGAACCAGCGCCGCGTTCCGGAGGCAGTGCTTCCAGATGATCTTCCATTCGGGAACGCCCTTAATGCGGGCCAACTTCACGTACTCGCTGTCCAGCACGTCCAGCATGGCGGAACGACTGAGCCGCATACCGGCAGCCAGGCCAAAGGCGCCCAGGGCTATTGCCGGCAAGATCAGGTGGTGAAGGCCATCCCAGCCGCCATCTCCCTTTCCTGAAGTTGGGAATAAGTCCCAATCGACCGCAAGGATCCAGATCATCATGATGGCGAGCCAGAAATTGGGTACGGCCTGTCCCAATAACGCAAACAACTTGCCGCCTGCGTCCCAGAGAGAGTCTTTCTTCACAGCGGACAAAATACCCAGGGGCAAAGCCAGCATTACGCTGACCGTAAAGGCAACAATGGTCAATTTAGCCGTAGCGGGCAGTCGCTGGAGGATCAGTTCACCGGCGGAACGGCCCGGCCATTTTATGGACTCACCCAGGTTGCCGGTAAAGACATTGCGTATGTAAACGCCGTATTGGACGTGGAGCGGCTGATCCAGGCCCCAATACGCCTGCAGACGCTCGTAATCTTCCATCGTTGCTTCTTCGGGCAGCAAGACGCCAGCAGGGTCGCCGCTGGCCCGGGTCAGGGCAAAGATGATGAGGCTTATTGCGAAAAGAGTGATTATGGCGTGAAAGCCGCGAACGATGATGTAGCGTTGCATCTTGACAACCTTCTGGGGATTTCCCCTTCGGGCCCGAATCGTAATGAATTCTATATGTTATTCTCCCCCTCCCTGCTGTCGAGCGGGGAGGGGGATTCTGCCTCGTTCAGGCCGGTTAAAGGCCTCAGTTCCCTTCCGCTGTTACTGGGTGGCCGGCACCTGGTTGTGCCAGTAGTAACCTCGGTTCAGGTAAACCCAGTCATCCAGAACCTCCGGGTTCACCGTGAAGTTAAAACGGAACCAGAAGACCGGGATGGTCCAATACTGATCGTACCAGAAGTTGGCTACCTCTCTTCCGATGGCGTTAACTTCTTCCTGGGTGAATACCTTGAGAGTTTCCTGGTACTTCTCTTCCATGAAGGGATGCGAGAAAACGTGGGAAGAAGTGTTGGAGGGAGCGTTGGTACGGACCCGGTCCTGGATTTTCCGGAAGCTGAAGACGTTGGCATACATCATGTGCTGAATTTGCTTTGCCCGCCGCATCTGGGAGTATGCCCCGGAGTCAATATCGGTGATGGTCACGTCAATACCCACCGGTCCCCAGTACTGGGGCAAGGCCTCCACCGCCAGGGGAGATTCCGGCTCACCGGAGGTGCGGTAGTTGAGCATCTCTACCTTAACCGGGTTGTCGGGCCCGTAGCCTGCTTCGATGAGCAGTTGTTTGGCCGCCTCCGGGTCGTAGCCATAAGCCTCGTCCCAGCGTGTCTCCCATTCGGGATTGTAGATTTCCGGGTCCAGCACCGGATGGCAGCAGGCGGTAACGTGCATCCGCTCGCCTTCGCCTCGGAAAATGAAGTCGTTCAGCTCGTCCCGGTTGATTGCCTTGTTCATCGCCTTGCGTACCCTGACGTCCGCCCACGGCGTGGTGGGGTCGAAGTCCGGGTCGCCGGGCATGAAGTACATGCCGCCGAAGAACAGGCTCAGCTGGCTGAATGCCTGCTGGGCCGGTATAACCTTCATCCCCTGTTCAGTAGCCGACGGCTGCAGGTCTCGGGACAGGGCTATGGCGTGAATCTCACCGGCCAGCAACCCCGCCAACCGGGTGGTCTCCTCACCGATCCACCGGATTTCCATTTCCTCGAAAGGCGCCTGGAAGCGCCAGTGTTCGTAGGGGACCCGTTCGTAGACGACGCTCTCGCCCAAGTTCCGTTCCATGTACTGGTAGTAGCTGGTGCTTGCCGGCTTCACGTCGTCAAAGTTCTCATAACCCACTTCGTCCAACTGGTCCTTGCTGAAGGAAATCAGTTCCAGGCCAGTGGGCAGGTTGGACACCACGCTTGGCATCGGGAGTGACGGGTTGTTCATGTGGAAGATGATGGTGTAGTCGTCCACCACCTCCGCCTGGGCCATCTCCTTCCAGAAGCTGGTGGTGCTGGAGGCGCAGTCTTCATCGCCCTTGGCTACCGCCATGTTGGCGATGTCATGGGCGGTGAATTCGCCGTAACCATGGTGGAACTGGACGCCCTCCCGCAGCTTGAAGGTCCAGGACTTGGCGTCGGGAGTAGATTCCCAAGACTCGGCCAGCCACGGGTTGAACTCCGCCGTAACCGGGTCCGCCTCAACCAGGAACTCCACGTAGGGCAGGAACTGAGAGATGATGGGCCGGTTCCCGCCACAGTGCTGGTTTGTCTCAACCTGGATTTCACCCTGGGATTCGACGTACCTCACCACCGTGGGCTCGGCCATCTCCGTTTCCATGGCCGGCGCAGGCTCCGCGGTGGGGGCCGGTTCCTGGGCGGCCGCAGGTTCCTGCTGTGCCGCTTCAGACGCGGGTTGCTGTGCTGCCTGGGGTTCTGACGCAGGCTCTTGCGCCGGCGCTTCGGGTGCTGAAGCGCCGCAGGCCACAAGTACGGTCAGAATAAACAGTAGCGAGACGAAAAGTAACGCTTTAGAGGTGAGTTGCCATCGGTTCCGCATAGAAAGTCCTCCTTTTATGTAGAGGTAATGGGTACCATCTAAGGCATACCAACCGGAATATACATCCGTATCTGAATGGTGTCAATGTATTTGAAAATATATCTAGCTAAAAGCACTATTAAGGCAAAAGATCTACGAATTACATCTAAAATATTGTTGTAATTTAGTAGAACAATAATCTGGCTAATTGGCGCGCGGCGCTGCAATCAGTGATGTTCGTTGCTCTCATAGACAGGCAGTTTTTCTTTGTTGCCCGGTTTCCTCGGCAGGGTTTAATATTGGCGCCAGTTGCAGTTGATTCCTCCGGACAGGGTGAGCAGCCAACTGCGGCGCCAGTTTATAAGAGGAGGAACCATGCCAGAAGTACTTGATACCAAAGCAGCGGGCGCACGCCGGTTCGAGGGCCAGGTGGCGGTGGTTACCGGCGCGGGACAGGGCATTGGCGCCGCTACGGCCCGGCGGTTGGCCCAGGAGGGCGCCGCCGTGGTGGTCGGCGATATGGTGGAGGCTTCATCGCAGCGGGTGTGCGACGAACTGCGGGAGTTCGGCGCCGAGGCCGCCTACTGCCTGGGTGAACTGTCCAGGTGGGAAAATGCCCAGCGGCTGATGGCCTTTGCCCAGCAGCAGTTCGGCCAGATTGACGTGCTTGCCAACGTGGCCGGGGGCACCATCTGGTTCCAGTCCTTCCAGTACTACACGCCCGAACAAATCCAGGCGGAGATCGACAAGAGCTTCTGGACCGCCGTCTGGTGCTGCCGGGCCGTTCTGCCCTACATGATCGAACAGAAGTCGGGCGCCATTGTAAACGTGGCCACCCACGCGGTGACGGGAGCCTTCCGGGTGCCCTACGCTGCCGCCAAGGCCGGGCAAATCGGGCTTACCACGTCCCTGTCGCGGGAGGTGGCCCCGCTGGGCATACGGGTCAACTGCATGGCCCCCAGCGGCACCCTGGCGGAGGACCGGGTGACGCCCCGTAACCACGGAGTAACCGCCGATCCCCCCGAACTTCCGCAGGTGGAACTGGACCTGCAGGAGACTTACCGGCAGCAGACCCGCCTGTCGGAGATTCCCATGGGCCGCCGGGGCGAGGCCGACGAACAGGCGGCAGCCATAGCCTTCCTGGCTTCCCACGATGCTTCCTACATAACGGGCCAGGTGCTGGCCGTGGGCGGCGGGCAGCCGTATCCCTTCTAACCCGGCGCAACGTCCAGGATGACCGGCCATTTCCGTGCCTTCATCCTGTTCCGCCAGGCTTTCCGGTCAGGCTTCTGTCCTGCCGGCCTGTGATTCTATGGACCCGATAGTGAACCCAAGGGATGGTGAACCCAAGTATGGAAGGCAAGACGTGCCTGATAACCGGCGGTAGCGACGGTATCGGTTACGCCGCGGCGCTGGAACTGGCTCGCATGGGCGCGACGGTAATCATCGGCGGTCGCAATCCGGGCAAAACGGAAGGCGCCGCGGCGAGCATCAGGCGGGAGACGGGCAACCCGTCTGTGTCCTTCCTGCTGGCCGACCTGTCATCACAACGGGAGGTGCGCCGCCTGGCGTCCGAAGTCAAGGAAAAGGCGCCCCGGCTGGACGTGCTGCTGAACAACGCCGGCGCCATCTTCCTGTCCCATGAAACCAGCATCGACGGCATTGAAATGACTTTCGCCCTGAATCACCTGGGCTACTTCCTGCTGACGACCCTGTTGCTGGACCTGCTGGAACAGTCGGCTCCGGCCCGGATCATCAACGTCTCGTCCAGCTCACACTACTCCGCAGGTAATTTCCGGCTGGAAGACCTGCCCAGGCAGGGGAACGGGCGGTCATACCAGGCCTACGGACGTTCCAAGCTCTGCAACGTCTTGTTCACCTACGAACTGGCCCGCAGGCTGGTTGGAAGCGGGGTTACGGTCAACGCCCTGCACCCGGGACTGGTGCGCACCGGCATTGCGCGCAATAACGGAATCCTGGGCCGGGTGGCCAACTTCTTCATCGGCGTCCGCGGCGTTGACGCAGCCAAAGGAGCTGAAACCCTGGTTTACCTGGCATCGTCGCCCGACGTAGAGACGGTAACGGGCAAGTTCTTTATCGACTGTCGCGACGTGCCCTCCTCCTCGTTGAGTTACGATGCTGGCCTGGCGGCGGAACTGTGGGGTCTGAGCGAACGACTGACGTCGGGCGGTCCCACTGAAAACTGACGACCGCTCCCTACGCCGGCAGGGAAACGCGCCGCCAGGGAAACGGTGAAAAGTCCCCTGGTGGGCTCATTACCCGACAGTTTCTGGTGGCTTTCCCCGTGTAAGGGCGGGTTTCAAACCCGCCCCTGTGTTACACCGGCTCTTTACCCCTGGTTACACCACTTGAACTGCCACGTTGCGGACCTTGAATCCTGGATTCACCTGTCTGACAAAAGACTGTCGTGTAACAAGCCCGTCAAAGGGGGAAGGGATTCGTTCGCAGGCCCGCTAGATTCCCACTACCCTGACCCGGTGATTGTTGCTGTCGGCAATGTAGATGTTGCCAGTGGCGTCCTGGTCCAGTCCGTGGGGACGGTCCAGCCCGGCCAGGGTGGCCGAACCGCCGTCGCCCTCGCCGCTCCGCCGTCCACCGGCGATGGTGGTTACCAGCCTGGTCCCGGCGTCAACGCGACGAATGGCATGGTTTTCCGTGTCCACCACCAGCAGGTTGCCAGCCTGGTCGCAGCGGATGGCCTTGGGCGCGCCCCAGGTGGCCGCCAGGGCAGGGCCCCCGTCGCCGTCGTACCCGAACTCGCCGGTGCCGGCCAGGGTGTGCATTATGCCGTTTCGGTCCACCATGCGTATGCCGTTGCCTTCGCGCTCGGCGATGTAGGTGTTGCCCGCGCTGTCCGTGCAAACCGCCCTGGCGCCAAGGATGCTGGCTTCCACGGCGGGAAGCCCGTCTCCGGTGCGCTCCTTTACGCCATTGCCAGCGAAGGTGGTGATGATTCCGGAGTCCAGGTCCAGGCGGCGTATCCGCTGGTCCTGGATGTCGGCTATGAGCAGTCCCCCATTTCCGTCGAGGAAGCAGTCGTTGGGTTCGCGGAACTGGGCCTGGGTGCCGGGGCCGCCGTCCCCCCCGTACCCGGCCTCCCCGGTGCCGGCCACGGTGGTAACAATGCCGGTGGCAGCGTCAACCTTCCTGATTACGAAGTTAAGCCGGTCAACGACGTAAATGTCCCCGTTGTCGTCCACCTGCAGGGAGTAGGGTTGATTGAAGGTGGCGCCGGTGGCGGGGCCGCCGTCGCCGGAGTAACCCTGCTCTCCCGTTCCGGCAACGGTGCTGATGACGCCGCTGTCCTGGTCGACGCGGCGGATGCAGTGATTGGTGGCCTCGGCTATGTAAAGGTTGCCCTTCACGTCGAAGGCGCACATAAAGGGTTCGCTCAGGTGGGCCGACGTGGCGGGGCCGCCGTCGCCCCCGTAACCCTGCTCGCCCACGCCGGCGACGGTGGTTATGATGCCCGTTTCAAAAGACATGGCCTTGACTCCGGTATGATTCCTGGGGAGCTTAAGGATAGAAGGCCGCCGGGATATTGTCCACCGGGGAGGAGTGTTTGGCAGCGCTATCGCACTTGGCAAATCCGTCCGAACCGGGGGTTCCGGTTAGGGGCGAAACGGGCTGCTTCCGGGTAATGTGTTTCCCCTTTGACCTTCTTACCGATAGGCCACCAAGCCTGAAGTTTCAGTTTTTCCGCCCATTTCCGCTCATTTCCGCTCGGCTTGTACGGGAGCTCTCCTCCTCGACGGCCGAAAATGGTTGCTCATACGAGGAACCGCTCTCCTTCATCGCACGTTCGGAATAAGGCAATCTGCTAAACAGATGCCGTATTCCCCGGGGAGTCAGGACTTCCCCGTTTCCAATGGTAGGGAAGGGATTGGTACTTGAGCAAGGAGCAAATGTCAGCAGTCGAAAGATTGGCAGGGGAACCGGGATACCGGGAAGGACACACGCGTTGGGCGATTTCCTTCTACCAAAGAGGCGTAACCACAGAGGCGCAGGGAACACGGAGGAGCACAGAGATTCTCCGTGCGACTCCGCGCGCTCTTAGTCTCTGTAATGAGAAACAGTCCGTGATAAATACAGGCGGAACGGTCTTCCTGGTCCAAATGCGATTGCGCTGGGTACCGGGAAGACGTTGATGCTCTTCCCTGCAGCCAATCGTTAACCACCGACGGCATCTCCTTCGACGGACAGTTCCAGCAGCCGCATTCCCCGCTCCACCTGCTGGCCGGGCTGTACGGCTACTTGCCGGACTACGGCATTTCGTGGGGCGGTAATGGCCAGTTCCATCTTCATGGACTCCATCAATATAACCGTCTGGTTACGTTCCACCCGGTCTCCTTCGCTGACCAGGACTTCCAGGACCGCGCCGGGCATGGGCGCCTGGACATCGCCGGACTCGGTGTCGCCAGCGCTCCCGTCCTGGCGGCGAACGTCCTCGCGTTGAAAGATGAACAGGTCGCCCTCCAGCCACAGGTGCAGCTGGGAGCCGACCCAGGCCCAGGCAAAGGAACGGATGCGACCCGATTCGTCGCGGGACAGGCCCTCTCCTGCCTGGGTGACCTCTACCTGGAGCGCAAGAGTCTGCGGCACACCTTTCCCGCCGCCGCCGTCCATCTGGAAATTAAAGCAGCCGCCGTTCTCCGTCACCTGGCAGGTAAAGGTTTCGGCTGTCACCGGGTACACTTGCCGCAACAGGCTCGGGTTCCGGTTCATGGCAGTCTCCGGCCGTCAGTGGACTGCCAGGGGCCGGTGTGGGACGGACCCGCCGGTCCAATCGTCGAAGAACCGGTGACGGACGGTTGCATCGCGGCCCATGCCGCCAGGGCGTTGGCCACGTTAAGGGTATCGGTCGGTGGCGCGGGTACGGTTACCGCCGGGTTCCATTCCAGGAAGCCCGTGTCGTAGTCCCCGCTCCGAAATTGGGGATGGGCCAATACCGTCCGCAGCAGCGGGATGTTGGTTACCACTCCCAGGACCTGGAACTGGGACAGGGCAACCTCCAGCCGGCGGCGGCTTGATTCACGGTCCGGCCCCCACGCTACCAGCTTGGCCAGCATGGGGTCGTAGTAGATGGACACCTCGTGGCCTTGGGCAACGCCGCTGTCAAGGCGCAGGCCGGGTCCGCCTGGCGGACGCCACTGCAGCAGTTTGCCGGTGGACGGGGCGAAGTCGTTATAGGGGTCTTCAGCGTAGATGCGGGCCTCGATGGCGTGGCCCCGCGGCCGGATGTCGGACTGTTGCAGCGTAAGGGGTTCCCCGGCGGCCACGCGCACCTGCCACTCCACCATGTCCAGCCCCAGCACTTCTTCGGTGACCGGATGTTCCACCTGCAGGCGGGCGTTCATCTCCAGAAAGTAGAACTCCCTTCTCTGAGAGTCCAGCAGAAATTCAACAGTGCCCGCATTAACATAATCGGCTCCCTGCGCCACGGCCACCGCTGCCATACCCATGCGGCGGCGCAAATCGGCCGTCAGGGCCGGTGACGGGGTCTCCTCGATAATCTTCTGGTGCCGGCGCTGGATGCTGCACTCCCGTTCGCCCAGGTGGACGATATGGCCGTATGGGTCTGCCAGCACCTGCACTTCCACGTGGCGGGGGTTGGCGACGTATCGCTCCAGGAAAACCCGGCCGTCGCCGAAGGCGGCCTGGGCCTCCCGTCCGGCGGATTCCAGGGCAGCCTCAAGCCCGTTCATGTCGTGTACCAGGCGCATGCCCCGTCCGCCACCGCCGGCGGCCGCCTTGACCATTACGGGAAAGCCCCACTTCTTCACAAATTCGCCGGACTCTTCATCCCCGGGCGCGCAGACGGCGGAACTGGGCACCACGGGAACTCCGGCCGCCTGGGCTATGGTCTTGGAATGGAGCTTGTCGCCCAGGGCCTCCATGCTCTCGGCCGACGGACCAATGAAGGCAATGCCGGCTTCCTGGCAGGCCCGGGCGAACCGTGGATTCTCGGACAGGAAGCCATAGCCTGGGTGGATAGCCTCGGCGCCACTGTCCCGGGCGGCCTGGATGATTGCTGGAATGTCCAGGTAGGTCTCCTCGGCGGCGCTGCCGGGCAGAACGATGGCGTACTCCGCCGTGGCGACGTGGGGAGCGCCGCTATCGGGCGTCGAATAGACCGCCACCGGGGCAATGCCCATAGTGCGAAGGGTCCGGTTGATACGGACGGCAATTTCGCCACGGTTGGCTACCAGGACTTTGGTGAACATGCTGATCGTTGGCCTCTCTGGACAGGGCGAACGCGTCTTAGTGAACTGTTATCCTTAATCCCCAAACCTGTCATCCTGAACCCCCAAACCTGTCGTCCTGAACCCCCAAACCTGTCGTCCTGAACCCCCAAACCTGTCGTCCTGAACCCCCAAACCTGTCATCCTGAACGAAGTGAAGGATCTAAAATCCTTGCTATATGATTCGTACCAGAGCCGTACCAACGTAGTTTCTTCACTACGTTCAGAATGACAGCCCTGACCCGGTGACGCTCTTTGCGGCAGGCACGACATCCATTACGGCGTTTCCTGGCAACAGAGTGGTGCAGTGGGCTCCATCACATCCTGAACACGCCCTGGCTGCGTTCGGGGAAGGGCGCGTTCAGGGATGCGGCGATGCCCAGGCCCACCACGTCGCGGGTGTCCACCGGGTCTATGATTCCGTCGTCCCACAGGCGGGCCGTGCTGTAGTAGGGGTCGCTCTCTGCCTCGTACTTCTCCAGGATGGGACGCTGCAGGGCATCCCGTTCCTCCTGTTCCATGGTGCGGCCCTGGCGTTCCAGTTGCTGCAGGCGGACTGTTAGCAGGACTTCCGCCGCCTGCTGCCCGCCCATGACCGATATGCGGGAGTTGGGCCAGGTCCACAGGAAGCGGGGCTGGTAGGCGCGGCCGCACATTCCGTAATTGCCAGCCCCGAAGGAACTGCCGATGATGACGGTGAACTTGGGGACGGCGGCGTTGGTAACGGCCATGACCATCTTGGCGCCGTCCTTGGCAATGCCGCCCGCCTCGTACTGGCTGCCCACCATGAAGCCGGTGATGTTCTGCAGGAATAGCAGGGGGACGCCCCGCTGGCTGCACAACTCGATGAAGTGGGTGCCCTTGAGCGCGCTTTCGGAAAAGAGAACTCCGTTGTTGGCCACCACGCCCACCGGGTAGCCCCAGATTCGGGCAAAGCCGCAGACCAGGGTTTCGCCGTAGGTGGCCTTGAATTCGTGGAAGCGGCTGCCGTCCACGATGCGGGCGATTACCTCTCGCACGTCGTACTGGCGGCGGTTGTCGGGCGATATTATGCCGTAGAGTTCAGCCGGGTCGTGGACCGGTGGTTCCGGCGTTGCTGCCTGGAAGGGAAGTTCGCGGCGGCGGACGAAATTCTCGACGATGTTGCGGGTGACGGCCAGGGCGTCGGCGTCGTTGGCGGCCTGGTGGTCGGCCACGCCGGATATGCGGGTATGGACGTCGGCTCCGCCCAGGGTTTCCGGGTCTACCTCCTCGCCCGTGGCAGCCCGTACCAGCGGGGGCCCCCCGAGAAAGATTGTCCCCTGCTGCCGCACCATTACCACCTCGTCGCTCATGGCGGGAATGTAGGCGCCGCCGGCGGTGCAGGAACCCATCACCACCGCCACCTGGGGAATGCCCAGGGCAGACATCCGGGCCTGGTTGTAGAAGATGCGGCCGAAGTGGTCCCGGTCGGGGAAGACCTCCGCCTGCAGGGGCAGAAAGGCGCCGCCCGAGTCCACCAGGTAGATGCAGGGCAGGTGGTTCTCCAGGGCGACTTCCTGGGCGCGCAGGTGCTTCTTAACGGTAATTGGATAGTAGGTTCCGCCCTTGACGGTGGCGTCGTTGGCGACGATGACCACCTCTTTGCCGTGGATGACGCCGACGCCGGTGACGATGCCGGCGGATGCCACCTCGCCGTCGTACATATCCCAGGCGGCCAGGGGGCAAAGCTCAAGGAAGGGAGAGTTGGTATCCACCAGGGCGTCAATGCGCTCCCGGGCCAGCAGCTTGCTCCGGCTGCGGTGCAGGTCCACCGCCGACTGTCCTCCTCCCTGGCGCGCCAGGGCCAGCCGATCCTTCAACTCGCGCACCAGGGCCTCCATGCGGGCCTGGTTGTCCGCGAAGTTGGGGTCTGACCCGGGCAGGTTGGAGCCGATTATGTCCATGGTGTCTCCGGGCACGGTGTTCTTGGTCCTATAGTATTATTATCCACGAACAGGCGCGAAGTTACACGAAGGAGGCCAGCAGTATGCCGTCATTCTGGGAAAAGGTAGAAGTAAATGGGCTGGAAATGGACCTGTATGCCAGTGTGCCGTCCGGGTCGGGGCCCTTCCCCGCCATCGTGGTGGCCCACCCGGCCAGCGGCGTGGGGGAGTTCACCCAGGGCATTGCCGACCGATTGGCGGAAGAGGGCTACGCCGCCGTCGCGCCCAACCGGTTCCACCGGGTGCCGGCGGAGGCGCTGGCCGGCGGGCAGGCGGCCGGCCAGTTTCTTAACGACGTGGAGACCATCGCCGACATGAACGCAACCGTGGACTTTTTGGGCAACCACCCGGCAATAGACGGAGGCCGCATCGGGATTATCGGCTTCTGCTCCGGCGGCAGGATTGCCTGGCTGTCGGCGGCCACCAATGCCCACTACCGGGCGGCGGTGCCCTATTACGGGGGCAACATAATGGCCACCGTCGGGAATGCCACGGCCACGCCCTTTGAACTGGCAGAGGGAATCAACTGTCCCATGCTTTTCCACTTCGGGGCGGTGGACGCAAATCCCTCGCCCGAGGACATGGCCAGGCTGGACTCCGAACTGACCCGCCTGGGCAAGGAGCATGACTTCCGGACCTACGCGGGGGCCGGCCACGCCTTCCTCGACCACACCCAGCCGGCCAGGTACCACGAGGAGGCTGCCCAGGCGTCGTGGCCAGTTACGGTAGAGTTCTTTGCCCGGCACCTGAAGGGCTAAAGGTTCTGGACGATGTTGTCGGGGGCGCGGCAGAGGATGGCAACCATCTCTTCCTCGTAGGGGTTCTCTTCGATGTGGGGCGTGTGCGCTGGTACGAAGAGAAAGTCGCCGGGCCCCGCCTCGATCCACTCCTCCATGTTCTCGCCGAACCACACCCGCACCCGGCCCTCGAGTACGTAGGCGGCGGTCTCGGCCTCCAGGTGGGTGTGGGGCGGCCCCTTCTCCAGGGGCGCCGCGGTAACCTTGCCCATCCAGATCTTGGTGGTGTCTCCCTTGCCGGGGTTTACCGCCGGCTGCCGCACCATGCCAGGCGTCTGGATCGTTTCCGAGGCGTTACCCACGGCGTGGACTACGTAGGGTTTCAGGGTGGACTGCTGCTCTGTGGTGGTCATAGGTTGTGCTCCTTCCTGGTGAATTGGCTGTTCCTGAATTTTGGCCGCACCGCTATCGGTTCCGTTGCCTGAATTTCGCCGGATTCGGGCTTCCCTTCGCTATGATACAGCCTTCCAGGGTTTCACGCACCGGACGCCCTTTTACGTGGGCTTGGCATTCGACGATGGCGTTCACTCCAGATTTGACCTGGCACACACAGGTTCAAGCCGGTATGGAGTTTGCAGTTCATCTGCTGCACCGGGTGCTGGCTGGACCTTCCCCGCAGCTCCCGGGGCCGGGGCAAGGAGTTCATCGCCGACCTGTGGGTTCGGGAAATTGAGCAGGGCATCGAAGGCACCGGCATCCGGGCCGGCATCATCAAGGTGGCTACCAGCGACCCCATTACCGAGCAGGAAGAGTTGATGCTGCGGGCCTCCGCCCGTACCCACCTGCGCACCGGCGTCCCCGTAACCATCCACACCCCGGCCGAGTCACGCATCGGCGAGGAGCAGGTCCGCATCCTTATGGAAGAGGGTGTCGAACCCCACAACATCTACGTGGGCCACCTGAACAACACCCTGGACCCGGACCATCACCACCAACTGGCCCGCCTGGGCGCGTGGCTGGGTTGGGACATCAACAATCCCTTCGGCCGCCCCAACCTGCCCTCCTGGCAGGAACGCGCCGACTACCTGAAGGAGCGGCTGGACGAGGGCCTGGACGCCAGCATGATGCTGTCCCACGACTGGAACATAGTCCTGTCCCGCATTGGCTCTCCCGGTATGCCCACTCGGGAGCAGAACCCGGACGGCTACCTGAGGCTGAGCCGGGCCGTCATTCCCCGGCTGGTGGCTTCGGGGGTGTCGCAGAGTGTCGTGGACCGGATGATGGTTGAGAACCCAAGGCGGTACTTTGAGGGGGTGCGGCCCACGGACTGAGGGTGGACGGATCGTCGGGGAATGGCCTGAAATTAGCCCTTTGCCCCCGGTCTTCCCGTTCTTGTGGGTGCGGTCAGGCCCTAAGCCGGACTATTCTCGTTGTCCGGTGACAACGCCGGGGCGGGTTTCAAACCCGCCCTGCTGCATGGCAAGCGCATTTTAGTCTCGAGAAAGACCGTCGTTCCCGCGAAGACGGGAACCTCGAACCCGTGGAATCAAGGGTCATTCCTCAACCACATCCGGGAGGCTCGATGACGCGGGGGAAATGAGTTTGCCTTCGCACCTGCCCTTAGAATCCCGAATGTTCCTAACTCAACCCCTTCACCGCCTCGGCCAATTGGTCCACCTCGTCCTCGGTGTTGAAGAAGTGGAGGGACGCCCGTATGCCTGGCGGGTAGCCCACCTGCCGCACCACGATGCGGTGGTCGTCCCAAAGGCGCGCCACGGCGGCCGGCGGTTCCCAGCCGGCCAGGGCGAAGGACACCAGGCCAGAGGAAAGGCCCGTTTCCATGGGGGAGTAGATATGGACGCCGGAAATGTTCGCCAGTTGCTCCTTTAACCGTCCGGCCAGTTGGCGGTTGCGGTCCTCTATCTCGCTGATACCCGCCTCCTCGATGAAGCCTACCGCCTCCACGAAGGCAGCCTGCAAGGGAACGCTGGAAGACCCGCCGTGGAACTTCTCCATGTCGGCGGAGTTAAGCTGGACGTTGTCGTAATCCACGGGCTGCACAATGGCGTGGCCGCCGGAGTGGGCCGGGTGGACGCGCTCGAGCAGTTCGCGGCGAATGTACAGCGCTCCGACTCCCTCGTAGCCCAGCACCCACTTCTGCCCGGGTATGGAGTAGAAGTCGAACCCCTCCGCTGCCATGTCCAGGTGAAGGTGGCCCCCGGTCTGGGCGCCGTCCAGCATAATGCAGGCGCCCCGGTCGTGGGCCAGCCGGGTCAACTCCGGCGCAGGCATCCGCAGGCCGGTGGAGTACTCGACGTGGCTGACGAATACCATGCGGGTCCTCGGGGTGAATGCCGCCTCGAACTTGCCCAAAATGGTCTCCCGGGAGTCGTGAGGGTCCAGTTCCACCACCCGCACCTTCAGGTCGTGGCGCTTTGCGGTGGCCAGGCTGGTCAACAGGACTGAGCCGTGTTCCAGGTTGCAGGTGATGATTTCATCCCCCGCCTGCCAGTCCAGCCCGCTGAGAACGATGTTAAGCCCCTCGGTAGTGTTGCGGGTTACCAGCACGTCCTCAACATCGGCGTTGAACAGCCGGGCCGCGGTCTGGCGGGCCTGGGCCTGGATTTCGCGGCCCTGTTCCTGCACAGGCCGCGACGTGGGTCCTTCGTTCAATTCCAGGTCAATGCGGTCTTTCAGGGCCTGGGCCACTCGCCGGGGCGGCGGGCCGGACCACCCGGTGTTCAGGTAGGTTGCATTAGCCAGTACCGGAATCTCGTCTCGCAGTTTCTGCACGTCCACGACTGTACCCCCAGGGCTTTTAGCGTAATTATACGCTGTTGGCATAGCCCGGTGATTGTTATGGGCAGGGTTCCCACGGAAATCGGGCCTTAACGAATGGTTGTATGTAACGGCCCAAACTGCCATTCTGAATCCGCCCCAGGCGGGCGCCAGCAGGAAGGAGGGTTGGACGCAAGAGTCCGGAATTCGTCGTTTCATTCAAGGGCCATTACTTTGGGGGCACCTGTCCTTTGTGCAATCGCCGCCAGAGGCCATGACTGCCTGGGAAGGTATCGGGGATGTATACTTATTTCGTGATGCAAGCTGAGATTCTTCACTTCCCATCTTTTGCCTGGCCTGGTAACCAACATGGAGGATTGGCTTTGACTACTACTACTTCCCTGGATGATATGTTTGACGATGCCGAAAGAGGCTTGGAGTGGCTGGAAAAGCTGGAGGCCCTGCAGACCAGGTCCGCCTCTGACCGGGCGGCCCTGGAGGTGGCGGAGTATGTTATGCGGCTGCGGGAGGCGGTGACGGCGCTGGCTGGCGACCGCACCCCTGCCGAGTTGACTGAGACCCTGGGTTCGGAAATGGCTGGCCTGGTGGAAGAACTTCGGCAGGCCGGAGATGACGATTACTGGAATACCAGGATTCGGCCAATTCTGCTGAAGCTGGAGGCGTGAGGATTTTCAAGGCAATCGAATCTTGGCGAAGTGTCTTCTTGGACGGCCAGGGCTGTCATTCCGAACGAAGTGAAGAATCTGGAACTCTGGCCAGCAGGAGAGTTCACCTCCCGCAACAACCTTAGTCCCTTCGGCAACCTCCGGGCGCCTGTGCCTGGGGTAAGTGCGTCTGGGAGGACTTTCCGCGCCGCTTTGTGGCAGAAGCCCCGAATTTGCGCCTTGAAAGGGTTGGGATTCGGTTGGCATCGGCCGTGAAGTGGATTTTGGGATGAGACGGGGGCGGGTTCCCAACCCGCCCCTGCGGTATTCCAGCCGGACTATGCGAAACGTCTAAAGCTGGGGCCTGACACCTGCGCTCGGAGACACCCCCTCATAGCCCGCCGCTACCTGGAAGAGCAGGCCTTCCTCGAAGGGACGGCCAATGAACTGGACGCCGATGGGCAGGCCGCCGCCGCTGAAGCCGCAGGGCACGGTTATGGCCGGCAGCCCGTTGCCGTTCATGGGGCTGGTGTTGCGGGAGATGAACCCGGACCCGGGGCCACGGACCCGGTGGGTCTCGCCGCCCAGTTCAATGTCCACCGAGTCAATGCGCGGCGCCGGCACCGGCGTGGTGGGCGTAACGATGAAGTCCACCCCCTGCAGGACCCGCGCGTATTCCTCCTTGATGAGGCGCTGCACCTTCATGGCCCTGGAGTAATCCCTGCCCAGGACGAACTGGCCGGCCAGGGTACGGTAGATTACGTTGGGGCCGTACTTGTCCCGGTCGCTGGTCAGGTAGGGCTCGTGGGTTACCACCCCGTCGGACAGGCTGGCGGCCCGCAGCGCGCCCACGTATTCCATGCTGGGCAGGCTCACCTCCCGCACCGACACGCCCAACTCCTGCAGGGCGGCAATGGCGTTCCTTACTGCGGTCTCCACTTCCGGGTCAATTTCGTCGAAGAAGTAGTTGGAAGGTATTCCGGCGGTCAGGCCCGACAGGTCGCTGCCCAGGCCTTCCGTGTAGTCCGGGACGGGCACGGGCACGGTGCTGGGGTCCAGCGGGTCGTAGCCGGCCAGGGCCTGTAACATGAGGGCGCTGTCCGCCACGGAGCGGGTCATGGGGCCAATGTGGTCGCCGTTGAAGCTGGTTACCATTAACCCGCGCTGGCTCACCCTTCCAAAGGTCTGCTTCAGGCCCACCACGCCGCAGAAGGCGCCTGGCAGCCGCACCGAACCGCCCAGGTCCGTGCCCAGGGACGCGAAGGTTACTCCGGCGGCCACGTTGGCCCCGCCGCCACCGCTGGACCCGCCGGGAATGTGGTCGAGATTCCAGGGGTTGTGGACCGCCCCGTAGTGGGGGTTATTGGATGTGGCGCCGGCGGCGAACTCTTCCAGGTTCTCCTTGCCCAGGATTATGGCTCCCGCTTCCTCGCAAAGGGTAACCACCCGGGCGTCTTCGTCCGGAACGTTGTCGGCCAGCACCAGGGAGCCCACGGTGGAGCGGATACCCCGTGTTTCGATGTTGTCCTTGATGCCGATGGGTATGCCGTGCAGGGGCCCCCGGTACTTTCCGTCGGCCAGTTCCTGCTCCATTTGGCGGGCGCTTTCCATGGCCCGTTCGTGGAGCAGGGTGATGAAGGAATTGAGCTTCGGCTGTAGCCGGTCGGCCCGGGCCAGGGCCGCCTCGGTAAGCTCCACCGGGGAAACCTCCCCCGCCTCGATGCGTGGGGCCAGCTCGGAAATGGTCAGGTCCAGAAGTTCGTCCTTAGGCATCTTCGGTCCCTCCTTCGGCGGCGCGGAGCAGGCGGCTGGACATAACGTCGGCCAGCTTTAGGTTGTCTACTTCCGACATGGCCTCCAGGTAGCCGTCCACTTCGGGTTGCACCAGGTCCAGCTCATCGTCGGAAAGCTCAAAGCCCCCGTACTCGCGGATGATGGCTTGCATGGTCTCCTTGGAAATACCCATCTGGCCTCCTTGTGTTGGAAAGTAAATTGAAGACTCTGAACTATGCAGTCCCTTCCCCCTTGACGGAGGAAGGTTAGGATGGGGGTGAAGTCCCTCCCAAGGCCAAGGTTATAGCTTCCTGTACCGCCCCCACTTCTTGTAGGACCTGATTGTTCCAGAAACGAACAACTCTGAAACCCCGAGATTCCAGCCAAGCCGTAGGTTCGGCATCAGAATCCCCCTGGTCAGCGTGTTGCCCGCCATCGACTTCTACGATAAGCCTCTCTTCGAAACCCACGAAGTCAACGATGTAATGTCCGATGGGGACCTGCCTGCGAAACCGGCGGCCCAACAGTTGACGGTTGCGAAGAATCTTCCACAATGATCGCTCGGCGTCGGCTGGGTCCTTTCCGAGTGTCCTGGCTCGAGTCACAAGGTTGTCCGGTTTCGTTACGTCACCCCCGTCCCGACCTTCCCCCATCAAGGGGGAAGGGACTGCTCGCACGCCCTCTACCTGTCCACCAGAATCCCCGGGTTCAACACCCAGTTGGGGTCCACGGCCGACT
>CAZPMU010000012.1:0-3307 GCA_964587795.1 uncultured Dehalococcoidia bacterium | reverse complement strand
TACCTGTCCACCAGAATCCCCGGGTTCAACACCCAGTTGGGGTCCACGGCCGACTTGGCGGCGCGTAAAGCCGCGGCGAAGGGGTCGGGGCGCTGCTGGTCGTACCAGGGACGGTGGACCCGACCTACGGCGTGGTGGTGAGTGATAGTGCCGCCGGCGGCGATTATGGCGTCGGAGGCGACGCGCTTGATCTCGGCGTGCATCTCAATCTCGGCCCCCGGCCGGCCCATGCCTTCAAAGGTAAAGTAGGGGGCCGGACCGTCGGGGTAGACGTGGGTGAACCGGCAGGTTACCCGCCCGCCGCCGCATACCCGGTCCAGCGCTTCCTGCAGCGCATTCCGTACCGCGCCGTCCATTTCGTGCCACCGGTCCCAGGTGATGGACGTTTCCAGGGTTTCGGCCACCAGCCCCATGCCCATGGAGGCGTTGCGCTGGTAGGGTGCGTTGATGAAGGCGTTGCGCCAGGCCCCCACCGCCTCGGGACGGCGGGCCTCTTCGCCGCTGCCGTCGATGATTCTTATCTGGTCTTCACTTACGGAGCCGCCGCAGTCGCGGGCGATGGCGATTACCTGGCGCATCTGCTCGCCCTGGGGGAGTTCCGCGGACTCAAAACCCAGCACCAGGATGGCGTGGGTGCCATCAGAACCCAGGGCGTCCTCCGCCTCGCCGGGGTCCAGCAAGCGGCAGTTGGCCGGCCACAGCTTGGTCTGGACGATCTGCCGCACCGCCTCGCCGCCAGCCTCGAAGGACGGGAAGGTAACGGCCGCGGAAGCCCGGAAGCGGGGCCTGGCCTGGATGCGCATCCACGCCTCGGTGATGATGCCCAGCGCCCCTTCGCTGCCCAGCACCAGGCGGTCGGGGCTGGGGCCCGCGCCGCTGCCGGGCAGGCGTCGGGACTCCCATATCCCCTGGGGGGTAACCATCCGCACGGACTCTACGAAGTCGTCGATGTGGGTCTGGTTGGTGGCGTAGTGGCCGCCGGAGCGGGTGGCAATCCACCCGCCCAGGGTTGAAAACTCGAAACTCTGTGGGAAGTGGCGCAGGGTAAAGCCATGGGGGCGAAGCTGTTCTTCCAGCGCGGGGCCGTACACCCCGGCCTGGATGCGGGCGGCCCGGGATGTTTCGTCAATCTCCAGCGTCTGATCCAGGCGGCCCAGGTCTATGGAGACGATGCCGTCGTAACCCTCCGGCGGTTCCACGCCGCCCACCACCGAACTGCCCCCGCCGTAGGGAATGGCGGCGTAGCCCCGGCCGGAACACCAGTCCAGCAGTGCCGCCACGTCGTCTTCATTGCGGGGGAAGGCCACCACGTCCGGCGGGTTGGGGAAGTGGAGGTTGAAGGCCCGAATTCGGTCCTCGAAGTTGCGGCCGTAGGTGTGGACGGCGCGCTCGTGGGTGTCGGTGGAACAAATGGCCGCCAGGGAGTCGGGGATGGTGATGCGGGGCGGGCGCAGGTCCAGGTCGCTGCTGGAGGGCACGGGCGGGACGTCTACGGAGACACCGTACTTGGCGGACAGGGTGGCTGCCACTTCCCGCCGCTGGGCCTCGGTGGGTTCGTCGGCCTCCATTCCCCAGGCCCAGAAACTTCTCCGTGGCATTAGATACCCCCGCAGCCCGGCGTCCGAATCTTCCGCAAGCCTGCCGATTCGGTCCGCCTTCAGGATGATGGGTATGATACCCCGGCGCCGGTGGCGGGACAAGGCGAGCGGCTAAAGCAGGTTCTTCAGGTAGGGGCGCAGCAGCAGGTGGATGAGCGACAGCGTTACCGTCCCCAGGACTACGAACAGCACGGCGGAGGGTGTCCAACCGGTAACCACCAGGCCCAGGGCAGTCCCGGCGGCCGGGGGATGCTCGGTATTGGTAATCGCCATGACCAGCATGCTGAGCCCCACGGCCAACACCGCCACCAGGTCCCGAACGGAGTTGGATGTGGAGACCAGTTCGCCCAGTTCCGGTACCAGGTATGCCAGGGAGAAGAAGGTGCCAACTACCATGGCAACAATGTGGCCGCCAACAACCCGGCGGGGACCGGCGGCGTTGCTGTGGGGCGCGACGAAAACGATGAAGGCGGTGGACGCGATGGCGACGACGATAGCGGCCTGGAGCACCACGTCTATCACCAGGAGGATAATCAGCAGAGCCACCATGGTCAGCGCGCTCTGGAACAGGTAGCTCCGCCAGTTTTGCCGGAACTTCCTGTCAATCAACCGGCGCCTGGGCGAAAAGCCCAGCGTGGGACGCTGTATGCCAAACCTGCGCATCATCAGCAGGTTGGTATCTTGACAGCCGGCGGGGAGAGTTGCGTAGGGCGGGCAGGACGGGTTTCATCCTCTTGGGCGCGCGGTGCGTTCCCAGGCTCTGCCGGGGAGAGTCTGACGCTTTTCACTCCCTTGTGTTGCGAAGGGAAATGCGGGCGTAGACGCCGTAATGGTCGGAAAGCCGGCCACCGTTATGGATGTTGCTGGCGATGCCCAGGGATTCGGCTGCCAGGTCTTCGCTCAGGGCGATGTGGTCGATACTCTTCCGCTGTCCGAAGGCCAGTTCCGACGTGACTATTGCTATCCCGGTTGGAAAGGCTGCCTGGAGCGCTGCTTGAAGGGCTTTGGGTGCATGGCTGCCCGCGCCGATAACCTGGTTGAAGTCGCCCAGTACCACCAGGCGGCGGGCGGGCCGGCGGCGCAGGAACTCGGTGAGACATTCCAGGTACCGGCCGTGGTCTTCCCACCGCCTCTTGCGGTCCGGCCCCCGCCTGGCTTCAGTCCTGCAGCCCCACCAGGGGATGCAGATACCAACTACGGCGATTTCACCCAGGGGCGTCTGCGTAACGCCGGAAATGAACCTGCCCGGCGGCATGGCTTCATTTCCCACGTCATCCACTTCCTCCCAGGGACTTGGAGACCAGAGCAGCGCCTTCCGCCGGGTTGCCTTATGCCCGTATCCGTAATCGGGGCGGGTGGTGATGGTATGGCCCTCCCCTGCCAGCAGTCGTTCATCGGACTCGGTAAGGCAGATTACATCAGCGTCCAGGTCAGAAAGACGGCGCAGGATTTCAGGGGTTCGCGATGAGCCGGGCGTGGCCCATTCCACGTTCCAGGTGGCGACTTTCATCTACGGCTTTCTGTTCCTATTCCGACCCTGTTCGCAATCATTGGCAATCTACCCTGAACCGCAGGGCAATCGCGTTTTAACGAGCCATTTTCTCGAACCGCCAAGACTGTCATTCTGAACGGAGTGAAGAATCTACACGCCCTCCCACAAACCACCTTTCGGACTCGCAACCGAGCTTTCGGGAAGGATTTTAGGCCCT
>CAZPMU010000011.1:1889-66257 GCA_964587795.1 uncultured Dehalococcoidia bacterium | reverse complement strand
CAACATCATCCGCCGCATGATGTAGGGTACAGGAAGTATCTTCGACCAAAATCGTAGGGGCGGGTTTCCAACCCGCCCTCCGCCTAATCAACCAAAATCGTTGGGGGTCGGTTCCAACCCGCCCCGCGCCTAATCGGCCAAAATCGTTGGGGGTCGGTTCCAACCCGCCCCGCGCCTAATCGGCCAAAATCGTTGGGGGTCGGTTCCAACCCGCCCTCCGCCTAATCGACCAAAATCGTTGGGGGCCGGTTCCAACCCGCCCTCCGCCTAATCGACCAAAATCGTTGGGGGCCGGTTCCAACCCGCCCTCCGCCTAATCGGCCAAAATCGTTGGGGGCCGGTTCCAACCCGCCCCGCGCCTAACCAATCAATTTCGTAGGGGCAGCCCTTGTGGCTGCCCCCATTTCCCCCATTGAATCAACCATATTGGATGGCCCCGAGCCACCCCATTATTGAACATTCGTGCCCATTCGTGGATGAATCCCCCCGCCTACCCCAGCGGCCCCTGGAACACCTGGTCCACGTATGTATCCGACAGCGGCTCAATCGTCTCCGGCCAGTTAGCCGCTACCTCCCGCCGCATCTCCTGGGGGCGCGGCTTCCCGCTCCACCCGATCTGCTCCATATAGTAGTACAGCTCAATCATGTGTCCATCCGGGTCGATGCAGTAAGCCGCGTAGTCAATGCCCGGGTGCAGTTCCGCCGGCATCTCCTTGAACGTCACCCCCTGCTCCTTCAGGAAGCCCACCGCATTCCGCAACTGGCTGTAGCTCCCCACCTCCACGCCAAACGACGCGCTGGTGGTGTGGGGACTGCATCCCAGTTCCGCCCGCAGCGCCCTGGGGAACAGACCCAGGCTGTGGTGCTCCGATCCATTCCGCAGGAAGTAAAGCCGGTGACCGTTGAGTTCCGTCTCCTCGGTGACTGTGAAGCCCAGGTGGTTGATGTAGAAGTTCAACGACGCCTCGACATCCTGCACGAACAGGTTCACCGGCCCGATCTTGGTGATCTTGAAGGGCCTCGGCAGCATCACCCCTTCCACGTCGTACTTGGCGGGCAACTGGTTGACCCCCCGGAATCCCGAGAAGACGTCAATCCCCTTGGCGACGGCCTCTTCCACTTCCGCCTCTTCCGACATCTGCGGCAGGGTAGGCTCGTCGTGGAAGATGCGATAGTACATCTCCCGCGGCTTGCTGCGGCGCGTCCAGTCTATCTGCTCAATCCCGTAGTAAAGCTCGTTGATGTGACCGTCCGGATCGTAGGGATAGACGTGCCAGTTGCTCCCCGGCATATCCCGTCCCACCCGCTGGATCCCAATGCCCTGGTCCTCGAAGAAGTGCGCCCCGTTGACCACCTCTTCCAGCGCACCGGTCTGCCAGGTAATCTGGTTGATGGTCACTTCGCCCTTGCCGCCGCCACCACCGCCGGCCGCCACAAAGGCGTCCATCACATTGCGGGGGAACAGCACAAAGGCATGGTGGTCGCTGCCGTGGGTGAAGAACACCCCCCGACCGTCCTCAATGTGGGCCAGCTTTTCCTCCAGCCCTGGAATCTGCTTGAAGTCCAGCACATCCGACTCATAGAAGCCCAGCAGGTCCCGGTAGAACCTCACCGACTCCTCCATCCTGTCCGAATTAAAGCCAAAGTGACCCAGCCGCCGAATCTTGAAAGGCCGGTCCAGCATCACCCCGCCCACGCTGTACTGTTTCTTGTCCGTGGTAGTCATCGGTCGCCGCCTCCCATAGGAAATTGCTGCGTAAATTATCCACGAATCTGCACCAATGTCCAGCAAGTATATGCCGATAAGGCGCTCATGCAGTGAAGTGCTCGACCATCAGCTGCGACACTTCGTTCCCATAGGGCACCAAACAACAGGGGCACGCCTCTACTTCGTGCCCCTTCGTGTCCTTCGTGGATGAACCGGTGGGCCTACCCCTTCAAATGCTTGTCAAAGAACTCAATCGTCCGCGGCCACGCCAGCGCGGCTCCCTCAGCGTTGTGCCGCGCCCCCGTCCAGTCCATGAAGGCGTGGTCGGCGCCGGCATAGGTGTGGAATATATGCTCCTTGCCCAACCGGTTTAACTCAGCGTCAAGCTTGGCCATATCCTCCTGCGACGGATTCCGGTCAATCTCGCCGAAGTGGAACAGCATAGGACAGTTGATCCCGTCAGACAGCTCAAAGGGCGTCTTCTCGGGGTCGCCCCACTTGCCCATGATGGTACCCCCGTAGAAGGGCACCGTGGCCTTGAAGATGGGATTGACCGCCGCCATCAGCCACGCCACCCGGCCGCCCATGCAGAAGCCCGTGACCCCTATGCGGTCGTTGTCAATGGCCGAGTTCCCCGTCAGGAAGTCCACCGCCGCGTTCATGTCGGCGATTACATCCGCGTCATTCAGGTAGTTCAACCGCTCCAGCCTCCCGCCGTTCAGCTGCTCGTCGGTGTAGCGATGGAACAGGTCGGGCACCACGGCCACGTACCCCTCTTCGGCGAACCGGTCGGCCATAACCTTGTCAAACTCGTCCATGCCGCCCACGTGAAAGGCAATCACCACCGCAGGGAAGGGCCCCGACCCGTCGGGCACGGCGGCATACATGTCCATTTCATTACCATTAACCGTCAATTTGTCCATAAAGGATGGCATTACAGAAACCTCCGATGTGTATATTGAACTCAACCCGCCGGCCACTCCGGCCCGCCCATTGTAGCAAAGTGATGACCTTCCTATCGGCAAAAGACCGGCCTGGCCGCACATTCCTTCCATTAGTGATGATTCTTGGACATTCGTGGATAACCCCACCTTACCACGCCTTCTCCAGCAGCGGCAGCAACTCTTCGGGACTCGTTACCTGCACCGGATTGTTTCGCGACGGACCGTCCTCCAGCGTCAGCCGGGCAATCTCCGGCAAGTCTTCTTGTGGAATTTCCAGTTCCCGCAGCCGATGGGGCATCCCCAGTTCCATGATGAACTCGTCCACCACCGCCGCCACCGCTTCTGCGGCCGACTCATCGTTCATCCCCCGGGGATCCAGCCCCGCCGCCTGCGCCAGCATCGCCTGCTTGTCCGCCGACGCCGGCCGGTTGAACTCCATCACATAAGGCTGGGTTACGCAGGATGTGTAGCCGTGGCCCACGCTGTACTTTACGCCGATGACGTGGCCAATGGCATGGCTCAACCCTGAACCGACGCTGGGCGCGCCCATCATCGACATCCATGCCCCCATCAGGCAGTTCAGCCGCGCCTCAGGGTTGCCCATCTCTTCCCGCGATTGGGGCAAACTGTTGAACAGCAATTCGGCGGCCTTGGCCGTCGTGGCGTCGGTGGCCGGCTGGCTGCCCCGGCAGTACAGCCGCTCAATGCAGTGATCCAGGGCCTTCACCCCGCTGGACAGCCACAGCCAGTCCGGCGTTCCCTCGGTCATATCCGGGTCCAGCACAATCAGGTGAGCATAAAGCCCAGGATGACGCACCCTGATCTTGTGACCGGCCTGGTCGTCCAGGACGTTGCCGCCCCCCAGGTTAAACTCCCCGGCAGACAGGGTGGTTGGTATGGACACCTGTTTTGGCAGTTTGTCCCCGTCCGCCGTGGACTGGAAGCTCCCACCGCCCTGGTGAGCCCGTTCCCGCAGGACCTCTTCAGACGTCAGGCCCTCCGCCATCATCACCCCGATCATCCGGGCTGCGTCAGAGATAGTGCTTCCACCCACGCCCACCAGCGTATCCACCCCGTTGTCCAGGGCAATCTGGGTGGCCTCTACGGCAGTAGCCAGGGGCGCCCGCTGGGGGAGGTTGGAATAAACTGCCAGGCACTTGTCACCCAGCAGCGACTCCACCCGCTTCACAGTGTTTGTCTTTTCAGCAATACTCCTCCCAGACAGCACCATCACCCGCTGGCTGCCCAGCCGGTCCAGTTCCGAAGGCAGGTCTTCAGCCCTGCCTTGCCCGAATATCACCCTGGAAGGCACCGGGGGTTCATAAGTCCCGTACAGTCCGGCCATTTCAACACCTCTTGCTAATTCTCTGCGGATTTACTTCCATGCGGATTTGCTTTTGCGTGAGTTTAGCCTGTTACGGAGATGCTAACAACCGGCTCGCAGCGGCATCTGCGTTGACACCGAAATTAGCCATACCTATACTCAACACCAAATCAGGCCACCTACAGAAAACAAACCGGATAAGGCTCCACGGGTATCAGGTTGCCTGGGGCCGGAATCCAAAATCAGGAGGCAAGCCTATGACGCAGGCTCAGACCAAAGACGGCGGCGACGCCATTCTCGAGGCTTTCCGCAACCTGGGCATAGATTACGTCATATCTTCTCCTGGCTCGGAGTGGGCCCCAGTCTGGGAAGCCCTGGCCCGCCAGAAGGTTAACGAAGTAGATGGCCCCACCTATATCAACTGCTGGCACGAAACCCTGGCCGTAGACATGGCCCTGGGCTACACCCGTGTCACCGGTCGAATGCAGGCCGTCCTGCTTCACGCCGGCGTGGGACTGCTCCAGGGCGGCGTTGGTATTCACAGCGCCTACCTGGGTGAAGTGCCCATGCTGGTCTGCTCCGGCGAGGCGAACAGTTACGGCGAAAATCCGGACCTGGACCCCCAGGGACAGTGGTATCGCAACCTGAGCGTCGTCGGCGGCCCCAACCGTTTCGTCGAACCTTTTGTCAAGTGGAGCGGCCAGGCCACCAGCCCCTACACCCTTTACGAGCAGTTGGTGCGGGCCGGCGAAATGGCCCAGCGCGTCCCCAAGGGCCCGACCTTCCTGGATGTTCCCATCGAAACAATGATTCACAACTGGTCGCCGCCGGCCAAAATCCGCCGCGTAGCCCAGGCGCCCAAGGTTCAGCCAGCAGCCAATTCCATTGAACGACTGGCCGACCTCGTCGCCAACAGCAGCCGCCCAATGTTCATAGCCGAAGGTTCGGGACAGGACGTGGCTGGATACGAAGCCCTGGTCAAGCTGTCTGAATTGATGGCCATACCCGTCACCGAGAGCGCCTCCATCCACGCCAACTTCCCCAAGGGCCATCCCATGTACCTGGGCACACCGGAGGCCTACCTGAACCAGTCCGACCTGGTGCTGCTGTTGGGGACCCGATCCCCCTGGTACCCGCCCAACGCCGGTCCGGCCAACGCCACCGTGGTGGCCTTGGGTGAAAACCCGCTGAAGGGTCAGATGGTGTACCAGAATCTGCTGGCCGACATGTACGTCGAAGGTGATATGACCTTAACTCTGCAACTACTTACCCAGGCGCTGGAAGCCAGCGGTGCTACCGGCGGCGCCCACGCCGCCAGGATTGAAGAACGCCGCCAGCATTGGACCGCCGAGCACGATCGATTGACCGGTGCCAGGCAGGCCGCGGAGGAAGCAGCCCGCACGAAACGTCCCATTGACCCGGTATGGCTGTGTGCCGCCATCAGCGAAGCAATGCCTGACAACGCCGTTTACGCCGAGGAAGTTACCTCCCACCGGGGTCAGGTTATGCGCCACGTTCAGTGGGACCGTCCCCAGAGCTACTTCCACCCCAACGGCGGCCTGGGCCAGGGACTGGGACTGGCCCTGGGAGTTAAGCTGGCCATGCCCGACAGGCCCGTGGTTGCCCTGATGGGTGACGGCGGGTTCCTTTACAATCCCGTTACCCAGAGTTTCGGCGTCGCTTGCGAGGCAAACCTCCCCTTCCTGACCGTCGTCTTCAACAACGCCAACTACGAGGCCATGCGCCGCAACCACCTGCACTATTACCCGGACGGCGACGCCGCCCGCTCTGGGATCTGGCACGGCGTCCACATCCCCGGTCCGGACTACCCCAAGCTGGTCGACCCCTTTGGCGGCTATGGCGTAAGAGTCGAAGACCCGGCAGACCTGGTGCCGGCGCTGAAAAAGGGACTGGAAGCGGTTAACGAAGGTCGCATCGCTCTGGTTGACGTGGCGCTGTCCATTTAACCGGCGATTTAATCACAGGAAAGGTCACGGGGCCCTGTCCTTTCGTCCCGAGTAGGGATGGGGATGGGCCCCTGCGCTGCCGCCGCTATCAACCTTTGGTGCCCGCGTGCCGGCCCTCTTTTCGTTTTGTCCACCACCACGGTCCTGCACCCTTGGCGGCTTTTGCGCCCTCTATTCCATTCCGGCTACCTGGGATATGTTATCCGCGTTATGTATGGGTTAGAATAGAGGCCTGTTGCTTCCATATAGGAGCAAATTCACCAGAGACAAGCTTGAGTTAGAAGGTCGGCAAAATGACAACGGCGTTGGTTCGGGACAGAATCCAGGAAATGGTAGCGGAGGCCATTAGTCGCGCCCGCCAAGAGGGCGCCATTAAGCTGGAATCAATGCCCGAAATTCTGGTCGAACGCCCGGGCAATCCCGACCACGGGGATTTTGCCACCAGCCTCCCCCTGCGCCTCGCCCGGGCCACCCGAATTAACCCGCTGCAACTGGCCCAGACCCTGGTTGGGTACATTCCCCAGTCGGCAGAGGTCAAGAGCGTGGAAGCTGCCCACCCTGGCTTCATCAACTTTTACCTTGAGGACTCCTGGGTACAGGCCCAGGTCGAAGAGGTCCGCCAGGCAGCAAATGTCTACGGCAATGTTCCCGCTGGCAATGGACGTCCGGTAATGGTGGAGTTCGTCAGCGTCAACCCCACCGGTCCGGTCCATGTGGGCCACACCCGGGGGGCGGTTTTGGGCAGCGCCCTGGCTAACACCCTGGCAGCCGCCGGCTATTCCGTTACCAGGGAATACTACGTCAACGACGCCGGAACCCAGATGGAAGCCTTCTATCGCTCCGTCTACGCCCGCTACCGCGAGGCCCTGGGCAGAGATTTCGACTTTCCCTCCAACGGCTATGCCGGTGAGTACATTTACGACATAGGAAAAGAGATCGCCGATGCTGAAGGCGACCGATTCCTGAACATTGAGGAGTCTCAGGCAGTTCGTGAGATAGGCGATGTCGCCCGCGAGAAAATGGTTTCGCTAATCCGTGAAGACCTGTCAGAAATAGGCGTGAACTTCGATAACTGGTTCAGCGAACGCTCCCTGTATGGCAGCCACGAGTACGAGGAAGCCATGGAGTCCCTTCGGGAAAAGGACTACCTGTCCGAGCGCGACAACGCCCTCTGGTTTAATTCCACCATGCTGGGCGACGACAAGGACAACGTGGTGGTCCGCTCCTCCGGCGAACCCACTTACTTCGCTTCCGACATCGCCTACCATTACAATAAGTTTGTAAAGCGCGAGTTCCAGCACGTCATCAACATCTGGGGTGCAGACCACCAAGGCCACGTGCCCCGCATGAAGGCTGCGGTAGAGGCCCTGGGCATGGACCCCGAGGCTCTGACCATCCTGATTTCCCAGATGGTAACCCTTAAAAGGGGCACGGAAGTGGTGCGCGCCTCCAAGCGCACGGGGGATTTCATTACCCTGCGTGAACTGGCTGAAGAAGTGGGTTCCGACGCCTGCCGCTACTTCTTCCTGGCCCGTTCGCCGTCAACCCAGATGGAGTTTGACCTGGAGCTTGCCAAGAAGGAGTCATCGGAGAACCCCGTCTATTACATTCAATACGCCCATGCCCGAAACGTCAGCATCCTGAATCTGGCTCGAGACCGCAACATCGACTGGAGCGCGGGTGACGTGGCGCTGCTGACCGACCCCAACGAACTGAACCTCATCCGTACCATGATCCGCCTGCCGGAACTGGTGGACCAAATGGCCCGCACTCTCGAACCTCACCACCTGCCCCACTACGCCATGGAATTGGCCACGGCCTTCCACTGGTTCTACGAAAACTGCCGGGTAATCTCCGCCAATGCCGAGGACAACGACATCACCCTGGCCCGGCTCAAGCTAGTGGAGTCGGCCCAGATAGTTTTCCGCCGCGCCCTGGAACTGATGGGCATGACCGCGCCGGAGCGAATGTAACCCCGCCAGTCAGCCCGCCCAGCCCCGCCGTATAACCCGGCAATACCGCCATGCAGCTGATGGCCCTCCCAATGGGAGCGGCCATCCGGTCCTCTTCGGTGGTCGGCCAATTACCAAAAAGTTCTCGCTTCATTTAATTATTGTTAATTGGAATTAAAAGCTGCTTGAATTATCGCTTCATAAGGTTTATTATGTCGACGGCAAATTGCTCTCGGTAAGCGCATTTTCGGCATATTCCTTCCATGCTTTCCATCCCGGTATGTCCTTTCGACGGATAACCGGTCCTACCCCGGCCCTATACTGATTCGGTGCAATCCCCCGACCCAGGGTTTCTTCTCGGTTGAGGCCGGCTTGCACCCCGTAAGGACGGTCTCATGAGCATTCTGCTAAGAATCACCCGCATGGCCTACCGTTACCGCACGCGGTTGATTCTGGCCTACGTTTCCTTCTTTATCGCCATCGGCTTCTCCCTGCTAATCCCCTGGCTCTTTGGGCAGTCCATAGACCGGCTGGTCCTCATTACTGGCGCCGAAATTGTCCCCCTTAACCCCGCCAACAGGGAACTGCTGATCCTGGCCAGCCTGTTGCTGGGCGCCAGCATTATGCGCGGGTTCTTCGATTTCGCCCGCACCTACACCACGGACTCCCTGTCCCAATTAGTCACCTACGACTTCCGCAACCAAATCTATGACAAGCTTCAGCACATCAGTTTCGCCTTTCACGACAAGGAACACACGGGAAACCTGATGTCCAAGGCCACCGCCGACGTGGAGGCCATACGTAGATTCGTCAATATGGGCCTTATCCGCTCCCTGGAAGTGGTGGTGCGGACCATCGCCGTAACCAGCATGATGATCTGGATCAACTGGGAACTGGCCCTTATCAGCCTGGTTTTCGTCCCCTTCCTGGTAATCCGCTCTACCCTGGTCATGAGTCGTTTGCGCCGCATGTGGCTTCACGTACAGGAAGTCAACGGCGAACTGGTTACGGTGCTCCAGGAAAACCTGGTGGGCATCCACGTGGTCAAGGCCTTTGGTTCAGAAAACTTTGAGAGGCGGAAATACGACAGGAAGGCCCAGGAACTGCGGGGCGAATACTACGAGTCCGAGCGCCTCCAGGGAACAAACAGCGCTTGGATGAGCCTTTATTTCACCTTCGCCCTCGGCCTCATCGTTTGGTTTGGCGGCTGGGAGATTATTCGGGGCGAGTTGACCGCCGGCGAAATGGGAACATTCCTGCTGTACCTGAACCAGTTGACCTTCCCCATCCGGTCCGCTGCCCAGATCATCAACAGCTTCTCCAGGGCCATATCTTCGGGTCACCGAATTTTCGAAGTTCTGGACAGCAGTTCCCCAGTGGAGGAAAGGCCCGACGCCAGGGAGATGGGCCGGGCCAGCGGGCACGTGCGGTTCGAAGACGCTTCCTTCGCCTACGATGCACGCTCCGCCACTCTGAAGGGAGTCCAGATAGATGCTCCACCCGGGCAGGTTACCGCTATTCTGGGCGCACCCGGCAGCGGCAAGAGTACCATAGTCAACCTCTTACCCCGTTTCTACGACGTTACCGGAGGCAGGGTGACCATTGACGGCGAGGACATTCGGGAGTTTACCCTCGAGTCCCTGCGGCGCAACGTAGGCATGGTCCAGCAGGATATCTTCCTGTTCGATGCAACCATTCGAGACAATATCGCCTACGGTGTCTCCAACGCTACGGAGGAAGACGTAATTAATGCAGCGAAAATTGCCCAGCTTCACGACCAGATAATGTCCTTCGCCGACGGCTACGACACCTGGGTGGGCGAGCGGGGCAGCACCCTTTCCGGCGGCCAGCGCCAGCGACTGTCCATTGCCCGCACCGTCCTGGTCAACCCGCCCATCCTGATTCTGGATGACTCCACATCCAGCGTGGACGTGGAAACCGAACGGCAGATCCACCAGGCCATGGTAAACGTGATGAAGGGTCGAACAACCTTTGTTATCGCCCATCGCCTCAGCACCGTCCGCGAAGCCGACCAGATCCTGGTGCTGCGGGATGGCAGCGTGGTCGAAAAGGGCAACCATCACGAGTTGATGGCCAAGCGGGGAATCTACCGTGACATTTACGAGCTTCAATTACGGCCCCAGGAAGAAGTTCTACTGGACGCTTCCCTAGCAGGCGGCGACGGAGGTGGCAACTAATGCGCGGAGTGGGAGGCGGCTTCGGTGGCATGATGGGGGGTATGCGCGGCCTGAACTCGGGCGGCATAAACTCCCCCAACATGGATAACCTCAGCGACGATAATGCCCTGGGATCGGTCTACAACAACAAGGTGGTCCTGCGCCTGATTTCCTACATGGGCCCCTTCAAGTCCGACGTTATCAAGAGCCTGGTGGCGGTGTTTATATACACTATCGCCAACGCCAGCATTCCGGGACTCATAATGCTGGCCATCAACCGGGGCATCAAGGTGGGCACCCCCTGGGACCTGTCCATTTTCGGCTGGAATCTCCTTACCATACCGGCCAACTCAGGGGAATTCTGGACTTGGCACCCGCTCCACTTTTTTGGACTGGGTTTCCTGGCGCTTACACTGGTCCACTTTGCCTCAAATTACTTGCAGTTCGTATTTATGGCCCGGGTGGGTCAGAGCATCCTTTACGCCTTGCGCACGCAGATGTTCAGCCACCTGCAGAATATGTCCCCGTCCTTTTTCCACCGGACTGCGGTGGGAAGGATCATGTCCCGCAGCCAGAGCGACGTCCTCCAGTTGCAGGAAACCTTCGAGATGCTGGTGCTGGCCCTGGCCGACGTGCTAACCCTGGCTTTCATCGTCATTTTCATGCTGCTGGTCGACTGGCAGCTGGCCCTGGTCTGCTTGAGCATTGTGCCGGTGCTGTTTTTCATTCTCGGTTATTGGCAGCGATTCGCCCGTCGCTCCTTTATGCGTATTCGGCGGGCCATAGCCATGGTCAACGGCGAGTACAACCAGAACATTACCGGTGTCCGCGTGGTCCAAAGCCTCAACCGCCAGGATGAAAACCTCGAACACTTCAAAGAACTGAACCAGGAACACCTGGATGCCAACTTGCAGGCTAGCCGCTTCTCCGGAGGCCTGCAGCCCATGGTGGAGTTCCTGATTGGCGTTGGCATGGGCTTTGGTATCGTCCTGGTCGGCGGCGTAATGGCCAAGGGCGGCGCCCTGGAATGGGGCGTTCTCGTTGCCTTTGCTCTTTGGATTCAGCGCTTCTTTGAACCCATCCGCCACCTGACCATGCAGTACGGAGTCTTCCAGCGCTCCATGGCCGCCGGTGTTCGCATCTTCGAACTGATGGACCTCCAGCCCGAGGTCAATGACAAGCCGGACGCCGTCGAGATGCCCCCCGTACGGGGCGAGATCCGTTTCGAGGACGTGAACTTCCATTACGTGGAAGGTGTGGAAGTGCTTCAGGACATCAACCTCCACATCCGCCCCGGCGAGAACGTCGCCCTGGTCGGCTCCACCGGCGCCGGCAAGAGCACCCTGGTTACCCTGATCCATCGCTTTGCCGACGTCACCAAGGGCAAAATCACCGTTGACGGCTACGACCTGCGCGATGTACGGCGCGAGTCCCTGGTGAGCCAGATGAGCATGGTGCTGCAGGAGCCATACCTGTTCTCAGGCAATGTGAAGGACAACATCCGATACTGCTACGACGACGCCACCGACGACGATGTAATAAACGCTGCCAAGGCGGTGGGCGCCCACGACTTCATCATGGCTATGGAACACGGCTACGATACTGTTCTGGCGGAACGGGGTGTTAACTTAAGCGTGGGCCAGCGGCAGTTAATCAGCTTTGCCAGGGCCATCGTCGGCGACCCCCGAATCATTGTCCTGGACGAGGCCACGGCCAACATAGACACGCACACGGAAATCCTGATCCAGGAAGCGTTGAGCCACGTCCTTGAAGGCCGGACCTCCATCGTGATAGCACACCGTCTTTCCACCATCCGCAGCGCCGACAAAATCGTGGTGCTGGACAAGGGCCGCATCGTCGAAGTAGGCCGCCACGAAGACCTGCTGCGCCAGGGTGGCGTTTACGCCCGTCTGTACGCCATCAACTACGGCTTGTCTCACGGGAACGGCGCAGAACCGGAAGGCGGCTCCCTGATTCCGGCCCCGGCAGACAACGACTAAAGACAACCCCGATTCCAACTCTCGGCTAACGCTGAAGGGGGCAGGTGCCAAACCTGCCCCCTTTTTTCCGGCAGCGCCTTCGCGCCATCTTACCCTTCTTCCAGAAACTCCTCGATCACCGCCGCCAGTTCATCAGGTTTATCGTACCCGATGTCGTGGATGGTCTCCGGAATCCAGTGCACCCGGTTGTTCGGAACCGCTTTGGCTGCCGCCTCAACCATTACCGTCTTGGTAAGATTGAAGCTGCTGCCGGCCCGGTCCGGCCGGGGCCCCGCCGGCACTATCAGCGTCGGACACTGGATGCTGGGCAGCGTAACCGACGGTGGCTCGCCCCACATGGCCTCCAGAACCTGGGCGTGGTTCGAAGGCCGCAGTATATCCTGAATCTGCCCATCATCGTCCTCGTAAACCATGGTCTGTACAATGCGTTCCAGGTCCTCGTCCCAGCAGTCCCCCAACTGGTGGCTTATCCGGTCCAGGAAGTCCTGCCGGGTCCCCGACACATTCCGTGGCGCATAGCGGTTCCGGAACACCTCCCAGGAAGCGTCGGGCAACAGGTGGCCGTCCAGAAAGCCGCCATCAATCATAACCAGCCTGGAAATCCGTTCGGGAAACCTGGCCGCCACGTTTATGGCCACGTTGCCGCCCCAGGAATGGCCCAGCAGGGCGACTTTCTCCAACCCCAGGTGGTCCAGGAAATGGATGGCGTCCGTTGCCAGGGTATGCCAGTCGTAACCGCTGGAGGCCTGTGTAGTTTGTCCGTGGCCGCGCTGGTCAGGGGCCGCAACCCGGTGCCGCCTGGACAGGCGGGCAGCAAGCCTTTCGTACCAGTTGGCCGATGAAGCCAGGCCGTGCAGCGCCAGAACGGGAGCAGCCCCCATCCCCCCCTCAGGAAGCCATTCCAGGTATCGTACTCTCAGCTCCCCAACTTTGGCCTGGTGTTCAGCGGGCGCATTCAAATGCTGTCCGGCAGTTGTCAACGGAGACCTCCTGAAGCGAATCGATAAGACATTCGCCCCGGCCCTGGGGATTTTGACGATTATAGCACGAAGCAATCTGCCCAAACCCGGCGGCCTCTTGCTATGGTCTTGGCCCCGTGCGAAACGGTATGCTATCTTGTGTTAGCCAATCAAGCAGCGAGCGCGATGTGTTCAATTTCCGGCAACTGGAGGGTACCTTGGCTAAAGTCACCCGCGCGGTTGAGATCCTGGGAGACTACCATTCGCTGGTCGAATCTGCCCTCGCTGAACTGGACGCGGCCCAGATCGTCTCCCGTATTTGGCAAGGAGACCACCGGGTCTGGAACGAGAACCCTTCAGAGATTGAAGACCGGCTGGGCTGGCTTACCCTTCCCCGGGAAATGGCCGGACAGGTCCCATCGCTGGCCGAATTTTCCTGGGAAGTTCGGCGCGCCGGCTACACCAACATCGTCCTGTTGGGAATGGGCGGCAGCAGCCTGGGGCCGGAAGTCCTTCGCCTGACTCTTGGCAGCGCTCCCGGTTTTCCCCAGCTAAGAGTTCTCGATTCCACCCTTCCCGCCTGGATCAACGCCGCAAGCGATGCCATCGATCCCGCCAGTACACTCTTTCTCGTGTCGTCCAAGTCCGGCACCACCATCGAATCCAACACCCTCTATTCCTGGTTCAGGCAGCGCGTCGCCAGCGTTGTTGGCGAGGATGCGGCAGGGCAAAACTTCGTCGCGGTTACCGACCCGGGCACTCCCCTGGAAGCCCTGGCGGCAGCCGATGGATTCCGCCGAGTCTTCCGTAATCCCCAGGACATCGGGGGGCGTTACTCGGTCCTATCCTGCTTCGGAATGGTGCCAGCGGCCCTTCTTGGCCTTCATTTGGAGGACTTCCTCCGGCGAGCCGCAGCGATGCAGCGGGATTGCTGCTCGGTCGCCGCAGGCGCAAATCCCGGCGCCAGGCTGGGCGCCATCATGGGATCCCTGGCTCGAAACGGCCGCGACAAGCTGACCCTGATCACCTCGCCAGCCCTGGGCAGTTTCGGTCTGTGGGTGGAGCAGTTGTTGGCGGAGAGCCTCGGCAAGTCCGGCCGGGGAATTATTCCCGTGGCCGGCGAACCCAAACTCTCATTGGAAAAATACAGCCCAGACCGGCTTATCGTCTACCTGAGACTGCAGGGAGATGATAACGCCAGCCCCGATCTGCTGTTCGGCAACCTTTCTGAATCCCACCCTTCCGTGCAACTCGAGCTCACAGACCGGGCCGACCTGGGCGCGGAATTCTACCGCTGGGAATTCGCCACCGCCGTGGCTGGCTGTATTTTGGGCGTCCACCCCTTCGACCAGCCCAATGTTCAGGGCGCCAAGGACAAGACGGACCTCGTGCTGCGCCATCTTGAGGAAACGGGTCATCTTCCGCGGGTAGAGGCGCTCCAGTCAGTAGAAGGCCTGATGTCCCTGGCCGGTCCCGGCGATTACCTGGCGTTGCTGGCCTACCTCCCCGACAGCAAGGAGGTCTGCCAGGCCATTACCTTCTTCCGCCAGCGCCTTTCCGAAAAGTATGGAATCCCCACCACGGCCGGCTTTGGCCCGCGCTACCTCCACTCAACGGGCCAGCTGCATAAGGGTGGCCCCAACTCGGGGATTTTCCTGCAATTCACCGCCGATAATGCTGAAGATATTCCCGTTCCCGGGCGTACATACTCTTTTGGTTCCCTGGCGGGCGCCCAGTCCACCGGGGATCTGCAGGCTCTGCTGGAACTGGGGCGGCGCGCAGGGAGAATACACCTGGGATCGAATCCGGCCAACTGCATACGTGAACTCGCTGCCCGGATATAGATTACCGGACTGCTACGGAGGTCTTTTCTTGGAATTGGGAATGATCGGCCTGGGCCGAATGGGTGGCAACATGGCTCAGCGCCTCCTGGATGCTGGACACCGGGTGGTAGCTTACGACACCAGCGCGGATGCAGTATCTGCCAGCCAGTCCCAGGGCGCCCACGGCGCCAGCTCCCTGAGGAATGCGGTTTTGCAACTTTCCCCTCCCAGGCCCGTGTGGCTCATGCTGCCGCAGGGCCAGCCCACGCAGGACACCCTTGACCGCCTGGTCCCCCTCCTTTCACCAGGAGACGTTATCCTGGACGGCGGCAACGCCAACTACAAGGACACCCTACGCAGGTCCCATGAACTGTCCGATCACGGCATCGTTCTTATGGATGTGGGAATCAGCGGCGGCATCTGGGGCCTTTCGGAAGGCTACACTCTCATGGTGGGAGGCCCTGCAGAGGTGTACCAGAGGCTTGAGCCTGTTTTCCAGTCCCTGGCTCCGGGCCCGGGACGTGGTTACAGCCATGTTGGGCCGGTGGGCGCCGGCCACTTCGTCAAGATGGTGCATAACGGCGTCGAATACGCTCTGATGGAAGCCTACGCCGAGGGGTTTGAACTCATGGCGGCCAAGGAGGAATTTGACCTCGACCTTACCGCCATCGCCAACACTTGGCGGCATGGCAGCGTCGTGCGGTCCTGGCTGCTGGACCTGGTAGTTTCTGCTCTGGAAGAAGATCCCAGCCTCTCCGACCTGCAGGCTTACGTGGAGGACTCGGGAGAAGGACGCTGGACAGTGCAAGAATCCGTTGATCTGGCCGTACCCGCTCCCGTCATAACTCTCTCCCTGTTGCAGCGTTTCCGCTCCCGTCAGGCGCAGCCCTTCGGCGCCAAATTGCTGGCGGCATTGCGAAACCAGTTCGGCGGCCATCCTGTCAGGAGGTCCGGTGATGGTAACGATTGAACCGGCCCCAGCCCCGGATAGCCCCATCACCCTGGTAATTTTCGGCGCCAGCGGCGACCTTACCCGGCGAAAACTGGTTCCCGCCCTTGCCAGCCTCTACAGCAAGGGCAGCCTTCCTTCCAACCTGCAAATTCTTGGCGTTGCCCGCAGCGACCTGGACGACGACGGGTTTCGAACTATACTGGAAGAGTTCCTCGGCGGCGAGGGTATGGCCAGGCCTTCCCCAGTCCAATGGACGGAACTTGCCTCCCGTATCCACTACACCCACGGCGACGTTACAAGTTCTGAAGACCTGGCCCTCGTCAAGTCCAGGCTGTCGCAAATTGAAGGCGGGGCCGACGGCTGCAACCGCCTTTACTACCTTTCCCTGGCGCCTTCCCTCTACCGCCACGCCATCACCGGGCTGGGCGAAGCGGACATGGCCGATGACTCCGGCGGTTGGCGCCGCCTGGTGGTGGAGAAGCCCTTTGGCACCGATCTGGTTTCTGCCCAGGAGCTCAACGACATCGCCCATTCCGTATTTCGGGAAGACCAGGTGTTCCGAATCGACCACTATCTCGGCAAGGAAACGGTCCAGAATCTCCTGGTATTCCGCTTTGCCAATGCCATCTTCGAGCCCGTCTGGAACCGCAACTACATCGACCACGTTCAAATTACCGTGGCGGAAACCCTTCGCATCGACGAGCGGGGCGACTACTACGATCAGACGGGTGTGCTGCGCGACATGTTCCAGAATCACCTGCTGCAACTGCTCACCCTGGTGGCCATGGAACCACCCCACGCCTTCGAAGCCGAGGCTCTGCGCAACGAAAAGGTTAAGGTACTGAACGCCATCCGCCGCATCCACCCCCAGGACGTGGCCTACCACGCCATCCCCGGCCAGTACCGGACCTACAGAGACGAAACCGGTGTCGCGCCCGACTCAGACACCGCAACCTACGCCGCTCTGCGCCTCTACGTGGACAACTGGCGCTGGCAGGGCGTCCCCTTTTACTTGCGTTCCGGCAAGGCCCTGCGTGGCAAGTCCACCGAAATCATCATTCAGTTCCGCAATCCACCCCACATGCTGTTCCCCCTGGCGGAAGACGAGGACATTCCTGCCAATACCCTCGCCATCTTCGTTCAGCCCGACGAGGGCTTTCACCTGGAGTTCCAGACCAAGACTCCCGAGGCCGGCCTGCAGATGCGCAAGGCCGAGCTGGAGTTTCATTACCACGAGGCCTTCAGCGGCCAGGCAATACCCGACGCCTACGAGCGCCTCCTGCTAGACGCCCTGAATGGCGACGCCTCCCTGTTCACCCGGGCGGACGAGATAGAGCAGGCCTGGAGCATCGTAGACCCCATCATCTCCGGCTTTAGCCGTCCCGACGCACCCAGGCCATACTACTATTCCGAGGGCAGCTGGGGGCCGGTGGAGGCTGACCGGTTCATGAGCGCCGACGGGCGGGCCTGGCTTCAGACGGGAAGGCCTCGCTAGGTTCTTCCCTTTCTCTCCAATTCCCCCAATGCCTCGCACGGCGGCAAATCCGGGAGACCACCCCTTTCGTATGATAGAATTGGCGGAATTCCACTATCCCTGAATCCTTCATTCAATCAAAGGAGTTCATCTATGCAAATTTCTTCCCCAGGCCATACTCTCCGGTTACGCCGGCCCTTCAAGCTGGTGGCGCTGGGAACCTCGGCATTGCTGCTGGCCATGGCGGTGGCCTGCGGCGCCGCCGAACAGCCACAGGAGCCTGCGCCCCGGGCGGACCAGGCCAGTCAGTCTTCTCCCGCCCAACCCGCCACCCAGCCCCAGGCGGCAGCGGAACCCGCTCCCGCCACCGGGTCCCAGCCAGGCGAGAGCATGGTCAGTTCCGAAGTCGGGATGAAGCCGTCAACCGAAGTCCAGGCACAGCCTGAACCGGCCAAGGCCATGACCACTAACCAGCCGGCCAACGCCGAAGTTGCGGTCGAAAATACCGTGGTAACCCAGCCCGAGCCCATGGCGAAGGCCATGGAACCCAAGGACCAGCCCGCTGCTGAGGCCACCGGACCCGCCGCGCCCCAGCAGGAACCGTCAGCGCCCGCACAACCCATGGAAACATCGCCGGCGCAGGTCAACGAATCGCCTTCAACGCCTGCCGCAGCGCCACAACCCGCTCAGGCTCCGGCCCAGCAGCCCACCGCCACCGCCGCTCCCGCGCCGCAGCCTACGGCTACGCCCGTTGCGGTGGTTGTTGAACCACCACCCGAAGTGGGCAACCAGGTAGGCAACCGAGTGCCCGACCTGGGCCTGGAACTGGTGGGCGGTTCGATGGTCTCAACATCGGGCCTGATTGAGCAGGAGAAACCAACCTTCCTCTTCTTTACCTCAACAACTTGAGGGCAGTGCGCTGCCGAGTTGCGGCAGCTCAAGTCCATATACCCCGATTTTTCAGACCAGGTGAACTTTTACGCTGTGGCAGTTTCTAGTTCCTTCGACAATCTTGACCGCCTGGAAAGCAACCGGGCGAAGAACGGTTATCCGTGGCCGGTGGCCATAGCCGCCAACGAGAGCCAGGCCCTGGCCAACCTGAACGTCGCCTCCCAGTCAACCAAGATTGCATTCAACTCCCAGGGTGTCATCACCTACCGGGACGGTTTCGGTGGCGGTAGCCCAGACACCTGGCGTCAGGTGTTTTCAGACCTGGCCAACCAGTAGTAACCGGTTTTTCCAGGGTCCGGTGCACGGCAGGCCCCAACTTTTAAGCACAAAAAGGCCCAGGGCAATAAGTGATTTCTGCCTTGGGTCGCCCCTTTTGTTAAAATTCATAGTCAGGGTTAAGTCGGGCCGCCGCAGCCCTGTTTCCTGCGAAAGCGGGAATCCAGGACAGGAAGCCTATCTGCACTATACTAATGGGCAAGAATTCCGGACCCACCTAAGGCGGATGAAGGTTTGGTCCGTAAGCGACGCCTCGAATCTTAACAGCCGCATTTATTCGAAAACTGTAGCGTTGTATTGTATTTTGTTGCGACTATAATACCTGGCATACAGGGGGTGCATAATGATAAGGAAAGGTTGGATCGGCAAAGTCCTCCTGGCCCTGGGCATATTGGGCCCTGTAGTTGGCTTTGTCTTCTCTGCCTACCTGGTGTCGTCCGGCCAGTCAATTACCCTGTTTTCCAGGGAAGAAATCCCGGAAACTGAGTATGTTCTCACGGCCTCCGACTTTCCCGAACCGTCGGAAACTGGCAACCAGCTAGGTAATCGGGTACCGGACTTTACCCTGGTGTTGGAGGATGGCAGCACAACCACCTCTGCCAGCCTTATTGAGGCCAATCAGCCAACCTTCCTCTTTTTCTGGGCCACCTATTGACCCGTTTGCACCGCCGAGTTGCGGCGGATGAAGGAGATATATCCCGACTACGCCGACGACGTGGCTTTCTACGCTGTCGGTCTGCACCCCGGCCTGAAGGAAGAGATGACGGTGCTTAAGGCCTATAAGGAACAGAACAGCTACCCCTGGGCGATAGCCACGGGCCCAACTGAGATGATGGCAGAACTGGGAGTCACCATTCAGTCCACCAAGATAGCTTTTGATACCAATGGAACTATTGTTTACCGGGAAGGAATGGGCGCCGGTGACGAAGAGACCTGGCGCCAGGTATTTTCAGAACTGTCCCAGCCCCAATAGTACAGTGGAGAGAGTCCGGAACGTTGCCGCCCTCATTACCTCCACAGCCCCGTTCAGCCTCGAATCACTGGCTTGTACGCCGAAGGCCACGGCTGTCCCTGCCCAGTGGCAACCCTTTCATTTCCAATGCTGGCCGAATTTAACGTCACCCAGCATTCCGCGAGAATAGCCTTCGATCCTGAGGGAATAATCGTCTGCCGGGGAGAATTTGGACAGTAAAATGCCGACGAGTGGCGGAAAGTCCTCGTGCCGGTCGCGGAAAGCAAGGTCCCGGAAAGCAAGTTCGTGGAGCAATATGCCTAATGCTCCACAACACCGACCCGGCCCATTCCTCGTTTGCTGGGACTATACCTTCTCCAGTCCCGCGTAACCGAGAAGCAGGCGGCGCAGTTCCCCTCCGGCGAAGCATACCGATACCTCGTAGTCGCTGCCCCACCGCTCGCACTTCACTACCTCGCCCTCGCCAAAGGTAACGTGCTTGACGGTATCTCCCACCTCAGGCACGTACTCGGGCCCCTGGGATTCCTCCACACTCGCGTCCCTGTCCCAGGTTGTCAGGCTGCGGTCGAAGCTCGGCCGGGCGGCCACATTGGCGGAGGGCGTCCTGGTCGGTGAACCCGCGTAAGACAGCAGCCTTTCCGGGATCTCCTCCAGGAACCGGGACGCCAGCGTCGCAGAGCTGCGTCCCCACAAGCCACGCTGGAACGCCCGCAAAAGGAACAGTCGTTCCTTGGCCCGGGTTATCCCCACGTAGCAGAGCCTCCGTTCCTCCTCCAGGTCCGCATTGCTGTCCATCGAGCGACTGTGCGGCAGCAGGCCCTCCTCCAGCCCCACTATGAACACCACTGGAAACTCCAGCCCCTTGGCCTGGTGCAGCGTTATCAGGGTCAGGGTATCGTCAGACTCTTCGTAGCTGTCCACGTCAGATACCAGCGATGCTCGCTCCAGGAATGCTGCCAGATCGTTTTCCGGAGCTTCCGACTCGTAGCCTGCGGCCAGTGTAACGAACTCCTCGATGTTCTCCATCCGCTCCTCCGGGTTGGTGTCTGTCTTGCGGATGTGCGCCTCCAGGCCGGCCTCCTTAACCAACAATTCAATCAGGTCGGATATGGGCAGCTTGTCCTTCAGTTCCACCATGCGGCCCATCAGGTCGCCGAACCGTGCTACGGACGTGTATGCTCGGCTCGCCAGCGGCGCCGGGCAGGGCAGTCCCCCGGCCCGCGCCTGGGCAATTAGCCTTATGCCCTCGAATACGGATATGCGCTGGTTCAGGGCCCAGCGGGTCAGGTCCTGGATGGTCTTGTCTCCAATGCCCCGGGGCGGGGTCTTGATAGCGCGGGCCAGGTTCACATCGTCCTGGGGGTTGTGCAGCACGCACAGGTATGCCATCACGTCCCGTATTTCCCGGCGACGGTAGAATTGAATTCCACCGATAATCCGGTACTTGATGCCCAGCCGCAAGCAGGCCTCTTCCAGGGCCCGGGACTGGGCATTGATACGGTACATTACGGCGCAGTTCCCCGGCTTGATGTTCTCCCGGCGGGCCAGTTCCAGCACCTGCCTACCCACGAAATCGGCTTCCTCATCCTGCGTGTAAGCCTCGTGCATCACCACGTCGGCGCCCGCGGCGTTGTGGGTCGTCAGTTCCTTGGGCACACGCATTTCGTTGTTGGCGATGAGCGCGCTGGCCGTGTCCAGTATTTTCCGGCTGGACCGATAGTTCTGTTCCAGCGCTATCACCCGGGCGTCCGGGTAGTCCTCCTGGAAGCTCAGGATGTTCCTGATGTCGGCGTTTCGCCAGGAATAAATGGACTGGTCGGGGTCGCCCACCACACAGATGTTCTGGTCCGGTCCGGTCAGCAGTTTGGCCAGGCGGTACTGGACGATGTTGGTGTCCTGGAACTCGTCCACCATCAGGTACCGGAAGCGGCGGTGATAGTCATCCCGCACCTCCCGGTTTTCCTGCAACAGTTGAACCGCCCGCATCAGCAGGTCATCAAAGTCCACCGCGTTGCTGCGGCCCAGCAACTCCTCGTAGTGGTAATACACTCGGGCCGCCAGTTCCACGAAGTAGTCCCCTTCCGCCTCAGCCTGCCTCGCCAGCCCCACCGAGTCAACCATCAGGCTCTTGGCACGGGAAATGGCGCTCTGGATTGCCCGGGGCGGGTTGCGCTTCTCATCTACCTCCGCCAGTTGCATCGCCTGCTTGATGACCCCCAGCTGGTCTTCGGCGTCGTAGATGGTGTAGTTGGAGTCCAGCCCCACTCCCTCCCCATAACGGCGAAGCATCCGCGCGCAGAAGGAGTGAAAGGTGCCGGCAAAGATGGACTCGGCATCAGGGACTTGCAGACCCTGGATACGGTCGCGCATTTCCCTGGCCGCCCTGTTGGTGAAGGTAACCGCGGCTATGCGGTACGGGCTGACTCCGTTTTTGTTGACCAGGTAGGCTATGCGATGGGTCACCACGCGGGTCTTCCCGCTGCCAGGACCCGCCACAATCAGCAGCGGCCCTTCCGTGGTCATTACAGCCTCTGCCTGGGCATCGTTCAGGCCGGCCAATAGGTCGGGAGGTTGAGTTGACATAGCCAACAGATTATAGCGCGGGCAGGGACCCGGCGAAAGCTGGACACAAGAGCATATAGCGTTTCCGTTCACGTAATCCGAACTCTAGAATGGTAGGGGCAGACCTGTGTGTGCGCCCTAGTCCCATGGTAATACCACCGGAATTGGAGCGCTGCCAACCTGGCCCCACAAATTAGGAAACTCCGCCCCGTTGGGCAAAATTGCCCCGTTTGTTGTTGACAAGGTATAAACCCCTGTTTACACTCTCATTTACGCTTTACGTACGGGTGAGCAGGTATCGAGTAAAAGTCAACAGCTTCAGCCATTTGCGGTCTGTCAAGGCCCGGACAGGTCGGCGGAATCGCGGCAGGTCGGTCTTAGAGTCCCCCACCAGCTTGGTAGCGCTGGCTTATCGGTCACTCCACCATTTCCAGCTTATGGCACTACATTGCCAACCAATGCCCTTAACACGTTTGCGTGACCAACAAAGGAGGACCAAGAGGGCGCTTTGTTTCACACTTCTGGACGGACAAAAGTAAGATTAATCCTGGGTCTGATGGTTTGCTGCCTGCTGATGGTTTCCCTGGCATGCGCCGAAGAACCAAAGCCGGTGCTCAAAGTCGGTGGCATTCCCGACCAGGACGTTGCCAGATTGACCAGGCGGTACCAGGTGTTTTCAGACTACCTGGCAACTCAACTGGGAGTTGATGTGCAATACGTGCCCAGCGCCAACTATGCGGCCGTGGTTACGTCCTTTGGGCAGGGCGACCTCCACCTGGCATTCTTTGGCGGCCTGACCGGAGTGCAAGCCAGGCTCCAGAACCCCGGGGCGGTTGCCATCGCCCAGAGGGAGTCGGACGCCCAGTTTCATGCCAAGTTCATCTCCAGGGCTGACTTAGACCTCAATTCCCTGGAGGATTTGAAGGCCCGGGCCTCCGAACTGAGTATTACCTTCGGCAGCGAAAGCTCCACCTCCGGCCACCTGATGCCCAGGCATTTCCTTGTGTCTGCCGGTATTGACCCGGATGAAGATTTCCGAATTCCTGCCAGTTACTCCGGTTCACACGATAACACCTGGGTGCTGGTCCAGTCCGGCGCCTACGACGTTGGCGCACTGAGCGAAAAGGTTTGGGAAAGAGCGGTCCAGGCAGGTACCGCCGACCCGGCCTTAGTCAAAGAGTTCCATACATCTGAGCCTTACTACAATTACAACTGGACGGTTCAGGGGAATCTGGACGAGGTTTACGGCGAGGGCTTCACGAACCGGATCACGCGGGCCCTGCTGGGCCTTAACACCCAGGAACACGGCGACATTCTGGAGCTATTCAGCACGGAAAGGTTCATCGAAACCAACAACGGGAACTACCTCGCCCTCGAGCAGGTTGCCCGGGACCTCGGCGTCATTAAGTAGCACCTTGGGTATTGGTTTGAAAAGCGCCGTACACAACGGTCAGGGCGCCTTAACTGGCACGATAGCCTCCGGACCCCTGGCCGTGGTGGACCAGGTAACCAAGACTTATCCCCGAGTAACTGCCCTGTCTTCCGTAAGCCTCACCATCTACCCGGGGGAACGGGTTGCGCTGGTCGGGCCCAGCGGCAGCGGCAAGTCCACCCTTCTAAACCTGCTGTCCGGCGTTGTGCAACCCGACTCAGGCTCCCTCAACGTGGCGGGCAAAACCCTCGCCCAAAAGCTCACAAGACGCGAATTGTCTGCCATGGTAGGGATCATTCACCAGCAGCTTGACCTGGTGCCGCAACTGCCCGTTGTCCACAATGTCCTCGCCGGCCGCTTCGGACAGTGGGGTATGTTCCGTTCCCTGCTCTCCATGGTGTGGCCCCAGGACTACTCCCTGGCAGCCTCCGCCCTGGAGCAGATGGGCATCCAGGACAAAATCCAGGAGAGGACTTCTCACCTTTCCGGCGGCGAGCAGCAGCGGGTGGCCATCGCCCGGACCATTGTGCAGTCTCCCAGGCTGGTACTGGCGGACGAACCCGTCTCCTCCGTTGACCCCGGGAGGGCGCAGGAGATACTGCAACTGCTCACCGCCCTTACCGAGGGTTCGGACCGGGCCTTGGTGGCCAGCATGCACACCCCGTACCTGGTGCAGCAGTTCTTCAGCCGCGCCATTGGCTTGAAGGACGGGCAACTGCAGTTCGACATTCCCGCCCAAGACCTTACGGCGGCCATCCAGTCTGACCTGTACAACCTGGGCTACCAGGACTCCGACCCTCCCTGGCACTAAGCGGTTACTGGTTCTATGAAGCCGGACCGTTTAATCCTGGAAAGTCCCCACTTCCTTACCCTTCTGTTGCTCCTGGCGGTAGCCTGGAGTGTCACCAGCATAGATTGGGGCGGTCCCATTCTGCACGCCACCGGCGGGCGATCTGCCCTTCTGCTATTGCTGGCCGCCTTCACGCCGGACCTCTCGCCCCAGTTCCTCCTGGTGTGCCTGCGGGCGGCGTGGCAGACCCTTTCCATTGCCCTTGCCAGCATTACGGTGGCCGTAATTGTCGGTTTGCCCCTGGGCATTCTGGCCTCCGGGGCGCTGGCGCCACCCCAGTCCCGCACAAGGATGGCCTCCATCGTGGGCGCTCGTTTTATTCTTGGCGCCATGCGGTCCATCCACGAACTAGTCTGGGCCGTGCTGCTTGTTGCCGCCATTGGTCTCTCGCCCCTGGCGGCCATTATTGCCCTGGGTTTGCCCTACGCCGGCATCCTGGGCCGCATTTACGCCGAGTTCCTGGAAGACGTTCAGGGTGAACCGCTGGTGGCATTGCGTTCCTCCGGCGCCTCCTCCCTTCAGACCCTGTTGTTCGGCCGCCTTCCCATGTGCCTGCCCGACCTGGTCAGCTACACCTTTTACCGCTTCGAGTGTTCCATTCGTTCCGCCGCCATCCTCAGCTTCGTGGGAATACGCGGCATTGGGTACGAGATCCAGTTGTCCTTGGGAGACCTGCTGTTCAATCAGGTGTGGACCCTGCTGTTCCTTCTCTTGGCCATAGTCGCGCTCGTAGACTTCTGGAGCGGCCGTGTACGCCACAGCCTGCTGACGTCATGACCGGATCCGACCTCGAAACCCGCTCTCCCACAAGGCCCCGGCGGGCGCCCACCTTTGCCCGCCTGTCGATCTATGCCTTCCTTGGCCTGGTGGCCTTTGCCTGGGCTACCATTTTCGTCTCAGGCGACAGCGGCTTCACCGACCTGTTTCGCGACCGGACCTGGACCCACGCCGGCTCCTTCCTGTACCGCATGGCTGGCCTGGGGATGGACAGGACTCCCGCCTTCCTCCTGCCCGAACAATGGTGGGCCACCGGAAAGCTGGCCTACCAAACCCTGGCTATGAGCGTACTGGCCATCGGCATTGCGGGGGCCGGCGCATTCTTGACCTTTATGTTCGCCGCCCGCACCGTCAGCAACGGTGGCATGGGCGGCAAGCCATCCCGTATTGGCGGGGCCCTGTATTACCTGCTGCGTATCTTCTACGCCTTCACCCGGGCCGTGCCCGAATTGGTCTGGGCCCTGTTGATTGTCTTTCTTCTGTCGCCCGGAATACTGCCGGGCGCCATAGCCCTCGGCATCCACAACCTTGGTATTGTCGGCCGCCTCGCTGCGGAAGTGGTGGAAGACATGGACCCGGCTCCGGCCCGAGCCCTTCGCGCCTCCGGCGCCGGAATGTTCCAGGTGTTCCTGTACGCCGCTCTGCCCCAAACGCTGCCCCACCTCATCACCTACCTGCTGTACCGCTGGGAGGTAGTAATACGGACCACGGTGGTTGTGGGGTTTGTGGGCGCCGGGGGCCTCGGCCAGGAATTTCGCCTCAGCCTCAGTTTCTTCCACTACGACCAGCTTTCGCTGATCATCCTGTGGTACCTTTTGCTGGTCCTGGGCGTGGACTTTCTCAGCGCCTGGCTTAGAAAGATGGCGCGGTTCGACTAGAACGACGAACTCCCCTGGCCTTCAACCGTCAAAGGCATTCTTCAGCAGACCGGGACAGGATGGTACGCCGTTTCCGTCCGCAACTCCCCTGCCGGGGATGAAAAACGTCAGAACTGAACGGGGTAGACGACCTGTATTACTCGGCCGTCGCGGAGGGCGTCAAAGTAGCCGTGGGAGCCCCCGGGATTCTGCAGCCAGCGGCGCGTGAAATAAGCGCAGATGTTCGACAGCTGGATGCAGACGGACTCTTCGGGGGAGGTGTAACAAAGGTCTTCCAAAACTATCGGCGTGGGAATCTCCACCTCGGCATGGAGAAACCGGGACATATACTCCGGCTGGACAGACTTCCCCGACTGGGCCACCACCATGGCGTAGTCCTGGATGGGGCCCGTGGCCTCCATAATGTGGTCCGGCGGAATGTCTGCGACGGCAGCCTCGTCCATGTACATGTTGAGGGCAAAGAGAAACTTGCTGGTAATGGCCTCTGGGGGCGTCGACCAGTCCCCGACGGCTTCGTTGCCGTTTTCCCTGGCCTGGGCGAGTTGGACCTTGTCAACAAAGGTGATGATTACCGGCGCCTCTCGCCGGATCAGGATGTTCAGGCAGTCCTGGATCAGCTCGGCCCGCCTGTCCGGAGACCAGGACCGGAAATAGCCCCGGCCCTGGTACATGTCCGCCGGCTTCAGTTGGGTTGGCGTGTCTCCCCTCCCCAGGGGTTCGCCCATGTGGCGACGGCAGAGGGCGTTAAATTCGCCGCTCATGGAAACATACTGGTTTTCGTGGATGATCAGGCCGGAATAGACCTGGTGCCGCTGGTTGGAGTCGTTCAGGCTGTTGCCAGTATTCCCGGACTCGCCAATATATACCAGATACATTTCGCTGCCTCCGCTGAAATTGAGGTGATCAGGAGTTCCGGACCTGGCTGGAGCAAACCGCGGCGCGGCGGTCATGCCTCCTGCTGCCTGTCAGCTATTCTTCCGATTCCGCTTCGTCACCGCCCGATTCACCAGGGGCAGCGGCTTCCACCTCTGCTGCATCACCGCCGTCCTCCTGGCGGCCCAGAGCCAAGCGGCCCGCGTCGACCCTGACCACCATTGCCTCCGGGTCGGTCAGCATCGTCACGTTGGTTTCCAGGGACAGTTCCCCCGCGCGAACTACCGAGTTGGTATCCACCAGCACCGATAGATCAATAACTATCTCATTGGGAATCTCCAGGGGCAGGGCCTCCACGTCCAGGGCATACAGGGTTTGGGCCACTGACCCCCCTGTGTCCCTGGCGGCCGGAGACTCGCCCACCAGGTTTATGGGTACCTGGGCCGTGATCTTCTCGGTAGCGGAAACGGCCAGAAAGTCCACGTGCAGCAACTGGCTGCGAACCGGGCTCCACTGGATCTCCCTCGCGAAAGCCAGCCGTTCCCCGGCCTCACCCTTGACCGACAGGGTAACGGGATTGGTGCTACCGGCCCGCGCGAGAGCCTGCAGTAGTTGCCGGTTCTCGCACTGCAACGGTCGCGGCTCCACGCCCGGCCCGTAAAGATGCACCGGTATGGTGCCGGTTCGGCGCAATTGCTTTACCTTCTTGCCCAGTACGGTTCGTGGCTCCAGTTCCAGGTTAATCGACTCCGTGGTCATTTCTTCCCATCTCCTTGGCGGACGGGCAACTCAAAAGTTGCCCCACATTTGCTTAATACCCTCTCGCCCATCATCGCCATTGGCGACTCGTTCGTGAGCGTAACCCTATAATGATAGCACCCACTTGGAAGAAATGGAAATTGAGCCTCTGGCGGGTAGCTTTCCTTATTGGGTGGTTTCGTGGGAACTTGGTAGGGGCAGACCTATGTGTCTTCCCGGACCCGAGGGCAAAACCACCTGAATTGGACGCTACAATTTGGCCGCGGCCGCGTTCCGATTCAGGCGGTATGGAATTCAGCGCTTGCAAGGGTTGGCCTACGTGATTGCCCTGGGCAGATACAGGACACCGAATGGCCGTTAATCAAGAACATCCAAGCCTTGCCGGTTCCCGCCAAATACCTGCCGGTTCTCTCTCCTGTATCTGAAAGTTGCGCCTTTGGAAACGCACCCTTAGACTGGCAGAGTTCTGGACCTAGACTTGCCAGGTATGGAGGCGCATCATGAGCGAACTAGATGATCGGTACGAACGAGGCAGGGAAACTCGCAGGATGTTCGGCGGCGGCGAGATCACCGGCGGGTCCGCCCCGGGAGCGTGGGAAATTGCGCCGGACCTCGAGCGCATCCTGGGCGAAGCGCTGTTTGGCACCATCTGGCGGCGCCCCGCGTTGACGCCGGTGCAACGAGAGATGATCACCCTGTCCTGTCTTATCGTCACCAATCGCGAAGTCCAGTTGAAGCGGCACCTGGGCAACGCCCTCAACATCGGCCTTACCCCCGAGCAGGTGGTGGAACTGATCATCCACGACACCTGGTACAGCGGCGCCCCGGCCGGCATCCAGGCCCTGTCGCTGTGCCGGCAGGTATTCGAGGAGCGAGGGATAGACTTCACTCCCACCCGCATCCATGACCCAGACGAGGATCCCGAAAGCCTGTTCCAGCGGGGTGACGAGTACCGCCGCAATTACATGGGCGGCGGCGCCACGTCCCGACCGGCCCCGCCCACAAACGCCGAAGTCGAACTGGGGCGCACCACCGGAGAATACTACTGGGGCGCAACCTGGACCCGACTAGGGTTGGACGTTACCAGCCGCTGCATCTGCACCATGACCTGCCTCGCAACCCTGGGCCGACACGGTCCCCTGCGCGGCCACATTCGTGGCGCCCTCAACATCGGCCTGACCAAAGACCAGGTTATAGAGGTATTCGGTCACATGACGTTCTATGCCGGCATTCCTTTCGCCCGGGAGGCTATGGACATCGCCAACGAAATTTTTAACAACGGCTAATAGGGGTCGCCACTGGAAGAGAGAAGCAGAGAACGCAGGGCTTCGGAAGGACACTCTGCGCATCTCTGTGTCTCTGTGGTTAAAAAAATCCCTGGAATGAAATCAGTTTGTTGTCGCCCGGCGCTGCCAACGACTCTGTCCAACCCGTCTGCTATAATCTGGGGCCAGCGTGTCATATCTGTCCGGCCCATTCTCAGGGGCCGGAGTCTTTAGGGGGAATCCTGAATGGACCTGGAATTGAAGGGAAAGGTAGCTATCATCGGTGGGGCCAGCGCCGGCCTGGGCCGGGCCTGCGCCGACGTGCTGGCCGAGGAAGGAGCGCGGCTGACCATCTGCAGCCGTACCGCCGCCAACCTGGAGCAGGCAGCGGCTGAAATTCGCGACACCACTGGCGCCGAGGTCCTTCCCATTGCCGCCGACCTGGAAAACTACGATAACATCAAGAGTTTGGTGGCCCAGACCGTCAGCCACTACGGCCAGCTCGACATCATGGTCAACAACTCCGGCGGGCCGCCCCTGGCCCGTTCCGAGACTGCCACCGAGGAGCAGTGGGAAACGGCGGTACAGCGGTCTTTGTATTTCTTTTCCCGCATGTCCCGCGAGGCCATACCTCACCTGAAGGCCCAGGGCGGCGGACGCATCGTCAACATCCTCGCCAGCACCGTTTACCAGCCCATCCCCAACCTGGCCCTGTCTGGCGCCACCCGCATGGGCGTGGTGGCCTACATGAAGAGCCTGGCCGACGAGGTGGGACGGGACGGCATCCTGGTCAACAACATAGCCCCTGGTTCCATCCTCAGCGAACGTATGCTCTCCAACGTAACCAACCGCGCCCAGGAACTGGGGATAACCGTCGAGGAGGGCCTGGCCGAACGGGCCAAGGAAACTGCGGTGGGCCGCATCGGCGAACCCCGCGAACTGGCCTACCTGGCGGCCTTCCTGGCCTCCGGCAAGTCAACCTACATCACCGGCACCACCATCCTCGTGGACGGCGGGTTGGTAAGGTCGGTCATTTAGGGCCTCATTCGATTTGCAAGCCTCCGACCCGAGGTAATCTCAAGGGCAGGGGCGGGTTTGAAACCCGCCCCTGCGGAAATCCAGGTCAAGGCAATTGACCCTTACAAGGCAACTCCCGACCTTAACCCTGGAGTTGCGTACAGTGTCCAAGCCGCACATCGGAAGTATTCCTGCCATGAGACCAAACTTAACCCCGCCGGAAGAACCAACCGACGCCGAGGGCTATAACCGGCGGGGCAACCAGTACAGCCGCAACGGCGCCTACGAACAGGCCATCGCCGACTACACTCGCGCCCTGGAACTGGACGACACCCTGGCCGACGCCTGGTTCAACCGGGGCTGCTCATATTACGAAATGGGCATGTACAACCAGTCCATCGAAGACCTGACCCGCGCCATTGCCATAGACCCCAACGACGACAACTTCTACGGCCGCCGCTCCCTGGCCTACCTCTTCAGCGACCGCCTGGAAGAGGCAGCAGCAGACCAGGACCTGTGCGACGAAATCAGGAACCGGAGCAGTTAATCCACGAATGATCACTAATGTTCACTAATAGAGATAACTTTCTATAAATCATTGGTGGGCATTCGTGTCTATTCGTGGATGAGAAAGTAAGACCCTCCCGCCTGTGTTCGCCGGCGGGAGGGTTATCGTAAAGTGTTGAGTCGCTGCGCTACGCGGCGGCCGGCTTGAAGTAGGGCACCGTTATCTGGTCGTTGGCCCGGACAAACGTAACCTCCACCGGCATGCCGATGGTTACCTCCCGGGGATTGCAGTCCACGATGTTGGTGAACATCTTGACCCCCTCTTCCAATTCAACTACCGCCAGCACGTAGGGCACGTCCTCGGCAAAGCCGGGGGTGCGGTTCTGGTAGGTTACGGTGTAGGTCCACACCGTCCCCCTGCCGCTGGCCTGCACCCACCGGATGCTGTCGTCCGACCAGCAGTTGGCGCAGATGCCCCGGGGGTAGAACTGGTACTCCCCGCACCTTTCGCACCTCTGGATCAGCAGTTGGCCCCGTCGGCAGGATTCCCAGTAAGGCCTGGTCTCACCGACCACCGTGGGTAGCGGCTTGTTCCATTCTTGCCTGCTAGTCATTGCTAGTCCCTCCCCAAAATGGCGGTGCCGCCGCTGTGTCGCGCCCCCAGGGAACCGCCGGTGCCGTGGCACAGGGCAATCTGGCAGTTCTCAACCTGGCGCGGCGTGCCCTCGAACTGGTGGCGTAGCTGGCGAGTGGCTTCCAGCAGCAGGAAGATGCCCCGCATACCCGGGTGGTTGGAGGACAGTCCGCCGCCGTCGGTGTTGATTGGGAACTTGTCGGACCTATCCGAGTCCACCTGCAGCCGTCCGCCGGAGACGAACTGGCCGCCCTCGCCCTTTTCGCAGAACCCCAGGTCCTCCAGCGTCTCCACCACCGTGATGGTAAAGGAGTCGTAGATCATCGCCATGTCGATGTCCTTCTGGGTCACCCCGGCCATGGCGAAGGCGGGCTCGTGGCTCTGCTTGGCGGCAATGTACATCAGGTCGCGCTTGCCGGCCCCCTGGTGGGCAATGGCCTCGCCCACTCCCAGCACCCAGACGGGCGTGTGGCGGCAGTTGCGGGCCACCTCGGGCGATGCCACCACCACCGCGCCGCCACCGTCGGTGATGACGCAGCAGTCTGGCAGGTGCAGGGGCGACGAGATCATGCGGGAGTTGACGATGTCCTCCACCGTGACGGGGTCGCGGAACAGGGCCTCGGGATTCATGGAGGCGTGCCTGCGCATGGCCACGGCCACCTCGGCCAGTTGCTCCGAGGTGGTGCCGTACAGGTGCATGTGCCGCTGGGCGATCATGGCGTACAGGCCCACGGTGGTGAGTCCGTAAAGCTCTTCAAAGCTGTCCGGTGAAGGATCGAGGCGGGGATGGCCGTAGCGGCCCACGCCGCCGGTGCCCACCGAGACGCCGCCGGAGCGGGCCAGGCTGCTGTAGGTGATGACGGCGACGTTGATGCGCCCGGCCGCGATGGCGGTGAGGGCGTGGGACAGGTGGAACTCGAAGGAACCGCCGCCCACGGTGGTGTTGTCCACGTACCTGGGGTACAAATTCAGGTAGTCGGCCAGGTTCATGCCGCTGTTGCGGATGCTGCTGGAGGCGGTGAAAAGGCCGTCCACGTCCTGCTTGGACAGGCCGGCGTCGGCCAGCGCCTTGATGACGCTCTCCCCCTGGATCTGCAGCTCGCTCTTGTCCGGCGCGTAGCGGGTAACGTGCTCGTGAATACCCACAATCGCCGCGCCATGCTTAAGGTCAACCATAAGCGAAAAGCCTCCGTAATGGAGTGGGTTAAGGTGGCGGTATTATGCCACACATAGGGGAGTGGGGGTAGCGGGGGGATGCTAAACAGTTTCCGTACCAAGGCAATCGCGTCTTAACGAGTTGCTCTGATGAACTGCCAAGACTGTCATTCTGAACGGAGTGAAGAATCTAAAGTTCTCCTTACAAGCCAACATTGGGGCTCGCAACCAGGCCGATGGGAAGAATTTCAGGCCCTTCGGCAACCTCAGGGTGACATGACCTTCGCTTCAGCGCACAACCAAAATTAAGACGCGATTGCCCTGGTTTCCGTACCTGATATCAGAAGGCCCTACGCGCTTAATGATAAAATTAGGTAATAATATCAAGACTCTTCGTAGTCGGAGATGGAATGGACTCCCCTCATTGTTGGCTTTGTGACGTTCCGATCGATGAATCACTAAGAGACAAGGAGCACATAATTCCAGAGGCTCTCGGTGGCAGAAGAACGGTGACAGACTTCATCTGCAAGAAGTGCAACAATGACACTGGGAGCAAGTGGGACGCCCCATTGGTGGAGTCAATGAGGCCATTAATATCGATCGCTTGTGCAGACCCTCACGGAAAAGGGCGACCTTCTATTCGGCAAATTGCTGGCGGTGGGATGGTAGAACAATGCCCTGACGGGCGGTGGATTATCGCTCCAGACCGACCACTCAGATTAGCTTCACGAATTGCAGACCGTGAGTTCGAAGTACATGGCCATCCGGGCTTCGATAATCGGACTAGAGAAGTAAAGCAGTTCAAAGAGTGGATTGAATCGTTCTCATATCTAGACGTAGGTTTCGATGTAAAGGAAATCTCATCTGCCATAAGGGTCGAACCGAAAGTATTTGACGGGCAAGTCGAGGCTTATCACGAAGTGGTAATTGGTGACAGAGCCTCAGTAAGATCAATGTTAAAGTCCATTCTTGCATTGGCATTCGAAGCAGGAGCTGATTCCTCAGACTGCCTCCCACTTCTGGCTTACTTGAGGGGAGAAGCCACAGACTTTCCTTATGTTCTATATGGCGTGTATGGAGGGAAGGATGTCGTTCGAAATCGTAGTGGGGAAACACTTTACTGTGTTCACGTAAGAGGTGACCAAAAGAACGGGGAGTTAATAGCTTATGGCGAAATGAGTGGCTATCGAATTGTCCTTGCAATTTCACGGAATTACATCGGGCCCGCTTTCACCTCCACCTACGCAGTTGACGTTGTTGGCCGGCAAGAAAAAGAAACCGAATGCGACTTGAAGGGGTCCATGGTACTTGCTGCCGAGTGGCTAATGCCAGTCTATGGAATTGACGATTACGACCACTGGAAGTGGCTGTTGCTTGCAAGTCTGGACGGTCAGGTATCAAAGTGGTTTAAACGTACCGATTTTCGAATTAGAAAATACTTGGAAAGGAATTCGAGTGAACTTCTACCACCGAATGAGGTCTTATTAGAAGCGGTTTGTTTTGCAGATGACTGTCACGAAGTGCTTTCTAATGTGTTTGACGAATACCAACTGGACGTCACTGGATTGAAGGATTTCAGGTCAAACGTGGTAGCAAGGCTACAACTTTTAGCATCCGCAATGGGAACCATTATACCTTTCAAGAGTCCTGCAATAATTCGATAAAAAGGACATCTTGATTACAGCAACCCCAACCTGCGCAGGTCATCCGACGTCCACTCTGCCTGAAGTTCCATAATGTCCCGTAGAGTAGCTCTGCGGAATGTTTGCCCAGGTCGGTGGAACGGAACTGTGACCTTGCGTCCATCGGGATGCTCATAGCGACGATGGCTTCCCCGCTGACGGACGAGAGAGAATCCATCTCTATGAAGTGCTTGTATGAGTCTTCTGGCAGTAAGTGTTCGGAGGAGACTAAAGTCTATATCCATTACAGGCTGATCGACACCAAGTTATCCTCCGAAACAGTCATAAACTCGGTTTCATCTATGGGCTTCCCCGCTTCCTGTAACTCTTCGACTATCATCTCCAGGACTTCCTGGATATTCTTCATAGCCTCTTCCCTGGTCTTGCCCCAAGTGGAAGCGCCTATTTTTCGCCATGGCGAATAAAACACATGCCAGCCATCCTCATCGGGTTCCAGTTCTACCTTAAAGACGTAGCTTCTCATGACGTCCTCCGCTGGCTAATGGTAGTTTCACCCAGTGATTCGCGATTATTCGCTACTTTTCTTGGGCGGTAAGTCAATATTTCTTGGGTCAATTACCTTGCTGGCATCCAGAATCTCAAATGCCACTACCCTACCGGCATCGTCAAAATCGGCGATCACGTCGGGAAGAATCTCTGCTGACTCTTTCACTCTCTTGGGGGCCAGAATGATCGAAAGGACGTCTGACTTAGCGTCGTAATTGACCTGAACCATTGCTAGTTCCTTCCTCGAATGGCTGAAATCTCGAATCAACGAATGTGGTCAAAATAGTCTCTCCGTCGGATTCAACCACCACACGAATATAGTGTCCCAACTCAGCTACGTAGCCCCAATATCTCGTCCGACCATCATCCTGTGCGAGAGTTCGAATCGGATTGTTTACAACGGCCTCTGCTTGTTCGAGTGTGATACCGCGGGTCTCCATCCTCTGGTTGATATAGTGTTCACTAAACTGCACGTCCCGTCAATGCTCCTCCGTTAACCCTTCCCCAGCAGCGCCTCCGGCACCCCGGCCAGCAGCGACTCTACCCTGGGCAGGACTTCCTGGTGGGCCAGGTTCAGGTGGAGGGGAGTTATGGAGATGCGGTTGTTCTTGGCGGCGTTCATGTCGGTGCCCTCCCCGTTGTCGGCCATTACCGGACGGTTGCGGGCGATCCAGTACCGCTTCTGGTGTCCGGTGCCTTCCTCCCGCACCGACTCGCCATAGGAGCGGCCCCCGGGACGGGTTATCTCCACTCCGGTTATCTGGTCCGGGGCCAGGCTGGGAACGTTGATGTTGAGCAGGAAGGGGTCGCGCCTGCCGTTCGGGTTGTCTTCCTGGGCCACCTTGAGGGCCATGAGCCGCAGCAGGGACGCGGCGCCGTCGAAGCGGGGATTCTGCACCGACCCCACCGATATGGCAATAGTCGGATAGCCCCGGAAATACCCCTGGAAGGCCGCCCCCACCGTACCGGATACCATTACGTCCCAACCCAGGTTGGAACCCCGGTTAATGCCGGAGACCACCAGGTCCACCGGCCCCACCAGCTTTTCCAGGGCGAGGATGCAACTGTCCCCGGGGGTACCCTCCACGGAGAAGGCAGTGACCCGGTGGCGTATCTCCGCCTGCTGCTCGTCGGGAGAAGCGGCCTCCTCGTTGGCGGCGGCGCTCAACCTTTCCAGGGCGGGAATCTCCATAGACCGAGCCACTACGGGCGCATGCAGGGTCAGCGATGCCCCCACGCCGCTCTGCTCCCGGTCGGGGGCCACCACGCAGACCTCTCCCACCTGGGAAAGGGCCTGGGCCGCCGCCCACAGGCCGGGGGCGTGAATTCCATCGTCGTTGGTAAGTAGTACTTTCAGAACTTGCCGTCCTTTTGTTGGTGTTAGTACCGCCGGGGTCGGACGCCGGTGAGGTACATGGGACTGCCCGAACGAATCCAGAACCGGATTTACGCCTCTTCCCCCTCAACATCCACGCCGCCCAGGCCTTCCTCTTTGAACAGTTGGGCCTTGCGCGCGTAACTTTCGGCGGTGCGGCGAATCATGGCCTGGTGGCGTTCGTTGGTGGGGGCTTCTCGCGCCGATGCCGGCACCCCCAGCACGAAGGAACTGGGGCCGAACTCCTGCCGCTCCAGCACCACTGATCCGCTGGCGATAACCGAGTTTTCCCCCAGGATTACACCATCGTTAAGGGTGGCGCCGTTGCCGATGAGACAGTGGGTCTTGATGTGCTTGGCGTGACTGATTACCCCGTGGCCCAGGGTAACGTAGTCCTCGTAGGTGGCGTCGCTGTCCGCATGTAGGACGCAGTTGTCCTGGATGTTGACGTGTTCTCCGATAGTAATCTTGATGGTGTCGGCCCGGATGACGGTGCCCGGCCACACGCTGGAGTAGGCGCCGATTTCCACGTCCCCTACCACGTAGGCCGCCTCGCTGACCCAGGCGGTGGGGTGAATCTTGGGCGTCATGCCCCGGTAGCTGCGGATCATTCTTGTCTCCTGTTTTCCACGAACGTTCGCTAATGTATGTTAATGATTTTGGGGAGTAGCCTGCCCCCGGGTGGTCTTCAACGCCGCAATCCGCCTGGCCGAATGTCAATATTTCATTGGTGACCATTCGTCCGCCGCTGCGGATCCGTGGATAAGATTCACGCGCCCCTGGCGGCCAGCCACTTTTCCTTCTGGCGCTGGCGGGTGGCCTCGTCGGTGGGGCGGTACGAGTCGTGGAACTCCCGCCGGAAGGACTCAAAACTGTCCTCCAGTATGGCCTGCCGTATGCCTTGCATTAACTTCAAAATGAAGTGAAGGTTGTGGACGCTGGCCAGGCGCAGTCCCAGCACCTCCTTAGCTTTGAACAGGTGCCACAAATAAGCGGCGGTGAAGTTCTCGCAGGCGTAGCAGGCGCAGTCCTCTTCCAGGGGCGCGTCCTGCTCGGCAAAGCGGCGGTTGCCGATGTTGACCCGTCCCGTGCGGGTGAACAAAGCCCCGTTGCGGGCCACCCGGGTAGGCAGCACGCAGTCGAACATATCCACCCCCTGGGAAACACCTTCAACCAGGTCCTCCGGCGACCCTACGCCCATCAGGTATCGGGGCTTGTCGCCGGGCAGCAATTCAGTTACCTGCTGGGTGATCTCGTACATCTGCGCCTTGGACTCGCCCACGGCCAGCCCGCCAATGGCGTAGCCTGGGAATGGGATGGACGCAATGAACTCGGCGGAGCGTTGCCGCAGGTCGGGGAAGGTGCCGCCCTGGACGATGCCGAACAGTGCCTGCCTCCGGGCATTAACGGCGTAGGACAGGTCGGGGCTGGCGTAATGGGCGTCGTAACAGACCTGGGCCCAGCGGTGGGTGCGGTCCATTGCCCGTTCTACTTCGGTCCGCTCCGCCCCAAAGGCAATGCATTGGTCCAGGCACATGATGATGTCGGCGCCCAGGCCCTGCTGGTTGGCTATGGCCAGTTCCGGGGTGAAAATGTGCTCGCTGCCGTCAATATGAGACCGGAACCGGATGTGGTCGTCGTCCACCCGCCGGAAGGCCCCCATGCTGAATGCCTGGAAGCCGCCGCTGTCGGTGAGAATGGGTCGGGGCCACCGCATGAACCGGTGCAGCCCACCCAGTTTGTTGACCGTCTCCACCCCGGGCCGCAGGTAAAGGTGGTAGGCGTTGCCCAGGACAATCTGTGCCCCCAGGCCCATTACCTCGTCGGGCGTCAGTGTCTTGATAGTGGCCTGGGTGGCTACGGGCATGAAAATGGGAGTTTCCACGGAACCATGGGGCGTGGTGAACCGTCCGGCCCGGGCGCCACCATCTCGGCGGTGGAGTTGGAAGCTAAAGGCAGGGGAAGTCATGATGCCTCACCGGCCGGCTGGCGGCGCCGAATGGCTTCCATGACCATCAATATCGTAATTGCGATGCACATGCACCCGGGTACGCCCAGCAGCACCCAGTCGTCAATCCGGCCCAGGAAAGCCAACCCTTCCGCCGCCTTGCCCAGTTGCCCCATGCCGATAGCCAGCGCCCCGCTGAGCACGGTTATACCATACAGAATACGGATGCGTCCCGGGTCCACGAAACGCGTGGCTGTGGCCCCAATCTGGGAACCCACCGAAGCCGCCGCAAGGATGATCAGGGCCATCAGCGGGTCAACGTTGTTGCCCAGGGCATAGAGCAGGGTCCCCCAGGAACCCGTGATTATCACCTGGAAGAGGTCGGTGCCGATGGCCACGGTGGTAGGAATGCCCATCACGTAAACCAGCACCGGCATCAGGATGAAGCCACCGCCGGCTCCCAGCAGGCCGGCAAAGAAGCCAATGCCGAAGCCCACCAAAATGGGAACGAAGATGGAAATTCGCTCGATGCCGGAGACCTTCAGGGAGATGTAGGTAGAGCGGGCGGGCAGGCCCGGCAGCTTGATACTGTGGGGCGGAATGCGCAAGGACTGGACCCGCCGCGTAAGGCCGACCGTGGACACAGCTTCGCCTTGCGTACTTGCAAGGACTACGCGCCTTCGGGTCTTGAAGTAGTCAAAAACCAGGAAAGAACCCAGCAGCGCCAGCACTATCACATAGATATAGGGGATAACGTTGCCCACCTGTCCCGCTTCTTCCAGGGCGCTGTTCAGGGATTCGGCAATGAAGACGGCGGGCAGGGCTCCCAGGACCATAGGGATGCCCAGCCTGAAGTCCACATTCCCCAAACCCCGGTGTTTGAGCATATTGATAATGGAAGAACCCATGATCAGGGTAAGACCGGTGCCGATGGCGTAGATTTCGGGAACGCCAAAGACTATCAGACCGCCGGTGATCAGGAAGCCACCCCCCACCCCGAAGAATCCCCCCAGGGTGCCGACTATGACACCCAGCAGGACCAGCAAAACGGGATTGACCACCACATCGGCGTTTGGGAATAGCATACTGAGTCCTTAATGACCCCCGTGGCCGTTACCGTTGCCGCGGTTGCCGCTGCCAAAGGCCATTCCTACCCCTCGCAATACAATCTCCCAGAAACCGTACAGAGCCAGCCCCGCTACGGCGATGACCGCCATGACCAGCAAAGCCCAAAGGAAGGGTGATTCGGCGCTGAAGGTTTTCAGGAACTGAGTGATGGCTTCGTACATGAAGGATAGTATAGCGGATTTGGTGGAGCGGGTGTTTCCGGTGGGTTAAACCAGGGACCGGGGTTCCTGTTCCAAGGATTCTAACAAGGTGCGGAGGCGGGGGAGGGTGACAAATATATCGATTTTAATGACGTCCCAATGGATATCTTCATCTATCCCAGAGTAGTTATGGATCGGGTAGTTACGTGCGTCAATGCTGTCCCGCCAGGGAATCGCCCTTTCCAAATCCCAAACATCAGCGGGGATACGGTTTACCGTCTCTCCAATTAGGACAATGTTCCAGAGGGTGGCATCGTAAGTGGGCCCGCCAGCCTGGAAACGCTGTCTGTCCAGGCCAGCAGTGTAATGTAACGTCTCGTCACAGAATTGAATCATGTCCCTCAGGAAGTGACTCCAATGGCGCGGGGCCGCACCAGGCCCAGACGTCAATGGCTATCTCCTCGAAAAGGCGTCGTCGCTCCTCGCTAAGAGACCTTTTGGTCATCACACCAACCTTTACCCCCAACCGATCCTCGATATATCGCTGCACTCCAAAGAATCGCTTTGAAGAGGTGGGACCGTCGAAGCTGACCACCAAATCAATATCGAAGAACTCGGCAATGTCTTCAGGGCCGTACACACCATAAAGGGAGAGGCTGGTCAATCCAAACCGCATTTACAACTCGGGTTCGAATTTCCGAAGTTGCTCCATTGGGTTAGTGTCGTCCTTGCCATGTCGTCGCCTGCATTAACCGAATGGACAGGGCTCGCGGGACATTTTCCGCCTGTCCCGTTCGCCGTGTCCATCCATGTTTGACTTTCGAAAGTAGCAGGGCTAGGGGTTGGCCGGGGCCCCAGCGATTACCATGGCGCCAAACTCCCGATCAATTCCCCGCGGCCACTCGCGACCTTCGGCGTCGCTGATGTGGATTACCAGTGAGGGACCCAGTTCGGCGATTTCCATGCGGATGGTGTCGCCGTCCTGCACCGGCCCTATTTCCTGGTGGTTCACGCCGGTGGCTACCACGTCGCCGGGTTCCAGGGTAGTTACCTTGGAGAACTCGGAAATCAGCTCACGTATGGGGTGGGCCATATCGCTGGTGGGGAAATTGTGGCGGGGCTCGTCATTGTTCCACAGGCGGACCTGCAAATTCTGGGGGTCGGGAATCTCGTCCGCCGTCACCAGGGCCGGGCCCATGGGAGCGAAAGTGTCCCAGCATTTTCCCAGGAAGAAGCTGTTTCCCAGCGCGCCGGGGATGCCCCTGGCCGACATATCCAGGAAGTTGGTGTAACCGAAGACGTAGTCCAGCGCCTCCTCCTGGCTCACGTTGGTCGCCGTCTTGCCTACAACGAAGGCCAGTTCAGGCTCGTGGTGGAAGATGGATGCGGGAGCCGGCGGCAGCACACAGGTGTCGCCGTTGCCGATTATGGCCGTGGGCGACTTCAAGAAGGCGTCAAGCCTGGCAGCCTGCCGCTGGCCGTATTCCAGGTAGTTCACGGCGGCGCAGATGAGCTTGGTGGGCTTGGGCACCGGCGCCCGCAGCCGTACGCTATCCAGGGCCACGCCGTTCTGGCCGGCAATGGCAGCTTCAATCTTCGGTCGGATATCGTTCCAGTTGGTGATCACCTCGTCCATAAGGTCGTGGGGACGCCGGAAGTTCATTCCTCCCAGCGCGGCCATGGCATCCACCACATTGCCATTCTGAATAACTCCCAGTTGATAATCGTTGTAAAGGACCAGTTTCATTGTTGCTAAGCTCCTTGCTTTGCTTCCGGTTATTGAAGTGGAACAGCCGGAATCGGCTTCCCTTCTGGCATCTGGAATGGTAGCACCAACTACCGGAGTGGTCTATGGCCGTCCCCCACATACCCCAATGAAGGGTGGCGTTCTAATGTAGTTGTTATGGGTCGCAATTGACCACTCAATCCGCCGCTCCCCGCCGGAGCGAATCCCACTCATACCGCAACTGCGCGTAAAGTAGAGTGTCCCACCATCGTCCCTTGAAATACTCGTTTCGGCGCAGTAGGCCCTCCTGCCGGAAGCCCAGCCGCTCCAGTACACGGGCCGACGCGATATTGTCCCCGATGCACCACGAGGAAATCCGTTCCAGGGCCAACTCCCCGAACCCAAACTTTACCATGGCCCCTGCCGCCTCGGTTGCGTAACCGTGCCCCCAGTGGTCCGGGTCCAGTTCGTAACCCAGGTCGGCTTCCCAGTCGTTTCCGGGTTTTCTTCTCAGCCCACAATTCCCGATCAGAGCGCCACATTCTTTCAGGGTAATGGCCAACTGGAACCGGCGGCGGGGTTGCTCCTGCCGCCAATTCAGGAACATCTCGACGAAAGTCCGGGCATCCTCCGGGGTACGATCATCCCAAGGGTAGTATCGAAGATACCGCGGGTCGCGATGGTAGGCCAGCACCGGCTCCCAGTCGTCTTCATTGAACTCCCTGAGTCGCAACCGCTCGGTATCCAGGCGCAATTCATCGCCGGTGCCAGCCGTTTTCACGGGGTTACCTCGAATTCAACTTGGGCAACTTTGCGCCCTTCGTGCAGCACGTAAGCCCAGTGACGGCCTGGCGCCCAGGTCCGCCCGGGACCTGGCCCCAACGATATCCACTGTACACCCCCCGAGTACCTGCGGTCGGCCGGAATGGCCAACGAGTTTCTACGGTAGGGGAAACCGTCCTCGTAATATTCCACTACCTCAAAGGTCAGCTCCATAGGAGGTCCCGCATAATCATGGGAGTACTCCAGGGTAAGCCAGGCCCAATCGCCCCCCGCATCTGCTGCAAAAACCCTGACAGGGCTGCCTGCCTCCTCCAGGGAAACGTAGGCGCGGTTTATCCAGCCCGCCACCTCGGGCAGTTCCGCCACCACGGGTCGGCTATCCGGACCGTGATCCCGGCTTGACACGTAACCGGCATGCCAGCGTTCAATAACGTCAATAGCCGTCGCCCCGCCATCGCCACTGCCCTCTCCGGCAAAGGCCTGCCGGACCTCCGCAATGCCAGCCTTGCCCCCGGCTTCGGCATCCAGTTCCGCAATCAGGGTGTTGAGCTTACGGAAGCCCCGCCGGAAGGCCTCTTCTCCCAGTGTCCGATGCAGGTCCAGGAACAGTCTCTCCCCCATGGCGTAGTTGCAGACGAATCCCGCGGCATTCCGGGTGTAGTCCTGGGTCTCCAGTTCCCAGATTCCGCTGGCCGAGCCGCAGGGATAGTTGTCCGGTTCCAGGGGTACGCCCGTCCTGGCCCTTTCGGAAAGGGCGGCTGTTATCTCGGCGGCCCCTTCGTCAAGCCAGACTTCCCCGTCATTCCAGTAATAATGAGCCACCTCATGCGCAATGATGCTGCCCGCCGCATCAGCCTGGCCACTCTTCTCCTGCGTGTCATACTGGGGCAGAATGGTAGAGTGGGTACCGAAATTGACACCGGAATATGGATCGGACACCGCATCCTCGAACAACAGAGCCACGTACCTCACGGGGAAGGGCTTGCCCATAAAATCTTCGATGGAGCGAACGGCGTGCTCCAGCAGGTCCATTGTCCGTGAAGCCCCTGGGCTCGTGCGGATGATAGACAGGGTAACCTCCCCGGCCAGGGGCAGCCGTACCTCCCGCAATTCCACCGAAACCCGTGAAGCATCCAGCACCTTTTCCACCAGCGCGGGATTGGTGCGGTTAATCCCAGACAACAGGGCCACTATCTGGGCCTCTTCGTCGCTGATGCCGTCCCTGACCCGAGGGTGAGCCATTATCCGCCGGAAAGCGCTGAAGTCGGAGTACACCAGGCGTGCCAGGGATTCCATTGCCAGCAGGTCGGGAGGTTGCAGGGTTTCCAGGAAGGGCATGGCAGCGATAAGCCGGGCGGCGTCGGGGTCCAGGTAAAGAATGTTGTCCAGGGTGTTGAGCACCCTGGTCAAATCCTCCGGCGTATCCGCCTGCATCCAGTCTCTCTTCAACAGCGCCCAGAGCAGGTCTGGGTCAATAGTGGCGTAATGAATCAGCGACTGGGCCGCTTCCTGGTCTTCGGGGCGAATTCCGTCCCGAATCCACGGCAGGGCGCGAATCGCCTCCGCAGCCCGGGAATCGGTTTCCTCCAGGCGGGCGGCGTTCTGCAGGTCGGCATACCCCGGCGGCGGCGTCAGCCCCGGTGCGGGCCCTGGAGTGGCGGCTGGGGATGTGGCCGGCGGCGCCTCGCCGGCCTCCGGCATCACGGCAAGGGTAGGCACAATTGTGGGAGCGGGCGCCCTTCGTTCAATGGCTGTCCCACTTGGCGGCGGACCACTTAGACCATTGGGCACGCCCAGTGGCAGGCACTCGGTCGCGATTAACCAAACGGCCACGATGCCCAGGCCGATAAGCAAATAGGGGATGAGGACCTTCAGTAGCGGCCGCATGAGGACACTATACGCCTGAAAAGTGGGGGAGTCCCCTGTTGTGCGCGGTTAAGCTATAGTATCTGCGACAGGAAGAGCTGGGCCCGCTCGTTTTTGGGGTTGGTAAAGAACTCCTCGGGATGGGCTTCCTCGACGATGCTGCCCTCGTCCATCATTATGACCCGATCCGCCACCTCCCTGGCGAAGCCGGTCTCGTGGGTAACCGTCAGCATGGTCATCCCGGTACTGGCCAGTTCACGCATCACGTCCAGCACCTCCTTGATCATTTCCGGGTCCAGGGCAGACGTGGGTTCATCGAACAGCATAATCTTGGGCTGCATGGCCAGGGCGCGGGCGATGGCCACCCGCTGCTGCTGGCCGCCGGAAAGTTCTGCCGGGAACTTGGCGGCCTGCTCCGGAATACCAACCCGGGTAAGCAGCTCCATGGCAACCTCTTCGGCCTGGGACTTGCTCCAGTGGCGCACCTTGGTCGGAGCCAGCGTAATGTTCTGCATGACCGAAAGGTGGGGGAAGAGGTTGAAAGACTGGAACACCATCCCCACCTCGCGGCGGATGGCGTCGATGTTGCGTACGTCGCCGCTGAGTTCGATGCCGTCAACGATTATGTCGCCCCGCTGGTGCTGCTCCAATCGGTTGATAGTGCGGATGAAGGTGGACTTTCCGGAACCGGAGGGCCCCAGTATTACCACCACTTCGCCCGGCTTCACGGTGGTGGACACTCCCTTGAGCGCGTGGAAATTGCCGTACCACTTGTGAACGTCGCGGCAAACGATAATGTCCTCCGCTTCCTGCTGGGTGTTCTTCTCTTCTACCGCCATGGAGCGCCTCCCGATACTCTGCCTAAGTGGCACCGGCCTCTTATTGAAGGTTAGCGATTACCGTTATCCCAAAGGTGCCTGCCGCGCCCTATCCCTTCGGGGCGAAGCTGTAGCCCGCGGCTGCCCCCCGAATCTAGCGTCTGCCCACGCCCAGGTGTTCTTCCACCTTGCCGCTGACGTAAGACATCCCATAGGTGAATACCCAGAATACGATAGCCAAAAATACAAACAGTTCCCGAGCGTTGGGCAGGTATTCAGGGTTACTCTGGATGAAGGAGCGACCAATGGCCACCACGTCCAGCATACCAATAATGTAGACCAGGCTTGTGTCCTTGAACAGGCCGATGAACTGCCCGACGATGGCCGGTATGACGTTCCGGATGGCCTGGGGCAGGGAGATCAGCAGGGTAGTTTGCCAGCCGGGCAAACCGAGAGCCCGGGCCGCCTCCGCCTGCCCGGGATGCAGGGCCTGGAGCCCGCCCCGAATATTCTCGGCCATGTATGCGGAACTGAACAGGGTGATGACCACCGCGGCACGGAACAGGGAGTTCTGCGGCATGTCCTCTGGGAAGGCCAGTGGCACCAGGGTCTGGGACATGAACAGCAGCGTGATCAAGGGCACTCCGCGGAATACTTCAATGAAGAAAACGCACAGCACCTTGACCACCGGCAGATTGCTGCGGCGCCCTAACGCCAGGGAAATGCCGATGGGAAGGCTCAGTGTGATGCCGCCCACGGCCAGAATCAGGTTGAGCGACAACCCACCCCAGTAAACCACGGAAACGGGCTGCAGGAACGGTATCCCGGGCAAGCCCCGCAGCAGGACAAGGGTAAGGAAGAAAATGGCCACGCCCAGCATGGTTATCCGCGCGCCGGTGCCCAGCGGAGTGTAACGAGCCAACGCCCACCCCAGGGGAACCGCCGGCAGGTTTAACAGCAACAGTATCCGCACGTCCATACCCATGGTTTCCAGGTTGTAGGGCAGGAAGGCGAAGGCTGCGGAAACGCCGGCCACCAGCCACGCCAGCGTCCGGGCCACCCGGTTGCGCTGCAGGCCCCAGGCTGCGCCCATCAATATACTCACCATTATCAGCGCCACCTGAGGTCGCCAGAAGCAGTTCTGGCCGGCGCAGGCCGACTCGGTGTTGTACCGGCCCAGCAGGAAACGGCCACCGAGTTCGGCAATTACTGTCCAGTCTGCAATCAGAAAAACCCACTTCAGCCCGAACCACAGGCCCAGCGCCAGCGCCACACCCGATACCAGGGTCAGGACAGAGTTGAGCCAACTGCTGAACAGGTTGGCATGCAGCCAGCCGATAACTCCCACTTCACTGCGCGGCGGAAGCATCGGTTCCGGAGCATGGGCCGGTTGGGAAGCCATGCTTTAACCTCCCACAAACCGGATTTGCCGGTTATACAGGTTGCCAATCAGGGACCAGGTCAGGCTCATAGCCAGGTAGGAGGCCATGATCAGCATGAAAATCGAGACGGCGGGGGCCGTCTGGGTCATGGTTACGGCGATATTGGTCAGGTCGCTGTAGGCCACTGCCCCGCCCAGACTGCTGTTCTTGGTCAGGTTCAGGAACTGGCTGATCAGGGGCGGGATTATGACTCGAAGGGCTTGCGGGAAAGTTACATTACGCAGGGTATTCATGGGCGACAGGCCAAGGGCGCGGGCAGCCTCGGTCTGACCTCGTCCCACCGACTGGATTCCGGCCCGGACAATCTCGGCGATGAAGCTGGCGGTGTACATCACCAGGCCAGTAAGCAGCACCAGCAGGCCTGCTCGGGCCGTGAACCCTCCAACAATATTGCCGAACCGGCCCTGGGGCTCGGGGACCGACACAAAAAAGGGCGCCGACCCTGAAGCGAAACTAAGCGCCAGCCAGCCCACGGCAGCGATTATGACAGTCGCCAGGGCGCCGTAAATCAGGGGATACCCGGATTGACCCGTCCGTTCTTCCAGTCGGTACCGCCAGCGGTACACCAGCACGCCGACGATGATGGCCGCTATAGCCAGTACCAGCCAGACTGCTGCAATACTAGGGTCTGTTGCCTTGGGCCAGGGCATGGAGAAGCCCCGGTTGCTCAGGTAGAAGGCATCGGCAACCACGATACTCTCCCGCACGGCGGGCAGTTCCAGGACTATGTAGAACCAGAAAAAGAGCTGCACCAGCAACGGTACGTTCCTGAAGAACTCGATGTAAATCATGGCCAGCTTGGCCACTATCCAGTTGGGGGAAAGGCGGGAAACTCCAATGAATATGCCCAGGGCTGTGGCCAGGAAAACGCCGGCAACGGCAACAATGGCGGTGTTCGTTATGCCCACGAACAGGGCATACAGGAACGAATCAGAGGATTCGTAGGGTAGAAAGTGTTCGCCTATGGGAGTCTGGTACTCGCGGGACAGGAAGCTGAAGCCGGTGGGGATTTCCCTTTCCTGAATGGCGCCGGCCATGTTGGTGAAGAACCAGACCACCAGGGCCACTACGACGATTCCCGATACAAGCTGCGCAGCCCACTGGATGACCTGCACGTGCCGCCAGACCGGTATACCCTGGTAGGTTAGTATTCGAGATGGGCTGACCATGTTAATTGGTTAAATCTCGAGCGGGAAGAAAGAGGTTTGATGGAGAACGGGTCAATTGTAGCGCATTTCCGCGTAGTTTGCCCGCCACATTCCTGAGTCCCCAGGGCAAACGCATTTTAACGAACTGTAACCTTGAGCCGCCAATACTGTCATTCTGAACGCAGTGAAGAATCTAAACTCCCACCGACAAGCCGACTTTCGGACCCCAAACCGGGCTGAGGTGAAGGATTTTAGGCCTTTCGGCAAGCTCAGGGCGACATTGCTTTCCGCCTTAAGTAAGCAGCGAAGATTAAAACGCGATTGCCCTGCCTGAGTCCCCAGGGCAGACGCATTCTCCCACTTGGCGGGATTCCCGTAGGTCAAATGAGAGCTGCGAAATCACTCGCCCCGCTCGAGGCTCCCGCCTTCCCGCCTTCTCGCCGGAGGCGGACGCGCCGGCGCGGGAACGACTGACTTTCCCATAATTAGCACACGTCGGCCCTGCCTGAATCCCTCTTGTCAGGAAACCCCGGGCATTGGCAGAGGGCGAAGCTGGGTTCCGGCGATGAGAGTGCTATGGGAGCGCGACTGCAGGTTGGCGCCATAACCACAGGGACAGGCAAAAAATTACCGGGGCGCCCCCAAGGCGCCCCGGTATGGTTCAGGCTAAAAGTGCCCGTCGGCTGATTGGCTCTAGCGCAGCGGGGCGGAATAGATCTGCCCACCCTTGGGGCAGTCGGTGCAGGGGGCGTTGGACCACAGCGCGTTGCGGCCACCCTCCCGCGGCAGGTTTATGCCATCGGGGCCCAGGTTGCGGGAGTAAATCTCGCCGTAATTTCCAACGGCATTAAGCACGTCCTGCGCCACGGTCTCGCTCAGGCCCAGTTCCTCCTGGCCAAAGGAGCCGCTCAGGCCCAGCAGGCGGTCAACCTTGGTGTTGCCGGTCTCGGCGTTAGGAACGGAGCCTTGGCTGACGCCGTAAGCCTCGCCGTAAATGAGGATGCCCATAACCGTCTTCACGACGTCAAACCACTGGTCGTCGCCGTGGGGGACCACGGGTCCCAGGGGCTCTTCGGATAGGGTGTTAGGCAGGATTATGTGGTCTGCGGGGTTGCTGAGGGCGGTGCGCAGGGCAGCCAGCTGCGAGTTGTCATTGGTGAAGGAGTCGCACTGGCCGGCGTCGTAAGCCGCAACCACCGCGTCGGTATCCTCGAAGGTCGACACGGTCAAGTTCAGGCCGTTCTGGTCAGAGAAGTCCTGCAGGTTCAGTTCGGTGGTGGTACCCAGGGTTACGCAGACTGTCGCTCCGGACAGTTCCAGCGCATCGGTAACACCGGAATCGGCGCGGACCATGAAGCCTTGGCCATCGTAGAACATGGTCTGGGCATAGTTGCCCCAGCCAGCATCGCGAGATGAGGTCCAGGTAACGGTGCGGACCAGCATGTCAACTTCGCCGGACTGGATCGTGGGACCGCGCTCTGCGGCAGTAATCAGGCGGATTTCGATAGCATTGGGGTCGCCCAGCACTGCAGCGGCCAGGGCGCGGCACAGGTCGATGTCAAAACCGACGTTGTTACCTGCGGCGTCCAGCCCACCGTAGCCCGGCACGTCATCGCGGCTGGCGCAAATCACGTGGCCTCGTTCGCGGACGGCGTCCAGGCGGCCGCCCTCCATCATCATCATGGGTTCCATTTCAGCCATCTCGGCCTCCATGGTAGCAACCTCGCCTTCCATGGCAGCTACCTGGGCCTCCAGATTGGAAACCTGGGACTGCAGGCTGGCGTTCTCAGACTCCAACGCCGATGTGTCTTGGGTACAGCCCGCCAGGACCAGGACCAGGGCGCTCAAAACAACAAACAAGAACAATGTCCTCTTCATGAGCCTGTCATCTCCTCCTATTCTTAACGACATTATCGGATTCGTGAATACTGTTTACGGATTCTATCATCGCTTCCGTTGCCCAGTCAACCGAACTGCCTGGCCAACCCAACTGCCTGCTCAACCGAACCTCACCAGGATACCGGGTATTAATTTTTGATAACCGGCGCGGCGCCCTCCGGCCAAAGACGCCACTACCTGCCCTGGCCCCGGTCCAGGTAGTCCTGGGCTGAACCCAGACCCTCCAAAGCCAGTCCGTAGCCCAGCAGGTCGTGCAGTTCCTGCTTGAGCTTGTGCGTCAGCAGTACACGGGAGTAACGCAACACCAGGCGTGGTTGCCGAGCCAGTTGGCGAGCCAGTTCCCAGGCGCGGGGAAGAAGGTCTTCGGCGGGCAACACCTCGGCCACCAGGCCAAATTCCAGGGCGCGGTCGGCGTCCAGACGCTGACCAGTCAGCAGGAAGTAGCGGCCCCGGTTGATACCCAGCAGCAAGGGATAGATTATGTGCATTCCATCCCCCGGGGTCAGTCCGCTCATGAAGTGGCCCGAGTCCTGGAAAGTGGTGTGAGGCGCGGCCAGGACAATGTCGCTGAGCAGGGGCAGTTCCGAATGACGCAGAGCGGGGCCATTGACAGCGGCAATTACCGGCACCTCTATATTCAACAGGTTGCCCAGCAGGTGCTTGCCTTCCCAGTAAGTCGGGTCCCATTGGGCCGGCGTACGCCGGGGCACGGTGTCGCTGGAACCGGCAGGACCTGTGAAGCCGTCACCCGCGCCGGTCATAATAACCACCTTGGTTTCGGGGTCCGTGCCCACCGAGTGAAACACCTCCACCAGTTCCGAGTGGGGACCGGCGCCCCACTGAAGGGTCTCGCCGTCGCTGTGCAGCGTTATCTGCAAAATGCCGTCTTCCCGCTCCAGCCTGGCATACTGAAAACGGTCCTTGTATTCCTCAAATTGAGCCATGGATAAACCCCCTTTCACGCTTCAATTGGTAACGTCACGTCTTGCCTCTGCACAATTCAGGACAGCCGGGGCAGGGGACGCAGTTCCGTATGAACCTTGTTTCACTTGACAGTCAGCTTGCCGCTCAATAGTATGGAATATACCCTCAAGGCGACCCAACGGGCCAGCCTCCCTGGCTGGCTGCAGCCAACGGGCGGTCGCCCCCCTTCGCTGGGGATTAGTCCAGTGGTAGGACGCCTGACTCTGGATCAGGAAGCGGAGGTTCGAACCCTCCATCCCCAGCCATTTTTCTTCTTCCCTCTCCTTAACCTGTCTGCCTGTCCGGCGTGTCCTTGCTGACCTTCCTTCTGACTTTCCCACCGTCTTCGAAAGAGGAGCTGATGACAGTTAACGCTTGAACCGGTCAACTCTTTGTGGGAATATCAGGGCAATAAAGTAAACGGTCTTGAACCGCAAGTAAGAACCTCTCGCGAATTTCCTTTTGTGTCAACGCATGACTCAAACTGAAAACCACAAAATCCACCGTGCCCCTACACCAGCACTGTCCGAACAGGGACGGCAAGTTTCTATGGAACTGATTGGGCTGAATCAGGTTCAAGAACCCAGAAACTGCAATTTCTATATTGAATGCAGTGACAACCTGGATTTTATGTCGGCTCTCGAAGACGAGAGCATGAAATTGGTGGTGACGTCACCACCTTATAACCTTGGCAAGCAGTATGAAGACAACCTCTCCTTCAACGAATACTTGAAGACCCAGCAAAGAGTCATTGAGGAATGTGTCCGTCTCATGCACCCGCGGGGTTCGATATGCTGGCAAGTGGGAAACTCTGTGGACGACGGAGAAATAGTTCCGCTAGACACTGTTTTATACCCCATTTTCAAGAACCTGGGGCTTAAACTGCGAAACCGGATTGTATGGCACTTTGGCCATGGTTTGCACAGCACCAATAGGTTGTCCGGCCGATACGAAACAATTAACTGGTGGACCAGGGGCAAAGATTATACCTGGAACCTGGATCCCATCAGAGTCCCGGCCAAATATCCAAACAAGCGTCACTTCAAAGGGCCCAATGTCGGCAAATTATCCGGCAACCCGAAGGGCAAGAACCCGAGCGATGTCTGGGAATTCCCGAACGTCAAACATAACCATCCCGAGAAGACCATCCACCCCTGCCAGTTTCCGGTGGAACTGGTGGAGCGGCTGGTCCTCGCAATGACGGACCCTGGCGACAAGGTATTTGACCCTTACATGGGCGTTGGTTCGTCGGTTATTGCGGCCCTCAAGCATGGTCGAACAGGTTACGGGTGTGACAACGTTCCCGAATATGTAGAGATCGCCCGTCAGCGCATTCAAAAGTGGCAACAAGGCGTCCTTCACCTCCGCCCCATGGGTAAACCCATTTATGACCCCCGGAAACCCAACGGGGGTCACTGATGCAGATTAAAGCAATCTATTCGCACTTAAACGGGCAGGAATTTCTCATCGTACACAAGAAAAGCCTGTGGGACGAAATCCAGGAAGTAATTGATAAAATCGACGCCGAAGCCTGTAAAACCAAGCGCTCCAGGGAAAGGACTATATTCGGCAGACTTCTATATTCTCCCATTGACTTAAACAATGCTTTTAAACGCGGCTTGCAAGCCAAAGGATGGGCTGAGAGGCGCAATACTTTCTGGGTCGCTAAAGACGAAAAGCTTCTAAGGGGCATTTACAGTTTACCCAGTGACAGACAACGGGAGTTGATAGAGGAAGCAGGACACGATCCCATTATGTCCTACAACCAGACCGATTACCTGAAGGACCGGGTAGCAGTGGAAGTCCAGTTTGGCAAATATGCCTTTGTGGCGCATGATTTATTTGTAAAGCACCTGAGCTTTTACGTTTCGGAAATCATCGACGTAGGCATTGAAATTCTGCCAATGAAGGAACTGGAGCGAGAAATGTCATCGGGCGTTCCGTATTTCGAACGGGATCTGATGAACGTGGTGCGTCAAGGACGAGGCGTACCAGCAGTGCCACTTGTCATGATAGGCGTGGCCCCGTAGCCCGGTTAGCCTGCCGCCCAGTGACCGCATAGGTGTTTATTAAAATACCAGGTACCAACACAGAGCGCTGAATATAAGAAATTGGAAACAGGAGGCGCCCCCATGCAATTAGGCGTTGTTTTCCCCCAGACCGAAATCGGTTCCGACCCCGGGGCCGTTCGCGATTATGCCCAGGCCGCCGAGGCCCTGGGTTATGAGCACCTGTTGGTATTCGACCACGTGCTCGGCGCGGACGCTAGCAAGCGCGCCGAGTGGAACCGGCCCTACAGTCATGTGGACACCTTTCACGAACCCTTCGTCCTTTTCGGTTACCTGGCCGCCATTACCGAGAAGCTGCAGATGACCACCGGCATTCTGATCCTGCCCCAGCGGCAGGCCGCCCTGGTGGCCAAGCAGGCCGCAGCTGTGGACGTGCTCACCGGGGGGCGTCTGCGCCTGGGAATCGGTGTCGGCTGGAACGACGTGGAGTACGAGGCCCTGGGCGAAAGCTTCCGCAACCGGGGCCGCCGCTGCGAGGAGCAGATCGACCTGATGCGGGCCCTTTGGACGCAGGAGATCGTTAACTTCGAGGGCCGTTACCACAAGGTGACCCACGCCGGCATCAATCCCCTGCCCGTCCAGCAGCCCATCCCCGTCTGGTTCGGCGGCGGCGCCGACCAGGTGGTGGACCGCATTGGCCGGCTGGGCGACGGCTGGTTCCCCCAGTTCCAGCCCGACAGCGCCGGCCAGGAGCGCATCGCCCAGATGCGGGAGATTGCCGCCGGCGCCGGCCGCGACCCGGCCAACATAGGCATTGAAGGCCGCCTGAACTACGCCGACGGTTCCGACGCCTGGAACCGCAGCGCCGAGGCCTGGGCCGAATGCGGCGCCACCCACCTGTCCATCAATACCATGCGAGCCGGCCTGCCTAACCCGGACGCCCACATCAAGGCCATAGAGGAATTCAAGCTGGCGGTGTCGGGTTAAGGGACCCCGGAACAGGCAGGTAGGTTTTGGCCGCCACGAAAGGCAGCTATGTTCTGCTGATTGATCTGGCGGAGAGCGCGCATCTCACAGTAGGCCGGCTGGGAACCTTTGAGTTTCCCCCCGGCCTCTATTTCTATTGCGGCAGCGCCCTTAATGGCCTGGAGGCTCGCCTCCGCCGCCACCTGCGGCAGGACAAGAAACTCCACTGGCACATAGATTACCTGACCGCTGTCGCGCCCGTCGTACGGGTGTTGTGGACAGCCAGCGAGGAGCGCTGGGAATGTCGCTGGGCGGAGGTGTTGATGTACCGGGGTTGCAATGCAGTGGCCCGCGGGTTTGGTTCATCGGACTGCCGGTGCTCAACACATTTGCTAAGGAAGAATGACGACACTGATGCCGACGCCCTGGTCCAGATGCTGTTTAACTTGGGCCGCAATAGTGAATGTGGTATCTGGACAGCAGGAGAACACCAAAACTCCCCGAGCAAGAAGCTCGGGGAGTCCAGCTAGTCCTTCAACCTGCAACACCGCGGTCATTCGCTCATCCAGCGCTTGAATCGCTGCCAGTGGGAAGGGCCCTGGCTCTCCACGGAACGGCCTCGCCACCGCTTCTCCTTATTGATCGACCTGGGGCGCACGAAGAAAAGCAGGTAGGCGCCGGCCAGGCCCAGCAGCCCCAGCCATACCAGCCAGCCAAAACCTACCGAATTGAGGGCCAGGCCCAGCACCAGAAATATGAACCCGGCCAGGGCTACCCTTCCGGGGGTTATGTGCTTCCAGCGGGCCTTGACGCCCGTGCGTCCGCTGGGCTGATCGCGATACGATGGGGTTTCCTCTCTGCTCGCCCGGGGCATATCGTCAATAATGGGCTGAGTCCGCCGCGCTGGCCTGGGCGGCTCATCTTCTTCAATGCCCCTGAGAATCTCTTCGATTTCGTCCTGATACCTTTCAGGCATTTCTACCCCGCCACCTGCTGCAGTTTTAAACGAATCCACAACACATACCGGAAACACGTCTGCTCACGAAGATTATACAAGACATTCTTGAATGGGGGAATTGGCCAGGGCACAACGCGGGGCAATCGGGCAAGGCAACTTTGGCTACTTCGACCGGACGCCTGCCCGGATAGCTGCCCTGCCGCGGGGCCTCCTTGAAGAAGGGTGGCCTGTGGCGCCTTCATCAGCCGGGAAGAGCAACCCCACTTCAATGGTCCATAGCGTTCCGATTTAAGCGGCCCGAACGCGGGAATAGTAGGGGCAGACCTATGTGTCTGCCTTGGCTCCACGGCAAAGCCACCTGAATTGGAACGCTACCTCAATGCCCCCAGTTCCAGTCCGGGTACGCGCTCCTTCAGCCACCTGGCCGCCACCCGACGGTGGCAGGGGACTTCGCCTCGCTCGAAACACAGGAGCGTTGCATCACCCAGGGTGGGCAGTTGTTCCAGCCACTTCCTTAGCCGGTAGTCAACCAGCAGCTTCTCATCCAGGTTCCGTCGATAGGCAATGCCAAGGCCGTCGAAGTCCAGGTTGCCATCGCGGTAAGCGCGCAGCAATTCCAAGGGAGGATACAGGAAAGACAGGGTTTCCCATTCTGCTTTGCGACCCCGTGGGTGAGCCCGCGATACCCGGTATGGTTGTCCCACCCAGTCCTGCGGATCGTAGTAGCTGGCGGTGAATAACATGGAATGTCAAACTCCCCTGTCTGAAGGGGCGGGCATATTGTCTGGAGAAGGCCGGCATTTTCGCCTGGCCACCCAGCGGACCAGGAACAGCGCCGCCCCCACGGCGATTACACTCAGGTAACTGATGGACCGATCCACCAGCACCAGGGTCGCCACAGCCGGCGTCGCCAGCGTGGTAACTTGCTTCAGCAGCCCGGTCATACCTGCCTCCACCGCGCCAACTCCCCCCGGGGTTGGCGCCAGCGTCAGCAGCGAGTTAGCCACGGTGGCGAATATTATTATTGCCGGCGACAGGTGAATGTCCAAAGCCTGGGTAACCAGGAAGAAACGGGCCGCTTCGGCCAGCCATCCCAGCAATCCCCACACCGCGGCCAGCGGTACCCTCTTCAGGCTCAGCAGCGCCCCGTCCCTGAACTGTTGGTATCGCGCCAGCAGCCAGTCGGAAATGCGAGCGGGCAGCCAGGCCACCAGCCTCCGAAGCAGGCTGTCACCCCTGCCCTGGCTGGCGGTGATCAATAGCAGAACCAGGGACAGCATCCCCAAAAGGGCGACGGCGGTGGCGGCTACGGTCCAGGCTCCACCCTGATCGGCCCTGACCAGAAAGGGCAGGGACACCGCCAGCAATATAACTATGGTGGTTACGTCCAGTAATCGCTCCGTCAGGATGGTCCCGACGGTGCGGACGAAGGGCGCGCGCCGTTCATCACTATAGAGGTACGCACGGTAGGCATCGCCCAACCGCAGCCAGGCCACCGAGTTGGCGAACCACCCCAGCAGCACCAACTGGCTGCACTGGAAAATTCCCGCGGACTCCTCTCCTGGCGACCGGGCGTTGTTCAGGAGCAGTTGCCAGCGCAGGCCGCGGAACAGGAAGGTGGTGTAATGCACCGCCACAGCAAGGACGAGGTACAGGGGGTTCGCCGAACGCAACAACTGCCCAATGGCGTTCAGGTCGATGTCCAGTCGGGTTGCCAGAAAGAGCAGGAATGCCGCCGCCAGGGCAAGGGAAACAATGGTAGGCAGGGAAAAGACGCGACGGACAATGGGGACCGACGTCCTTCCTTCCTGGTTTATTGGCAAATCATCCACTCGGGAACAGCACGGAATACACAACCATTCGGCTGACGTCAGTCAGCGTACTAACGCAACTCCCGGGGCATCACGAAGCTGATGTCTTCTTCCACCACCTCCAGGGGAGTTACCTTCTGGGGGTTCAGGGCCTCAATTACCGCGTCCACCAGCACCTCGGGAGTGGACGCCCCCGAGGCTATGCCAACACGGTCTACGCCTTCAAACCATTCAGACCGCAGTTCCTCCGGCCCGTTGATCAAGTAGGCCGGAATGCCCAGGGATACGGCCAGTTCCAGCAGCCGGTTGCAATTGGAACTGTTCTGGGCCCCGATTACCAGGGCCAGGTCCACCATTTCTGCCATTCTGCTGACGGCCGCCTGCCGGTTGGTCGTGGCATAGCAAATGTCGTTCCGTATCTCAGCCTGGGGAAACCGTTCCCGAATATGTTCAATTGCCGCCGCCGTGTCTCCCGTGGAAAGGGTGGTCTGGGTCAGCACGGCCACCGGCTTGTCATCATCCCAGGCTGGAATGCCATTGTCTGATTTCTCGTCCACCAATTCCATGGGGGCCTGCCCCATGGTGCCCTTCACTTCCTGGTGACCGTCGTGGCCCACCAGGATGATCCTGCGCCCTTCCTTGTGATACTTCTTGGCCTCGTTGTGGACGCGGGTGACCAGCGGGCAGACGGCGTCAATTACCTGCAAATTGCGGGCCCTCGCCAGTTCGAAGTCCTCGGGAGGGGACCCATGCGCCGAAAAGACCACTCGCGATCCTTCCGGTATTTCTTCCACCGTTTCCACGGTTACCGCGCCCTTCGCTTCCAGTTCCCCCACCACGTAAGGGTTGTGGACTATCTGGTGCTTGACGTATATGGGCGGGCCAAACCGTTCAATGCACTCTTCCACCACCTGGATTGCCCGCACCACGCCGGCGCAAAATCCCCTTGGAGAGCAGAGTATTACCTCCATAACCATGCCTCCCTCAGCTCCTCCTCAATCTCGGGTGTGCCCAAATCCCTTTCACGCGCCGGTCCTACTCGTTGCTGTCCCGTATCAGGTCCAGGTACTTGTAGCCTGAGCCGGTGTTCAGCAGCACAATGGACTCGTCGACCCCAAGGAACCCCTGTTCCAGCAGCTTCTTCAGGCCCACCAGGGTGGCCGCACCCTCGGGACAGGCAATAATGCCCTCTTCGGTGGCAATCTCGTACATGGCGGCAACCATGTCGTCGTCCTCTATGGCCAGGGCGGTGCCGCCCGTCTCGCGAATGGCTTTCAGGATCAGGTAATCGGCAAAGGGACCGGGTACCCGCAAGCCGTCCGCCAGGGTGGCGGCGTTCTCCCACATCTGGGCGGTGTCGGCGCCCTCGTTGAAGGCCTTGACGATGGGCTGGCAGCCGGTGGGCTGCACTGCGATGAACTTGGGGGGAGTACCCTCAATCCACCCCAGTTCCAGCAGTTCCTGGAAGCCCTTGTACATGCCGATGATGCCGGTGCCGCCGCCCGTGGGGTAAATGATGGCGTCGGGCATCTTCCAGCCCAGCTGCATTGCAATCTCCAGGCCCATGGTCTTCTTGCCCTCGGCGCGGTAGGGTTCCTTCAACGTGGACAGGTCAAACAGGTCCTGCTCCTCGGCCACTGCCACCGCAATGCGCCCGGCGTCGCTGATCAGGCCATCCACCAGGTTAAGCTCTGAACCGGCCATTACCGACTCCTTCTTGTTGGCCGGCGGGGCGTCCTTGGGCATGAAGACCTTGGTAGGGCGGTCGGCCCGGGCCCCATAGGCTGCCGCGGCCCCGGCGGCGTTCCCTGCCGATGGCATGGTGAAGCCGGTGATCCCCAGTTCCACGGCCTTGGATACTGCGGCCGAGATGCCCCGGGCTTTGAAGGTGCCGGTAGGGTTCAGGCCCTCTTCCTTGATGAACAGGCTCTTCAGTCCCAGCTTCTTTTGCAGGTTGGTGGCCGCCATCAGGGGAGTGCTGCCCTCACCCAGGGTTACCACGTTGTCATGCTGGGTAACCGGCAGCAGTTCCGAGAAGCGCCACATATTGGAGTCGCGGCTGGCGAAAACGTCACGGCTGACTTCGCGGCGCAGGCGGGGCAGGTCGTAGCGGGCGAAGAGCACCTTGCCGCAGCATGGGCTGATTTTGCTGACCTGGTCGTGAGGATACGTTTTGCCGCATTGGGTACACTCCAGGCGGTCGATGTAACTGAACATAGGCCGGTAAACCTCGCTTATTCCAGTCTGGTGCCCTATCTTAACACCGTTGCCAAGCCAATTATAAGGCCCTGAAATTCCGTAAAATTCGCTCCCGTTATGGTTAAGTACATCGGCAGGCAATATAATCAGAACGTCTTATCCGGCGCGCTGTTCGGGTGTAAAACCCATCGGCCACCTCGGCATGCCGGCAGGAAAATGTACCCGAGTACGTTTTCACGAACTCCGCTCACCTCAACCCCCCATGCGGGTTCGGCTTGCCATTACCTGAATCGCAGGCCCTTTTTGCCACTCCCGGGAGCCTGACGCAGATCAAACCGGCCGCGTCCCTCGCGACGCCAGCAAAGGAGAGAACCATGTTCAGATTGTTCAACTCCCTGCCTTGTCCGCGCTTCGCCGTCATTGCCGCCGCCACCGGCATCGCCACCGCAGGCCTCCTTTTTGCCAGGCCTGCGGTGGCTTACGCCGCCGGGGTTGACGAAGATTCGGCCTTCGTTTTCAACACCTTCGCCTTCCTCATCTGGGGCGCGCTGGTAATGTGGATGTGCGCCGGCTTCACCATGCTGGAATCGGGATCCGTGCGCACCAAGAACGCCAGCATGATCTGCCTCAAGAACATCGGCCTGTACTCCATCGCCGCCCTGGCGTACTTCTTCATCGGCTATAACCTGATGTACAACGACGTAATGCAGGTCATCGGCGTGCCCGGGTTTATGTACGGCCCTTCCGGCGACGAACTGGCGTTGATGGCAGGGGACGATGCGGCGGCGGCCAATGTGCTGGCCAACGGCGCCGGCTACTCTGCCATGTCCGACTGGTTCTTCCAGATGGTATTCGTTGCCACGGCCGCGTCCATCGTTTCCGGCGCCCTGGCCGAGCGGGTGAAGATGTGGTCCTTCTTCCTGTTCGTCCTGGTGTTGACCGCCGTCATTTACCCCATCGTGGGCGCCTGGACCTGGGGCGGCGGGTGGCTCAGCCAGCTAGGGTTCTCCGACTTTGCCGGCTCCACCATCGTCCACAGCACCGGTGGGTGGGCGGCCCTGGCCGGCATTCTCGTGGTGGGCCCCCGGCTGGGCAAGTTCCGCGCCGACGGCACCGTCCGGTCTACGCCCCCATCCAATATATTGCTGGTTACCCTGGGTGTGTTCATCCTCTGGTTCGGGTGGATCGGCTTCAATGGCGGCTCCCAGTTGGGCCTGGCCAGCGTCAAGGACGCGGTGGCCATGAGTATTGTCATCGTTAACACTAACCTGGCTGCTGCGGCCGGCGTGGTGGTAGCCCTGGCGGTATCGCGACCGCTCCTGGGCCGCATTGACCTGTTCGCCATTCTCAATGGAGCCATTGCCGGCCTGGTATCCATCACGGCCCGTCCCGACATTACCGAGCAATACTGGGCGGTTATCATCGGGGCCATCGGCGGCCTTATCGTCGTGTTGGGCCTGAAACTGCTGGAAAAGGTGAAGTTGGACGACGTGGTAGGGGCGGTGCCGGCCCACCTGTTCGCCGGAATCTGGGGCACCCTGGCGGTCAGCATCACCGGCGGCGCGCCCATCCACATCCAGGCATTGGGCATTGTGGCCGTCGGCGTTCCGGTATTTGCCGTATCCTGGGGGATTTGGAAGCTGATGGACCTGACCATTAAAGCCCGGGTCTCCTACAATGTGGAACGCCTCGGCCAGGACGCCGGGGAGCTCCGTATGGAGTCTTACCCCGAGTTTGTGTTGATGCCCGACATGGAGGAGGATTAGGGTAAAATTAGCCTTGGAGAAATGTGGATTCCTGCTGGCAGGGGTGTCGGACAATGACAACTGAAGACAAACTACTCGTACCCGGGGACGGTCTTGGGCCGGCTCCGTTGGGTTTCCTTTTCACACTGCTGGACGAAGGGCCGCTGGAAACGGTGGTCCGAGAGGCGCTGGAGTCTCGGACCCAGTTGCCCTCCGTAGTTCGCGACGCTCTGAACCGGTCCCTGGACACCCACGTCAAGGTCGACGGGTTCCGCAGCGCCGGCTCAGCCCCTGTCCCCTTCATCCTGCGACAGGTCTGCGAACTGGTCCAGTCGTCGCAGCACCTGGCCGCCCCAGTCCTGCGGGCCTGGTACGAGACTCACCCCGACCTCCGGAGCGCCGTGGCGGCCCTGCTGGAGGAACGGGAAATCCCGGTGCGTCAACCCGACTTCCTCACGGAACCCCTCGAGGTCTTATTCCAGCGCTCGCCGGTGACCGACGCCCTCGCGGCTTGCACGGAGAGCCTGCAGGGTTACGACCAGGACAAAGTAGCGTTGATGGTTCAGTTGATGGCAGGCAAAGCGCTGGTTGACGACCTGGATGCAACTGAACCCGGCCCACTCCACGTTGACGACGACCTGGTGGTCAGCAAGGTACTGCAGACGGCTTTGGAACTCCTGGCCCAGATGCCGCCCACCGCGCCGGAATGGGAGGCGGCAATCCCCGAATTTTCCGCCTCCCTGGTTAACTTGATCGCAACCAAGCGGGAGGAAAAGGAAGCCGCCAGTTCCCTGGGACGCGTCCTTGCCACAATCCAGGAAGAGCACCGCGGGCTGCTGGAGTTCTTCCAGTGCAACACCGGCAACTGGCAGCTGGAAGCCAGCGAACCCGGCTTTCCCTTCCAAAAAGTCCAGGAACAGGCTTCCCGTTTCAGGGACCTGCTGGACGAATACGCTCCGCTGCACGATCGCGCGCCCGTGGCCGCGGAGGAATTGGAGCGGGCGAAAAGGCGTATGGAGTTGCTTCCCCGAATCCTGGAGACTAACAGTGTTCTTCAAAGGATGTTTAACGGTGAAGACCCAGCCCCCAACGGCGAAGAACAGGAATCCAGTGAAGACACGGAGCCTGTGTGTAATGGCGATTCAGCCTTGGTTAGTGGAACTTTCCTGACTGCCGGCGCCAGGGACGCTGGCGATTCGGCAGGGCTCTTCTCCGCGATACCCCCGTGCGACATTGACGAGTACCTGCTGCTGCGATTGGAGTACCAGGACCTGGAACAGGAAAACGACGACCTGGAGCACGAGAACGAGGGCCTGAAGTCCCAGGTGAAGAGACTGGAGCAGCGGCTGTACGAGAGTCGCACCAACCAGGAGAGCCTGCTCTGGGCGGTGGCCTACCGTGACAACCCCGAGGAAACGGAGGAAGTCCCCGAGCTGGACAGCGTCGGCGCAGCGGTGGCCCTGGCGAAGGAGCGCTACCCCGGGCAGTTATTGTTCCAGCTCAACGCCGAATCGGAGGCCGAGGAAAGCGGCTTCAAATGGCCCGATCAGGTCTGGAACGCCTTGCGCTGGCTGGCCACCGACTATTTTACGTCCCACCTGGGAGACCTTCCCATACCCAACATTGATGAAGCCTGCCGCGAGGCCTGCGGAATGTGGTACAAGACCAGCCAGCACGAGACCACCATGACCCAGTTTCGGGAGTCCTACACCACACGGGTCAACGGGCGTGCTATCTGGCTGGGAGAGCACATCGGCAAGGGCAACAGCTTCGACCCCCGCCGCACCATACGCATCGCCTTCGACTGGGACCGGCAACTGCAGAAGGTGGTCATCGGCTACATCGGCCAGCACCAGCGCACCGCCGCCACCTGACGAGGCTTTTCCCCAGGGCAATCACATTATGAGTGCACGTAACCCGCACAAGGTTTTTTAACTGGAAGTCAATGTCATCCTGAGCTTGCCGAAGGGCTCAGCATGACATTTTTCTATAATGCGATTGCCTTGGGCTTTTCCCGGGGATTCTACAAAGCAATGCAGGTCTCGGATACCTGCCGTGGGACGAAAACCATTGCATACATCAGTGACTATTCGTGCCCATTCGTGGAAAAACTACTCCCCGCCGTTAACTAGCGCCAGGTTTCCCACCGCCCGTACCCGTACCAGGGTGGCATTGCTGGGGACGTAGGTCAGCGGCACTTCTTCCACGTCCACCACTTCCACGGTTGCCTGCTCGGCGCCGGCGGCCACGGCCCTTTGCACCGCCCCGGCAGAGCAGTCGGCGATGGCCTCGGCCCGGCCTCCCGTCTCCAGCGAATAGACCCGTTCCATCTGCCCGCCCACCTGGGCAATGGCCGCCCCGATGGCGTTGGCCACCCCCGCGTGTTCGGGCCGCAATACTTCGGAAGCCCCGGCCAGCCTGTCGCCCAGCAGAATGCTGCCACCGCCCACCAACGCCACCGGCACGTCCTCACCGCTCAACTTCACCCGGTCCACCGCCGTCTCAACCCTGTCCCGAATTTCCGCCATCCCCCGTTCAACCAGGGTACGGTCCAGTTCGTTAACCAGACTCCGGTCTCCCACGTCGGCCCTCCCTCCGGCCACGGCCAGGTCAGTGGTGGTGAGAGTGCTGCCGCCGAAGACCAGGGCTTCTTCCGTCAGCCGATAGCCCACGCTTTCCGGACCCATGCGCCACGGGTCGGCGGTAACGACGGTTCCGCCGCCCAGGGCGATGGACACCATGTCGGGGATGCGGAAGTTGGTACGGACGCCGGCCAGGTGGACGGCCACCGCCGATTCCCGGGGGAAGCCCTTGACCAGCGCCCCCACGTCGGTGGAAGTGCCGCCCACGTCCACCACGATGCCGTCGGCTATGCCCGACAGCCAGGCCGCGCCCCGCATGCTGTTGGTGGGCCCGGAAGAAATGGTCAGCACCGGAAAGCGCGCGGCAAAGTCCGTATCCATCAGCGTCCCGTCGTTCTGGCTCATGAACAACGGCGCATTGATGTCCAGCCGTTTAAGGGCTTCAGAGATTCCCCGCACGGTACGTTGCGCCACGTCTCCCAGGCAGGCGTTCAGGGCGGCGGCATTCTCCCGCTCCAGCAGGCCCATGCGCCCGTTTTCGTGGGAAAGGCACACCCGCAGAGCCGGGGCTTCTTCCCGCACAATGGCCGCCGCTTCGTTCTCGTGGCGCGGGTCAACGGGCGCGAAAACCCCGCAGACGGCCACGGCCCCGATGCCCCGGCGTACCATGTCCCGCACCGCCTCCCGAATGCCCTCCCGGTCCAGGGCGGCAATCTCCCGCCCGTCAAACTCGTTGCCGCCGCCAACCATCCACGTCTGGCCGTCTATGGCTTTCCTGAGTTCTTCCGGCCAGTCCACCAGGGGCGGCAGCAGCCGGGTTGCGGGCAGGCACAGCCGCAGCACGGCAGTGGGGGCCAGTTCCCGCCGTTCCAGCAGGGCATTGGTGAAGTGGGTGGTACCCACCATTACCGCGTCAATGTTGCCACCGGGAAGCTGCCGCCGCAGTTCGGTAATCGCCCCAACGATGCCGGACGTTACGTCGGCGGTGGTGGGCACCTTGGCCGCGCCGGCCAACTGATCACCGTCCATCAGGACGGCGTCGGTATTGGTTCCGCCCACGTCAACGCCAATGAACATCAGGCCCCTTCCACCTGCAGCGGAATGTACTCCGTGTCGTAACCGAAGTGGTGCGGCCCTGCCTCCGCCAGACCCTGGGGCGTAGTCCACAGCGCGGGCGCCGGAAAGCCCACGATGGTTACCCGCAGGCCGTAGCGCATAAGCTCCGTGGTTACCGGTTCGCCGCCGTCAGAAGCCACGGCGCAGATCAGGTCCGGCACGGTGCAGACAATCTCTCCGTCCACCCGGGCAACCAGGTTCTCGTTCTGGAAATCAATGACCATCCGGCACCCGGCATAATCGTCCAGTCCATCTATCGCCACCGTGCCCCGGGCAAAGCCGCCGGTGGTGCGCCGGTCCAGGTCCACCACCTTGCCGGAGAAGAGCGTGCGCCCCGGGCAGGTTTTCAGGATGGCCGCCAGCGGGTCTTCCCCCGTATCTTGGGCCCGCTGCACCGCCAGACCCAGATCTCGGGCCAGCGACAGCGTGTTGGGGACGGCGGTGGTCCGCACCTGCTCGGCGGACATGGGGGCTACCGCGTAGCAGGCCACGCAGCCCATCTGGATGGTGGTGGCCCGGGCCAGTCGCTCGGCCCAGGCCGGCGTGATGGTCTCGCGAATTATGATGGAGTTGCCCTTCTCGTCGGCGATGGCCATGGGGCAGCAGGGGACGCCATAGACGAAAAAGGTCTTCATCTGGAACTCAGGGAAGGCGCGGCCCATCCCGTCGGCGTCAACTATGGGGAGGCCTGCCTTGGCGGCGGCGATCATCACTTCCACCGAATTGCTGCCTCCGATTTCGTTGGAGATCAGGGCGGTGGCCTTTTCGCCGGTAAATTCTTCTATGGCCCTCAGCGCGTGGTAAGACTGCAGGTCGCGCACCTTTTCGATGCCCACCGTGGGCGCCCCGATGCCGCCGACGCAGACCACCCGGGCGTCTTCAGGGACTTCTTCCGGAGCCAGAACGGTGACGGGACCCCAACGGCGCAGGGCCTGTCGCGCCCGCAGTTGCCCGATGTATGGATTGCCGCCGCCCCCGGTGCCGAGAATTCCGGCGCCGGTGGCGATGGGCGCCAGCACGTCTTCAGTAGCCTGCCACATTGGGTGGTGCGCCCCTTTGGTTAAACGATTGACTGTTCGGTAAGAAAGGGAAAGTGTTCAACCGTGTTTGGATAATAGCCGGGAGATTTCACCCCCGTCCGAACCGGCCGACATTAGCGGTAAGCTCTACCGAACCGGGCAAGGATGAATTGACCGCGTTACCCCGCCTGCAGGATGGCCCACCCCAGGCCAACTATTCCACCGATTACCGTAACCACCAGGGCCCCGCCGATGCCGACCAGGGCGAGAATCAATTTGTCGATGCGCTCGTTGGTTTTATCGATGCGCTCGTTGGTCTGGTCGATGCGCCGGGAAAGGTCCTGCAGGC
>CAZPMU010000011.1:0-1789 GCA_964587795.1 uncultured Dehalococcoidia bacterium | reverse complement strand
GTTTTATCGATGCGCTCGTTGGTCTGGTCGATGCGCCGGGAAAGGTCCTGCAGGCCGTTCTTTACTTCCTGCAGGGCATCCAGCACACCATCCAGCCGACCTATCACGTAGTCCAGGCTGTATTCCGGTTCCCGGTCCATTGTCGTTTTGGTTCATTGCCTTTGGATTAATGGGACTTTGTCATTCCTCAGGAACTACGCCAATAACACATCAATCGAATCAACAAACATCAACCGTTTATCCGGAAAAGCCACCCTGCTTTAGCGCGTCAGTTGTCACCCGACACCGACGCGGCCGCCCGTCCGGTAAAGGCAGGCATAACCTCGGCGGCAAACTGGGAAAGCTGGTCCTTGAACTCCAGCCAGGGCATACCCTCGGGCCACTGGAGCATAACGTCTTCCAGCCCCGGGTATTTCTCCTCAATCTCCTGCAGGAAGGGTACGAAACCGTCGGCCGTTCCACAGTACCAGGCTTTCTGCTGCACCCCATCCTCAATCCGGGGCACGCCCGTGGGCGCGCCGGGGGTCCCCCAGGGCCGCCCCTGGGAGTCCGTGTACCGGACAAAGCCAAAGGGCGCGAACCACTTGTAACGCTCGTCGTGATATGGGCGCACCCGGTCAATGGCCTTCTGCTGGGTATCGTCCAGGCAGAACCCGAAGCCAAGGCACATGTCCTGCCCCAGGGCAATGTCGCGCCCGGCGGCGGTGGAGGCCTGGTGGTAGGAGTTGAACATCCGGTCCACCAGCACCTCGCCGGACAGGGCCACCATGGCCTTGATGCCCCGCTGGGCAATCCACTCCAGCGTTCGGCCGCTGGCGATAGGCTGCCAGATTTCCACGGGACGGTTCAGGGGACGGGGCACCAGCGTAACATCCTCCACCTGGTAGCCCCGGTAGGGCACGTCCGGCGGGATGGTGTAGTACTTGCCCTTGTGGCTGAAGGAGTCTTCGTTAAAGGCCTTCAGGATAATTTCCATCTGCTCTTCAAAAAGCTCCCGGTTAGCGTCATTGTCTATAACCGGCGCCCCAAAAGTCTCCACTTCCCGGGAGTGGTAGCCGCGCCCTACTCCGAAGATCAAGCGGCCGCCCGTTAGAATGTCCGCCATGGCGTAGTCCTCAGCCAGGCGCAGGGGATGCCACATGGGCACGATGTTGAAGGCGGCCCCGAACTTCAATTGCTTGGTCAGCCCGGCCAGGTGGACGCCCAGCAGCGTCATGTTGGGCAGGCACTCGTAGCCCTCCCGCTGGAAGTGGTGCTCCGCCGTCCACATGCAGTAGAAGCCCAGCTCGTCCAGGTGTTTGGCCAGGGCCACGGCGTGGTCGTAGGCCTGCACCAGTTTCTCATTGGGATATAGCCGGTCGTTGGCCGGTGTACCGTCGGCCCCCACGTTGTCCAGGTCTATCTGGCCGACGTACAAAACGGAAAAGCGCTTAATCATTCCTTCACTCCCTGTGTTCGCGGTACAGCGGGACCCGGGCATCCAATCTACGCATGAAAGTTCCCTGAAGCCCTGCCAATGAAGCCGTTGGATGGCAACGGCAATTATAGCACGCAGTTTTTCCTTATCGGACAGGACGGTCAGAACGGCAGGGCAATCGCGCTTTAACGACTTGCCGTTCAGAACTGCCAAGACTGTCACTCTGACAAGACTGTCATTCTGAACGGAGTGAAGAATCTAAACTCCCTCCCACAAACCAACCCTCGGACCCGCAACCGAGCTTTCGGGAAGGATTTTAGGTTCTTCGGCAAGTTCAGGCAGGCATTGACTTCCTGATTGAGTGGCCAGCGG
>CAZPMU010000010.1:51871-67623 GCA_964587795.1 uncultured Dehalococcoidia bacterium | reverse complement strand
GTACTCTTCCCCGAAGCATTCGGCCCAATGAATACATTCACACGTTCATCAAACCTCAGCCTAATCGGCTCCGTAAACGGCGGTACTCCGCCCAGCTTTATCCCGGTCAGGTGCATATCACCCTTCCCCCGCCAGATCCTCGGCATCCTGGATGTATTGCGCGGTTTCCCGGATTACCTCGCTGATCAGGTCCTCCGGCTCGCAGTGGCCGTCGTAGAAGCATCCGGAGTGCAATTCAGAAATGCAAGTGTTATATCTTTGGCGCAGCGACCGGTAGCGCTCGTCGTTTCTGGCCAGCACTCGCAAGCCTCCCGACGTCTGCGTGGTCGTGGTTGGTTCCCGTCCGGTGCGCGCCAGTATCAGTGCTATAGTGGCCCGCTTGGTGGCGCACCAGGCCTTTTCGGCGGCATCACGTATGTCTCCCTGGGCAAGCCTTTCCAGGGCCTGGACGTGCATCTGCCGTGAGTCGTCAAAGATTTCTGTTACCTGGCTGGTCAATGTCATGGAGTACCTCGGCAATCAGTATGACTCTCGATTCTACTCCATCAGCCCCCAAATGGAATCCCTAGCAACTCGATGCTCCTACCCCCGCCCCTTAATCACCCGCAAAACCCGCTCCGCCGTTACCGGCAGTTGCATTACCGGGGCCCCTATGGCGTCGTGGACGGCGTTGGCTATGGCGGCGGCTACCGGGGTGTTGCTGCTTTCGCCGATGCCCTTGCTTTCGAAGGGGGCGGGCCCGCCGCCGTCCTCCACCAGCACCGTTACCAGTTCGGGGACGTCCTTGATGGTGGGGATTTTGTAGTCGCCCAGGCTCAGGTTGGCGATGCGGCCCTCTTCCGTTTCCATCTCCTCCATCAGGGCATAGCCCAGGCCCTGGATTACGCCGCCCTCAATCTGGCCCTGGTGGAACAGGGGGTTCAGAACCGTTCCCACGTCGTGGGCGGTGATGAACCTGGTTACCTTGACCTCGCCCGTCTCCGGGTCCACCTCCACCTCGGCCACCTGGGCGCAGTAGGAGGTGTACTCCGACGGCGGCGCGGTGTAGGTCTTCTCGGCAGTCAGGTCATCGCCCAGGGCGGATACGGCCTGGGCCGCCACGTCCTTCAGGGCCATGGCCCGGCCCTCGTCGCTGGCCTGGAACTGCCCGGCCTCCAGCGTAACGGCATCGGCGGAGGCGCCCATGTACTCGGCGGCCAGGACGGTCAACTGCTCCTTCAGGTCTTCGGCGGCCCCCACGGTGGACTGGCCGGAGGTGTAGGTGACACGGCTGCCGCCGGGGCCCGACTCGAACCCCACGGCGTCGGTGTCCCGTATCACCACGCCCACGTCCTCGATGGGGATGGTCAGGGTCTCCGCCACCATCTGGCGCAGGACAGTGTGGGCGCCGGTGCCCGTGTCCCACAGGGACATCAGCAGCGTGGCCCTGCCCTCGGCGTCCATTCTCACCTCTGCCGACGACATGCCGGAACCGGGCGGCTGGTCGGATATGGAAATGCCCCGGCCCACGTTGGGAGCTTTGGGCCGGTCCCAGCCTGCGGCCTCGGCGGCCTGCTGCAGCACCTCTCCGGCGCGGATGTTCACCCACTCCTCGCCCACGGGGTTGCTGTCGCCGTCCTGCAGGACATTGAGCATACGGAACTGGTAGGGGTCCATGCCCATTTCCCGGGCGATCATGTCCATGTGCGACTCCACGGCGAAGGCCACCTGGGGCTTGGCCGGGGCGCGCATGTGGCCGCAGGGGATGTTGTTGGTATAGACCATGTAGCTGTCGATGTGGACGTTGGGAATTCGGTAGGGACCGCCGCTGTGGTCGGCGCCCCGCAGGTGGACCCGGGGCTTGAAGGCCCCGTAGGCCCCGCTGTTGAAGACGCAGCGGGCCTGGCGCGCCCAGATGCGTCCATCGCTTTTCATGCCGGTCTTGATGGTGATGGTGGCGGGATGGCGCGGGTTGCCGGCCATCAGTTCCTGCACGTAGTCCATGACCATCTTGACGGGCCGACCCGAAGCCTGGGCCAGGTAGTAGCACAGGGGAATGTCCATGAAGGAACCCTTGCCCCCGAAATCCCCGCCGATGTTGGTGGGGTTGACCAGTATGTTGGCTTCGGGCATATCCCATACCTTGGAAAGCTGCTCCCTCAGCATGAAGGGACCCTTGTTGCAGGCCCAGATCTGGACACGGCCGTCGTCGTCAATGTCCACCACGCAGGCATGGGGTTCCAGGTATGCCTGGTGGTGAAGCTGGGTTGTGAAGGTATGCTCGAAGATCAGGTCCGACTCGGCGAACCCCTGCTCGATGTCGCCCTTGTCCCACACGTTGTGGGCGAAGACGTTGTTGATGCCCGACGGGGGCTGGGGCAGGCCGGGGTAAGATTCCATGCCCTCGTGCAGGGTGGGTGCGTCGCCGGTCATGGCTTCCTCGGGGTCGAAGACGGGTGACAGGTCCTCGTACTCCACGTCAATCAGCAGCAGGGCCTCTTCGGCAATGTCCGGGTCGTCGGCGGCCACGGCGGCCACCTTGTCGCCCACGAACAGCACATTGTCCCGGCACAGCACGGGGCAGTCCCGCAGCAGGCGGCCCACCCGCCGGTCGGGAATGTCCTGGCCGGTGATGACGGCATGGACGCCCGGCATGGCTTTGGCCCGGGAAGTGTCGATGCTGACGATGCGGGCATAGGGCAGGGGACTGCGCAGAATCTTGCCCCACAGCATCCCCGGCAGATTAACGTCGGAAGCATAGACGGACTGGCCGGACACCTTTTCCGGTCCCTCGCCGCGAACAATGGGCTGGCCAATAACGGAGTAGGTCGTAGTCATTAAGAGCCTCACTACTGGTAAAAGTAGGTTAATCTTACTTTGCACGCAGGGGCGGTTCGCGAACCGCCCCTGCGTCGTTTTCCCTGGGCCGGTCAAAGGACCCTGGCACAGTCAGGCCTGACTGGGCCTTTCCTAACCGAATATGTCGCCCACCGCCATCCGCCAGCCTGGCACCACATCATCACCATCCAGAACCCCCCCTTCGGTGAGCGTGACAGGTTCGCGCCCGGGCCGGCGAACCGTAGCCACCCGCCGCCGGGGGTCCACGACCACCACCATGTTGGTCCCGGCCTTCAGCCATTCCTCCACCTTCTCCGCCACTTCCGTGTACAGGTCACTGGGCGAAATAACCTCCACCGCCAGGTCCGGCGCCCCTGGCCAGTAGCCATCCACCAGGCCCACCGCCTCCATGCGCTCCCGGCGGACAAAGCCAACATCCGGGGCCCGCACGGTGTCGGGGTCTCTCTCCAGCAGGAAACCGCCGTCCGCGCCGAAAACCGTTCCCAGCCTGTTGGCCGTAACGTGGTTGCCCACTGAAAGGCCAACGGTCATTCCTATGGCTGAGTGTCGCGCGCCGGAGGGAGCCATCTTTCTCAATTCACCTCGCACCAGTTCATACCGATACCCGTCATCGGGCATATTCAGCAACTCATCCGCAGTTACTACTCCGGATTTGGTAACCATAAAGCTCCCCCCCTTGAGAAAACGGTCCATTGTCCAGGAAGAGGAATCACTCCGTGGAGCTTAATGCTCTCCCTTCGTGTATCTGCGTGACCTTGGTGGAGGAAAATCCTAAAGGGCGGCTTCGGCTAGCCTGTCCACCTCGTCCAGGGCCCCGGTTTCCCGGGCGTTGGGCAGGGACAGAATGACCCGGTCGGCGCCAGCCTCCGCGTACTGCTGCAGGGTGTCCCGGTCGCCAGGCACGTTGAAGACCGTAACCTGGAATCCAGCGGGGTCGCGGCCCGCCGCATCGGCCAGTTCGTCCAGGGTGGCGCGGCCGGCCTTCACCTGCTCCACGGAAGCTCCTGCGGGCAGCCAGCCGTCGGCCCAGCCGACGATGCGCCGGAACAGGTTGGGGGCGCCGCCGCCCAGCAGCACCGGCGGGTTGGGCTTCTGCACCGGCTTGGGATCGCAGTACACGGGCGGGAAATCCACGTAGGTGCCGTGGAACTCGGCCTGTTCTTTGGTCCACAGCTCCTTCATGGCCTGGATGTTCTCCCGGGTCTGGGTCCAGCGGTGGTCGAAGTTGCCGCCCATAATGGTGGTCTCTTCCCTGTGCCAGCCTGCGCCCACGCCCAGGATGAAGCGGCCGTTGGAATAGTGGTCGAGGGTGGCGATAACCTTGGCCAGTATCAGGGGATTGCGCTCGGGGATAAGGCTGATGCTGGTCCCCAGCTTGATGGTACTGGTAACCGCCGAAGCCCGGGACAGGGCCATGTAGGGGTCTACCATGTTGTACATATAAGGGGGGACGGAACCGTCCGGGGTGCCTCGGTATTTGCTGGTGGTGTGTACCGGCATCACCGGATGCTCGGGCATCCAGAAGGACTCGAACCCCGCCGCCTCAACTCTCTTGGCCAGCTCCGCCACATCCACAGCCTCGGCGGAAAGAGATGCAAATACTCCAATATCCATACTTATCACCGTGCATTTGTAGTTGCCGTGATGATAGCATAGCTATAAGGGGATGGTCGACAGAGGGCGATTCAACAGACCGGCCCCGGGTGTCGCATGCTCAATCTCTTATTGGCGCCAATTCGGGAAATGGGGCGGGGCTGTCTCTTCGGAGCCGGTTGCCTCATCGGCGTTGTAGTTGCCCTGATTGTTGTCGGCTTGTTCTTTGGCCTGGTCGAGAACTGGGTTGTCTTCCTCGTGGAGCGGTTGAGAGCGGCGCTTTAGGATCCCGGTTGGCGATATCCCCCGCCCGTACTCTCTTCCCGCACCGGTGGGCCTTCCGGCCTATTCCCCAGCAGGTTGACCAGCTTTTCCAACTCCCGCTCAATGCTCTGCGACGAGTCCACGAAAAGGTGCGGCCCGGTTACCGGTTCGTGTCCCGGGTACAGGCGGCAGTAGATGCGCCAGTCGGCGTCGGACCAGGTGTCGTCGATTTCGCCCCGCGACCGGCGGGCCAGCCGTTGACGCACCAGGGACGGGGGAGCGTCGAACTGGACCAGCAGCAGGGGCACGCCCACCCTGGCGGCTATTTCGCGTAAAGGCTCCCGCGCCCGATCGGTCAGGTTGGTAGCGTCAAAAACCGCCCGATGACCCTGGGCCAGCAGGCCTTCCAGCAGGGCGTGGGCTGCGCGGAAAACCCGGGCGTGTTCTTCCCGGGTGTAACGGGGTTGGGGCTTAAGGATTTTGCGCAGCCGGTCGCTGCTTAGTACCAGGCAGGGAATGCGAGCGGCGAGGGCGGCTGCGAAGTGGGATTTGCCGGTGCCGGGCAGGCCGCAGAGGACCACCAGCGCGCCGCCGCCGGGAACCGGGGTTACAGCGTCCAGTTCGTCAGCCAGGGCAGCCTTCAAGGAATCCAAGTCCGAGGCTGCCTGGCTGTCATTTCCCGAGGGGTGGCTGTTCAAGGCGTCTGCCTGTGCGCTGATATCGGGCCCTCCCGCATCGGATGCAACTGTCCCCGGCCAGGCGCCCGCCGCTGGCCTCCCGTAACCCTATAGCGGAAACTTCGGTCCTGCGGACTGCGCAAAGCCCAAAGTCCTTGCTTGCTCCGTTACCGGCGCATCAGGCCTCGGGGCCTTTCCTTGCCCCGTTACCGGCCCATCAGGTGCATGGTAGTCTGCAGCACGTTGTTCAACACCCGAAGGCTGGAAGCCAGTGGCTTTCTGATGGCAAAGGCCAACAGCAGGGCAATCAACCCGACAGCCGCCAGACGTACCGGCACCAGGTGGTAGTTAACCAGCAGAATTGAGTAGGCAACGGTCACCGCAACAGACGTTGATATGAGCAGGTGTCCCACTTTTACGTGGCGCCGCCCAAACTTGAGGAACGCTGCCGTAATCGCGGCGACAGACAGGAACACCAGAATCCACAGTACCCCGGGGACGCCGGCAAGCGCCAGCGGCGTCTGCCAGGAGGGGTCCAGCCACTGCGCAACCAGCACCCAGGCTGTCAGCAAGGGAACCGGGATGCCTGAGATGGCAACCAGCAGCCAGTCGTAACCCACCACGCGGTACACGACCCGCACCATTACCCAAAAGGCAACGGCCAGATAACCCCAGAAAAGCAGAATCAGGGATATGCTGACCGGGTACCCGTTGCCCAGCAACACGCTATGCACAGACTTCTCCGGCCCGATTACCAGCATCAACAGGAAGATCGCCGGAGCGGCCAGGCTGAAGCCCAGCCAGGGGTAAGACCAGATGCTGGGATTGGCGTGCCGCCAGTTCAGCCAGGTAACACCGCCAATCAGGGCCAGGGTCGCCGCCACCGCCAGGATGCTGTCGCAAAGGTTGAAAACGACGAGTCCCACAACCAGGAAATGGGGCACTACCGCCAGCCCCAGTTCCTTCAGGCCAACAGAGGTGTGGACCTCCTGGATCTGCCTGGCCAGGGCAACGGGGTCCCCCATTTGCTGCAAGGCCAGGCGTTTTGCCGCTTCTCGACGCACACCGCTCTCGGCCAGGTCGGAAGCCTTATCTTCCAGGTGGTCTTCGATTTCGCGAATCACCTCGTCCTTCTTGCCTGGGCGAAGACGGATGTGACTGGACAGTACCCCTACATAATCATATTTCTGAGAATTAACCACTTCTTGTCGCCCTCGGATTACTTCCTTATCCCTCTGGCTGGACCGATGACCGGGCAATAACGGAGTTCATCGCTCGACTGAATCTCTGCCATTCCGCCTGGCGGTCAGACAGGACGAAACGGCCCTTAAGGGTTATGTAATAGTAGCGACGGCGCATTCCGCCCGGGGTATTCTGCCACCGTCCCTCTATCAGGCCTTCCCGCTCCATCCGGTGCAGTGCGGGATAAAGGGTACCTTCCTTGAAATCAAAATAGCCGCTGCTCCGCGAATTGATCTCCCTGACTATCTGGTAACCGTACATTGGCTCTAGCAGGAGAAGAGACAATAACAGAGTCTCCGTATTTCCCTTGAGCATTTCCTGTTGGCTCATAATCTCTCTAATCCATTAAGGTTCCCACCGGCGTTCAGCGGCAATAGTCGTAAATAAATCTATATTATAGCTCGCTTTATGTCCAGTGGAGACTCAATAAAATTTCTTCTTCTCAGTGGGGGACATCTGGTATGCGAGCGGTCCCCTGGGTGACGACTGTTGTGGTGGCGGCCGATGATGGCTGGCCCGGTCCAGGCTCTGCCCGGATGTGGCGTCTGCTAGAGCACCGGCCGCTGGATCAACTGGTGGCGGTTGATTGCCGCCTTCCACAATATCGGAATGGTAAACAGGGCCGCGTAGGCCAGGGAAATCATCACGATATTGGGCAACTGGAAGCCCGCTGGTAAATTAATGGAAGCAATTATTCCCAGCGATCCCGCTCCCAGGGCCAGCAGCGCTACCTTGTAAGTCCTCTTGCCAAGCTTCAGGTACAGGACTGTCGTCAGGGCCAGGGCGAGGAAGATTCCCATGGTTGAGTAGTCCCTCGGACCCAGCATTTCGATGTGCACGCCCCGGTATAACTCGTAAGAGTGGACGAAAAGCGCCCATGAACCGAATATGGGAAGCGGCAGGGACGCAAAGGACACCCACAGCCAGTCCCGCTTCACCATTTCGTGGGCCACCTTCAGAACGTAGTACATGGCAAAGGGGGCGCAGCCAATGAGCAGTATTACCTTGGGGTCAAATATCAGGATGTTCCGCTGCTCCACCAGTGACCAGGCGCCGTACCCGACGGCGTGGGTTGCTAGAACCAGGGACACCACCGGTGCGGCCACGGCATAGCCCAGCCATGAATATGACCACTTGCTGGGGTTGCCGTGGCGCCAGTTCATCCAGCTTACGCAGGTAACGATTCCCAGGAAAATGGCTATGAGGAAGTAGTTGCAGCAGGCGTTCACCAGGAACAGGCTGGCCATCATCAGGTGGGGGGCGACGGCCAGCAGAATGTCCCGCCAGCCCGCGTAACCATAGACCAGCCGCATTCGCCTGGATATATCCTCCGGGTCGCCCAGGTGCTCCATCGCCAGTTCGCGGGCCTCGCCCAGGCTCACCCCCTGGGATTCCAGGTCGGAAGCCTTGTCCAGCAGGTGGCATTCCAGTTCGTCAATAACCTCCTGAGCCTCCGCGGGGCCAATACCCAGGCGCTCCTTCAGCGCCGCCAAATAACTCTCAAAATCACGCAAAACACTCACCCTTGTCGAGTCATTCCGCCTGCCGCTCATCCTGGTACCTCGGGACTGTGAAGACTGCCTGCCCGGGTGGTGTTCATTTCTACCCGCAGGAATTCCCAACAGCCAGGCACTTCAGCTGTTCCTGCTATTCTTCGTCCATTACGGTTGATTCACACCATCCCATAGCTGAGTTGAAGGTTTTTTGCGGGATGGCTTCGGACGGTCAGGTGCCCCACTATATTACCCGCATTTTGTTTTTTGGCAACGCCTTGTATTGCAATGGATAAATACAAGCTTACTTCTTCATAAAATGTTCACTATGTCTGCCATTGATGTTGAACTGCCTGCAAAATACCGTAGCCGTTTGAGACTTTCGCCGGTTCTTATCCAGATGTATGGACTTGCTCAGCAGCCGCTCACTGTCGGTCTTTACGACACGAGATCCAGTAGCCATACCTGCTTGGGATCTCCGGTGCGCGGGCCACTCTACTTTCTGTCCAGTTGGCGAACGCCGTGATTCCGGACTGCTGGCCCGCTGTCAAAACCTCCCTGTATTTATTATTTCAGGGCAATATATGAGAGTCAATATATAAACTATGTCTATGCTTCGACTGGACAGATGAGGGATGTCAGGAAAAACCCACATTCTGTTTTCCGCGTAGTGAAAGCAGGTCAACATAAAAGTGCAAGCCCGATCCCAGGGTTCGGGATCGGGCGCAATTGACCAGGGCTAAAACAGGGCAGGAGACGGCAGCGGCTAAAGCTGGGGCTAAAAGCCTGCCTGTCATCGTGCGGGTTCGTTCCCCCAGGGCACCTCCGGCAGGCTGTGCTGGCGCCGCACCTCGTTAATGGTTAACACCCCCCGGTCCAGGAGTTGCATCTGGCGGGCCACCCGGGTGTTCTCGTCTTCCTGCATCGCCTCAATGGAACTGAGGTCGAACTCCAGGGCTAGGTCGGGGTAGCCCAGCCTGGGCAGCAGCATCCGGTTCAGGTGCTCTTCCAGGAAGCGGAGTTCCGGCACGATGGTATTGCGCCAGAAGATGCGCTCGGCAGCGTTGATGTTGGCGAAGGTGGCCCGCTCCAGGTCGGCCAGCAGGGGCTTGGGGACGCCGTAGGCGCGGCTGACCTCTTCCAGGCTCCAGCGCAGGCCCCGGATGAAGTCCATATCCCTATGGCTCAATCCCAGGGTGCGGATGTCGCGGATGAAGTTGGCGATGGCGGGACGACGGGCGTTCTGCGGCCCACGGTAGCGGGCCTCCCAGCGGTTGTAGAAGTCCTCCACCTCCGAATCCGTCAGCTGAGCGTCGGTCAGCAGGACGAAATCTGGCTGGGCCGAGTTGCGGAGAAAGTTGCGGTTGAAGCGCAGGCCGTCGCCGCCCATTTCCACCGACATACGGGCCGGCGCCAGGGGCGACAGTCCGGCGTACTCCTCAAGGGGATTGAAGTAGCGCAGCCACACCATTTCGTCCGGCGTATAGGCCACCGGCTGGCCGCCCCGTCTCCGGTACACGAAGCCCCGCACGTAATTGCGCCGGTCGGGCAGGACTGTTACCCGGTCGGGCCGCAGAGGCCAGATTTCCCGCCGTCCCCCTTCGTCCCGTTCCAGCGCCCAGAAGGCCTGGCCCCACAGGTTCAGGTAAATCTCCGTGGCCTGCCATAAATCGCCCCGGGTGTGCCAGGGATTCACCCGCTCCAGCAGTTGGCGGACTGGATGGCTGGGCGCCACCGGCAGGTTGGAACCCTCCGGCCCGCTGCGGTACAGTCGCACCATGGGTCGGCTCACCGCGTCGGCCCGCAGCTTTATGGCGGCGTAAACGGGAACCGATGTAGTGTAGTATGCCCCGTATTCCGGATTGGCCCAGCCCCCACCGGCGCCCACCGCCTCGACCAGCGGGTCCAGGTCTGCGGCGGACCGGTTCGCCCGTCGCACGATGCGGCTGTTCCGGCCGTTTTGGTTCTGTCCCAGGCCGCCCAGCCCTACCAGGCGCGCCAGCTTGCTATCCCCTATTCTCATTACCTGTTTCCTCCTCGTATTATTCGGATATGGATAGACAGGATGTACAGGAATTTTTGAGTCTCCCTGAATGTCCCTGTCCCCTTGACGGGGGAAAGTCAGAGCCTGACCTGAGCTTGCCGAAGGAATGGTTGTTACAGCGTTCAGTCGCTACAGAACATCCTGTGTATCCTGCCCATCCATGTTTATTCATATCCAAACTCGGGGGCGGCTGGGCGGGTCCAGGAAGGCCAGCATCAGGGCGTCTGCCCGGTCCGGCGACGGCATACCCCGCTTCCGCATATCCTCTTTCCGTTCCAGCAGCACCCTTCCCCGGCTGTCGTGGTTGTAGCGCAGGCTCACCAGTTCTCCCACCAGTTGCTGGTCCGGCGGAATGGCAATCTCACCGGCGGCGAACAGTTCCCGCAGCTGCCAGTAGCCCTCGGCCCGCAGGTTGGCGAACACATCCTTCTGGCGGGCGGCCTGGGCCACGTTGATTCCCCGTACGCCGTAACCCTGCTCCCGCAGCCGGTCCACCACGCCGGCGCCCACACCCACCTCGTCGATGCAGGTGCGCAGGGGCTGGAACTCGCGGATGGCGGCGGCCACCCAGCCTGCCAGCTGCATCGTGTCCAGGCCGTTGAAGGTGCGAATCTCGTCCACCCGTTGCCCCTGCCGCCGCAGGATGACGCTGTGGTCCGAGCCGTAGCGGGCCACATCCACGGCCAGGACAACCTCACCTTCCGGTTCCCAATGGGACGGTGGTGGCGTGTTGGAACCGTTTGCCTGCTCCAGTTGCAGCCTGCGCCACCGCTCCACGGCGGCCTCCACGTGGGACAGGCGGATCAGCGCATCCTCGGTCTGGTCAGGAAACTCGCCCAGCACCCGGGCCCGGTACAGGGGATTGTCTTCGCCCCATATCTGCCGCCGCTCCTCCGCCCAGCGGGGAGTAACCAGACCGGGGACAACCACGCCGTCGCCCTTAAAGTTGGGACTATCCAGCGCGGAAATGGTGATGCAGTGGTAAATCTGCCGTTCTTCGTGGAAGGCGCGACGGAACATACCCGAAGTGGTGGTGGGGTTGCCGATGAGCAGCAGCCGGGGGTCGGCAGACGTCATTACCGCCTCGATGGCCTCGTAGATGTTGTCGCTCACTCCCTCGGCCTCGTCCACCACGATGAGCATATTGGGGCTGTGGAACCCCTGGAATTGGTCGGGGCCGTCGGCCGACAGACCCAGGGCGTACCGGTCGTCGTCCAGTTCCCAGCGGGTATCCAGGAGCCTGCCACCCAGGGTCTCCGGAGCGCGGCGGTACAGGCTGTGAATCTGCCGCCACAGTATGTACCGCACCTGGCGGAAGGTGGGCGCGGTACTCAGCACAATGGCAGGGTTGTGGGTGTACAGGAACCACAGTACCGCCACCGCCGCGCTGAAGCCCTTGCCCAGCCCGTTGCCCGACTTGACCGCGACGCGGTGGTGGACGGGCAACGCCGACAACAGTTCCCGCTGCTTCTCCCAAAGCTCCACTCCCAGCACCTGTCCCGCGAACTCCACGGGCGACGAGTCGGGTTTGTCGGCTTTGACGATGGCCAGACAGCCGTTGTCGGCGCTCCAGCGTACCGCTTCCCACAGCAAAGTCTTTGATATTCCTTCCGCGGTTTTCAATTACCCTCCCCGGCTGGCAGGCGCGGACTGCCGGGGGCAATGCCCGGAGTGGGAGCAGGGCGGCCTTCCTGCGGCGCGGCGGACGACCTCCCCGGACTGAAGAGAAAGCTGCACTCCCTGCACCGGAAGACGGGGTTGTCCGCAGGGTTGATGATTTGCAGCCGGATGAGCCGGTCGGATTTACAACGACGACAAAGCAAATGTGGACCTCCATTGACCAGTTGTTAGACCAAAAACGAAGACCGACCCGAATCCCGGGTCGGTCCCGATACAATTAACGCTAATCAGGGGCAATCCAGCCCGTCAAGCGGCGAACTGTCAGTCGGGGCAACCACACTTTGTTCGGAGCGCTCCGGTATCGTGTTACTGTGCCAACGCTTCGTTTACCGCAGGGGAGCAGATACCCCACAGGTTCACAGAGTCACTCTGTGAACCTCCGCGGTCTCTGTGTCTCTGCGTCTCTGTGTTAAATCCACCCTCGCAAATAAACAGCAATACAGGACTCCAAAACAAGAATGCGATCGCCCAACCCATTTTCGCCACCGTTACAGGGCTGGATGCGCCCTATGCTATACTCAAGCCAGGTATCCCACAGAAAGCGCAGGGCCATTTCAGGATAGATTGTGGAACACGTCGCCAGTGACATAGAGGGAACCCCCGTTTCCGGCATCATCCTGGCCGGTGGACGCAGCCGCCGTTTGGGACGGGACAAGGCGGTGGAACTCTTCGGCGGTCAGCCCCTCATCCGGCGGGCGATTGACAGGGTGGCCCCGCTAACCGGCGAAATAGTGGTGGTGGTGGCCGACTCCGCCCGCGGGAAGGCCCTTCCCCTGGACGCCGACCACCGAGTGGCCGTGGACATCTACCCGGACGGTGGCTCCCTGGGTGGTATATTTTCCGGCCTTTCCGCCGCTGCCAACAACTGGGGCCTGGTGGTGGCCTGCGATATGCCCTTCCTGAATCCGCGGTTGCTGGAATATATGCTGGCCCAGCGCGGCGATTGCGATGCGGTGGTGCCCCAGCCGGGGGACTTTCCCGAACCCACCCACGCTTTGTACTCCCGGGCCTGCCTGCCCCACATTGAAGCCAGGCTCCAGGCCGGCGACCTGAAGATTTCCGGCTTCTTTGACGAAGTCCGGGTCCGGTACCTGGAAGAAGGGGAGGTCCGCCAGTTTGACCCCGACCTTCTCAGCTTCTTCAACGTAAACTCGCCCGAAGACCTGGCCCGCGCCCACGCGCTGGCGGCGGTAGCTCAATGAACGGGACGGCGGCAACGGTCAATGTCAAAGTCGAACTCTTCGGCACTCCCCGCATCCACAGCGGAAGGACGGCGGTGGAACTGGCGGTCCCCCATCCCGCCAACCGGGGCAAACTGGTAGCCGCCCTGGCCGAGCAGTGCCCCGCCCTGCTGGGCCACGGCCTGAAGGAGGACCTGACCGACCTGGAAGACGGTTACGTCTTCAACCTGAATGGCCTGAACTTCCTGGGTGACGGCGACTTCTCCCTGGCCAACGGCGATTCCCTGCTCCTGATTTCCAGCCAGGCCGGGGGCTAAGTCAGCAGGAACCATCAGGGAAGCGCTGTATAAGTCCCTTCCCACTCGACGGGGGAAGGTTAGGATGGGGGTGACAGCGCAAATCCATAGCTGATACGTTACCCATTTGCCAGAGATTCCGGCTACCGGCGGGGTGACATGGAATTGATCAGAGGTTCCTTAGGAAAATCACGGGACTGTTGCTTCCCGCGGAGGCCGGTATCTCAAAATCGACCGAACCGCATCCCTTCGGGCAAGGCAAGCCAACATCACAACCCAGCCCAATTCTTAATTCCTGGTTCGTAATTGATAATGTACGGTTACCACGGCAAGGCCCTGATAGTTGACCTGACCGCCCGCACCCACCGCTGGGATGCCATCGGCAGCGATGTCCTGCGCCAGTTCATCGGTGGCATCGGGCTGGGGACTTACCTTCTTTACCGCTACTGTCCCCCGGGGGTGGACCCGCTGGGGCCGGATAATCCCCTGCTCTTCGTGGGCAGCCCGCTGGTGGGCACCCGCCTTACCACCTCCAGCAAGTTTGCCGTCCTCACCAAGTCGCCCCTCACCGGTTTCATTGCCGATTCCCTTTCCTCCAGCCATCTGGCCACCGAGCTGAAGAAGTGCTGTGGCGATGCTCTCATCATAGTTGGCCGCGCTGGCAGGCCGACCCTTCTACGTATTGAAGGCGATGCCCTGGAACCCGACCGGGTCAGCGTCCGGCTTGAAGACGCCGCAGACCTGGCCGGGCTCGGGGCATCTGCCAAGGAAGAGGCCGTTAAGGAGCGGCTGGGCGACCGCCGTTACCGTGTGGCCTGCATCGGTCCGGCGGGAGAGGCCCAGGTGAAGTTCGCCTCCATCAGCAACGACGGGGGCAGGCAGGCGGGACGGTGCGGGCTGGGCGCGGTGATGGGCTCCAGGAACCTGCTGGCCGTGGCGCTGCGGGGCCACCTGCCGGTGGAAGTGGCCCAGCCCGAAGCCGTCCGCAGCTACGGCAGGGACCTGAGCCGCCGCAGCCTGGGCGCCGCCACCGAGAAGTACCGCAACCTGGGCACCATTGCCAACGTCGCCGTCTTCAACCGCCTGGGAACCTTGCCCACCCGCAATTTCCGCGAGTCCACCTTCGAAGGGGCGGAACAGGTTAGCGGCGAAGAACTGCAGCGCACCCACCTGCAGCGCAACACCGGCTGCGCCAACTGCACCATCGGCTGCGAGCGAATCCTGGTGTCCCGTCATAAGGGCGACAGGAAGGACAGGGGTGGCGTCCGTATGGAGTACGAAAGCCTGTTTGCCCTGGGGCCCCTGTGCGGCGTTTCCGACCCGGATGTGGTTATTCAGGCCGCCGCCATCTGCGACGACCTGGGAATGGACACTATCAGCGCCGGCGCTACCGTGGCCTGGGCGATGGAGTGTTTTGAGCGGGGAATCCTGACCGTCGAAGACACGGGCGGGGTGGATTTGCGTTTCGGCAACGGCGATGCCCTGCTGCAGACGCTGGAGGATATTGCATACCGCCGGGGCATTGGCAACTTGCTGGCCGAAGGCAGCCGCGCTGCCGCCGTAATGGTGGGGCAAGGTTCGGAGGCCTGGGCCATGCAGGTCAAGGGCCTGGAGATGCCCGGCTACGAACCCCGCAGCCTCAAGACCATGGCCCTGGGTTTGGCGACTACACCCCGGGGCGCCTGCCACAACCGCTCCTCCGCCTACGAGGCCGACTTTTCCGACCGGGTTGACCGCCTGGCGGTGGACGATACCCGGGGACGCATCGCGGTGGACAGCGAGGACTTCGAGGCGGTCCTGGACTCCCTTATCTGGTGCAAGTTCCTCCGCAAAGCCTTCGGCGACTTCTACGAAGAATCGGCCCGGGTCTACTCCATGGTTACGGGCTGGGAAATGACCGCCGATGACCTGCGGCGGTGCGGCGAGCGCATCTCCAACCTCAAGAAGCTATTCAACCTCCGCGAAGGCTGGACCCGCGCCGACGATACCCTGCCCCAGCGTACCCTGGAAGAACCGCTCCCCACCGGCGTAGCCGCGGGCGTGGGCCTCACCAGGGAAGAACTGGACTTCATGATTGCCGGTTACTACCAGGCCCGCGGCTGGACGGTTGACGGGATGATTCCGGAGGACAAACTGGCGGAACTGGGATTGTTGGATTTAGCGGCTACCGTGGGCCAGGATGCCATAAGATGGTAGGCGCTATGCCTCGCATCACTAGGTAATGCCAAGTTATGTCCCGTTGCTGTAGAATTTTGGGGAAAGTACAAGTGCAGGGAGAATACTTCCTATGGACCCGGTTCAGATTACAGCCGCCGCCGCCCTGGTTGCCGTCATAATTGCTGCCATTGGGCTTGCCGCGACCGCCATTTATCGCATCGGCAAGCTTACTGAGGCCACCAACCGGTTTCCCCAGGAAATGAAGGCCGGGTTCCAGGGCATCCACG